>JBBQZP010000002.1:0-226791 GCA_038207585.1 Rhodobacterales bacterium | reverse complement strand
GGAGGGGTGGAAGATGTGATGGGGGGGGCGGTTGCCGATGGTTGTTCGACTGGTTTGAAGCGAAGGTCCGTTTGGAGTGCAAAATGAAGGAAGTTACACAACAGAAATATTGCTGTTCGGGCCGGATTCAGCGCGTTGCCCCAATGCAAGCTTTTAGTTTTTTGATTTACCGGGTACTGCTCGTCGAATGAACCAAATGCCGTTCCACCAATGGTATCAATGCGCGGGTAGGTCTTATGGCTATGATATGCCTAAGATAGCGCCATATCATACCGGGCCATTCAAGTTGGCAATCATGTTGCAAGACCCAGGTGGGCCGTTGGCTGGGTCTGGCGCTCAACGTTCTGGAGAGATCGGCGTGCTGAACGATGATAGCACCGCACGTTACATTCGGAGTGAGTTGGATTTTTTGAAGATACCCTACGATGCAGTTTTGCTGCTTAACGCTCTACCTGGTTTTGGCTTGCGTAACACCAAAGCGGAGCGGCAACGCGGAGCGAAGTTCAATGCGGAGGCAATTTTGCGGTCAGGCGCAGACCGGCTGCTGGTCGCGGGGAAGTCGGTAGCCTTGCCAGTGGCACGCCTGATGAACCTAAACGAAATTAAAATAGCTTACGCACATCACCCAAGCACACGAGGACACAATTCAAGAGGTACGAATATTCTCGGCCGCAGTGAATGGCGGGAGGCGATTAGCAAGCTCTGGTCGTCACCGCGAAACGGATAGCAAGGTCAACTTTTGGATATTTTGCAGACGACGTCTCTTGCTTGCCATTACTGAGACTCGCCATTCGAACGGCAGTTTTGTCCGCCCAAAAGACCTTTTGGAGATTCGTGCCAAGGTTACGCCCCCCAAAACGAAAAACGGGGACAGCTTGCGCCATCCCCGTTCAAACTTTTGCCGTCAGACGAAAATCAGGCCAGAGCCAGATTGATCGCCGACTCGCGGCCGTCACGGCCGGCTTCCACGTCGAACGTCACGGCCTGGCCGTCGTCCAGCTGGCGGATGCCTGCGCGTTCCATCGCCGAGACGTGAACGAACACGTCTTTGCCGCCGGTGGCCGGGGCGATAAAGCCGAAGCCTTTAGTTGCGTTGAACCATTTCACGGTGCCATTGGCCATCGTGTGTCTCCATTCAGTATTGCCACCCGCGTCGTGCGGTGGCCCGGCTAAGGTCCATCAAGATCGAGAACTGAAGCCTAGAAAGGAGACAGAGTATCGACAGATATCGTTTTCGCCCGAGTTACATAGTCGATTCTGCCCACAATCGCAAGGGGTGGCGTGGGAGGCGGCGGTATGTTGCCCCTTTCGCATCCTGCCAAACATGGGATAGCACTGGCGTATGGTATGGACGATCCCGAATACGCTGACGGTCATGCGTCTGTTTGCGGCCCCCGGTGTGGCCGTGATGTTTCTGTATTTTCATCGTCCCTGGGCCGATTGGTTCGCGCTGACGCTGTTCATTGGGGCGGCGATCACCGATTACTTCGACGGTTACCTCGCCCGCCTGTGGAAACAGGAATCCAAATTCGGCGCGATGCTGGACCCTATTGCCGACAAGGCGATGGTGGCCATCGCAATCATGGTGATCACCGGATATTCGGGGATGAACCCCTGGCTCATTCTGCCCGCGACGGTCATTCTGTTCCGCGAGGTCTTCGTGTCGGGCTTGCGTGAATTTCTTGGGGCGAAGGCCGGGCTATTGCAGGTCACAAAGCTTGCGAAATGGAAAACAACGGCGCAGATGGTGGCGATTGCGGTATTGTTCCTGGGCACCGGGCTGGAGCATCTGGAAGGCATCGCGCGTCAGGGGCTGACGACCGATCAATACGCCGATCTGGTGTCGCAGGGCCTGGCCGACCCGATCCGCAGTTGCGGCGCGCGCGGGTGTTCGTCATGGGCCACCTTGGGCGGGCTGATCCTGATCTGGTTCGCAGCTGTGCTTACTGCATTGACTGGGTTTGATTATTTCAGCAAAGCCCTCCCTCATCTGAAGGAGGACACATGATCGACATCCTCTATTTCGCATGGGTGCGCGAACGCATCGGCTTGCCGCGCGAACGGATGGACACGGCTGCCGCCACGGTGGCCGATCTGGTGGCCGAACTGATCGCGCGGGAAGAACGCTATGCGGCGGCCTTTGCCGATGTGTCGGCCCTGCGCGTGGCTTTGGATCAGGAGCTTTCGACGTTTGATGCACCGCTTGCTGGCGTGCGCGAAGTGGTGTTTTTCCCGCCGATGACCGGGGGCTGACATGCGGGTGTCTGTGCAGGCCGGACCGTTCGATATGGCGCAGGAAATTGCGGGGTTCGGCCAAGGCCAAGTCGCGGGCGTCGGAGCCGTTGTTACCTTTACCGGCGTTGTGCGCGATACCCCGGAAGGTGATCTGGCAGTGATGGAGATCGAGCATTACCCCGGCATGACCGAACGCGCGATTGCGGCGATTGCAGGCGACGCAGCACAACGCTGGGATTTGGTCGATTGCCTTGTCATCCATCGCCACGGCCGCCTTGCCCCCGGCGAGCCGATCATGATGGTCGCGACCGCCGCCCCGCACCGCGCCAATGCCTTTGCGGCGGCAGAGTTCCTGATGGATTACCTGAAATCCCGCGCACCGTTCTGGAAAAAGGAAATCACCCGCAGCGGAGCGGAATGGGTGGCGGCCAAAGATGATGACGAGGCGGCGCTGACCCGCTGGTAGCCTAACCGCCCGACCACGCCGGTTGCCGATCACCCGGCATCGGTGTTGCCAGATAAACCGCGCGGGCGATCGCGCGGGCAAGGCAACAGGCGGCAGCATGACCCAGCGCGAAACTGTCGGCCACAGGGTCGACCAAGGGCCGCGCCCCCGTAGATGCGGCGAACACCAGATCCCCGTCCAGCAGCGTATGGCTGGGCACAATTGCCCGCGCCATGCCGTCTTGTGCTGCCGTGGCCATCCGCTGCGCCTGCGCCTGTGTCAGCACGGCATCGGTCGCGACAATGGCGATGGTCGTCGCCTCTCCCAGGCGTTTGCGGGGCAGGGGTTCGTCATCGGGCGAGAACTGCGCAGGCAGACCAAGGCCGCCGAATTCGCCCTCCATCTCCCACGGGGCGGCCCAGAAGTGGCGGCCTTCGCCCACGGTGACCGACCCCAAGGCGTTCACGGCCACCAAAGCGCCAACCGTCAGACCCGATGACAGCACGACCGAAGCCGAGCCAAGCCCGCCCTTCCAGCGGCCCGTCATGGCCCCGTATCCCGCCCCGGCGGTGCCAAGCGCGAAATCCTTCGCGGCAGACTGCAATGCGTCGCGCCCCAGAGGCTTGTAGGGATTTTCGGACCAGTCCTTTGCGCCGCCGTTCAAAAGATCGAACAGGATCGCCCCTGGCACGATGGGCACGCGCATGGCCCCCACCGCAAAGCCGCGCCCCATGTCGCGCAACCCGTCTGCAACGCCCGACGCCGCATCAAGGCCAAAGGCCGATCCGCCCGACAAGACCAGCGCATCCACCTGCTGCACAAGTCGATCTGGGGCCAGCAGGTCGGTTTCCCGTGTACCGGGCGCACCGCCCATGACGCTGACCGCCGCCGTGAATGGCGCACCGCCGACCAGTACTGTCGCCCCCGATCGGAGTAGCACGTTTTGCGCATTGCCGACCCGCAAACCTGCCACATCGGTAATCAGGTTGCGCGGGCCAACGTGCATTCGGGGCGAGCGCATCAGATCGCTACCTTGACCGCAGCCGTCGCCACATCGCCTGTGTAGGGCGACCAATGGTCGGTGAACGGCCCCAGCTTTTGCACAAGATTGATCGGTTGCATCGGCACCCCCCCCCGGTTTCTCTTCAGAACATGGCAGGACAGATGTGGATGCAAGCCGGATTGTCGTCAGAAATCGAAAAGCTCGCTCAGAAAGCTTTCGCGCTTCCCGCGTTTGCGGCCATAACGACGATCATCATCGTCGTCATCATCATCGCGATCCCGTGTCCGGTCACGGTCACTATTGCGTGTCTGCACATTCGCCTGCGGCTCTGGTTGATAGATCGGGGCGGCCTGGTGCGGCAGGGGTGCGCGGGCCGGTTGCGGGGCCGGGCCCAAGCTGCGTTCAAGTATCTTGTCCAACTCGCCCCGGTCCAGCCAGACACCCCGGCACTTGGGGCAATAGTCGATCTCGACCCCGTTTCTATCAGTCATGACAAGGGTTTCATTGTCGACAGGGCAACGCATTCTGATCTCCTTCTGATGCTGAATTGCAGATGGGAAGTGCTTTGCGAAACGCAAGCCGACCAGCGCGTATTTGGTCCGGTCCGGGCGGTGTTTCGCGCATGGCGTGGTGGCCGGCCCTGTAGCCGCACCCCCATCTTTCTTAATGATTCTGTCACACTGGGGGTTGACCTGACGCCGATTCACCGCCCATTAGGCAAGAGTCTGCTGCCAAGACAGGTGTCCCGTGATCCGCATACTTTCCAAACCATTGGCGCTTTTCGCGCTTGCTCTACTTGCAGCCTGTGCCCCGGCCATTCCGGAACAGCCTGTGCTGCAATTCGCCCCTGGGTATGAGGCCGTTGATGACGGTCGTTTCATCGTGCCGGGTATCAAGGCCGGGTTCGTGAACGAATTCACCCGCCGCGTTGTGGTGGAATATACCGGGCCCGATGCGCCGGGAACCATCGTGGTCGACCCTTACGCGCGCCGCCTTTACTATGTGACCGGCCCGCGCCGGGCTTATCGCTATGCGGTGGCAGTGGGTCGCGCCGGGCTTGCGTTCAGTGGCACCGGAGTGATCCAGCGCAAGGAAGAATGGCCGTCATGGACGCCCACCGCCAACATGGTGCGCACCCGGCCTGACCTGTATTACGATTACCGCGGAGGGCTGCCCGGCGGCCTGATCAACCCGCTTGGGGCGCGCGCGCTTTATCTTTACCGCAATGGCCGCGACACCTATTACCGCATTCATGGCACCGAAGAGCAGTCGTCCATCGGCCGCGCCACCTCGGCGGGCTGTATCCGGTTGTTCAATCAGGATGCGATGCACCTGTACAATCAGATCGGCATCGGCACGCGCGTCCGGGTGCGCAGCCTTTCAGAGTCGCTGCAACAGGAAGGCCCGTTCGTCGACAATGAAAACGGCTATGCCGTGCCGGCCGATCCTGCGGCAGCCGAAGCACTGG
This sequence comes from Rhodobacterales bacterium, assembly GCA_038207585.1. Lineage (GTDB taxonomy): Bacteria > Pseudomonadota > Alphaproteobacteria > Rhodobacterales > Rhodobacteraceae > JBBQZP01. Next base: position 221,640 of record JBBQZP010000002.1, on the reverse strand, counting down.
CGCGCGCGAATGCCGACCGGCTTGAGGCGGGCGGATCGCTTTAGCACCACCTAAAAGTCGATATAGCTGCGGAAATCGGTAAGCACCCGGTCCCATACCTCCAGCGTGTCGCGGAAGTTTTCCTGCGACACGCCGCCTTTGGCGAGGTTGACGTCATATTCGATATAGGGATCTTTTTCGTCGTCAAGATACGCCTTGCCGTAACGCTTTTTGCTGTTCCAGCTGTTGACGGCATTCAGCGATGAGCCGTTGTCGAGATCAAATCCTGACGAAAGCTGCAGCGAGTCGCAGCCTTTGTTCTGCTCGCAGCCATAGAAATAGATCGAAAAATTGGCGCCGCCCGTTGCAGATTTGATCTTTGGGTCGCCTTCATCATCGGTCGTCAACTCGGCGCGGTAGCCGATCTGGCGCATGTAATCTGCCAAAGCCTCGGGGTTGCTTGCGATGATGTTTTCGGCAAGCGTGGGAAGGGGCAGGGCAAGGGTCAGCAACAGGGCAATCAGGTTGGTGCGCATGACGGTTTCCGTTTGTGGAGCAAGATCATCGTGGCAAACGGGTGCAGATCGGTCAACACTGCGCTGCGCCTTCACACAACGATCACATAATCCTTCAGGGTCGTCTCGCGCACATCCCATGTGCCCTCAAACCCCGGCCGAATGATATAGCTGTCGCCCGCGCGCAGGGTGACGGGGTCTGCACCATCTTCGGTCAGCACCGAGACGCCGGAGAGGATGCGCACATATTCCCATTCCGAATAGCTGATCCGCCATGTGCCGGGGGTAGATTGCCAGAGGCCGCAGTAAAGCCCAGCTCGTTCTTCGATGTTCCAGGTGGTATGCACCGGATCGCCGGCGATGACCTTGGCGGGATCGGGACGCGACACTTCGGGCGGGGTGCCGTCGCGGGTGACGGGCAGAAGATGCGACATGGCTGGTCCTTCCGGTTGCCCCATTCGCCAGTGATTGCGCGGCCCGGTCAAGCCCCTGCATCGCCATGCGCCCCGCGCCGTAGCAGCCAATCGCATAAATGCTGGTGCACCCCGGTTTGCCCCGATATAAACGAGCGACCATTCCTCTTGAGGGAGAGCAAGAGAGACATGAGCGCATCTGCCCCCATTCGCCCGGTGCTGCCTGCCGATATTCTTGCCCGCAAGGGCGGTGTGCCGCTGGTCTGCCTGACGGCGTATACAACTCCCATCGCCCGACTGGTCGACGCGCATTGCGATATCGCCTTGGTGGGTGACTCGGTCGGTATGGTGTTGCACGGCCTGCCGTCAACGCTGGGTGTCACGATGGAGATGATGATCCTGCACGGACAGGCCGTCGTGCGCGGTCTGACCCGCGCGATGCCGGTCATCGACATGCCCTTTGGCAGCTACGAGGAAAGCCCCGAACAGGCCTTTCGCAACGCGCGCCGCCTGATGGCCGAAACCGGTGCCACGGCGGTCAAGCTGGAGGGCGGGCAGCACATGGCCGCAACCATCGCCTTTCTGGTGGCGCGCGGCGTGCCGGTGATGGCGCATGTCGGCCTGACGCCGCAATCGGTGAACACGCTGGGCGGCTACAAGGTGGTGGGCCGCGATACCGAAGCCGCCAAGGTGATGGCCGATGCCGAGGCCGTGGCGGTGGCGGGCGCGTTCTCGGTGGTGCTGGAAAAGGTGCCCGAAGGTCTGGCCGCGCGCATCACACAGGCGCTTGCGATCCCCACTATCGGAATCGGGGCCGGGGTGCGCTGTGACGGGCAGATTCTGGTCGTCGACGATATGCTGGGCCTCTTCACCGCCTTTCGCCCCAAATTCGTGAAGCGTTACGGCGATCTGGGCGATGCGGCAGACCGCGCCATTGCCGATTATGCCGCCGAGGTGCGTGCGCGCGTCTTTCCCGGCCCGGAACATGCGTTTGCCGACACGATTCCCGCCAAAGAGCCAAAGCAGTGACAGTTCTGCTCCGGCGGGTGGATGACCTGCGCGCGGCTGTGCGCGGCTGGAAGGCGGCGGGGCAGATGGTTGGCGTGGTGCCGACGATGGGCGCGCTGCACGCAGGCCATATCTCGCTGGTGCAGGCCGCGAAGGCGGGGTGTGACCGGGTGATCGTCACGATCTTTGTGAACCCCACCCAGTTCAACCGCCCCGAGGATCTTGCGAAATACCCCCGCACCGAAGACGCGGACCTGGCCATGCTGACCGCCGCAGGGGTAGATGCCGTGTTCGCGCCACCGCCGGATGAGGTTTATCCCGACGGCTTCACCACCAAAATTCACATCGGTGGCGTATCTGGCCCGTTGGAGGGTGAACGCCGCCCAGGCCATTTCGACGGTGTGGCAACGGTGGTGGCGAAACTGTTTGGCATGACAATGGCCGACTGCGCCTATTTCGGCGAAAAGGACTGGCAGCAGGTGCAGGTCGTGCGGCGTCTGGTTGCGGACCTCAACATCCCGACAAAGGTGATCGGCTGCGACACCCTGCGCGATGCGGACGGGCTGGCGCTATCGTCCCGCAACGCGCGTTTGTCGCCCGAGGCGCGGGCAAAGGCCCCGGCGCTTTACCGCGCCATGCAGGCGGCAGCACAGGCGATCCGGGCGGGTGATCCGGTGGCCGAGGCGCTTCAAACCGCATCCGATACCGTGCTTGCGGCAGGGTTCGAGCGGGTGGAATACATCGAACTGCGGGCCGCCGATACGCTGGACCCCGTGACCCATACAGCCCGCCCCGCCCGGCTTTTGACAGCGGCTTGGCTTGATGGCGTGCGCCTGATCGACAATATCGGCGTCTGATCCGGCCAATCCCGCGCTTTTCAGGTGACGCAGCCTCTGGTTTTCGCCGATACTCTGCACCAAGTTAATCCCGATCACTTTGCAACGGAGAACAGTATGGCCGACTTTGAGACCCAGATCCGCGACAGCCAGGAACAGGTGGCCGCCGCACAGGCCAAGATTGCCGATATCACCAACCGGATCGAAACGGCCCGCGCCAAGATTGATCAGGGCGAACCGTCGATTGATATCGAAAACGCCACGCTGGATGACGTGCACAAACACACCGACCTGATGAACGCGAACATCGCAGAACTGATCATGGGGCTGGACGATGTTACCGCCGGATTCTCCAAGGATTTCGACGAGATGCGCTCGAAAACCGGCATGGAAAGCGTGATCGGGTTCTTTTCGTCGGCGAAATCGGAATCGATGCGGCAGGAACGTCTGCGCGGCGCGTCGATTGACGACAAGTTGCAGGACCTGATCGGGAAATCCGATGTCATCGTCAAGCTGTTGCAGGGCCAGCTTGATGTGCTGACCACCCAGCGCACGCGGGTTGAAGGCAACCTGACCGGCACGCTGGAAGAACGCGAAGCAACCGTTGGCGCGCTGGAAGCCGTGCGCGCCGAAGTGGCCGCGATGGACCCCAAAATCATCGAACTGGAAAACAAGATCAGCGTCGAACAGGACGCCGCCGCCCGCACCAAACTGGAAACCGAACTCGCCGCCGTCAACACCCGCTTCAACGCGCTGGTGCAGGATGAACAGGTGAAACTGGCCAAAAGCCAGACGCTTGAACGCTATATCGAAAAGGGCAAAACCTGGGTCGATTCGTTGCAAAATCAGGCCGCAACGCAGATGGTGCTGATCAACAAGCTGCAGACGGATACCAAGCAGCGCGTGGTTCTGTATGATGCGCTGACGGCATCCTTGAAAACTGCGCAACAGCAGGATGTGGCACACCGCATCAACGAGATCGGCGTAAAGACCGACCAGGAAGCGCAGGCCGCAATGGCAGGCATTGGTGCCGCCACCAATCAACGCATGGCCGACATGCTGGAAGCGCATGAAGGCCACATGGTGTTCGCGCGCCAGATTCTGGAGCAAAAGGCCAAGGCCGACGAACGCTTTGCCCGCCGTTTCGCCAAGATTGTCGAAAAACACGACAAGAACGAATACGGGGCCTGAGTGGTCACGACGCCTTTAGCGGATGATCACGCCGACCTGACGGATACGCTGGTCGTGCGGCGCTACTTTGCCAAGATGGACCGGATCATGGGCCATCTGGGCCGTGTAACAACGGAACTGGAGGGGCAGGGGCAATTGTCCCGCCTCGAGTCCCGCGTGCTGCAGGGCTATGTCGGGCGCTTGTCAGCCACGCTTTCGGCGCTGTCGCTGAAATATCTGATGACCGGGCGGGTCGAAGGTCCGGTGCCGGGTCATCCCACATTTGACCGCCATGAAAGCGGCTTTCCCATCGCGCAGGAACTGATGGTGATGGCGAATGACGCGGTGCAGGCCGAAGCGCATCTGTCTGGCATGGCGTCGGAAACTGAGCTTAAAGATCGCATGGTGCGCGAGATTGTGGGTGGACTTAGTATCCCGTCCAAACTGCAATATGCGCTGTCTCAGAGGCTATATTACGAAATGCTGGCCGATCTTGGCGCGGCATCAGTGAACGGCCTGTTCCTTGCCCGTAACGACCCCGATGCGCAGTGGATGTCGGAAGACCGGGGCCGCAGACGCTATCTGCTGCACTGGGCGGTCTATGACCACCAGATCAACCTGCCCGTCATCTATCTGATGGAGGTGGACGATTCCGGCCACGACCCCCTGCCGCGCAGCAATACCCGCTGGCCCGCCGTGCGCGCGCATCTGATGGCGCAATCCCTGTCGGGGCTGAAACTTCTGACCATCGCCACCGGGTTCGATGCCGATTTTGCCGACCTCCACCCCAAACGCCTGCGCCGCATCCATCTGGGGCCGATGTATTCGCACAGCTACACGCTGCAATCGGGGCCTATTTCAGACGTTCTGGCAAATGCCAACGCCCCTGCGGGTGAAGATTGGGCGCTGGTGTGGACGGTTGAAGATCTGGTGTCAGACCGGGTGGAAGAGGTAAAGGCGGGCTGGTTTTCGACGGTGGAGCGGCAGATTTTCACGCTCGATCCCTTTGGCGGGCGGGGGGCTGAAACCGGGGCGACGCGCACCGAACGGATGATCATCCTGCCCGAACGCCCGTTTCAGGTGCTGGCCGAGATGAACCCGCCAGGCTTTGGCGATGTGCGCAAATTCGTGGTCGGCGCGGGCGGCCAGTTGATTTCTCAGAGATAAGGGCAGGCCATGAGCACACGCGACACGATGGAACTGCGCGAAGAACAGGTGCGCGCGCAATACGATGCAGCGCTGGCGCTGCTATCGGGGTTTGACCACGCGCCGCGACTTGCCAAAGCGATCACACCCGACCGGGTGGAAGAGCGCTCGCCCGGCATCGGCGCGAGGCCTCGCTTTCGCTCCACCACGCCAGGCCTTGTGACCCGCCCCACCGCGCGCCCCGGCGGTGTGCGGCTGGTTGAACGGATCGAGGGCGCAGGCGATGGCCTGATCTCGCCCTTGCAAGCCTCCGTCCTGACCATCCTGCGCCGGGCGCTTTCGATCAGCCTTGCGATGGTCGAGACGTTTTCCGAACAAACCGGCCTCACCGAACTCAAAAAAGCCAACCTCGAATCGCGCCTGCCCGATGCCAAGCGCGCCGAATTCTCCGAACTCCTCGCCGCCGAAGCGCTTGTCGCCCTGCACGCCTTTGCCAATGCAACAGCCTTTCTGCTGGCCCCGCACCAAGGCACGACCACGGTCGAGGTCGGCTCGGTCGAAGAAATTCTCACCGACAACGCGCCCCTCGCCCTGCAAGGCGCGCTTTGGGAGCTTGATCAGGACATCGCCGCCCTTGCCACTGATGAGCCGCGTCTTGTCGCCGTGGTCGCCGCCTTTTGCGAGGCGCTGATGGAAAAGGTCGCCCTGCGCGCCCAGACCGCCGCGCGCACACAGGCGTTCGGCGCGGGAAGCTGGCGCGTTGAGGCGGATGCGCTGACCCTGTCCGGCTTCCAGCCCGCCCGCGCGGCCAAGGGCAGCGTCCTGACGATGACGTTCAAGAAACCGACCGAAGTGATCGGCAACCACATTGCCAAATACCAATCGCTGCGGCTGGCCAAGATGCTGATGGCCTATGATTTTGACCGCAAACTGAACCCCTTTGCCGAGCTTGGCGGCTTCATCTTCACCTTCATGGGCGACGGCGCACCGGGCACGGGCAAAACCACGCTGATCCAGATGATGGCGGGGCTTTTGAACGACTATTGCACGACGGCGGGCTATCCCTTCCGCTATCAGAACTTCTCCATCGACCAGATCGACAGCTATCAGGGCAAATCGGGCCAGAACGCGCAGGCCTTCGTCAGCAACATCCTTGACCCCGGCGTGATTTCATTCGGCACCATCGACGATATCGACCAGATCGCCGGAAAACGCGGTGACCGCCAGTCGAGCGCGGGCCAGCAAGAGGTGACGGCGGTGTTCATGGGGGCCTTTGCGGGGGCCAATACCGTGGTGCGGGGGAATTGCACCTTCGGCATGTTCTCGAACTACCCCGAGAATGTCGACGACGCCCTGCGCCAACGCGCCGGTGCGCGGTTTCTGGTCGACGGCCCGCAAAGCCGGGATGATTACATCGACATTCTGGCCCTGCTGCTGGGCAAGAACCACGCGATCCCCTTGGGTGACCACGCCCTCTACGCCGCACAGGAAATGCGTCGCGCCGTGGCCGAAAGCTTCGCCAGCCACGGCCAGCCCAAGGAAGACGGACTGCTTGCCGTCTGGGAAAAGACCGGCCGCGACCTTGGCGCGATGGATACACTGGCGAAACTCGGCACTTACCTCAAGGCCATTCAGGTGGCCGACCCCCGCTTTACCGGCCGCGCGATCAAGAACATCACCGACGCGGTGAAAGTCCGCGCGATGGATTTCGAACTGCCCGACGAATGGATGGACGCGCCCGATCTGTTCCTGTTCAAGCCCTATGATGAGAAACTGGGCATGATCCGCGAATTGTCGAAACCGATCACGGTGGAGATGGTGGTGCAGGAAATCAACCGCTACGCGGACAGCGAATTCCGCTATGCGGATAAAAGCGATGAGGTCGCGATTACAGGCATGGTGCGGGATATGGGGCGGATGGACGAGGCAAGGCGGCGGTATGGGGAGGGGCGGGGGTGATGAAAGAGAAAATTCCGCCAGAAATGCAATCAGAAATACTCCTCTTCATTATCGCAGCATTCGACCATGGTGCACACTTGATGTCAGTATCAATCGAGGCCTTTGATCGATATAAAGAAGCAAAAATGCGCGGTCTTGAAAAGATCGAGAAGCTGGTGATACCAGAGGAAATGTTCTCTATAATGAACTTAATTAAAATAGCGTCAGAGCTACTTTCATCGTTCAGCACTCTGGTAAATCTCCGCAGATTGTATTCTGCAGCCTCACTTGCTCGACAACTAGTAGAAATTGAATATTTGATGTGGGCATTTTCAAAAGAGAAACGAGATGCAAAAGAGTGGCTCATAGCTGACCGGATAAAAAGGAAAAAAGGCTTTCAGCCGTTCGCTTTAAGAGCCGAATCGGATGGGTTGTTTCCAAACTCTGATTACATAGCTCACTGTGAAATTGGGGGTCACCCTAGTCCGATTGGATTTGGACTTTTGAAAAATCATGAAATGGATATTTATTCCTTTGTCTGCGACGCAATATCACATTCACGCTCGATCTATAACTATTTTTACAGATGGTCTCAAATTAAACCGCTCTTTGGCGATCTTCTCGATCCGCAATGGTTGCATTTTGAGGAAACGCTAGCCAAATTATATGATGAATATGCCGTTACCAATATTGATCGCGGATACCACCCATGAAACGCCTCATCACCAAAGGCCTGATGTTCGGCAATCTGATCGAGGTATCCTCCCCGGCCCTGATCGAGCGGTATAACCGTGCCCTCAAACACCTGACGGGCAAGCAGACCAAACTCACCGATTTCCACATCGACATCTCGGGCTATTCCCCCGAGATCGGCGATGAGTTGCAAGACCAGTTGTACCTCAACCCCAACGGCTGCAACCGCCAGTTCATCCTGCTGACCACGGCGCAGAAGACCGCGCCGCTGCTGAACATCAAATTCTCCACCTCGCGCGGCATCCTGCGTCAGTTCATCGAAAAGAACGAAGCCCAACTTTTCGCCCTGACCGCGCGGGATGCCGTGGCGGGAGAGCTGGCAAATTCTGTCTTCGCAATGGATACGCCCAAGGCCCTGTTCGACATCCGCCGCATCACGGTTGAGGCGGATACCATCGGCGCCCACGTCCGCGACGCCCGCAAACTCGCCACCCTGATCACCCGCTTTCGCACCGAACCCGACGGCTGGCGCGATGACCTGCTGATTGCCGACATGATCGGGCTAGCCAAGAAAACCGGCGATGTGACCCGCGTTCCGATTGACCTTGCCCAGATGACGTTCGAGCAACCCAGCTTCTGGACCTCGCATTTCGGCGGGCTTTACATCTTTGGCGATGTGGCGGCCCCGGCGATGATCACCCGCGCCCCCCGCAAAAGCTTCAAGGACCTGCCCCTGCCCGTGCTGGACCTGACCCAGCGCAACGAAATTGCAGACTGGCTGGACCGCAACCAGCTTGTCGAACCCATCGTCAAGGCGCGTGGCATGGATGCGGCTGCGGTTCTGCGGCAAAAGATGGATTTCATTCTGGTCGATGCCGCCGATGCGCTGAACCTTGACCTGGGCGATGCCACCCGAACCGACCTGCGCAAGATCGCGCAGCAACTGGGGTCGGCGCTGCCGCAGGAATTCCTCGCCCTCGCCGCCCTGATCCGCTGGATCGAAAGTGCCGGCAACTGGCCGCGCATCACCTCCGAACACCCGGCCTATTTCTATACACTGCGCGCCGCCCCGCATGCCGACCGCGATCTGGTGAACATGCTCTTGGCCGAACTAGCCCCCCTTGATGTGCGCCAGCTTTATATCACCCACAAGGAGCTGTTCTACGCCAGCTACGCCACATGGTCCGACCGCAAGCGCCAGTATGTCGCCGATTTCCTTGAGCGTGAATATGCGGTAGACAAACAGGGCGCGCGCGAGGCGCTCTTTGGCCCGGAACCCGGAATGACCGACACCACGACCCCGCACCCGACCCGTGATATCGCCGATCTGGTCGGACCGTGGGGCGCGTTGCGCGGGGGCAAGCGATGATCTTCGGCTGGATCAGACTGGCCATCATGGGCGCGGTGGCGCTTGCCATCGTCTATATGCTGGTGTCGATCTATTCCCGCTCGATCCGGCGTGAAAAGCTGGAAAAACACTTTGATGCAGGGGGTGTGGAGGGCGACCGCGATGCCTATATCGAAGACGGGATGAAGGTCTACCAACACGGCTTGCGGCGCAGGCTGATCTGGCTGGTTGTGGTTCTGCCCATCGCGGCCGTGATCGCCACGGTCTATTTTGTAAACTGGAGCTGAAGGACCAAAGCGATGTGGACCAAGATCAAATGGAGCCTGCGCATCCTTGTGCTGCTGATCGTCGCGGCGTTCCTGCACTACACACTGCCGCAGCATGACATCGTGCGCATCTCCAACACCTACAACAAGCTGACGCCGATCGGCGGCAACTGGATGTTTTACGGCATCGAAGATACCGGCACCGGGGCGGAAACCAGCGTCAACCGCGACATCCGCTTTATCGACGGGGTTTATCCGAATGGCAGTTCGATCGTGTATCGTAACGAAGATACCGGCTGGGTCTGGCCGCCCTATTTCAAATACGACAGCGCCACCCTGCAGGCCGAGGCCACGAATCTGAAATCCGACAATACGAAACCGCAATGGGTGTCGATCACACATTACGGCTGGCGGCTACCGATCATCTCGATCTTCCCCAATGCGGTGAACGTAACCCCGGTTGATGGCCCCGATGTGCAGATCATCCCCTGGGGCAACATCATCATCCTGACCACGCTCGCGTTTCTTCTGTTCATGCTGCGTCGCATGTGGCTGCAGTTTCGCGAACGCACCATCGACCCCGCGCTCGAAGATGTGGGCGATGCCTGGGACGCCGTGGATGCCAAAGCCGACGATGCGCGCCGCTCCGCCAGCGGCTTTTTCGGCCGCCTCGGCACATGGCTCGGCACCTGGCGCAGCAAACCCCGCCGTTAAACGACGGGGCTGATCCAGCCAGCCCGCTTTCATTTTGATACAAATATCCTCGCCGAAGGCGCCGCCCTCGAACCCTGTCCGGGCATCAAGGTTAGATCCGCGTCAGCGCCGGGTGCGGGGGCTCGATGCCCCCAAGCCCGGCCCCCCCCGGCCGGGCCCAAGCCGCACTCAGCCGCGCAGCGTTCCACCGCTGGCCTTGACCACTTTCTCCACGATCCGCGCCGACACGGCCTCGATCTCGGCCTCGGTCAGGGTCTTGTCCTGCGGTTGCAGGCGCACGGTCAGGCCAAGCGATTTCTTGCCCGCCCCCATCTGCGCCTCGGCTTTCTCGCCGGTGAACTGATCAAACACCCGCACCGCCTCGATCAGCACCTTATCGACCCCGGCGGCGGCATTGACCAGCACCAGCGCCTCCACGCCGCGGTCCACCACAAAGGCAAAGTCCCGCTCCACCGCCTGCAGATCGCGCAGCGTGAGCGCGGGTCTGGTGGGCGTTTTCACCTTGGGGAAGGGGATGTTGCCGATCAGAACCGTGAACGCCACCGCTGGCCCCTTAACGTCCAGCGCCGCCAGCACGTGCGGATGCACCTCGCCATACGCGGCCAGCATGTTCGGCCCCAACGCCACTACGCCCGACCGGCCCGGATGCCACCACTCGGCCACCTTGCGGCTGATCTGCACCCGCGCGGGCGCACCAAGGGCCGCAAGCACCGCCTCGGCATCGGCTTTGGCATCGAACACATCGACCATCCGGCGCGAGGCGAAGGGGTCGCGCGCCACCGTTGCACCAATCAGAAGGCCGGTCGCCTGCACCGCCTGCTCACCGGGTTCGCCGCCGTGAAACACCGGGCCAACCTCGAACAGCGCAAGATCCATGAACCCGCGCGCCTGATTGCGTGCGGCGGCCTGCAGAAGGCCGGGTAGAAGGTTTGGCCGCAAATGCGACATTTCCGATGAAATCGGATTATCCACCCGCACCGCGTCAGATCCGCCGCCAAATAGCGTGGCCGACGCCTGATCAATGAAACTATAGGTCACGCATTCATTGAACCCCAATCCCGCCAGCGTGCGCCGCGCCACCCGCTCGCGCTTTTGCAGCGGTGTCAGGATCGGGCGCGGCACGCCCGCAGTCTCGCGCAGCAAGGGCTTGCCCACCAGTTTCGACAGAGAGGCCACCCGCGCCACTTCCTCGATCAGATCAGCCTCGCCCAGAATGTCGGGCCGCCAGCCCGGCGGGGTCGCCATGGCGCCGTTCATCGTAAAGCCCAAAGCGGCAAGTGTGCGGCGCTGCTCGGCCTCGGGGATATCCATGCCCACAAGGCTGATCACCCGCGCGCAGTCCAGCCGGTAGGCGCGGCTATTATCCGGCACAGCCCCGTCCATCACCACCCCGGATGCCACGCCACCGCACAGGTCGATAATCATCGCTGTCGCCAGATCCAGCCCCGGCAAGGTGAAATCCGGGTCCACCCCGCGTTCAAACCGATACCGCGCATCCGAGTTGATTTTCAGCGCGCGCCCGGTCGTGGCAATGGTGATCGGGTCCCAATACGCCGATTCCAGAAACACTTGGGTCGTATCCTCGCCGCACCCCGACGCCTCACCGCCCATGATGCCGGCCAGCGATTCCGGGCCGTTGTCATCGGCAATCACCATTTGCCCCGGCTTCAACGCATAGGTCTTGCCATCCAGCGCCAGCAGAACCTCGCCCGCCACCGCTCCGCGAATGCGCAGCGGGCCAGAAACCTTGGCCACATCGAATACATGCAGGGGTCGGTTCAGGCCGTAGGTGAACAGGTTCGTGATATCGACCAGCGTTGAAATCGGCCGCAACCCGATCGCCCGCAACCGCGCCTGCAACCACGCGGGCGAGGGGCCGTTCGTAACACCCCGGATCACCCGGCCCGCAAAGAGTGGGCAGCCCTTGGCCCTCAGATCAGCCGCAATCTCAACCCGGACCGGGCTTTCAAAGCCCGCCGCAATCGCCGGAATTTCCAGCGGTTTCAACGTGCCCAAGCCCCGCGCCGCAAGGTCCCGCGCAATGCCCCTCACGCCCAAGGCATCGGGCCGGTTTGGCGTGACCTTGATATGGATCATCGGATCATTCAGCCCGCGATAGTCAATGAACCGCGCCCCCAGCGGCGCATCTTCGGGCAGATCGATGATCCCGTCATGGTCATCCGACAGCATCAATTCGCGCTCTGAACACAGCATCCCGTTTGATTCGACGCCGCGGATGACACCCGGTTTCAGATCAACGCCGGTGCCCGGCACATGCGTGCCCACGGGCGCAAAGACGCCGATCAGCCCGGTGCGGGCATTGGGCGCGCCGCAAACCACCTGCACCTCGACCATGGCCGTTCCCTCACCACCCGGATATGTCGCTACCCGGCACAGGCGCAGACGGTCGGCATTGGGATGCGGGGCGGCCTCAATCACCTTGCAGATGCGAAACGCACCCAAGGATTCGGCCGGGTTATCAACGCCTTCCACCTCCAGGCCCAGATCGGTCAGGGCATAAAGGATGTCCTCCAGCGGGGCCGCCGTTTCAAGGTGATCTTTCAGCCAGGAGAGGGTGAATTTCATGCGCTGCGCCCTTCGGAATATCTGCGGTTTTCGACTATCGCATCGGGCACAAAAGGGAAAGCGGACTTGCATTCGTTTCGGATATGGAAACGCGTTGTCGCTGCAATGACCACGACTTGGCGCTGAATTGCCATGATCTTCGTGTTAGGTGCTAGGCATGGAAGATTGGCTCAACATACCCAAAGACCGTAAATCGCTGCGCCCCGTGCGTTTGTCGATCCTGCTTGGGGTGACGGCCTTGCTGTTTCTGACCATGGCCGCCGCCTACAGCTGGGTTTAGAGGTTAACGGCTCTACTGACCGGTGTCACAGGGCCGGCAGGGGCTGTTCCTCGGCATCTTCTGCACTTGCGCCAAGCCAGACCAGCAGGTGTTTTACAGCCTTCAGAAACGCCTCGCGCCGTTCGGGATGATCGGCCGCGTCCAGCCATGCAATGCGCGCGTTGGCCCCCAGCACCACATCATCGAGCGGCCCGTCGGCCCAAAGCCCCTTTGGCGCACCGTCGTGCGGCACAAGATTGACCTCCAGCCCGCAATCCCAGCCGTAAGGGTCACGCTGCAAGCGCAGGGATGCCGTGCCGTAAGCCCCTCTTTTCGCCCAGGACTGCGGCTTTGCCTCAAATCCCGCGTCCTGCGCAATCGTCGTGATCGCCACGGTCAGCCAGGCCAGTGCAACATCGCGCTTTTGCGGAAAGCCCGGGTCATGTGCCGCCATATGGATGCGCGTGGCATCGGGCGATTCCGGCTTGGCAGAGGTATCTTTGGGGCGTTGGAACCACGGGGGCAGCGACATGGGATGTCTTTCGCGTCAAATGGACAGACCGCCCGCAAGCTCCGGCATATCCAGCGCTGAAAAGCCGTAATGGCGCAGCCAGCGCAGATCGGCGTCAAAGAACGCGCGCAGATCGGGGATACCGTATTTCAGCATCGCAATCCGGTCGATCCCCATGCCAAAGGCAAAACCCTGCCACTCGTTCGGATCAACCCCCGCCGCGGCCAGAACACGTGGATGCACCATGCCCGAGCCAAGGATTTCCATCCACTTGTCGCCCTCGCCGATTTTCAGCTGACCGCCGACGTTGGAATAGCGGATGTCAACCTCGGCTGACGGCTCGGTAAAGGGGAAGTGGCTGGCGCGGAAGCGTAGTTCGACCTTGTCCACCTCGAAAAACGCGCGGCAGAATTCTTCCAGCACCCATTTCAGGTTCGCCATGCTGACATCGCGGCCAATCGCCAGACCTTCAACCTGATGGAACATCGGCGTGTGGGTCTGATCCATATCCATGCGGTAAACCCGGCCCGGAGCGATTACCCGGATCGGTGCGCCCTGCGCCATCAGCGCGCGGATCTGCACGGGGCTGGTGTGAGTGCGCAGCACATGCGGCGGGCGGTTGTCGCCATCGGCACGGTTCAGGAAGAACGTGTCATGTTCCTGCCGCGCGGGGTGTTCGGGCGGAATGTTGAGCGCGTCGAAATTGTGCCAGTCATCTTCGACCTGCGGGCCTTCGGCGACAGCAAAGCCCATGTCGGCGAAAATTGCGGTCAACTCATCCATCACTTGCGACACCGGATGGATCGTGCCCATCCGGCGCGGGCGGCCGGGCAGGGTCACATCCAGCCATTCGGATTTCAGCCGCGCATCAAGGGCGGCATCGGACAGCCCAGATTTGCGGGCCCGCAGGGCGGCGTCAATCTCATCCTTCAGGACATTCAGCGCGGCCCCGGTCTTTTGCCGGGTGTCCGGGTCCATCTGACCCAGTTCGCGCATCTTCAGGCTGATCTCGCCCTTCTTGCCAAGCGCGGCAAGGCGCACTTCTTCCAAAGCGGCCTCGTCCGCAGCTTTCGCCACGGCGTCGATGTATTTTCCACGAAGGTCGGTCAGGTCCATCGGCATGCTCCCGGCGCTGTGCTTGGCCGGGGTTAGCGGGAAGCATATCGGGATGCAAGGGTCAGGGGTGGATCACGCCGTCAACTGCTGCGTGTTCTTGAGATGCCGCATGACCAGATGGTTCGCATTGGCATTGGCAATGATGGGGCGTGCAGGACCGGGGTTTTCGTCGATCACGCCCGGAAACAGAGACTCCAGTTCATCCACCGCGTCCTGCCCCATCGCGGAGCGCGCCAGAGGGCCGGTCAGCAACGTCTCGGTCGGCGCACCTTCGGCATAGATGATTTCGTGTCGCTCTGTCAGCAGATGGAAATAGGTTACCAGACAGGGCCGCGGGGCAGCATCAATTCCCGGAACACTGGTCAGCTTGATTGCAGGAACAAGGACTTCGCGAGTGCCAAACATCCGTTGCGCCACCTTCGACTCAAGTAACATGCGGTGCTGGCGGGATACGAATAGATCCTGCCGCGGAACATTCGGCCCAAGGGCATCCCGTTTGATGCGGACCGGCGCCATGCGGCCCATCGCAAGCACGCTTGTCTTTCCGATCCAGCGGATCGGTTGAAAGCCGTGATCGCGCGTGGCCACTGCATCACCAATCGACAGTGTGTCGATGGCCCGTTCGCCAGTCGATGTCGCAATTCTAGTGCCACGCACATAGCAGGTCACATAGTTTGACCAGGCCTGCCGATCGCCGGTCAGGCCGCTGAACGTGTCGCCGGACACACTGTCGAGCTTCAGTGATTGAATGGGCCCTGCTTCCATTGCGGTCTGATCGGCGTTGGCAGAAAACTCCGGTGCCCAGTACGAATTTCCCGCCGTATCCTGAAAGATGACCGCCGTTATGCTGGCCGTTGTTCCATCGGAATAGGTGATGGTCGCATTGTAAATCGCCGACGAATCAAAGGTCTGATTGGCACCGCCGTTGATCCGAAAATTCTCGTTCGGGCTGTTGTTCTGGTCATATGCCGTTGCCGTGCCGCCGGCAAATCCGGTCGTTCCGGGGGAAAAGGTCTGCGCATTGTTCAAAAGGGCGTTGCCCGGCCCACCATAGACGCCTCCAACCAATGCTCCGGCATTTTCAGCCAGCGTATTGCCTTCCGTCGTGTCGATATCACTTAGCACGCCAAGAGAAAAAACGGTAAACGTAGTCGGCACTCGATATCCTTTTCAGCGGTTCGGTCGATGGCGCAAGGGGCGCGCAACCGCTGAAACTTGACATCAAACTTGGCTTAAATTGTCTCTTAAATGTGGCTCGATTGCAGCAAGGTTTGCGATGCCGGACAGGGCCGCGATCCTTCGTGCCAAAAGAAAAACCCCGCCAAAGCGGGGTTCAAATTTGTTCGAACTAATTTGCAATTTTCTTGGAAGAAAATTGGGTTGCCCGCTTACGCGAGGGCGGATTTCGCCTGTGCTGCGATCATGTTGAACGCTTCGGGCTCATGCACGGCCAGATCGGCCAGAACCTTGCGGTCCACCTCGATCCCGGCTTTCGCCAGACCGTTGATGAAGCGCGAATAGGTGAATTCTGCGTCGAACAGACGCACAGCGGCGTTGATCCGCTGAATCCACAGGGCGCGGAAGTTGCGCTTGCGGGTCTTGCGGTCACGCGTTGCATACTGGTTCGCCTTGTCGACGGCCTGTGTTGCAGTGCGGAAGTTGGTGGAACGGGCGGCATAGTAGCCAGCCGCAGCCTTGATCACCTTGCGGTGGCGGGCATGCGTGACTACGCCGGATTTAACGCGGGACATCTGTGCTTCTCCTTACCGGTCGTAGGGCATGTATTTCTTGACGATTTTCGCGTCCGCCGCGCTCAGCAGCATGGTGCCGGTCGCGTCGCGGATGAATTTCGTCGTGCGTTTGATCATGCCGTGACGTTTGCCGGCAACGCCGGCTTTCACACGACCGGAGGCTGTGAAGCTGAACCGCTTCTTGGCCGCCGACTTGGTCTTCATTTTGGGCATTTCCATCTCCTCTTTCGAGTGGTGAACCTTGCAACTCGGCATGCCACGTCGGCCGGTCACAGGTATAGAAGCGCGCCGTATAGGGGGCGTGCGGCGGTTGTGCAAGGGGTTTCAGGCGCGGATCAGTTGATGTAGCGGCCGATCACATGGAAAAACACCTTGGGGATTTCGGCAATCGCATAGCCGCCGGGATGTTTGGTCAGGGCCGTCACCAGAAGTGTCCCCGAAATCAGCACCAGAATGGCCCCGGCCCGTGGGGCGCGACCGTCTGTGAAGGCTGACAGGATCGACGGCACGGCCAGCGCCGCCACGATCAGACCCAGCACCAGAAAGAGATCGGTATCCAAAAGACGCCTCCACTACCCGCACATTGCACCCGGCAGGTTTACTCTGCGTCAGCGCTGTAAATCAATCGTTCATCACACGGCGCAACCCGAAGGATGTTTGTCGTGCCCTGCACGTTGAAGGGCACCCCGGCCGTCACCACGATCTGGTCGGTTTTCTTGGCAAAACCGTTGCTAAGGGCCGACCGCGCGGCGGCGATGACGGCGCCCTTGAAGCGGTCCTGCGGTTCGGTGATGTCGCAGGTCGTCCCCCAGGTCAGGCACAGGCGGCGCGCCGTGCCGATCAGCGGCGTCAGCGCCAGAATTGGCACGCGGGGGCGTTCACGAGCGACAAGACTGACCGTGGTGCCCGATTGCGAGAAACAGCAGATCGCCTTGATATCAGTGGTTTCCGCGATTTCGCGCGCGGCGGCGACGATGCCGTCGGCCACGGTATTGCGCACGGCACGGCGCGAGGCTTCGATCACCTCGCGGTAGGTCGGATCGGATTCAACGCTGATCGCCACGTCGTTCATCATGGTGACGGCCTCGATCGGGTAAGACCCCGCCGCGCTTTCGGCCGACAGCATGATCGCATCGGCACCTTCATAGATCGCGGTCGCCACGTCAGATACCTCGGCCCGTGTTGGAACCGGGGATTCGATCATCGACTCAAGCATCTGCGTGGCCACGATCACCGGCTTTGCCGCCGCCCGTGCGCCCCGGATCAGCCGCTTCTGGATCGGAGGAACGGAAAAGACCGGCAGTTCCACGCCCAGATCGCCGCGCGCCACCATGATGCCATCCGACACCGCCAGAATCCCCGCATAGGCTTTCACCGCCGCCGGTTTTTCGATCTTGGACAGAATCGCTGCACGACCCCGTGCCAGTTCGCGCGCTTCAAGCACGTCTTCTGCGCGCTGCACGAACGAAAGCGCCAGCCAGTCCACCCCCAGTTCGCATGCAAATTCCAGATCCTTGCGGTCTTTCTTGGACAGCGCCGCAAGCGGCAGCACCACATCGGGCACATTCACGCCCTTGCGGTTCGAGATCGTGCCGCCGACCATCACTTCGCAATCGGCAAAATCGGGACCGCAGTCCTTGACCCGCAGGCGAATCTTGCCATCGTTGACCAGAAGGCTGGTGCCAACCTCCAGCGCCGCGAAAATCTCGGGGTGGGGCAGGTTTACGCGGGTGATATCGCCGGGCGCAGGGTCAAGGTCCATGCGGAAGGCGGCACCGTTCACCAGTTCCTCGCCCGCCGCTGCAACAAATGTGCCAACGCGTAGTTTCGGCCCCTGCAAATCGGCGAGAATGCAGATCGGTCGGCCTGTATCCGCCTCGACCTTGCGGATGATCTCGTGCCGGGCGCGGATGTCGTCATGCGTGCCATGGCTCATGTTCAGGCGGAACACGTCTGCCCCCGCCTCGAACAGTGCCCGGATCATCGTGTAATCGTTAGATGCGGGCCCGAGGGTGGCCACGATTTTCACGTTACGAAGGCGTCTCATCCCAGGGCATCCCTTTTTCTTGTCCGGTCGTGGTTTGCTATGGCCCAAAAGCCCGCGCGGGGCAACGGTGCGATTGCGTTAGCGGTAACAAATCGAATCGAACCGCGCTGATTGAAAGCGATTCCGCTTGTGAGGCAAAGGCGTTAAAGTCGTGTTGAAGTGCAATCTGAAGGTATGATGACACATCCGGCTTTTTCCATTGAAGGTGCGGCGCGGCCCGGGCGCTGGCTTGTCACCTGCGATCATGCGACCAACCGGGTACCGGGCGAAGTGGCGGGCGGCGTTCTGGGCATCGCGCCCCAAGATATGGCCCGCCACATCGCCTATGATCCGGGCGCTTTGGGCGTGGCCCGTGCCTTGGGGCAGGTGTTGGACAGCCCGGTGATATGGTCGGATTTCAGCCGTCTGGTGATCGACGCGAACCGTGGCGAGGATGACCCGACGCTGGTGATGAAGCTTTACGACGGCACGATCATTCCGGGAAACCGCAGCGTTGATGCAGCCGAGGTGCAGCGGCGGCTGGAGATGCTCTACCGCCCCTATCATCAGGCCTACGCCAACCTTGCCACGCGCCAGCAGGATACGGTGATTGTCGCCGTCCATTCTTTTACCCCCTGCCTGAAGGGCCGCACGCCGCGCCCGTGGCAGGTGGGGGTGCTTTATTCGCATCTGGACGAGCGGTTGTCGCGGGCGCTGCTGTCGCTGTTGCAGGCCGAGCCTGACCTGTGCGTGGGCGATAACGAGCCCTACACCGGCCATCTGCCCGGCGATGCGATTGACCGCCACGCCCTGCAACCGGGCCGGCACAACACGCTGATCGAGGTGCGCAACGATCTTATCGCCGACGCGGCGGGCCAACAGGCTTGGGCCGCACGCCTTGCGCCCCTGCTTGCGGCAGCTTTGGCGCGGCTTTAGCAGGCGTTCAACCGCCTGCCTGCTGCGCGTCCCACTCCTTCAGCCAGCGTTTCGGGGCCATGGCCCGCCAATCCGCCAGAAGCCGCGCTTTTGCCCAACCCGGATCAATCCGCCCGGCGCGCACCAGCACCAGATTGTGCGGCGCGTAATGTGGATGCAGGAAGAACGTTTGCGGATCGGCGGCGATCAGCATCTCACGCTCGTCCTTGCCGCATTTGAACACCGCCGCATCAACATAAGGCGACCACCAGCACCACATCTTGCCATGCGCCTTTAGGCAGGGGTGGCCCCAAGCGGTCGTGTCCGTGATCTGAGGCAGGTTCAGCGACAGCGCTAGGGTCTTGAGGTCGGCATAAGTGGCAATCATCAATGCGCCTCGGCCCAGTTCGCTCCTTTGCCGGATTCCACGGTCAGGCGGACCGACAACTTGACCGCCGGTTCATTGGCATCCTCCATCACATCGCGGGCGATGGGGATCAAGGCATCCACCGCATCTTCGGCCACCTCGAACAGCAACTCGTCATGCACCTGCAGCAGCATCTTGGCATCCACGCCCGCAATCGCCGCAGGCATGCGGATCATCGCGCGGCGGATCACGTCGGCGGCGGTGCCTTGGATCGGCGCGTTGATCGCCGCACGTTTGGCAAAGCCAGCACCCGGTCCCTTGGCGTTGATGTCGGGCGTGTTGATGCGGCGGCCAAAAAGCGTCTGCACAAACCCGTGTTCCTTGGCGAATTTCACGGTGTCGTCCATGTATTCGCGGATGCCTGGAAAGCGTTCGAAATAGCGGTCGATAAAGCCTTGGGCATCGGCGCGCGGGATGCGCAGATTGCGCGCAAGGCCAAAGCCGGAAATCCCGTAGATGACGCCAAAGTTGATCGCCTTTGCCTGTCTGCGCACATCGGGCGTCATCTGATCCAGCGGCACGTTGAACATCTCCGACGCGGTCATCGCGTGAATGTCGATGCCATCGGCAAAGGCCTGTTTCAGCGCCGGAATATCGGCGATATGGGCCAGAATCCGCAATTCGATCTGGCTGTAATCAAGGCTGACCAGAACCCGGCCTTTCGGGGCCACGAACGCCTCGCGGATTCGGCGGCCCTCCTCTGATCGCACGGGGATATTCTGCAGGTTCGGGTCGGTCGAGGCCAGCCGCCCGGTGTTCGCCCCTGCAATGGAATAGCTGGTATGGACGCGGCCCGTTTCGGGGTTGATGTGGTCTTGCAAAGCATCGGTATAGGTCGATTTCAGCTTGGACAACTGCCGCCAATCCAGCACCTTTCCGGGCAGTTCGTGTTCGGTCGCAAGGTCTTCCAGCACATCGGCGCCCGTCGCATACGCGCCCGTCTTGCCCTTTTCGCCCCCCGGCAGGCCCATCTCGTCAAACAGGATCTCGCCCAACTGCTTGGGCGAGCCTACGTTGAAGGGGCGGCCTGCCAGCGCCTGAATTTCGGCCTCCAGCGCCGCCATCTTTTGTGCAAACGCGCCCGACATGCGCGACAGTGTGGCGCGGTCGACCTGAATGCCCGACATCTCCATCTGGGCCAGCACCGGCACCAACGGGCGCTCCAGCGTTTCGTAGACCGTGGTGACGCGCGCGCGGTGCAGTTGCGGCTTGAACAATTGCCACAGGCGCAAGGTCACATCGGCATCTTCGGCGGCGTATTTCACAGCTTCGTCAATCGGCACGCGGTCAAACGTGACCATCGCCTTGCCCGAGCCCAGAAGCTGCTTGATCGGGATCGGCTGGTGGTTGAGGTAGCGATCCGCCAGCAGGTCCATGCCGTGATTGTGCAGGCCCGCGTGCATCGCATAAGACATCAGCATCGTGTCGTCGATGGGTGCCACCGCAATGCCCTGACGCGCAAAGATTTTCGCGTCGTATTTCATGTTCTGGCCGATTTTCAGAACCGCATCATCTTCCAGCACGGGTTTCAGCATCGCCAGCGCCTGCGCCATCGGCATCTGCCCTTCGGTCAGATCGGATGACCCGAACAGATCGCCGCCGCCCTGTCTGTGGCCCAAGGGAATATAAGCGGCCTTGCCGGCTTCGATACACAGCGAAATGCCCACCAGTTCGGCGCGCATCTCGTCAAGACTGGTGGTTTCGGTATCAACTGCCACATGACCAATCTCGTTGATCCGGTCGATCCAGCGTTGCAGGGCGGCCTCATCGCGGATGCATTCATAGGCGGTGTGATCAAAGGGAAGTGCCGCGAGTGGCGCGGCTTCTGCAGCGGTGGCGTCGGGCAGGGCGGGCGTCGGCACGTTCAGGCTTTCGGCCACCCGGCGCGTCAGGGTGCGGAATTCCATGCGGTTCAGGAACTCCATCAGGGGGACGGGGTCGGGGTGGCGGACCTCAAGGCTTTCCAGCGTAAAGTCCAGCGGCGTATCGCAATCAAGCGACACAAGGCGTTTGGAGATACGGATCAGGTCGGCATTATCAACCAGCGCCTCACGCCGTTTGGGTTGCTTGATTTCCCCGGCGCGGGCCAGTAGCGTTTCCAGATCGCCGTATATCTGTATCAGCAGGGCAGCGGTCTTGATCCCGATACCCGGCGCGCCGGGCACGTTATCAACCGAATCCCCGGCCAGCGCCTGCACATCGACCACACGGTCGGGAGCGACGCCGAATTTCTCGAACACCTCATCGGGGCCAATGCGCTTGTTCTTCATGGGGTCAAGCATTTCTACGCCGTTGCCGACAAGCTGCATCAGGTCCTTGTCGGAACTGATAATGGTCACATCGCCACCCGCATCGCGCGCCTTGCACGACAGGGCGGCGATGATGTCATCGGCCTCATACCCCTCGGTCTCGATACAGGCGATGTTGAAGGCCCGCGTCGCCTCGCGCGTCAGCGGAAACTGCGGGCGCAGGTCTTCGGGCAGGTCGGGGCGGTTGGCCTTGTAGGCGGGGTAGATATCATTGCGGAAGGTCTTGGAGGAGTGATCGAAGATCACGGCAACATGCGTCGGCGCATCGCCCGACTTGTTGCCCTCAAGATACCGGAACAGAATGTTGCAGAACCCGGCGACCGCGCCGATCGGCAGGCCGTCGGATTTGCGGGTCAGGGGCGGCAGCGCGTGATAGGCGCGGAAAATATAGGCCGATCCGTCGATCAGGTGCAGATGATGGCCCTTGCCGAATGTCATGGTGCGTCTTTCCTGTTCGGGTCGCTCTTTGCTTCCTTACGGTCGCGCATCGCTTTAGCCGCCGTGCGCTGCAGAGGAACGGCAGAGCGACAGCACGGGCCGATAAGGCGCTATTTCACCCGGTCAGCCCAGCTTTCCTGCACAAAGCGCTTGTCACAATAGCCACATTCGACAAAACCCTTGTCCTCGGGGATGGACAGCCAGACGCGCGGATGCCCCAACGCCCCTTCACTGCCGTCGCAGGCGACTTTCCATTTCGGCGTGATTTCGGTTTCGGGTGCGGGTAAGGGCATGATGGCTCCATGGGCGGTTCGCGCCGCATGATAGCGACGCACGGGGGGGCTTCAAGCGAAAGACTACAATTCGGCCGATGGAATGACCGGAAAGAACGCACCCGCCGACCAAAGGCCGAACCACGACACCCCCTGATGCGGCGCATGGGCGCAAATCTCGACCAGCCGGTAGAACGACTTCCGGTCGATCAGCGCCTCCAGCCCGGCGCGGATCATGACGTAGGGCGAAGGCT
Source organism: Rhodobacterales bacterium (assembly GCA_038207585.1). Taxonomy (GTDB): domain Bacteria; phylum Pseudomonadota; class Alphaproteobacteria; order Rhodobacterales; family Rhodobacteraceae; genus JBBQZP01. The sequence goes on along the minus strand of JBBQZP010000002.1, from coordinate 198,750 downwards.
CGCCGGTTGCCGCATCCCGCACCACCCGCAACGGGTGATCCGGCCCCACCACAGCCGTATCGCCGACATGGGTGGTAAAAGTGACGACCTGATCCTGCCCGGCCCCCGACACCTCGAAATCCACCGCGACAAAGGGCGCGTCATCAACGGTGATGCCTACCTTTTCCACTGGAGTCACAAGGAAATACCTGCCCCCCTCCAGTTTCAGGATCGAAGAAAAGAGCTTCACCATCCCCGGCCGCCCAATCGGCGTGCCAAGGTAGAACCACGTCCCGTCCCGCGCGATACGCATGTCCAGATCGCCGCAGAACGGCGGGTTCCACAGATGCACCGGGGGCGGCCCCTTTTTCGTTGCTGCCTGCGCAGACGCCAGAACGCCTTCTGCGCTGGGCTGAATACGGCCCTCGGCGGGCGGTTTCACGATCATGTGCAGTCTTTCGCTTTTGTCATTTGTGCCCGGCGCAATAGTTGGGTCTAATGGAAGCGTAGCCAAGAATGGAGTGTCTTGCCATGTCCGATGCCCTTGTGACCCAGATTGAAGCCTTGGGGGATAAACTTGGGGCGGCGAAAGCCAGTATCAACCGCCGCTTCATCGGTCAGGACAAGGTGGTGGATCTGGTTCTGGCCTCGATGCTGTGCGGCGGGCACGCGCTTTTGGTGGGCCTGCCCGGTCTTGGCAAGACGCGGCTCGTGGATACCCTGTCCACCGTGATGGGGCTGAAGGGCAGCCGCATCCAGTTTACGCCCGATCTGATGCCCGCCGATATTCTGGGCTCAGAGGTGCTGGATAGCGCGGCCGATGGCAGCCGCGCGTTCCGGTTCATCGAAGGGCCGATCTTTTGCCAGCTTTTGCTGGCCGATGAGATCAACCGCGCCAGCCCCCGAACGCAATCGGCGCTGCTGCAGGCCATGCAGGAACGAGAGGTCACCATCGCAGGCCAGCATCGCCCGCTGGGTCGCCCGTTCCATGTGCTGGCCACGCAAAACCCGATTGAACAGGAAGGCACCTATCCGCTGCCCGAAGCGCAGCTTGACCGGTTCCTCGTGCAGGTTGATGTCGAATACCCCGACCGGGCGACCGAACGTGACATTCTGATCGCTACCACCGGGGCCGAGGATGCGCAGGTTCACAGCGTGTTTACCGCCGAGGAACTGCTGGACGCGCAGGCGATCATCCGCCGCATGCCGGTGGGCGACAAGATCGTGGAAGCGATCCTTGATCTGGTCCGAGCCTGCCGTCCGGGTGAGGCCGAGGGCGCAGGCTTGGTCGATGTGCTCAGCTGGGGTCCGGGGCCGCGTGCCGCACAAGCGCTGATGCTGATGGTGCGGGCGCAGGCTTTGCTGGACGGGCGGCTTGCGCCTTCGGTCGCCGATGTGGCGGCACTGGCCCGCCCGGTGCTTGTTCACCGCATGGCGCTTAATTTTGCGGCGCGTGCGCGGGGTGAAAGCCTTGGCGGCGTGATCGACCGCGTGGTGCAGGGCACCCTTGGGCTAGAGGCTGCGGCGTGACGCCAGACGTTACCCTACGCTCCCAGGCGCAGGCTTTGGGGCAGGCGTTGCCGCCGCTGCTGGCCGAGGCAGAGCATCTGGCGGCGAATGTCGTATTGGGCGATCACGGTCGGCGGCGTGCGGGCATGGGGGATGAGTTCTGGCAATACCGCCCGGCGCATCCGGGCGATTCTGCGCGGATGGTGGATTGGCGCAGATCGGCCCGGTCCGACCAGCATTTCGTGCGCGAAAAGGAATGGCAGGCGGCGCAATCGGTCACGCTTTGGGTCGATCCGTCACGGTCGATGCGGTTTCAGGGCGATGCCGCCCGCCCGCAAAAGGGCGACCGCGCGCGGCTGCTGGCGCTGGCGCTGGCGGTTCTGCTGCTGCGTGGCGGCGAACGGGTGGGCCTGTCTGGCGACACCGTGCCGCCGCGGTCGGGGCGGGTGCAGCTTGACCGGTTGGTGATTTCATTGTCGGACGAAGGGACAGATACCGACTATGGCCGCCCTGACGCGACGGGTATGGTCAGCCACGGGCGCGCGGTGTTCCTTTCGGATTTCCTTGGCGATCTGGCAGGGGTCGAAGATGCGCTGGCCCGCGCCACCGATCGCGGTGTGCGCGGCGCTTTGGTGCAGGTTCTGGACCCGGCCGAAGAAGATTTCCCCTTCGATGGCCGCACGATCTTTGAATCCATGGGCGGCACTCTGCGCCATGAAACCATGCGCGCGGGTGATCTGCGGGGCCGTTATCTGGCGCGGCTGGCCGAACGCAAGGATCGCCTGACCGATCTTGCCCGCAAATCTGGCTGGCACTATCACTGTCACCACACCGGCACAGGCGCGCAATCGGCCCTTCTGTGGCTTTACCGCGCGTTGGAGCGCCGCGCCTGATGTGGACATTGGGACCCCTTGGCTTTTCCTCGCCGCTTTTGCTTATCGCGCTGATTGCGCTGCCGGTCCTGTGGTTGCTGCTGCGCGCCGTGCCGCCCACGCCGATCCGCAGGCGGTTTCCGGGTGTCGCTCTTTTGCTGGGTCTGAACGATGAACAGGTCGAGGCCGACAAGACGCCGTGGTGGCTGCTTTTACTGCGTGCCTTGGCCATCGGGGCCGCGATCATCGCCTTTGCCGGGCCGGTGCTGAACCCGCGTCAGGACAAGGCGGGGACCGGGCCCTTGCTGATTTTGATGGATGCAAGCTGGGCCGATGCCCGCGACTGGCCGCGACGTATCGACCGCGCATCAGCGCTGGTCGATGAGGCGGGCCGCGCGGGCCGCACCGTGGCCGTGGTGCGCCTGACCGATGCGCCGCAGCCCGTGGCGTTTCAGGCGGCGAATGCGTGGTCGGGGCGGATGGTGGGCCTTGCACCGCAACCCTTTGCGCCGGTTGATCTTGCCGCTTGGGTGGCGGAACTTCCCGAAGGCGGGTTTGACAGTTTCTGGCTGTCGGACGGTTTGGATCATCCGGGGCAGGGCTCGCTTTTGTCGGCCCTGCAAGGCAAGGGTGCGGTGACGGTGTTCAACAGCCCACGCCCGATCATCGCTTTGCGCCCCGCCGCATTTGAAGACGGCGCGATCAAGCTGCAAGCCACCCGCCTGCCCGCCGCCGATGCCTCGGAAATCGAGGTGCTGGCGCGCGGCCTTGATCCATCAGGTGTAGAACGCGAGCTTGCCCGCGCGAAAATCGCATTTTCTGCCGGGGCGAATGTGGGCGATGTGTCGCTGTCTCTGCCGCCCGAGTTGCGCAACAGGATCAGCCGGTTCGAGGTGGCGGGCGTGCGCTCTGCAGGGGCGGTCAGCCTGACCGATGACAGCCTGAAGCGCCGCAAGATCGCGCTGATCGCCGGGTCGGATGATCTGGAAGGCTTGCAGCTTTTGTCGCCGACTCATTACCTGAAACAGGCGCTGGAACCCGTAGCCGAACTGATCAACGGCAACCTTTCGGATATCTTGCTGGCGAACCCCGATGTGATCGTGCTGGCCGATGTCGCCCGCCTGTCCCCGGATGAAGAAACCGGCATTCTGGAATGGGCCGAAAAGGGTGGCTTGCTTTTGCGCTTTGCTGGGCCGCGCCTTGCCGCGTCGGACGTGTCGCGCGATAGCGAAGACCCGCTGATGCCGGTGCGCCTGCGCGAAGGTGGCCGGTCGGTCGGCGGTGCGATGAGCTGGGGCGAGCCGCGCGCCTTGGCCCCGTTCAACCCCGACAGCCCGTTTTTCGGCCTGACGATCCCCGCCGATGTGACGGTTGCGTCGCAGGTTCTGGCCCAACCCGACCCCGATCTTGCCAGCCGCACCATTGCGGCACTGGCCGACGGCACGCCTTTGGTTACGCGCCGCGCGATTGGTCAGGGGCAGGTCGTGCTGGTGCATGTCACCGCCAATGCCGACTGGTCGACGCTGCCGCTGTCGGGCCTGTTCGTGCAGATGCTGGAGCGGCTTGCCGTCTCGACCCGCCCCGCTGCGCCCGAGGCCAGCGATCTGGAGGGTCAGATCTGGACACCCGAAGTGCAACTGAATGCCTACGGCGTGCCGTCCGATGCGCAGAACGCTACCGGCGTTGACGGCGTGGAACTGGCCAAGGGGTTGCCGGGGCCGGGGATGCTGCCCGGACTTTATGCCGGGGATGACCGGCGCGTAGCACTTAACGTGATTGGAGCGCAAACCACACTGACGGCTGCCACCTGGCCCGCCGGAGTGGCAGTCGAGGGGTTGGATACCGTGCGGGAACAACCGCTTAAGGGCGGCTTTCTGGCCGCGGGTCTGGGGCTTTTGTTGATTGATATTCTGGCCGCCCTGTGGCTGTCGGGCAGGCTCTGGTTGGGCCGTGCGGGCCGGGTCGGGGTGCAGGGCATTCTTCTGGCGCTTGCCGTAGGCTTGGCCCAGCAGGCCCATGCGCAAGGCACCGATGCCGCCGATAAATTCGCGATCGAGGCCACAAGTGACGTTCGCCTTGCCTATGTGATGACCGACGACGCCAAGCTGAACAAGGTTGCCGAAGCGGGCCTGACCGGCCTTGGCTTGCAACTGTTTGCGCGCACCACGGTGGAGCCGGGGCCGACGATGGAAGTGAACATCGAAGCGGACGAACTTGCGTTCTTTCCGTTCCTTTATTGGCCGGTGACGGCCTCGCAGCCGATCCCCTCGGCCAAGGCCTATGCCAAACTGAACGCTTATCTGCGGTCAGGCGGGATGATCATGTTCGACACCCGCGATGCGGGCATTGGGGCGGCCGGGTCTTCGCCCGAGGCGCGCAGGCTGCAACTCATCGCCTCGCCTCTGGATATTCCGCCCCTGGAACCCTTGCCCGGCGACCATGTGCTGACCCGCACCTTCTATCTGTTGCAGGATTTCCCCGGCCGCCAGACCACCGGCACCGTCTGGGTTGAAGCCGCCCCGCCCGATGCCGCGAAAGAGGAAGGCGTGCCGTTCCGCCACCTGAACGATGGCGTCACACCCGTGGTGATTGCCAGCAATGACTATGCCTCGGCCTGGGCGGTGAATGACGCAGCGCAACCGATGTTCCCGGTTGGTCGCGGCTATGGCGGCGAGCGTCAGCGAGAGACGTCCTACCGGTTCGGCATCAACCTGATCATGTATGTGCTGACCGGGAATTATAAGTCGGATCAGGTGCATGTGCCTGATTTGCTGGAAAGATTGGGCCAATGAACGGCACCATCGTTTTTGACCCGCTGCTGCCATGGCCGGTGATTTATGTGCTGGCAGCGGCGGCCGCAGCACTGGTCAGCTTTGCGCTGATCCGCAAGCTGTCGGGCTGGGCGTTGCGCGGTTTGGCGGCCGTGGTGCTGGTCGCCGCCCTCGCCAACCCGTCGCTGCAGCGCGAGGACCGCGAGCCGTTGTCGGATATCGTGATCGCGGTCGTCGATGACAGTGCCAGCCAGCAGATCGGCAACCGCCCGGCACAAACCGAAGCGGCGCTGCAGGCCGTGCAGGCGGGCGTCGCGGCCCTGCCCAACACCGAACTGCGCATCGTGCGCGTGCCCGATGCGGCGGGCGATGGCGGCACGCAGGCGATGACCGCACTGGCCGATGCGCTGGCCGAAGAACCCCGCGCGCGGGTGGCGGGTGCCATCATCATAAGCGACGGGCAGGTGCATGACACCGAACTTGCGCCCAAACTGCCCGCGCCGTTGCACCTGCTTTTGACTGGCGAGAAAAAGGATTGGGATCGCCGCCTGATCGTGAAGAACGCCCCCGCCTTTGCCATCATCGGCGAGCCGGTGACGCTGACGCTGAAGGTTGAGGATCAGGGTGCCGTGCCCCCCGGCGTGGCGGGCGAGGCGGATCTTTCCATCTCGATCGACGGCGAAGAACCGCAAAGCTACCGCGTCCCCACGGGCGAGGATCTGGAGCTGCCGGTTACGTTGGCGCATGGTGGCATGAACGTGCTGCAATTCCAGATTACAGCGGTGGACGGCGAACTGACCGACCGCAACAATGCCGCCGTGATCCAGATGAACGGGGTGCGCGACCGGCTGCGCGTGCTGCTGATTTCCGGCGAGCCGCACGCCGGCGAACGGGTCTGGCGCAACCTTCTGAAATCGGATGCCTCGGTCGATCTTGTGCATTTCACCATTCTGCGCCCACCGGAAAAGCAGGACGGCATTCCGGTCAATGAACTGGCGCTGATCGCCTTTCCGACGCGCGAGTTGTTCATCGACAAGATTGATCAGTTCGACCTGATCATCTTTGACCGCTACCGTTTGCGGGGCATTCTTCCGACCTCGTATCTGGAAAATGTGCGCGATTATGTGCTGAACGGCGGCACGGTGCTGGTATCGGCGGGGCCGGAATTCGGCACGGCGGATGGGCTGTGGTTCTCGCCCCTTGCCGATATTCTGCCGATCACGGCGACCAGCCGGGTGATCACGGGCGGGTTCCGTCCCAAGCTGACCGATCTTGGCAAGCGCCAGCCGGTGACGCAGGGGCTGGACAAGGATGCGCCGAAGGATGGCTGGGGCCGTTGGTTCCGGCAGGTGGAAATTTCCGCGAAAGACGGCGCACAGGTGCTGATGACCGGCGCGCGCGATCTGCCGCTTCTGGTTCTGTCGCGTGAAGGCGAGGGGCGGGCGGCCGTTCTAGCCTCGGATCAGGCGTGGCTCTGGGGGCGCGGGTATGAGGGCGGCGGGCCGCAACTGGAGTTGTTGCGCCGTCTGGCCCACTGGATGTTGAAAGAGCCCGAGCTTGAGGAAGAGGCGCTGACCGCCACGGCGGACGGCGAGGTTGTGACCATCAACCGCCGTTCCATAGCCGAAACCCCGCCGGGCGATGTGACGATCACTGGGCCGGACGGGGCAGAGGTCGCAGTTCCGATGCCCGAGGTGGAGCCGGGACATTATGTTGCCAAATGGCAGGCCCCGACGGTCGGGCTTTACAAGCTGGTGCAGGGTGATCTGAAAGCAGTGGTTGGCGTCGGCCCGTCAGCGCCCAAGGAATTCGAGGAAACGATTGCCAGCGGCGACAAGCTGTCCCCGATCATTGATCCAACAAACGGTGGTATTCTGCGGGTGCAGGACGGTGTGCCGGGCATACGTTCGGTGCGCGAAGGCAGCGTGGCGGCAGGCCGGGGCTGGATCGGCATCACCCCGCGCGGCGCGTATGTGACGCAGGATCTGACCGTGGCAGCACTGCTTCCGGGGTGGCTTTACCTGCTTCTGGCGGCGGCGTTTGCGGTGGCGGCATGGCTGCGCGAGGGGCGGTTCGGCGGGCGGGCGAAGGACGTTTAGTTCAGATCGACCCGCACCCGCTCTGCAACCCAGCCATCGACCAGACAGCGCGCCCGGATCAGCACATGATCCACGCCGTCAGGTATCGCCACTCCCGACAGGCTGCGCGTGAAGGGTTGTTCGTCCTCGTGCGGATGCACCAGTTCGCGGATGCCAAGGCTGGAGCCGTCGGGGGCCAGCACCTCCCACGCATCGGCATAGTGGTCCCATCCGGTATCGGGGTGTGTCAGGGTGACATCAAACGACCAGCCCGCCCCGCTTTGGGTGGCGCGGGCGGCAATGATCTGCGGGTCTTCGGCAAAGGCCGGGGAGGCACAGGCAAGGATGAGGGCAATGGCATATTTCATCCGGGCAGGGTCGCATAAAACCTGCGCTCTGCCAGTCACCTTGCCGTGTCCTCCATCATCACCTTGCGCGATTGCGAAAAGAACTCGCGTCGGATCAGTACGCCAGCGGTCAGCAGCGTCGTTGCAATCAGCACCTCTGGCCCAAGCAGCCATCCCAGCGCACCTAACGCAAAATAAACCGCCCGCAGGCCCCGGTTGAAGCCCCGCGCGGCGGTGATGTTGATCTCGCCCGCCTGTGCCGCGCGCGGATAGCAGCGCGGGTCGGATGGGTCATTCGGCACGGCAGCCATCAGCACCGCGCAATAGCCGAAAAGCCGATGCGCCCAGACGAATTTCAGAAACGCGCTGGCCACCAGCAGCAGAACGAAGATCACCTTGATTTCGATCATCCGGGGATCGGCCATCAGCGTCAGATCCTGCGCTAGCCCCAGAAGCGGCGTTGTGTTCCCGATCAGCGCAATGCCCCCGCCAATCGCAATCATCGTGGCCGAGGCGAAAAACGCCGTGCCCTGCCGCAGACTGTCGATCACGGTGGCATCGAAGATGCGGGGATCCCGCGTGACAAATTCGCGCATCCAGTCGCGGCGATAGTGCGACATAAGCTGCGAGACCGAAGGGTAGGCAGCCGGCGGATGGTCGACAATCCACCCCAGACCGGCCCAAAGCGTCAGCAAAAGCCCGACGGCGGCAAGATCGAGATAGGAAAACGGGGCAATCAGGGTCAGATTGAGCATAGGAGCATCATAGCCGCCGGAAAGAATGCTTGCCATAGGCGTAAATTGGTCATATGTTTTTACCAAATGAGGAGGCTGATCATGGATATGCCTGTCCCGAACCCCGCAATCATGTCGGTGAAAGCCAAACTGGTGCAGCGGTTGCTGCAAGTTCTGCCTGCAGATGCGGTGATCCATGATCCTGCGGAAACCCGCGCCTATGAATGTGACGGCCTGTCGGCCTATCGCTGCCCACCACTTGTGGCAGTGCTGCCGCGCAGCACAAAAGAGGTGTCGGAGGTTCTGCGTATCTGTCACGAGATGGGCGTGCCCGTTGTGCCGCGCGGGTCGGGCACCAGTCTGGCGGGGGGTGCTTTGCCGACCGCTGATTGCGTGATCCTTGGTGTGGCGCGGATGAATGATGTGCTGGAAACCGATTACCCGAACCGCTTCATCCGCGTGCAGTCGGGCCGCACCAATCTTTCGGTGACCGGCGCGGTAGAGGCGGACGGGTTCTTCTACGCGCCCGATCCCTCCAGCCAGCTTGCCTGCGCGATTGCGGGGAATATCGCGATGAACTCGGGCGGGGCGCATTGCCTGAAATATGGGGTCACAACGAACAACCTCATGGGCGTTACGATGGTGCTGATGGACGGCACGGTGGTTGAGATTGGCGGCGCGCATCTGGATGCGCCGGGGCTGGATCTGCTGGGCGTCATCTGTGGGTCGGAAGGCCAGCTTGGCGTGGTGACCGAGGCGACCTTGCGCATTCTGGCTAAACCCGAAGGTGCCCGGCCGGTGCTGATCGGGTTTGACAGCAACGAAGTGGCGGGGGCTTGTGTGTCCGACATCATCAAGGCGGGGATTTTGCCGGTTGCGATCGAGTTCATGGACCGCCCCTGCATCCGTGCCTGCGAAGATTTCGCCAAGGCAGGCTACCCCGATTGCGAGGCGCTGCTGATTGTCGAGGTTGAGGGCAGCCCTGCCGAAATTGACGAGCAACTTTCGCTGATCGGCCAGATTGCACGGCGCCACAACCCGGTGGAATTCCGTGAAAGCAAATCCGACGACGAGTCGAAGAAAATCTGGCTGGGTCGGAAATCAGCCTTTGGCGCGATGGGGCAGATCAATGATTACATGTGCCTTGACGGCACGATCCCGGTATCGTCTTTGCCCTTTGTGCTGCGCCGGATTGGTGAGATGTCAAAGGAATTCGGGCTGGATGTGGCCAATGTCTTTCACGCCGGCGATGGCAACATGCACCCGCTGATCCTGTATGACGCGAACAAGCCCGGCGATCTTCAGCTTTGTGAGGAACTGGGCGCGGCAATCCTGAAGCTGTGTGTCGAGGTGGGCGGCTGCCTTACCGGAGAGCATGGCGTGGGGATTGAAAAGCGCGACCTGATGTCGGTGCAATTCTCGGATGCCGATATGGCGGCGCAGCTTGCAGTCAAGGATGTGTTCGATCCGAAATGGCTGTTGAACCCGGCCAAGGTCTTTCCGCTGGCGGTAACCGAAAGCCGTCGCGCTGCCTGAGAGCGCCGGGGGGGCTGTCTGCCCCCCGGACCCCCCCGAGGATATTTGTGAACAGAAAAAGATGCGCGATGCGGCCTTGTAGTGAAGTTGAACTGAGCGAGATGATTCGCAGCGTTGCGGAGCCGTTGCGTATTGAAGGCGGTGGTACGCGCGGCATTGCCGAAGCGCGGGCGGCGGCGGTGCTGGAGACGGGCGGCCTGTCGGGTATTTCGCTTTACGATCCGGGGGCTCTGACGATTGTGGCCGGTGCGGGAACGCCCTTGGCCGAGGTTGAGGCCGCTTTGGCAAAAGACGGGCAACGTCTGCCTTTCGAGGTGCCCGATTTCCGGGCCCTTCTGGGGCGCTCGGGTGCGTCGACGCTGGGGGGTGTGGTGGGTACCAATGCCTCGGGTCCGCGCCGGATACAGGCGGGCGCGTGTCGTGACAGTCTGATCGGGGTTCGGTTCGTCGACGGTGCGGGCAACATCGTCAAGAACGGCGGGCGGGTCATGAAGAATGTGACCGGCTATGATCTGGTCAAGCTGATGGCGGGCAGTCATGGCACGCTGGGGGTGTTGACGGAATGTGCCTTCAAGGTGCTGCCCGCGCCGGAAGCGGCGGCAACAGTTGTCTTGTCGGGACTGGACATCGGCGCGGCGGTCAAGGTGATGGCCAGCGCGATGGGTACGCCTTTCGATCTGACCGGGGCGGCGTGGTCACCGGAAACGGGTGTGATGCTGCGCCTCGAAGGGTTTTCGGCGTCGGTTGCCTATCGCAGTGCGGCTTTGGCCAAGGCTCTGGCCGGGTTTGGTGCCGCGCAGATTGTTACCGGGCCAGAGGTGGAGCCGCTTTGGGCCGGGGTGCGCGATGTGACATCCTTTGTCGGCAAGACCGGCGACGTGTGGCGATTGTCGGTCAAGCCGGGCGATGCCCCGGGTCTGGTCGCAAAGATGGGCGGGGCTGAGGTGCGACTTGACTGGGCCGGGGGGCTGATCTGGGTTCTGACGCCTGAAGGAACTGACCTGCGCGCACGCCTTGGTGCTTTTGGCGGCCATGCCACCCTGATGCGGGCAAGTGCGGCAACACTGTCGCAGCATCCGGTCTTTCACCCCGAACCCGCCCCCTTGGCCTTGATTGCCGCCGGTTTGCGCGCAAAGTTCGACCCCCGCGCCATCCTGACCCCCCCTGCTTTGCTGAACGCCGGAGCGATGTGACCCATGCCGATTGTCATCCTTTTTGCCGCGGTGCCGCTGGTTGTCTACCTTTCGCTGACGGCGCTGCCACGCGGAAAGCCCGCGCTTATCGGGATTATCGCCGCAATCATCGCTGCGGGATTTGCCTGGGTGACGGGCGAAGCGGAGGGAGATGCCAGCCTTTTGCGCGCGCTGACCCTGCTGGCCGTTTCCGCAATCGCGCTGGCGGGGATCATTCAGGGATTCCGGTCGGTGCTGGGCGAAGGGCGGCCGCGCTGGGTATATCCGGCACTGGTTTTTGCGGGTGTTCTGGCGCTGGCCGTGCCACGTCTGAACCTTTTGGGGATGTAGGATGCAGACCAGTTTCACTCCCGAACAATTGCGCGACCCCGGCACGGCGCGCGCCAACGAAGTGCTGCGCACCTGCGTGCATTGCGGCTTTTGCACCGCAACCTGCCCGACCTATCAGGTGCTTGGGGATGAACTCGACAGCCCGCGCGGGCGCATCTATCTGATCAAGGACATGCTGGAAAACGGCCGCCCCGCCGATGCGCACACGGTCAAGCATATCGACCGCTGCCTGTCGTGTCTGGCTTGCATGACAACCTGCCCCTCGGGGGTGCATTACATGCATCTGGTTGATCATGCGCGCGAATATATCGAGCAGACCTACCGCCGCCCCTTTACCGACCGCGCCCTGCGCTGGGTTCTGGCGCAGGTGATCCCCTATCCGATGCGGTTCCGGCTGGCCCTTCTGGGCGCGAAAATTGGCAAACCCTTTGCGCGCTTGGTGCCCGATGCGCGGCTGCGCGCGATGCTGGCGATGGCGCCAAAGGTGATCCCGCCGGTCAGCCGCAATGATGATCCGCAAAGTTTTGCCGCTGCGGCCCCGCGCCGGATGCGGGTGGCGCTGCTGACGGGTTGCGCGCAAAAGGCGCTGAACACCGATATCAATGATGCGACGATCCGCCTTCTGACCCGGCTGGGGGCCGAGGTGGTGGTGGCCAAGGGGATGGGCTGCTGCGGCGCCTTGACGCATCACATGGGCAAGGCCACGCAGGCGCATGGATCGGCGGCGGCGAATATCACCGCATGGATGGCGGAAAAGCGCGGCGCGGGGCTTGATGCGGTGGTGATCAACACCTCGGGCTGTGGCACGACCGTCAAGGATTACGGGCATATGTTCCGCAACGATCCGCTCGGCGCGGAAGCAAAGGCCGTATCCGAGATGGCGATGGATATCAGCGAGGTGCTGATGAAACTGGGTATCCCCGAAGGCGCGCCCAAGGGGCTGCGCGTGGCTTATCACGCCGCCTGTTCGCTGCAACACGGCCAGCAGATCAAAACTGCGCCGAAAGACCTTTTGAAACGCGCCGGGTTTGAGGTGGTCGAACCCGCTGACAGTCATCTGTGCTGCGGGTCGGCGGGCACCTACAACCTGATGCAGCCGGAAATTTCGGGCCAACTCAAGGCGCGCAAGGTGCGCACGCTTGAGGCAAAGCGCCCCGATATCATCGCCGCCGGAAACATCGGCTGCATGATGCAGATCGGGTCGGGCACAGCGGTGCCGATTGTCCACACCGTTGAATTACTTGACTGGGCCACGGGCGGCCCCAAGCCTGCCGCCTTGACCGAAATGTAAGATCGCGCCACACATCAGCCCAAGTTTGCGCCCAGAACGGGAAAGACAAACGCGGAGGCACCATGCGGCACCTTACCATTCTTCTTTGCTTTTTGTTCAGTGCGGGCATCGCGCAGGGCGAAGAAAGCGTGTTGAAAAAGCTGCAAACCGGCGATGACAGCCGTGGCTGGGATGCCGTGGGGCGGCTGAACCTTGGGACAACCGGGTTTTGCACCGGCGCGCTGGTGGCCCCCGATCTGGTGCTGACCGCGGCGCATTGCCTGTTTGACAAGGAAACCGGCGCACGCACCCCGGTTGACGAAATCGAGTTTTTGGCCGGGTGGCGCAATGGTCGCGCTGCCGCCTATCGCCATGCCAAACGGGCGATTGCGCACCCCGATTATGTCTATTCGGGTGCGGAAAAGCTGAACCGCGTCGGCAATGACGTGGCCCTGATCCAGCTGGATCAGCCGATCCGCCTGCCGTCGATCATTCCCTTTGCCACCGATGCGCAACCGGCGGATGGTGATGAGGTCGGCGTTGTGTCCTATGCACAAGACCGCGCCGAAGCGCCGTCACTGCAGGATGTCTGTCATGTGCTGGGGCGTCAGAACGCATTCCTGGTTCTGTCGTGCAACGTCGATTACGGATCGTCGGGCGCGCCGGTCTTTTCGGTCAAGAACGGTGTTGCGAAGGTTGTTTCGGTGATTTCCGCCAAGGCCGAGGTTGACGGCAAATCCGTATCCCTTGGCACCTCGCTGGAAGCACCGTTGCAGGAATTGCGGGCCGAGTTGACCCGCGAAGAAAACGGCGCGTCCGATGCCGCCCCCACGGTGCGCGTGCTGTCTGGGCGCAATTCGGGCGGCGCAAAATTCGTCAAGCCATGATGCTGCGCGCGCTTATGTGTGCAGTGCTTTTGTTGGCGGCATCACTGCCCGCCGCCCCGGTGCTGGCCGAAAACTCGGGGCTGGAGGCGCTGACCCGTCGCGACAAGATCTTCGGATGGGAGGCCGTGGGCCGTATCAACTTTGATGGCGGCTTTTGCACCGGCGCACTGATCGCAAGCGATCTGGTGCTGACGGCCGCGCATTGTGTCTACGCGCCCGACGGCACCCCCCGCCCGCTGGAGGGGATGGTGTTTCGTGCAGGTCTTGCGGGCGATTTTTCCATCGCCGACGTGTCGGTTATCCGCACGGTCGCACATCCTGACTACCGCCCCGGCGGCAAGTTGGATGCTGGCAACATCCGTCATGATGTGGCGCTGATGGTGCTGGCGTCCGCCATTCCCACTGCCACGGCTGCCCCGTTCCGGGTAGATCGCCCGCGCGGGAACACTGAGATCAGTGTGGTTTCTTATGCTGCCGACCGCCCGGATGCGCTGTCATGGCAACGGCGCTGCACGGTGGTGGGGAAAAACGCCGGGCTGATGGGGTTTGATTGCGACGTGACCTTCGGGTCGTCGGGCGCGCCGGTTTTTGATCTGTCGCAGGGTCGCGCGGTGATCATCTCGATCATATCGGCCGGGGGCGAAGACCGGGGCAAGCGCATTGCTTACGGAATGGAACTGCCGGGTCTGATTGCCGATCTGAAGGCCGCCCTGCGCGCCGGGCGCAGCCTGCAGACGGCAGGGGCGGCGCAACCGGCCCCGGTAGCGCGCACCATCCGGCTGCAACAGGCGGGCGCACGCAATGCGAGCACCGGGGCGAGGTTCGTCAAACCCTGAGTGGGTCTTGAAATCGCGCAAGGATCATCCCAGATCATTGCTATCCGGGTGCCACAACGGGCCCGGACCCACCGCCCCTTTGCCAAGGGCAAGGGGCCATCGCTTTATGAGGATGACCATGCGAGCCTATGATTTTGCACCGCTTTACCGTGCCACTGTCGGCTTTGACCGGATTGCCGACCTGATGGACCGGGTGATGACCAATGATGTCGCCGCCCCGACCTATCCGCCCTACAACATTGAAAAGACCGCCGATGATGCCTACCGCATTTCGGTCGCCGTGGCAGGCTTTGGCCCCGATGATCTGAGCGTCGAGGTCCGCGACGGCGCCCTGTTCGTGGCCGCCCGCAAATCCGAGGATGACACCCCCCGCGCCTATCTGCACCGTGGCATCGCCACCCGCGCGTTCGAGCGGCGCTTTGCTCTGGCCGACCATGTGCGCGTGACGGGTGCCGTGCAGGAACACGGCATGCTGCACATCGACCTTGTGCGCGAAGTGCCCGAGGCGCTGAAACCCCGCCGGATCGAGATTGGCCGTTCCGGCGATGTCGAAGGCCACGCGGTCGAGACGAAACTGGTGGAAACCGCCGAGGTTTAAGCCCTGCGCAGCCCCGGACCCGATCCGGGGCCTGCACGGCAAACCAAAGGCCCCGGAGCAAATCCGGGGCTGCGAATTGATCAACGGCCCCGGAGCGATCACGGGGCCGTTTTGGTCTATCGAATTTACGGCAGGATCAGAGGGCCCTATCGGGTTGTTACGCGTCGCATAAAGAAGATACGCAGCCCCGGACCTGATCCGGGGCCTTCATCGTTCATTTCGCCAGCGATTTCGCCAGCCGCATCAGGTTCACCGCTTCGACCCGGTAGCCGTAGGGATCGTCCCCCCGCGCGCCTACGGCCAGATCAATGGCTTGGTCCCAGCCCCAGTCGCCCAGATAGGTCGCCCCGGTCAAAAGCTGCCCGAACCCGGCCATTGCCACGCCAAAGCGCACGTCGTCACCGGGTTTAGTATCGCCTTCCACGATGGGCGATTCGATCAGCTTGCTTGTATCCTGCCCCGGCTCTTTATAGCGCAGACGCAAAAAGCCCAACTCGCCCACCCCCGCCTGACCCGACGCCGCCTGATCCTCCACCGCAGGGGCCGAGGCTCCATAGCGCAGCGGGTCGTTTTTCAGCGCGGGGCTGCCAACGGGCGTTACCTCATAGATTGCGGTCACGGTATGGCCTGCACCGATTTCGCCTGCATCCACGCGGTCGTTGTTGAAATCCTCGCGCCGCAGAGCGCGGGTTTCATAGCCGATCAGGCGGTATTCGGCGACGGTGGCGGGGTTCCATTCGACCTGAATTTTCACGTCATTCGCAATCGGGAACAGCGCGCCCGTCAACTGATCGACCAGCGTCTTCCGGGCCTCTTGCAGGGTGTCGATATAGGCCGCCGTGCCATTGCCGTTCTGGGCCAGCGCCTGCATCGTGGCATCATCCAGATTGCCCCGCCCAAAGCCCAGAACCGAAAGGTAAACACCCGTTTCCCGCTTTTTCGCGATATAGGCGGTCAGGCCCTCGGGGTCGTCAATGCCTACGTTGAAATCGCCGTCGGTGGCCAGCAGGATGCGGCTGACCTGGCCCTCGCCGCCCATCTTCTCGGCCACGCGGTACGCCAGCGCCAGCCCTTCGGCCCCGGCGGTGGAGCCGCCTGCATCCAGCCTGTCCAATGCGCCCAGAATAGCGGCCTTGTCGGCGGCCTTGGTGGGTTTCAGAACCTGCCCCGCCGATCCGGCATAAGCGACAATCGCTACCTCATCCTCGGGCCGCAGTTGGGCCAGCAGCAGGGAAAGCGATTGTTTCAGGAGGGGCAGTTTTGACGGCTCGTTCATTGACCCGGAAGTGTCGATCAGGAACACAAGGTTCAGGGGCGGGCGGTCGTCGATGGCGGGCAACTCTCCCTGCAACCCGATATGCACCAGTTCGGTGCCCGCGTTCCACGGCGTCTGCATCACGGTGACGCTGGCCTTGAAGGGCGCGTCGTCGGCTTTTGGTGCGGCATAGGAATAGGGGAAGTAATTCACCATCTCCTCAATCCGCACCGCCTCTGGCGGGGGAAGCTGGCCGGAGTTCAAGCTGTTGCGCACCACGGCATAGCTGGCCGTATCCACGTCGATGGAAAAGGTCGAAACGGGTTCTTCGGCAGTGACTTTCACCGGGTTGGTGGGGGCGTTGGCGAAGGCTTCGGTATTGTCGGCGGGGGGGGTGTAGGTATCGTCGAGGATCGGGGCTTCGGAAAGGACAGCGTCAGCATAGCCCTCTGCGATACCCATGGCCGGTGCGGCTTTGCGCGACCGGGCAAGGGGCGAGGCGGCCACGGGCGCAGCCGCCTCGTTCCGCGCAAAATCGGCTTCGGGTTCTGCCGCGAGGTCGTTCGATGTCGTTTGCGCGGGGGACGTTGGCGATGTTTTCTGTTTCGCCTCGGCATCAACTTTGGCCCCGCCCATTGGAGTTTCAGTCGCCTGATCGCGCGCCGGTGCAACTTCGGCAACATCCGGCTTGGCAGGCTCGGCGGGTGCTTTGGCCAGAGGACCCGGCGCGGGGGCCGGGTCTGCAGCGGATGGGGTGGGGGCCTCGGTCCCGGTGGCGTCGGCGTTCTGAACAGGAGCCGTGACACCGCCCGCGTCCGGGGCTTGCGGGGTGGTCGCATCGGCACGCGGGGCCGGGGCGATGGTGGCTTCCGGTTCTGGCGCCGGTGCGACGGTGCCGCCGGTTGAGGGCACCGCATCCACCACCGTTTTCGGCACGACCACTGGACCCGGCCCGCTTTGATCCACCACCACCAGCGCCACGCACAATGCCGCAACCGAGGTTGTCACGGCCAAAGCCTGCTTTCCTGTAAACCCTTTCAGCATGTTCCATACTCCTGTCAGAACCCCCGCCTCATCCGGGCGGTCCTGACTGGGACGTGTGGCATCCGCCGATCCTTGGCGGGCATTCTGCTCGGAATCGAAATTCTTCATCGCCAGCGCGATTGCATCGACCTTTGCCGTTGCATCCGGTGCGGGGCCCGCGCGCAAGGCGGCTTTCAGGGCGTCGAGTTCATCAGTCATAGAGCCTCCTCGGCCGCGATGGCGCGCAGGCGTTTCTTCACTTCGGACATCCGCCAGGCGATGGTGCCTTCGGACACGCCCAACACCACGCCTACATCGGCCTGAGTCATATCCTCGCCCAGAACCAGCGCCACGGTGTCGCGCAGTTCGGGCGACAGGCGGGTCATGGCTTCGGTCAGCCAACCCATTGCGGCGCGGTCTTCGGCAATCTGATCCTGCCGCGCAATCTCCCAGTCGCCCCAGCCTGCCGACACGCGGCTTCGCGTGGCTTGCCTGCGCCGCAGATCATGGGCGGCATTCACTACCACGCGATACAGCCATGTGGTAAGCCGCGCATCACCGCGCCAGCCGCGCAGTTTGGCGGGAAGGGCGGCGCAGATATCCTGCGCCAGATCCTGCGCCTCGGCCCGGCTGCCGGTCAGCCGGTAGGCAAGGCCAAACACCCGGTCATAATGCCGGCCCAGTAGCGACGCGAAGGCATCGCGGTCGCCGCCAGCGGCCGCAGAGGCCAGCGTTTCATCTGAGGTGTCCATCAGCATCACGATATTGGGACGCGCGTCGGGCGGCAATCCTTGGCGACATCAGCGGAAAAATATGGGCGGAAAGGACATCATCGCGGCGAATGATGCGCGCGACATCCCCCTGCGCAGGCTGACCTTTGCCGAAATGGTAAAAGCGGACGGGCAGGATGGTGACGCGGGCAGGGGGGTTGCGGTGAACCGCAGCACCGGAATCGTGATCGCCCGTATGGCGGTGCGGAGCCGATCGCTTTGTGTTTCCGCGCGTCACTGACAGCGTGCCGGGGGGCTGCGCGTGACGTTGAGTGCGTCCGATACCGCGATCCGCGTCGATCTGAACGGCGACGGACGTGCGTATTCCGAACGAGTTCTCGGCGGCCGCCCTGATACGACCGCCGCCGATTTCCGTCTGTAACGGTCAGTCCAGCTTGAAATCGAAGTGCTTGCGCACATGCTCTTCGATCTTCCAAGTGCCCTTGAAGTCTTTCTCGACGACAAACGCATCGCCTGCTTTCACCGTCACCGGGCTGCCGCCGTCGGGTGTGATGGTGATGCGGCCATCAATCAGCACGACATATTCATAGGCGGTATAGGTCGCATGATAGCTGCCGGGCGTGCATTCCCAGATGCCCGACATCATCGTGCCGTCAGCAGCCGTGTGCAGCACCCAGGTTTTCATCGACGGATTGCCCGCCGTGACAACCCAGCCGTCCAGCGTATCGCTTGACGGGGTAACAGAGGTCTGGTCGGGAAGTTTGGTAACAGTCTGCATGATCGGCTCCCATTGTTGCTGACCCGGAATAGCGCGGACCGGGCCGCGCCTCAATGAGGTCATTTTCCTGTCCAGATTGATGCCGCAGCGGTGCGCGTTCGTCAGGCTGCAGTTTGCCCATGATTTCCAGACTTTTCTCAATGAAACAAGCCTATCGTCGCCCGTCCGGTGGCAAGTTGGGATCACGATTGTGGCCGAAATCTGGCCGAGCATCGCGGCTCTTGCCACTTTGCGGCCATAATCTGCTGCGAATTGCGGCAGAACGGATACCTCTGCCAGGGAATCAGAATGAACGACATGTCAGTCATCGGGGCCGCCCGCGCCGCGCGCCGCGCGCTTGATGAAAACCGCGCCATTCTGATCCTCGTGACGCTTCAGGTGCTGGCGGCGATAGCGGTCCGTATCGAGATGGGCGTGCCTTTTACATTTACGCTGATCCAGTTGCTGGCGGTATTCGTCACCACGCTGATACCGATCTTTCTGTTCATTCTGATCGTCTGGCGCTGTCTGGTTCTGGCCCGCACTCGGCACGACATGCCCGCCGGGCGCGTCTTGTGGCGCGATATCAAAGCCAAATGCCACGATGCCGACCGGGTGATCGGGGGCATGGTGACGGCGGTGTGCTTTTCAATCTTCATGGTGGTTTTCCCTTATCTGAAAGGGGCGATCCCCGCGATCAATCCGTTCTCGTGGGACCCGTTCATGGCAGCGCTGGACCGTACGATCCTGGGAGGTGTCGATGCGTGGGAGCCACTTTTCGCCGTGTTTGGCGCACCGATCCTGCTGACCACGTTCAACGCATCGTATCACGCGTGGTTTTTCGTGATGTATTTCATCATCTTCACCGCCTGCTTTTCGCGCAGCAATCCGCGAACCCGGGCGCAGTTCTTTTTGGCGTTCATGCTGACGTGGATCATCGGCGGCAATCTTCTGGCCACGATCTTTTCCTCGGCCGGGCCCGCCTATTACCATCTGCTTGGCCTTGGCGACCAGTTCGTGCCGCTGATGGAAAGCCTGCGCACGGCGAATGGGATCAGCCCGGTTTGGGCGCTGCGGGTGCAGGAAACGCTATGGGATGGTTACGTCGGCACGGGCCGGATTTCCGGGATTTCGGCCTTTCCCAGCATGCATCTGGCCAGCACGACCGTGATGGCGCTTTATGCGGCCAGCTATGCGCGCTGGGCGGGCCGGGTGATGACGGTGTTTCTGGGCTTTATCGCGCTGGGGTCAGTGCTGCTGGGTTGGCACTATGCCGTCGATGCCTTTGCCGGGGTGGCGCTGGCGCTGTTCTTCTGGCGCATCTCGCCCTATCTGCTGGGTCAGCGCAGCCTGCCCCGCTTTGGCGCGCAGCCAGCCACGACCTAAGGCCAAGCGGCAAGACAGGCGGCCAGCCGGGCCAGCCCTTCCGCCAGATTGGCCTGAGCCCCGCCCCCCACGCCGACCCGGATATGATCGGGCACATCGTAGGCCGTGCCGGGCAACAGGAACGTCCGGTAGGGCGGTTGCAACAGCGCCCGCGCAAAGGGTTCGGCATCAATACCGTCCAGCCGCGCCAACCCGATCAGGCCAGCGGCGGGGGGTGTCCATGACAGACGATTCGTGTCGCGGATGAACGCATCCAGCACCGCAAGGTTCGCCCGCCCTTCGGCACGCGCAGATGCAAGTGCTGCGGCCAACCGATCCGGGCGCAGCGCAATCTCGGCGATATGTTCGCCCAGAATGTTCATGATTTCCGATGAGTTTTCCCGCAGGATCACCGCATCCATGATCATCCCCGGATCGGGGCAGATCATCCAGCCGGTGCGCAACCCCTGCAATCCCAGTGCTTTGCTGACCGACCCCGTGGTGATGCCGCGCGCATAAAGCCCCGCCACCGACGGGCTGCGCGGGGCGTGCCATTCAAGGCCCGCATACACCTCGTCGATCAACAGCCACGCGCCCGCGCGGTCGGCGATGCGCACGACCTCGGCCACCTCGTCGGCTGACAAAAGCTGGCCCGTGGGGTTGTTGGGGTTTGTCAGAAAGATCAGCTTCGTTCCAGGCCGGGCAGCCGTCGCCAATGCCTCCAGATCAAGCCGCCATCCCTGATCCGCCCGGCGCGGAACGGCCACCAGTTCTGCGCCTATCGCCCGCGCCATGACCCCGGCCTGCGGCCAGCCGGGGGTTTCGCTCACGATCCGGTCGCCGGGTTCCAGAAGCTGGCGGAAGGCCAGATAATTCGCCTCGGCCGCCCCCGCCGTGATCAGCACATCTTGCGGATCGCACGCCCCGGTCAATCCGGCCTGTGTCAGAACCCGTTCCCGCAGCAAGGGCAGGCCCTGAAAACTTTTCCCGTTCCAATCCAGCGGCAGATCGGGGTCAAGCTCGGCCATGAAGTCGCGCAGAAGCGGCGGGCGCGAAAGCGAAAACCCCACGAACGCTTCCGGCGCAGGATCAGCCGTTTCCAGAAGATACTCAAACAGCTTGTGGATGCGGACCCGTGGCAAGGCTCAGATCGACAGGCAGATGTATTTCAGCTCCAGATAGTCGTCCATACCGTGATGGCTGCCCTCGCGCCCCAGACCCGATTGCTTGACCCCGCCAAAGGGTGCCACTTCGGTCGAAATGATGCCCGTATTCACGCCGACGATGCCGTACTCCAGCGCCTCCTGTACCCGCACGATCCGGCCCATGTCGCGAGCATAGAAATAGGACGCAAGGCCAAAGATCGTGTCATTGGCCAACCGGATCGCGTCGTCTTCCGTCTCGAACTTGAACAGAGGGGCCAGCGGGCCAAAGGTTTCCTCCTGCGACACCAGCGCATCGGCAGGCACGCCGGTCACAATTGTCGGCTCGAAGAACGAACCCCCCAAAGCGTGCCGCTTGCCGCCCGTAACAACCTTGCCGCCGCGCGCGACCACGTCGGCGATATGTTCCTCGACCTTGTCCAAAGCATCCATGTTGACCAGAGGCCCGGTCGTTACCCCGTCCACCAACCCATCGCCGACGTTCAGCTTTTTCACAGCCGCCGCTAGCTTTTCGGCAAAGGCATCATACACCCCGGACTGCACATAAATCCGGTTTGCGCAAACGCAGGTCTGCCCGTTGTTGCGGAATTTCGACGCCATCGCACCTTCAACCGCCGCATCTAGATCGGCGTCATCGAACACGATGAAAGGCGCATTACCGCCCAGTTCCATCGAGCATTTCATCACCTGATCGGCAGCCTGTTTCATCAGGATGCGCCCCACTTCGGTCGATCCGGTGAAGGTCAGCTTGCGCACGATCGGGTTCTCGCAGAACTCTTTCCCGATATCGGACGACCGTTTGGAGGTGATGATCGACAAGATCCCCTTGGGCAGCCCCGCGCGGTCGGCCAGTACGGCAATCGCCAGCGCCGACAACGGCGTTTCGGCCGCAGGCCGCGCCACAAACGCACAGCCCGACGCCAAAGCCGGTCCGCATTTGCGGGTAATCATGGCATTGGGAAAGTTCCACGGCGTGATTGATCCCACCACGCCAATGGGTTGTTTCAGAACGGTAATCCGCTTGTCCCGCATATGGCCTGGAATGGTTTCGCCGTAAACGCGCTTGGCCTCTTCGGCGAACCATTCGATGAAGCTGGCGCCATATGCCACCTCGCCCTTGGCTTCGGCCAAAGGCTTGCCCATCTCGGCGGTCAGGATGCGGCCCAGATCGTCCTGATTGGCCATCATCAGATCAAACCACTTGCGCAGGATGATCGCGCGTTCCTTGCCGGTGCGCGCGGCCCAGTCCTTTTGGGCGATCTCGGCGGCGGCAATAGCGCGCTTTGTCTCGGCCCGGCCAAGGTTCGGCACAGTGCAGATCACATCGCCGCGCGCGGGGTTCGTCACCTCGAAGGTGCCGCCGTCATCAGCCCCGACCCACTCCCCCGCCACGTAGGCGCGGGTTTCCAGAAGCGACGGATCTTTCAGAAGCGACCGCAGGTCTGTTACGGAATCAAGCATCAAAGCCTCCCATTTCGGTTTCATCCATGCAAAGCATGACGCGCGGGGGCTTGTCCAGTTCCCTACGCGCCGCCCGGCGGAAATTTGATCAAATGAACGAGGACCGCATGGATATTGACCGCGCCTACGCAAACGGTGATTTCATCGCGGGTGCCGAACACTATCCGCCGCGCTGGCAGGCCAAAGCCACAGCATTCCGGGAAAACCTCGGCTCCCGCTCCGAATGCAACATCCCCTACGGACCGGCCCCGCGCCAGAGCTTCGATCTGTTCCACCCCGAAACCACGCCCAAAGGCTTGTTGGTGTTCATCCACGGCGGCTATTGGAAGGCCTTTGACAAAGACCTGTGGTCCCACCTTGCCGCAGGGGCGTTGGCCCGTGGCTGGGCTTGCGTGATGCCCGGCTATACCCTGGCTCCAAAGGCCCGCATTGCCGAAATGACACATGAGATTGCCCACGCCATCGACGCCGCAAGCGCCCGCGTTCCCGGCCCGCTCGTGGTGACGGGCCATTCCGCAGGTGGCCACCTCGCCGCCCGGATGGCGTGTACCAACGCTCCCGTCAAAGCTCGCATCCAACGCTGCGTCCCGATCTCGCCCCTCTCCGATCTGACACCGCTGATTGCCACGAAAATGAACGATATCCTGCGCCTCGATACAGCCGAAGCCGAAGCCGAAAGTCCCGCCAACCTGCCACAAAACAAGCATATTCAGACCCACATCTGGGTTGGCGGTACCGAGCGTCCGGCGTTCCTGTGGCAAGCCCGCACCCTGTCGGAAAACTGGAACTGTGACTGGACCGTCGCCCCCGGCAAACACCACTTTGACGTCATCGACGATCTGGAAAACCCGGCGTCCGGCCTGATGTCAACGCTGCTAGACGGCCTTTGACCGGCTTTCACTTGACCCAAATATCCTCGGGGGAGGAGGCCGCAGGCCGGAGGGGGCAGACGGCCCCCTCAAAATTCTTCCTTCAAGAATTTTGCGCCCGAACCCGCAAAACCTAACGGCTGGCGTGCATCCGCTCGATGTAAGACCGCATTTCCTCGGCCTCGTGGCGCGCATCGCGCAGGCCTTCCATCGCGGCGCGCAATTCCGCCTCGGTCTGCGAGATCTGGTTGGTCAACTCGCCCTCGCGCTGCTCCAGATAGATGATCGCCTGATCGCGGGTTTCTTCGGCCTCGTGCAGCGATTGCGCCAGCCGGTCGATCTCGCCCATGTCGCTGCCCGCCACGCGGGAAAAGCGGTGCAGCACCCAATAGGCAAACCAGCCCAGCGCAAAGGCGACAAACAGGATGATGGCCACGGCGATGATGAATTCAGTGCGGTTCATAGGGCGCTTTGCTGCCTTGCGAATGGGGGGCTGTCAAGTGAAAGGCGCAAGCGTCACGGCTGAGCGGGCCGGGGCTTGGGGGATTTGGTCGCGCTTTCAGGGGCCACCGACGGGCTGGTGTCATCGCCGAAATCGGGCGCTTTTTCATCGCCCGCCGCACCGGATTGCGTTGTTTGTGCAGCGACAGCGGGCTTCAGGCTGCCATCCGCGTCCAGCAGGGTGAACTCGATCCGCCGGTTCGCCTCGCGTCCGTCTTCATTGCCGTTGTCGGCAAGCGGGCGGCCCTCCCCGTAGCCCACGGCGCGCAGGCCCGACACATCGACGCGGCGGCCCTGCAGCGCCAGAAGCACCGCCTCGGCCCGCGCCTGGCTGAGCGCGCGGTTGCCTTCGGTTGAACCCTGCGCATCGGTATGGCCCGCAATCTCCATCCTCAGGCCGGGGCAACGCTCCATCGCTTCGGCGAGCGCATTGACGGTGGCATTCGCGCCTGCGTCAATTTCCGCTGATCCCGGCGTGAACGTGATCTTTTTCGTGGCCAGCACCCGGTTCAATTCGCCCACACATTCCTCGGGCGAGGGCAGATCAGCCAGTGGGTCCAGCCGTTCGTCATAGGTCACAGCCACCTTGAAGCTGCGCCCCTGGCCAAGTTTTTCCGACAGGACCTGCGTGATCCGCGCCTTTGCATCCAATGAGCCGGTCACACCTGCCACCTCGACCGTATCGGCGCGCACCACCAGCGTGCCGGTTTTAAGTTGCGCCAGCGATTCCAGTCCCGCCAGCACCCGCACCGGCCAACCGTCGGGCAGATCTGGATCAAACCGCGTCGCGGTATAAACCTGTGACGCCCCGAATTGCGCGCGGGCATAGCTGTCAACGGCATTGCGCAACAGCGCGTCGGTCACGCGCCCCCGCAACTCCACCCGGCCACCTTCGGCCAGTGATGCGGTAAACTCGGCTGGCCCCTCCAGCCCCGGGGTGGGTTTGGGCGGCAGCGTGGCCTTCAGCGAAAAGACCGGCGGCAAGGCGGTCTGCAATTCACCCACCACCTTGTCGAAATCAGCCTGCTTCGTATCAGGCGTGGCCAGCAGCGACACATCGGCATCCGAGAATGTGATGGACCCCTGACCCAGTTCCGCCACGGCGCGGATACCCGCTTCGGCAGCCAGCGCCCAGCTTGGCGACGGCACGCCAAGGCCAACGGTGCAAGGGACCTTGCCGGTGGTGCCTGCGGCAGTGGCTGCGGCAATGATGCGGTCACGGGCGCGGTCGGTATCTGCCGAACAGGCATCAAAGCGGGCGCCGTTTTCGTCGATCAGAAAGCGAAGCGTGAACGGCGTCAGCACCGGGCGCGGGGCCGAAATTGCGATCTCGACGATCACACCTTCGGGGCGCTGTGCGGCCAGCGTCGATTCCAGACGGCGCTTTTCACTTTCGCTTTCGGAAATCGCCGTAACCGATACCTTGTCCGCCGCGACCGAGATCTTTGATCTTGGCAACAGTTTAAGCGCCACCAGCCCGAAACTCAGCGCGTCGTTCCAATGGTCCGGGGCCGGAAAGGCCGCGGTTTCCATCAGGTCGGTCACCTTCATGCCCTGCGCCAGCGCTGCCACCTCTTCGGCAAGCTTGGGCTGATCGTCTGAATCGGGCACCAGCCCGATCAGCTGGATGCCATCGTCATTGCGCAGCATCTCGACGGAAAAGCGCGGTGCCTCGATGGCCTGTACCGGGGTGACGTCCAGCCGGTCGCGGATGCGCGCCGAATCCACGACCGACCCCGCCATGTTCACCGCGCGAAACCGCGCCGCCTCGTTCGGGGCGGTTCCATCCAGCCGAACCTGCAACCCGTCGGTCGCCACCGAGGCCCAGGTGATGCCATCGGCCAGAAGCCGTGACCTGACCGCCGCCGCAGACCGGTTTTCCACGACAACCGCCGCCCAGGCTGCAGCCAGCGCCGCCAGAAGGGCAGCCACGGCAAAGGCGATAATTGCGATTCGGGTCTGGGTCAGGCGCATTGGCGGGCATTGGTCCTATGGGCCCCTTGCAGGGGAATGAGGCGTCTTAGGCGTTGCGGGGGTCAGGTTCAATCATGCGAGGGCCGCTGCGGCAAGAAACAGCGCAGGCAACAGCCCCGCATCCCGGTTTGACCGGAACAGGATCATGCAACGCGCGGGGTCTTCGGTATCCAGCCGCGCCAACTGCCACGCCATATGCCAGCCGAACGCCCATGCCCCGCACAGCGCCAGCACCAGCTTCAACGGCCCCGCACCGGGCAGCAGCGCGATCATTACGGCACCACTCATCAAGATCACGGCTGCAATCAGGAACCCGCGCAACCACGGCTGCGTGCGGTCGTCACCAAACAGCCGCGCGGTTGATTTCACGCCGATCAGCGCGTCATCCTCCTTGTCCTGATGCGCATAGATCGTGTCGTAGAACATGGTCCATGCGATACCCGCGCTCCATAAAACGGCGGGCGCAAGGGTCAGCGACCCAGTATGCGCCGCCCACGCAACCAATGCACCCCAGTTGAAAGCCAGCCCCAAAAAGACCTGCGGCCACCATGTAAAGCGCTTGGCAAAGGGATAAACCGCGACCAGCGCCAGCGAGCCGATGCCCAAACCAATGGCCGTCCAGTTGAAGCTGAACAGGATCGCGGCCCCCACCACAGATTGCGCAACCATCCAGACCAGCGCCTGCCGCACGCTGACCTGACCCGAAGGCAGCGGGCGGCTTTTGGTGCGTGCAACGGCGGCGTCGATATGGCGGTCGGTGATGTCATTCCAGGTGCAGCCCGCGCCGCGCATCAGAAACGCGCCCAGTGTGCAGCCCACCGCAATCCACAGATCGTGCAGAACAAAGCCGCCGTCCGAGGCCGCAGCAAGCGCCAGCCCCCAGAAGCACGGGATCAGCAAAAGCCAGGTTCCGATCGGCCTGTCGGCCCGGCTCAGCCGTAGATAAGAGCGGGTGGCAGGCGGCGCGAACCGGTCCACCCAGTTGCCGCGTGGCGCATCGACGACGCTGCCCGCAGCATCCGGCAGGATCGTGGCCTCTGGCGTTCGGGGCGGCTGGGTCATAGGTTCATCCCACCATGGGAAATGCGAAAATTCGACTCTATGTAGATCAGCCGCTTGGGCCGGGGCAACCTGTTCCGCTGTCGCCCGATCAGGCGAATTACCTTTTTGCCGTGATGCGGCTTGGGGTGGGCGGCGCTGTTTTGCTGTTCAACGGGGTGGATGGCGAATGGCGGGCCGAGGTGGCCGTGGTGGCGCGGCGGGGCGGTGTGCTAAGCTGCGTCGAACAGACGCGGGCGTTGCAGATGCCGCCCGACCTTTGGCTGATGTTCGCCCCGATCAAGAAAGCGCGCACCGATTTCATTGTGGAAAAGGCAGCCGAGATGGGGGCTGCGCGAATTCTGCCCATACAGACCCAGTTCACAAATGCCGACCGCATAAGGCAGGACCGACTGCAAGCCCACGCGGTTGAGGCGGCCGAGCAATGTGGCGGCACCTATGTGCCCGAAGTGGCGGATCTTGCGCCTTTGGACCGGGTGCTGGACCAGTGGCCGCCAGACCGGCGCGTTTTGTGGGGGGATGAGCACCTTGCGGGCCGCTCTTCCATCCTTCCGGATGTCATTGCTGGATCGCCGTGGGCCATACTTATCGGCCCCGAGGGTGGATTTTCCGAGCGCGAACAGGCGCGACTGCGCGCGATGCCGCAGGTCGTACCCGTCAGCCTTGGCCCGCGCATCCTGCGCGCCGATACGGCGGCGGTGGCGGCGCTGACCCTATGGCAGATGCGCTATGGGGATTGGCGATGAGGGCGGCCGGTCCTGCCGACCACGCGGCGTTGGAGGCAGTTTTGCGCGCCCACGCCGAACAGGCAATGTTTCCGCTGACCAATCTGCGCGACCACGGTCTGGCGGACGCTAGGTTTGCGTCCGACAATCCCCACGCGATGCGGTTCTGGATTGCGGCGACGGGCGTTCTGGGCCTGAACCGGGGCGGCATCATCATGCCGGTGATGCCGCAGGGCGTGGATGCGAGGGCCGTGGCCGCCGTGTTGCGGGGCGCTTCGGTTTCGGGCGCGATTGGCCCGGCAGCACAGGTGCGCCCGATTCTGGCGGCGTTGGGGTTGGTGGGGCGCCCCGCGCAGATCGACCGGGACGAGCCGCAGTTCCGGCTTGATCTGGCGGCGCTTGTGGAGCCCGAAACCACCAGCGCGCGATTGTGCAAGCTTGATTCGTCGCATCAGTCGGTCATGCGGGAATGGCGTCGCGATTACCTTGTGGAAACGGTTGGATATACCGTGCACGACGCCGCCGACCGCGCCGACAGCGAGGTGCCGATGCTGATCGCCGAAGGGTTGCACCGCATCCTGCTGATCGACGGGGAGCCTGTCGCGACCTGTGGCTTCAACGCGGCCTTGCCGGGTATCGTGCAACTGGGCGGTGTCTACACGCCCCCGGCCTTGCGGGGCAGGGGCCATGCGCGTCGGGCGGTGGCGTTGCATCTGGCTCAGGCCCGCGCACAGGGTGTCACCCGCGCCGTGCTGAATGTGGCGAGTGACAGCGCGGGCAAAGCCTACCGCGCCATCGGCTTTCAGACGGCTGGCGAAACGTCGGTCGTGATCTTTCGCGACAGGGTACAAATCACATGATCCGCCCCGAGCTTGTCGCAGCCCTGACCAAAGCGCGCGAGGTGATTGCAGCCCTTGGTCTGGCACTCGCCGGCCTTTGGATTGCCACGCGCGGCGGGTATTTCCTGTTTGCGGTGGGGGTCGCCATCATCACCGTCGCCGCAGCCTTTGGGCTGGTGGCCCTGCGCCGGCTGCGTTTTTCACAAGGCAGTGCCGCGCCGGGGATTGTGGAGGTGGACGAGGCCGAGATCCGGTTCCTTGGCCCGCGCACGGGCGGTGCGGTCAGCCTTGTCGATCTGACGGAACTGCGCCTGATCACGATGCGGGGGCGCAGGGTCTGGCGGCTGAAACAAGCAGACGGGCAGGCGCTTCTGATTCCTGTGGATGCCAATGGTTCGGAACGGTTGTTTGATGCCTTTGCCGCCTTGCCCGGAATGAACTCGCAAGCGTTGGTCGCGGCCCTTGCGCCGCCCCTCTCCTTGCCCGGCCGCAGCCGTGACCTTGCCCCGCAGGATGACGCCGCCGTGATTGGTCCGATCATCTGGCGCAGACCCGCACGGGCGGTCTTGACTTGACCGCCGCGCCAAGACAGGTCTGTCGCTCTGAAATCTACAAGCTGTCTCAAACCTGAATACCAAGCGGAGTGCCCCTGCCATGTCCATCCCCCAATCCGGCGGCGGCCTGATCGAAAGTTTCAGCCAGCTGGCCGAATACATGGACTCCGGCTCCAAGCCGAAAGACCAATGGACCATCGGCACCGAGCACGAAAAATTCGCTTATTGCGCCGATATGCTGGCCCCCTTGCCCTATGACGGCCCGCGTAGCATCCTCGCATTGCTGGAAGGGTTCCGCGACCGTTTCGGTTGGACCGAAGTGCGCGAGGCGGGCAAGCTGATCGGCCTGACACGCGATGGTGCCAACATCAGCCTTGAGCCGGGCGGGCAGTTCGAACTGTCGGGCGCGATGGTGAAGTCGGTGCATGAAACGGCGGCCGAGTTGGATTTGCACTTTGCCGAGGCCAAGGCCATTGGCGACGGGATCGGCGCGCGGTTCATGGGCATCGGGGCCGCCCCGGTCTGGACCCACGCCGAAATGCCGGTGATGCCCAAGGGCCGCTACCGGCTGATGACCGATTACATGGGCCGGGTCGGCACGCATGGCACGCAGATGAT
This sequence comes from Rhodobacterales bacterium, assembly GCA_038207585.1. Classification (GTDB taxonomy): domain Bacteria; phylum Pseudomonadota; class Alphaproteobacteria; order Rhodobacterales; family Rhodobacteraceae; genus JBBQZP01. The sequence continues at coordinate 168,916 of JBBQZP010000002.1, read as the reverse complement.
GTATCGCACGTCGACTGTGCAGGTGAACCTCGACTACGCGTCCGAGGCGGATATGGTCAAGAAACTGCGTGTTTCATTGGCGTTGCAGCCGGTAGCGACGGCACTTTTTGCCTCCAGCCCGTTCTTTGAAGGCAAGCCGAACGGCCATAAATCATGGCGCAGCCGCATTTGGCGGGGGCTTGATGAAAGTCGCACCGGGATGCTGCCCTTTGCGTTTGAAGATGGCATGGGGTTTCAGCGTTACGTCGACTGGGTGCTTGATGTGCCGATGTATTTCGTCTACCGCGACGGCAGCTATATCAACGCCTTGGGCCAGTCGTTCCGCGATTTCCTGAAGGGCGAGTTGCCCGCGCTGCCCGGTGAGAAGCCCACGCTTTCGGATTGGGCCGACCATATGACCACCGTGTTCCCCGAAGCCCGTGTCAAGAAATACATCGAGATGCGCGGGGCCGATTGCGGCGACCGCGCGCATGTGATCGCACTTCCGGCGTTCTGGGTCGGACTGATGTATGATCAAAACGCCCTGGATGCGGCGTGGGATCTGGTGAAGGGTTTTGATGCTGAAACGCGCGAAGGGCTGCGGGTTGCGGCGTCGGTTTCTGCGTTGCAGGGCGAGGCGGGGGGCGTGAAACTGCTCGATCTTGCCCGCGCAGCCGTGGCGCTGTCGCATGCAGGGCTTGCCGCGCGGGGGTTGAGTGAGGAGGCGCTGCTGGCTCCATTGGTGGAAAACCTCGCGTCCGAATCGGTGCAGGCGGATCGGTTGCTGGCGGCCTATCAGGGTGACTGGGGCGGCGATCTGAACCGGGTCTATGCGGCGACGAGTTTCTAATTCAGACCAGAATTGAAAACGGCGCGCAGGGTAAGCGCGCCGTTTTCAATTTATGGGGGTCAGGCCAGAACCGGCTCCATCGGCACACTTTCACGTTTTGCCACCGGAACCGCCATCGCCTTGTTCGCAAACTGCGCATCCATCACGACAGCCCGTAGGGTGCTGACGGCATGTGTAAACCCCAGCCCCAGCATCAGGCAAGACAGACCCAGCGTGCCCAGCAACCCGCCGGGGGTGTAGACCAAAGCGGGCAGCAGCGCGCCCACAAGGATCACCCCACCGACGCCGATGGCGACAAAGCCGGTGGCAATCGTGATACCCCCGGCGTCGGCGGCGCGCTTGCTGCCCTCACACTGGCCCAGGGCGCGCCCGATGGTCAGGATCATCCGGGCAAGGGCCAGCAGCATGGTCAGGGAAATGGCGAAGTAGATCAGGATCATGGCGGTCATTTTCAGGTTTCCTTTCAGGAGGTTGGGTTATTGGTAAGCGGGCGTCAGGCTGCGGCGTGGGCTGGTGAAGCTGCGGTAAAGCCAGCCGAAGGTGGCCCCCCAGAACGGGGCAAAGATCAGCGCGCAGATGCAGAAGAAAACAATCCCGTCCAGCCCGCGCAGATTGCTGCTCATCAAGACAATCGGTGCAAGGGCCACGATCCCGCCTAAGACCGTCGCAAACGCTGCAACGGCGCAGCGTTTGGCCGTCAGAGGCCGATAGTGCGCCATCACCATAAGGATCGGCCCACCGACAACCACGAACAGCGGGCCACCTGTAAACAGGGCGCCTATCGGGATGACCAGATAAAAGCTCATTAGCGTTGCCACCACCGGGGCCAGGATCAAGGCACCCAGAAAGCCGATCAGATCAAGTGTCGGCAGCGGGGCACGAGGCTGTGCGGTTCTTACAGTCATTTCTGTCATTTCCGAAATTCCTTGTCAAATTTTTTTTTGGAACGTCAGCCCTTCGGCAGGAACCGTGCGATCCGGGCTCCCAGTTTCACCGCCGCCATCTGCACACCGCGCGGCAGGCGGATGATGTCGCGATACCAGTCGTCGAACATCTGCATCGTATCCAGCGTTTCCTTGATGCGCTTGCGCACGGCTTTGGGCGTATCATCCGTTTCCGCCTCAACCGCCACCGCGCGCAATGCCTCCAACGTGGGCGCATATTCGCGCTCGCGCCGGCCCTCGATCACCACGGTCACCAGATCGAACATATCCTGCACCGCAGTGTAATGATCACGTCGGTCGCCAAGCTGCCGCGTGGCTTTCACCAGCTTCCAGCCCTGCAATTCCTTCAGCGCGGTTGACACGTTTGACCGCGCCAGCGTCAGCGTTTCGGCAATATCCTCGGCGGTCATCGGATCGGGGGCGATGTGCAGCAGCGCATGTATCTGTGCAACCGACCGGTTCACACCCCATTTCGCACCCATTTCTCCCCAGTGGAGGATGAAGTTCTGCATGGCGGGGGTAAGAATCATCTCGGGTATTCCTGTAATTTCTGTATGGACAGAAATATCAGAAATAACTGTTGTGTAAAGTGATTTCTGCAAAGCCATTCGCGCAGGGCTGCGACAGCCGCTAAAGTTCCGATGATGCAGATGGGTCAGGCTGGGCTATTTTTGCCCGATTTTCGGCTCGGTCCCGGCCTTCAGGCGGGCCAGATTGGTCGCGTGTTTCCAATAGATCAGCAGCGTCAGGATCAGGCCCAGGATCACCGCCTCTCCCGCCCCAAGGGCGAACATCCAGATCGTGCTGAGGGCCGCCGCCATCAAGGCCGCCAGCGATGAATAGCGCGAGACGATCGCCACAGCGAGCCATGTGGCGCAAACCGCCAGCCCCACCAAAGGCACCAGTGCCAGCAATACGCCGATGAATGTAGCGACCCCCTTGCCACCCCGAAACCGCAGCCAGACCGGGAACAGATGCCCCAGAAATGCGGCCAGCCCGGCAAGTTGCGCTGCATCCTCGCCGGCCAGCCAGCGCGCCACAAGAACCGCAACCGCGCCCTTTGCCCCGTCCAATACCAGCGTCGCCGCCGCCGCCCGCTTGTTGCCCGTGCGCAGCACATTGGTGGCCCCGATATTGCCCGACCCGATGCTGCGCAGATCGCCCAGCCCCAGCGCGCGGGTGATCAGAACGCCGAATGGCACCGACCCCAGAAGATAGGCCAGAAGGGCGACGATCAGCAGGGTCGGCATGTCGGTTGTCAGAGGTGGCATTGGCTATTCCCCGGCAAAGACCTGCGCTCCGGCAACATAGGTCGCCAGCACCTTACCCTCCATCCGCTGCCCGTCAAAGGGCGTGTTCTTGGATTTTGACAGCAGCGCGAAACGGTCCATCACGAAGGGCGCGTCAGGGTCGAACAATACCAGATCGGCAGGCGCGCCCACCGCAAGCCGCCCCTGCGGCAAGCCAAGACGGCGCGCGGGATTAAGCGACAGCGCGCGGAACAGCGTCGGCAGATCAACAGCACCCGCATGATAAAGCCGCATCGCAGCGGGCAGCAGGGTTTGCAGACCAACGGCACCCGAGGCGGCTTCTTCATAGGGCAGGCGCTTGGATTCCTCATCCTTCGGGGTGTGCATGGAAGAGATCACGTCGATCAGGCCCGAGGCCACCGCCTCGACCATCGCAAGGCGGTCGTCCTCGGTGCGCAGCGGAGGGGTCAGCTTGAAGAAGGTGCGGTAATCGCCCACGTCCAGATCGTTCAGCGTCAGATGGTGGATCGACACGCCCGCCGTTACATCCAGCCCGTTCGCCTTCGCACGCTCCAACGCGGGCAGGGTGCGCGCGCAGGTGATCTGATCGGCATGCCAGCGCACGCCGGTCATTTCGACCAAGGCCATGTCGCGGTCAAATGCCATGCGTTCAGCCATCGGATGCACGCCAGGCAGCCCGCGCAGGCTGGCGAATTTTCCGGATGTGACGGCAGCACCTGCCGAAAGGCCGGGGTCCTGCGGGTGCCCGATGATCAGCGCGCCAAGGCTGCGGGCATAGGTCATGGCGCGGGACAGAACCTTGTTGTCGGTCGTCACATGGTCGCAATCGGTGAATGCAATGGCACCGGCATCCAGAAAAAAGCCGATCTCGGTCATCTCGCGTCCTGCGCGGCCCTTGGTCAGCGCGGCCATGTGGTGCATGCGGACAGGGCTTGCGTCGCGCGCGCGCCGGGTTACGAACTCCAGCACTTCTGGCGTGTCGATGGCGGGCGATGTGTCAGGGCGCACGATGATCGTCGTGACCCCGCCCGCCGCCGCCGCAAGCCCCGCAGAGCGGAAAGATTCGCGGTGCCGGTCACCGGGTTCGCCGATGTGTACGCCGATGTCGACGATGCCGGGAGCAAGGCATTTGCCGCCGCAATCAACCATGCGGGTCTTTGTGGCCACGCGTGCCGGTCCGGCGGGCTGGTCCATGATCTGGCTGATCTCGCCGCCCGTGATGACAAGGCAACCAAGGCTGTCGGCCCCGGTTTCCGGGTTGATCAGCCGGGCATTTGTCAGGATCAGATCGGTCATGGAGTGGCTTTCGGTAAAAGCGGTGGGGCAGGCATCATCCGGCGAACCAGATCAACAGGGCAGTGAAGACGAACAGGATCAACAGCACCACCGTCGCCACCATGCCCCCGATGCGGGCATCGGATTTCGGCGGTTTGCCCTGCGGCAGAACGCCTTTGGCCGAGGCATTGGGCAGTGGTTCAAACTTCACGGGAGTGCGGTCTTCGGCGTAGCGTCCGATCAGCGTCAGGCGCGGGTCAACCGGGGTAGGGGCGGGGCCATGCACGATCAGCACAAAGCCCTGCAGCGCGTCAAGCCGCGCGCGGTCGGCCTCGATCTGCGCCTCGACGGCACCGTTTCCGTCGATCAGAAAGGTGGCAAGACCAACGCCCACAAGATCGGCCATATCAAAGACCTGCACATCCGCAGGTCGCACCGGGGCGCCCGGCAAAAGAGCGGTCAGTTCAGGTGGGACCATATCGACAGTTGCGCCGGGGGCCAGCGCCCCAAGGCCCGTCGCGCGGATTTCGGCCACTGTCATGGCGAGAGTGTAGACGGAAAACCCGTTATCCGGGCGGGCAGGCGCAGCGCTCATGCCATCACCCCTGCCGCCTTTGCCCCCCGTTCGGCGCGCAGGTTGCGGGCCAGAAGGTCCATGCAGGCCATGCGCACGGCGACGCCCATTTCGACCTGTTCCTGAATGACGCTGCGGTTGATGTCATCGGCCAGCGTGCCGTCAATCTCTACCCCGCGGTTCATCGGGCCGGGGTGCATCACGATGGCGTCGGGTCGGGCATAGGCCAGCTTTTCCGCGTCCAGCCCGAAACGGTGGTAATATTCGCGTTCGGACGGGATAAAGCCGCCGTCCATTCGTTCTTTCTGAAGGCGCAGCATCATCACCACGTCACAGCCTTCAAGCCCCTTTTTCATGTCATCAAAAATCTCGCAGCCAAATTCGTCTACGCCGGACGGCATCAGGGTTGGCGGCGCGATCAGGCGGATGCGGTTTTCCATCTTTCCTAGCAGAATGAGGTTCGACCGCGCCACGCGGGAATGCGCGATATCGCCGCAAATCGCCACCGTCAGGCGCTGAATCCGGCCCTTGGCGCGGCGGATCGTCAGCGCATCCAGCAGCGCTTGCGTCGGGTGTTCGTGCCGACCGTCGCCTGCGTTCAAAACGGCGCAGTTGACCTTGGACGCCAGCAGGTTGACCGCCCCCGATGACCCATGCCGCACGACCAGCAAATCCGGGTGCATCGCGTTCAGCGTCATCGCAGTGTCGATCAGTGTTTCGCCCTTTTTGACCGACGATTGCGCCACCGACATGTTCATCACATCCGCGCCAAGCCGCTTGCCCGCCAGTTCGAAACTGGCCTGCGTGCGGGTCGAATTCTCGAAAAACATGTTGATCTGGGTCATGCCCGCCAGCACGTCCGATTGTTTGACGGTGCGGCGGTTCAGGCTGACATAGCGGTCTGCCAGATCAAGCACTGTCGTGATCTCATCCGGGGCAAGGTGTTCGATGCCAAGCAGGTGGCGGGCGCGAAAACTCATGGGCCTCTCCGGATCAGGGGTTGGGGCGTTATAGGCAGGGGGGGCTGCCGCATCAAGGGCGGTTGCGGGGGGCGGGGGGCATGCTACACCCGTGGCATGAACGCCGAACCTTCATACGAGTCGCTGGTGGCGATGCTGGCCTGGCAGATCGACCTTGGTGCGACCGAGGCGATTGGCGACGCGCCCGTAGATCGCTATGCGACCGAACTGCCCGAGCGCGCGCCCTTGGCCGCAAGCGGGCCTGTGATTGTTACGCCGGACACGGCACCGGGTGCTGCGGTGGCGGCGGTTCCGGGATCGGATGCCGTGGCGGCGGCCCAAGCGGTTGCCGATCAGGCCACGACGCTGGCGCAATTGCAGTTTGCGTTGGAAGCGTTCGATCTGTGCGAGTTGAAGCGCGGGGCGCGCAAGACCGTCTTTGCCGATGGCAACCCGACCGCGCGGATCATGATAATCGGCGAAGCCCCGGACCGTGATGAAGATGCCGAGGGGCGGCCATTTGTGGGGGATGCGGGGCAGCTTCTGAACCGGATGTTTGCCGCCATTGGCAAATCGCGCGGCGCCGCAGACCCGGACGCCGCGATCTACATCACCAGTGTGATGCCCTGGCGGACACCGCAGAACCGCGAGCCGTCGCCGGATGAAATCGCGATGATGCAGCCGTTTCTGGCGCGGCATGTGGCGTTGGTTGATCCGGCCATTATCGTGCTGATGGGCAATGCGCCTTGTGCGGCAGCACTGGGTGCGCGCGGGATCACGCGGTTGCGCGGCACATGGGCCACGGCCTTCGGGCGGCCCGCTATGCCGATGTTTCACCCCGCCTATCTGCTGCGCAATCCGGCGGCAAAACGCGAGGCCTGGGCGGATTTGCTGGCGCTTCAAGAGCGGCTGCGCGCGGGAACGTGATCGCACCACCGACGGAAACCGAATTCTGCACCGTATCTTCCTTGTTATGACGTATTCAGCGCCCAGATTGCAGGTGATGCGTTAGACGTGCGGCACCAAACGAACGGAAACCAATGCGCTTTTTCTCTCGCAGCCTGATCGGGCTGTTCCTTTTGGCGGTGACGATCGGCATCCTGGCTTTGGCGGGCGGCATTGTTGCGGACGCTTTACAGACGCGGCTGGCCGACAAGGCACCGGGGCGTGCGGCGCAAGAGCGGGTGTTTTCGGCAAATGTGACACTTATCACGCCGGGCGATGTTGTGCCGCTGCTGACGGCCTTTGGCGAGGTGCGCGCGCGGCGCACGCTGGAATTGCGCGCGCCTGCCGGTGGCAAGATTGTCTGGCTGGCCGACGGGTTCGAGGATGGCGGCGTGGTGGCCGAGGGTCAGCCGTTGCTGCGCCTTGACCCCGCCGATGCAACGACGGCGCGTGATATTGCCGCCAATGATCTGGCGCAGTCAGTGGCGGAAGAGGCCGAGGCGACACGTGCGCTAGATCTGGCAAAGGCCGATCTGGCGGCGGCGCAAGTGCAGGCGAACCTGCGCGCGCAGGCCCTTGCGCGGCAGGAGGATGTGCGCAAACGAGGTATCGGCTCGGACGCGGCGGTTGAGGTGGCGGCCCTTGCCACCTCGGCGCAGGAACAGGCGGTGGTCGCACGCAGGCAGGCGCTGAGTGCCGCCGAAAACCGCATCGCCTTGGCTGCCACGACAACCGCGCGCCACCAGATCACGCTGGCCGAGGCCGCGCGCGCGCTGGCTGATACCGAGGTTGTGGCGAAATTCGCCGGGCGTCTGGATGCGGTGACAGCGGTGGAAGGCGGCATTGTCAGCGCCAATGAACAGCTTGCCACCATCATCGACCCCGACGCGCTTGAGGTGTCGTTTCGCCTGTCGACCGCGCAATTCGCGCGTCTGGTCGATGCAGACGGCATTTTGCGCCCGGCGGCTATTCGCGTGGCGCTGGAAAGCGGCGGCATTGATCTGGTGGCCCCCGGCCGCTTGGTCCGCGCCAGTGCTGCGGTGGGCGCAGGCCAGACCGGGCGGCTGGTCTATGCCACACTGGATGCCGCCCCCGGCTTTCGCCCCGGCGATTTCGTGACGGTGCAGATCGAGGAACCTGTGTTGTCGGGCGCTGTCGCCTTGCCCGCCACGGCAATCAGCGCGGCGTCCACCGTTCTGGCCTTGACACGCGATGACCGGCTGGAGGAAATCGAAGTGACCGCCCTGCGCCGCGAAGGCGACCGGGTGATCCTTGAGGCGGGTGCCTTGGCTGGGCGCGAGGTGGTGACCGACCATTCGCCGCTGCTGGGGGCCGGTATCCGCATCAAACCCGTCCGCGATGGTGCGACCCCGGCGGATGAGGCGGCGCTGATCGAATTGACTCCCGAACGCCGCGCCGAACTGGTGGCTTGGGTGCAGGCCAACACCCGGATGCCCGCCGACGCCAAAGCCCGCGTGCTGGAGCAACTGGCGCAAGACCGCGTGCCCGCGCAGGTGATCGCACGGCTGGAACAACGGATGGGGGGCTGACGCGTGGCGGGCGACACCACCGCACGCAGCGCCGGCATCATCGCCTATTTCGCGCGCCACCGCACGCTGGCGAACCTGCTGCTGGTTCTGATGCTGGCGGCGGGGCTTTATTCCGCCACCAAGATCCGCGCGCAGTTCTTTCCCGATGTGGTGATATCGGAAGTCACCGTTTCGGTGGTCTGGACAGGCGCTGGCCCCGAAGATGTGGACCGTGGCATCGTGCAGGTGCTGGAGCCAACGCTTCTGGCGATTGACGGGGTGACGGATGCCACGTCACTGGCCCGCGACGGGCGCGCGACCATCACGTTGGAGTTTGAGCCGGGGGCAGATCTTGTCACCGCGACGGGCGATGTGCAGACGGCTGTTGATGCCGTGACCAACCTGCCCGATGAGGCGGAGACGCCTGAAGTGCGGCGCGGGGCGTGGCGTGATAGGGTGACCGATGTGGTGATCTCGGGCCCCGTCGCGGTGGGGCAACTGGGGCGGCTGGCCGATGAATTCGTGGCGCGACTATTTGCCAAAGGTGTCACCCGCACCACGATTGTGGGCTATGCCGCACCGCAGATCATGGTCACCGTGCCGTCCACCCAACTGATGCGCCATGACGTCACGTTGGAGGAGATTTCCGCCGCCATCGCAGGCAGCGTGCGTTCTTCACCTGCGGGGAACGTGGGCGAGGCGCAGCGCGTGCGCACCGGGGCTGAACGCCGCACCGCTACTGAAATCTCGGCCATTGTACTGCGGTCGGAACCGGGCGGTGCCACGCTGACGGTTGGCGACGTGGCCGAAGTCACGGTCGAGGGCGCAGACCGGACGCGCGCCTATTTCGTCGGCGCGAACCCGGCGATGAGCGTTCGGGTGGACCGGTCGGCCGACGGTGACGCGATAAAGCTGCAAGCAATGGTGCAAGGGGTGGCGGATGAGATGGGGGCAGTGGTGCCCGCAGGTGTCACGCTTGATCTGCAACGCACGCGGGCCGATCAGATCACCGACCGGCTTTGGCTGTTGCTGGACAATGGCGCGATGGGTCTGGCACTGGTCGTTATGCTGCTGTTCCTGTTCCTGAACGCGCGCACGGCCTTGTGGGTTGCGGCGGGGATACCGGTGTCGATGATGGCCGCGATTGCCGTGATGTATATGGGGGGCCTGACGCTCAACATGATCTCACTGTTCGCGCTGATCATCACGACGGGCATCATTGTCGATGATGCCATTGTGGTGGGCGAACACGCCGATTTCCGCGCCCGCACCTTGGGCGAGCCACCCGAAGTGGCTGCGATCCGCGGTGCGCAGCGCATGGCGATGCCGGTTGTCGCATCGACCCTGACCACAATCATCGCCTTTACCGGGCTGGTGGTGATCGGTGGGCGTTTCGGCAACATCATCGCTGATATTCCGCTGACGGTGATTGCGGTGCTGACCGCCAGTCTGGTCGAATGCTTCCTGATCCTGCCCAACCACATGACCCATGCCCTTGCCCATATCGGGCGCGAGGCGTGGTATGACTGGCCGTCGCGGACCGTGATGAAGGGCTTTGGCTGGATGCAGCGACGCATCGTGCGCCCCGCAATGGCGCTGGTGATCCGCGCGCGCTATCCGGTGCTGGCGCTGACGGTGCTCGCGCTGGCGATGCAGGCGGCGATCTTTCTGCGCGGCGATATCCAGTTTCGCTTTTTCAACGCGCCTGAACAAACCTCGGTTTCCGGCAATTTCAGCATGCTGCCCAGTGCCACGCGCGACGACACGCTGGCGATGATGCGCGAGGTGCAGCGCGCGGCGGATGTGGTGGGTGCCCGGTTCCAGACCGAATATGGCGCGCTGCCCTATACCTCGATCCTGGCACAGTTGGGGGGCACGGCGGGGCGCGGCTTTGCCACCGAAGACACCAAGGACCCCGATCTTCTGGGCGGCGTCGCGATCGAGATCATCGACCCCGATCTGCGGACCTGGACCTCGTCCGAGTTTGTGACGGCCCTGCAGGACGAAGTGCGCCCCGTACCCGCGCTGGAGGAACTGAGCTTTCGCGGCTCGCGCTATGGCCCCGGTGGCGATTCCATCTCGGTTGATCTTTTTGGTGCAGATGCCGCCGTGTTGAAACAGGCCGCCGAGGCGATCAAGACCGCGCTTGCCCCGTTTCCCGAAGTGTCGGGACTTGAGGATACGTTGGCCTATGACAAGGACGAACTGATCCTGACGCTGACGCCGCAGGGGCAGGCGCTGGGCTTTTCGGTCGATACCCTGGGCCGCGCCCTGCGCGACCGCCTGAACGGGATCGAGGCCGCGACCTTCCCCGATGGCCCCCGCTCTGCCGCGATCCGGGTTGAATTGCCGCAATCCGAACTGACCGCCGACTTTCTGGACCGCACCCTGTTGCGCGCGGCCCCCGGCCAGTATGTGCCGCTCAGCGATCTGGTGCGCGTCGAAACCCGGTCGGGCTTTTCGACGATCCGCCGCGAAAACGGGCTGCGCGTCGTCAGCGTGACAGGCGAGTTGTCCGAGGATGACCCCGCCCGCGCCGTCGAGGTGCAGCGACAGTTGGCCGAGGTGATCCTGCCGCGCGTGCAATCGGAATTCGGCGTCTCGCAGCGGCTGTCGGGGCAGGCCGAACAGGAACGCGAATTCCTTGGCGACGCGGCAATCGGCCTGATCGGCGCTTTGCTGGGCATCTACATTTGTCTCGCCTGGGTGTTCTCAAGCTGGACCCGCCCGATGGTGGTGATGTCGGTCATCCCCTTTGGCCTTGTCGGCGCGATTTACGGTCATGTGGCATGGGGTGTGCCGCTTTCCATGTTTTCCATCGTCGGCATGATCGGGATGACCGGAATTATCATCAACGACGCCATCGTGCTGATTTCCACTGTCGATGAATATGCCGAAAAGCGCGGGCTTCACCCGGCGATCATCGACGCCGTGACCGACCGGTTGCGCCCGGTTTTGCTGACCACGCTGACCACCGTTCTGGGCCTCGCACCCCTGCTGTTCGAGAAAAGCAGCCAGGCGGAATTCCTGAAGCCCACTGTGATCACGCTGGTCTACGGGCTCGCGTTCGGCATGGTGCTGGTGCTTTTGGTGGTTCCGGCGCTTCTGGCCGCGCAGTCCGATATCACCCGCCAGATCCTCGCCCTGCGGCGGATGCTGCGCGGCGGGGCGGGTGCTGCGCGCTGGCTCGTGGCGGGCGCGGGCCTGGCGCTGATCGCGGGATTTGCCGCGCTGATTGGTCCGGTGCTGGTCAAAGGGGCGCTGGCGGACTGGCTGACCACCCTTGCCCCGCCGTTGCAAGCGGCCCCGGCAGGGGGGGCGGCGCTGCTGATCTATGTGGTATTCGCCGCAGTGATCCTGATCTTCGTCTGGCTGGTGGGCGCAATGCTGCTGCATCCGGCCCAGCGCACAAAAACTTAAGGCGCGCTGCATCCCGCAATCTGAACCGCCCGCGCCGACCCCAGTACCGTGATCATCACCCTGCTGCGGTCAAGGTCGAACGGCGCGCCCGTGGAGGGTACCAGATCGGCCATTGCAACCAGACCGCCCGCATCTTCGGTGACGGTCGTTTGAGAAACCCAGATATCCGGCTCGGCAGCCTCGATCACCACCGCTTCGGCCGACCCGGTTCCCGCAATCCGCGCGATCAGGCGCAGACCATCTGAAATCGGCTCGGCCTCACAGTATGCGGTTCCCTCTGCCACCGGCAGCGCGCCCACAGCCGCCGCGATCAGCGCATCGCTGGCCCCGGCACCTGCCAGATCGCCCGAAACCCGCACCTGCGCCGGAACGCAGATATCCTCGCATACGCCCAGATCGACAACGCCCTCCAGATGCACAGGAAGCAGCGGGTCCAGTGCTGTCACCAACAGCGGGAACACCACGTCATCGTGATAGCCGATGCTCTGCATACCGTTGGAATCAAACACCAGCGGCGTCGGAAACTGAACTTCGACCGACTTCAGATTGACCGACCCCTCCCAGTTGAACCGGGGCGGTATGCCTGCCTCACCCGGCGCACGCCAATAGGTCTTCCACCCGGGGCTAAGCGCCAGATGCAGACCAGCCATCCGGGTGCCCTCTGCCTGCTGCCAGCCGGGCAAAAGCCGGGCTGTCACAAGATCAACGGGCGTTTCGGCAAGGGCCGCGCCACAAAGGCACAGACCCGCCAGCACGAGAAGCAATTGCTGTTTCATGCGGCGACCATACGCATTCGCAATGTAATTAAAAATCACGTTCCGGCGACAGCTTGCCAACCGGCCTTGCTGTTGCCCCAATGCCTCTTGAGCCCCGCGCCCCCCCGCCCCATACTGCTCTGATGACCGAACCGATGGATCTTTGCGGTACTCTCCTGATCGCGATGCCGGGCATGGGTGATCCACGCTTTGCACATGCGGTCATACTGATCTGCGCCCACTCGGAAGAGGGTGCGATGGGCCTCATCATCAACAAACCCTCACAAAGGCTAAGCTTTGATGGCCTGCTGGACCAGTTGGGCATCGAACAGGCGGGCACTGCGCGGAACATCCGTGTGCATTTTGGCGGCCCGGTCGAACGCGGGCGCGGCTTCGTGCTTCATTCGCCCGACTACCGCCACATTGATCCGGATCGTGACGTGTCAACAATTCATGTGCCCGGCGGCTTTGGCATGACGGCGACGCTCGATGTGCTGCACGCCCTTGCCCGCGGGGATGGTCCCAGCGATGCACTTCTGGCGCTGGGATATGCCGGCTGGGGCCCCGGCCAGCTTGAGGCCGAGATTGCCCGCAACGACTGGCTGACCACAACAGCCGAACCGCCGCTGGTTTTTTCACCCGACGATGATGCCAAATGGCAAAATGCGCTCCGCGGCATGGGGATCGAACCGCTCAGTCTGTCGGCAAGCGCAGGCCGGGCCTGAAAGCTTTACGGGCGGAAAGCGTCTGTCGCCCGAGAGCGTGTTCCGTTTGATCGGGTTCAGCAGATCAAACGCAACACGCAACATTCCCCATGGCTTGCATATCTTGAATTTCCTTCAATCTGAAGCAGATCAAAGGAAATCCGCTCCAGCTTTCATTTTGACCCAAATATCCGCGCCGCAGGCCCCGGTCTGTGCTAGGACCTGCCCCCCGTCATCGCTCCGCGTCAGCCCGCCCTCGGGGGGCTCGATGCCCCGCGAGGGCGGCCCCACTTGGCGCTTCACTCGCCGTAAGGCACCCAGACCGTTTTCACCTCGGTCGCCTGCGCCAGAAACGCCCGCCCTTCACCCCCGGCCCCGAACCAGTCCCGCGCGCGGGACTGGTTGACCCATGTGCGCTTGAGGTTCCCTGCCGCTTCCCGCTCGATCAGGGCGGACACATCGGCGGATGAAAAGCTCCAGACCGCATCCACGTCCATATGGCCCGCCAAAGTCTTGGCCAGTTCCAGCGCCGGTCCGGTCACGATATTCACCAAACCGCCCGGCACGTCCGAGGTTTCCAGCACCTGATAGAAATCGGTCGCAGCCAACGGATACGCCTCGGACGGCACCAGAACGCAAGTATTCCCCATCGCCACTGCAGGCGCCATCACCGAGATCAGGCCCAACAGCGGCGCCTCGTCCGGTGCCAGAGCGCCGATCACGCCGCAAGGTTCATTCATCGCCAGCGCAATGCCCCTGATCGGCACCGATTTTGCCGCGCCATCGTATTTGTCGGCCCATGCGGCATAGGTGAACAGGCGCGCGATGCTGGCCTGCACCTCGTCCACGCCCGACCGTCCGGTCATGTCACGCAGCCGGTCGGCAAACTCACCCGCCCGCGCCGACAAGTTCTCGGCTATGTAATACAGGATCTGCGCGCGGGCATGCCCGGTGGTCCGCGCCCAGCTTTTGGCGGCCTGTGCCGCCTCAACCGCGTTGCGAATATCCTTGCGGTTGCCGATGCCCACATGCCCGAGCAGCCGCCCCCGCACTGACCAGACCGCCTTGGAATAACCGCCGTCAGGCCGCGCCTGTTTGCCGCCGATGAACAGCTTCGCCGTCCGGTCCAGCCCGCCGGTTTCGGGTGACGCGGGTTCGGCCACGGCCGCCACGGGTTTCAGGGCTTTGGGCGCGCGGGCGGGTTGTAGATAGGCCATCAGCCCCTCCCACCCGCCTTCGCGGCCAAAGCCGCTTTCGCGCACGCCGCCAAAACCCGCCGCTGCATCGAACATGTTGGTGCCGTTCACCCAGACGACGCCCGCGCGCAGCTTGGGGGCCACATCGAGCGCCAGATTGATATTCTCGGTCCACAGGGTCGCAGCCAGCCCGTAGCGGGTGTTGTTGGCCAGATCCACCGCCTCACCCGGCGTGCGGAAGGTCATCGCGACCAGCACGGGCCCAAAGATTTCTTCCTGCATCAGGGTCGATGCAGCCGACAACCCGGTAATCAGGGTCGGCGGATAAAAGCACCCCTCGGGGCAGCAAACGGGGGGGCAGGGGGTGGCGGCGCGGTAGGTCGTGCCTTCGGTATTGGCATCCACCATGGCGCGGATCGCGGCCAGCTGCACCGGATCAACCAGCGCGCCCACGTCGATGCATTTGTCCATCGGATCACCGATGCGCAGCCCGTCCATCCGGCGTTTCAGTTTTTCGTAAAACCGATCTGCAATGCCTTCCTGCACCAGAAGGCGGCTGCCCGCACAGCACACCTGCCCCTGATTGAACCAGATCGCATCCACCAGCCCCTCAACCGCACTGTCCAGATCGGCATCGTCGAACACGATATAGGGCGACTTGCCGCCCAGCTCCAACGTCAGCGCCTTGCCGGTGCCCGCCGTCGCCTCGCGGATTTTGCGGCCCACGGCGGTGGATCCGGTAAAGGCAATTTTCGCGACCCCCGGATGATCGACCAGCGCCGCGCCCGTCTCGCCATCACCGGTCACGATGTTCAGAACGCCTTTCGGCAACCCCGCCTCGCGGCTGAGTTCGGCAAACAAGAGCGCCGACAGCGGTGTGTATTCTGCAGGTTTCAGCACCACGGCGTTGCCCGCAGCCAGTGCGGGGGCCACTTTCCACGCCAGCATCAGAAGGGGGAAATTCCACGGGATCACCGCGCCGCAAACCCCCAAAGGCGCAAAGCCCGGCTTTTCCGCCGCCAAAAGCTGCGCCAGCCCTGCGTGATAATAGAAATGCCGCGCAACCAAGGGCACGTCGATATCGCGGCTTTCGCGGATCGGTTTTCCGTTGTCCAGCGTCTCCAACACCGCAAACAGCCGCGATTGTTTTTGCACAAGGCGGGCAAGGGCATACAGCACCTTGGCCCGCTCAAACCCCGAAAGCCGCGCCCATTTCGGCTGCGCCTTGCGGGCGGCGGCCACGGCGCGGTCTATATCGGTGGCCGTGCCTTGGGTAACGGTGGCAAGCACCTTTCCGGTGGCGGGGTTCTTCGTATCAAACCCCGCGCCGGGTGCTGCAAAGGCCCCGTCGATCCAATGGCCGAAGCGGCCCTTATGGGCGGCGATCCACGCCAAAGCCTCGGCGCTGCTTTCAGGGGCAGGACCGTAAGTCATGGAGGTGAAGAATTCCTTGACGGTCATAGTCCGGGCCCCACGAAAATAATGGCCGCTATGCCAGCAATCACGGCGATGGTGGTACTTAGGGCACGCCTACGCAGGCGGTCCGACACTTGGGCAATATGCGTAAAGCCGGGCGGCATGTCGGCTCTGCTTTTCGCGAACCGGAAGCGTTCGTTAAAGGTCTTTAACTCGTCGGCGGTCAGGTCCATCTGGGCGCGTGTCATTTCTGCCTGCGCCTTCATGATCAGAATGCCTCCGATCACGGAAATGAAGGCAAGCATGATGAAACCCGGTGTCAGCAGAATCATACCTTATCCCATCGCATGGCGGTTGGAGGCGGAATAGCGCCCCGTCAGGTGGTGTTCCAACTGCCGCTCGATATCGCCTAACAGGCTGGAGGCGCCAAAACGGAACAGATCGGGTTGCAGCCAAGGCAGGCCCAGTTCGTCTTTCATCAAAGAAAGGTAAACCAGCGCGTCCTTGGCCTTGGAAATGCCGCCCGCCGGTTTGTAACCTACCTTGATGCCGCAGCGCGTCTCATAATCCCGGATCGCGCGGATCATTGTCAGGCTGACGGGCAGGGTGGCGTTGACCCCTTCCTTGCCGGTCGAGGTCTTGATGAAATCGGCCCCGGCCATCATGCACACCAACGACGCGCGGGCAACGTTGCGCAACGTGCCAAGTTCGCCCGTGGCAAGGATCGCCTTCACATGGGCATCGCCACACGCCGCACGCATCGCGGCCATTTCGTCGTAAAGCGCCTGCCAGTTGCCCATCAGCACATGGCGGCGCGAGATTACGATGTCGATTTCCGCAGCCCCCGCCGCGACGCTTTCGCCGATCTCGGCCATGCGCAGATGCAGGGGCGAAAGGCCCGCCGGAAACCCGGTGGACACGGCGGCGACGGGGATGTTCGACCCCTCCAGCGCCTTGACCGCTGTGGCGACCATGTCGTGATAGACGCAGACGGCTCCGACCGTCAGCCCCTCCATCCCCAGTGCCGCCAACATGTCGGCACGCACGGGTTGGCGGGCCTTGGCGCACAGGCGCTGCACCCGGCCTGGTGTGTCGTCGCCCGAAAGCGTGGTCAGGTCGATCAGCGATATCGCCTTGCACAGCCACGCTGCCTGATAGTCTTTTTTCACCGACCGCCGCCCCGGCAACGTCGCCGCGCGGCGTTCTATGGCGGATGTATTGGCCTGCACCCCTGCCACCCAATCCAGATCAAGTGGCATGCCGGGATTGCGGGCGTGGGTCACTTGGGGCAGCAGCGAAGCCGTCGCGACTGCGGTGGGATGATCTTTGTGCAAGGGCCAGCCTCCGCCTGAAACAAGCCTTACGGTCGCATGGCAGGGTACGCTTTCGCAAGGGGCCTGCGGATGCAGGAGGCCAAAACCTACCGAATGGTCAGGTTTTCGCGCAGCGTCAGAAGTGCTGCGCGTTCACCACCAGATGCACACCGATGGACGCGAAATAGCCCAATGCAATCGCCCAGGACCATTTCAGATGCCCAAAGAACGTATACGCCCCCTTGGCCTGCCCCATCAGCGCTACCCCCGCCGCCGAGCCAATCGCCAGAAGCGACCCGCCCACACCGCAGGTCAGCGTGATCAAAAGCCATTCGCCATGGCTCATCGCGGGGTCCATGGTCAGGACGGCGAACATCAGCGGGATATTGTCAACGATCGCCGACAAAGCCCCGATGATGATGTTGGCCCAGGTCGGCCCCATGCCGACATAGAAATACTCGGACGCAAGCGTAAGGTAGCCCAGAACGCCAAGCCCGCCGACCGCAAAGATGATGCCGAAGAAGAACAAAAGCGTGTCCCATTCCACCCGCGCGACTTCGGCAAAGCTGTCCAGCACCATGTCCTTGTTGTTGTGACGGTGGCCCTTTCGGCTGATGTAATAGGAATACATCTGCAGATAACCGAACCCCAGCATCATGCCCAAGGCGGGCGGCAGGTTCAGGAAATTCTTGAAGCTGACCGACGTGGCGATGGTCAGACCGAACAGAATGGCCACCATCAACGCGCCCGGCTTGGCTTTCACACGCTCTTCATGCGGGGCCGGCGCGCCCAGGGGCACGGCAAAGAACATGATCGCCGCAGGCACCGCCCAGTTCACGATGGACGGCAGGATCAGCGCGAAGAATTCGAAGAAATCGACGCGACCCTTTTGCCAGACCATCAGCGTGGTGATGTCGCCAAAGGGCGTGAAAGCCCCGCCTGCATTGGCCGCGACCACAATGGAAATGCAGCCCACCGCAACAAAGCGCGGTGCATTGGACCCCAGCGCCACAACCACGGCGCCCATCACAAGAGCGGTCGTCAGGTTATCGAGGATGCCCGACAGGAAGAACGCGATCACGCCGGTCAGCAGGAACAGCTTGCGATAGCTCAGGCCAAGGCCGACCAGCCAGCCGCGCAGAACCTCAAACCCCCGGCGTTCCTCAAGCGTGTTCACATAGGTAATGGCGACCAGCAGGAACAGGAACAATTCGCCATATTCCTCAATGATATGCGCCGAAAGCTCATGCGCCATCTCGCCCTGTCCGGCCTGCAGATAGGCGATGCCAATCATCGCCCAGATCAGCCCTGCCGCCATCATCACGGGCTTGGATTTGCGCATCTCGGTGGCTTCTTCGAAGATCACCAGAATGTAGGCCAGAACGAAGATGAAAAGCGACAGATAGCCCGCCCAGTGGGTTGTCAGATCAAGATTTTCCACATCATCCCCGCGTTACAAGCCTGTCGGGTCAACAAGCATGGCAACGGCGCGCGGTCAACTGTCCTTGGGCGGCGCGGGGGGTTCTTCGGCAAAGGTGGACCAGTGCGTCTTAACGCCCGAAGGGGGCAGGCTGGCACGGTCAACCGAGCGGTGGATGTTCACCTTGGCCAGATAAAGCGCCGTGATCGGGGCGGTGGCAAACAGGAACATCACCACCAGCAGTTCTTGCCAGGTTTGCAGTTTCTCGATGATCGCAAGCTCGATCATTGCCGCCATCAAGGAAAGGCCGACCCCCATCGTCGTAGCCTTGGTCGGGGCGTGGAGCCGCTGCACCGCATCGCGCAACTTCAGGATGCCAAGGCTGCCGATCAGGCCAAAAGTGGCACCGATCACGATCAGTATGGCGACAAGGGCTTCCCAGATCATCCGCGTTTCCCCTATTCGATCAGACTGCCGCGCAGCAGGTATTTGCAGAACGCCACGGTCGAGACGAACCCGGTCATTGCCAGAAGCATCGTCACCTCGAAGATCTGCGTTGCATGCAGGCGGATGCTGTAAAGCACCAGAAGGGCGATCACGTTGACCACCATTGTATCCAGCGCCAGCAACCGATCACTCGCGTTCGGGCCGCGGATCAGCACCGCGAGATTAAGAACAAGCCCAATCCCGAAGCAGATGAAGGCATAGTTCAGTGCCATTTCGATCATCCGAATATCCTTTTCAGGCGGGGTTCGTAGCGCGACTTGATCTCGTCGCGCACGGCGTCGGGGTCGGGGGCGTGCAGCGCATGCACCAAAAGCGCGCGCCCGCACGATGACACATCTGCGGTGACCGTGCCGGGCGTCAGGGTGATGGTGGCGCCCAGGATCATGATCGCCTCGGGTGATTTCAGATCAATCGGCACAGCTATCCAGGCCGAGCGGATATCCTTGTCGCGGTAGAACAGGATGATCCGTGCGACCGTCAGGCTGGACACCAGAATGTCCCAGACCACCAGCAGCACATAGCCGATCAGCGAGAACGGGCGTGGCATCGCAGCACGGCCGGGCCAATAGGGGGCCGTCAGAAGCGGGATGACGGTGGCAAGGAACACCGCAAAGACCAGGCTGCCCAGCTTGAATTCGTTGACCAGAAGCATCCATGTAATGACCAGCATCATTGACAAAGCCGGGTGCGGGAAAAGGCGGCGCAGCATCAGTTGGCTCCCTGCAAGGCGGTTGCGGCGATGTATCCGGCCGGGTCGTAAAGCTGCGCCGCCGTATCGCCAAGATAGGCCATGATCGGCCCTGCGGCCACCGTCATTGCGGCCAAAGCCGCCAGCAGCAGGATCACGGCGGCAAAGGTCAGGGGTTCATCCTTGGTGTCGGCAGGCTCGCCCGCACTTGCGTGGGCTTTCCAGAACAGCACGCTGCCAGCCCGCGAAAAGCCCACGATGGTGATCAGCGATGTGACCAGCACGACCGTCCAGATCAGCGGCAGCATCGCCCCGCGCGTGGCATCAAGGATCAGCAGTTTGCCCAGAAACCCTGACAAGGGAGGCATCCCTGCAATCGCCACCGCTCCCCCAAAGAACAAAGTCGCAATCAGGCCCGACCGCGCAATCGGCGGCAGGCTGTCGGTCAGGCGGTCATGCGCGCGCCGGTCGCTGACCAGATCGGCGGTCAGGAACAGCGCGGCCCCCACCAGCGTGGAATGTACCAGATAGTAAAGCGCCGCCGCCGTCGATTGCGGATCAAACCGCGAAATGGCGATGAACAGCGTGCCCATCGACGCGATCACCGCAAAGGCCACCAGTCGCGACAGCGTTTTCGCCCCCATCACACCGATCGCGCCCACCGTCAGGGTGATCAGTGCGGCGGGCAGCAAAAGCTCGGCAAACAGCATGCCCGTGGCGGGGGTAGAGGGCGGAAAGATCAGCGTGCAGGTCCGGATAATGGCGTAAGCGCCGACCTTGGTCATCACCGCGAACAGCGCGGCCACCGGGCCGGGTGCCAATGAATACGTCGCAGGCAGCCAGAAATGCAGCGGCACCAACGCGCCCTTGATGGCGAACACCAACACCAGCAGCACCCCCGCCACCCGGATCAGGGCCGCGTCGCCCGCAGGCAGGATCGCCACCTTCACCGCCAGATCGGCCATGTTGAGCGTGCCGGTGACGGCGTAAATCGTGGCCAACGCGAACAGGAAAAGGGTCGAGCCGACAAGATTGAACGCGATATACTGCACCCCGGCGCGCAAGCGGTCGCGCCCGCCGTCATGGATCATCAAGCCGTAGCTGGCGATCAGCAGCACCTCGAAGAACACGAACAGATTGAACGCATCGCCGGTAAGGAACGCGCCGCACAGGCCCATCAACTGAAACAGCATCAGCGCATGGAAATGCCGCCCGCGCGTATCCCAGCCCGACCCGATAGCGTAAAGCTGCACCGCCAGCCATAGCGCCACGGTCAGCGCGACCATCATCGCCGACAGCCGGTCCAGCACCAGCACTATGCCAAAGGGTGCCGGCCAATTGCCAAGGTGATAGGCTTCCGCCGGGTGGACCGAGGCGGACCACAACAGCCCCCCGGCAACCGCCGCCATCAGGGCCCCCGTCGCCATCGCAAAGACCCGCTGCAACACCAGATCGTGCCGCATGATCAAGACGATCAACGCGCCGACAACGGCCGGCAACACAACCGGCGCGATGATCCAGTGCGACATCATGTGTCATCCTCGGGCGTGTCGGTCATGTCGATCCGGTCATCGCCGCTTTCCAAATAGGCACCCAAGGACATCATCACGATCACCGCCGTCATCCCGAAGCTGATGACAATCGCCGTCAGAACCAGCGCTTGGGTCAGCGGATCGGCATAGCCCAAAGCGGTTTTGGTCAGGATCGGCGGCAGATCGACGGTCAGGCGACCGGACGCAAAGATGAACACGTTCACCGCATAGGACAGGAACGCCAGCCCCACGATCACCGGAAACGTGCGCTGACGCAGGATAAGATAGACCCCGGCGGCGGTCATCATGCCCACGGCCGAGGCAACAAGCAGTTCCATCAGCGCGCCTCCTCTTTGCCCGGCACAAGGTCCAGCGGTTCGGCGCTGCCCTGTTCGCCCGCCCGCGTCGCAATACGTGAGATCGACGACAGCGCCAGCAGCACCGCGCCAAGCACGGTCAGGAACACGCCAAGATCGAACAGGGCGGCGGTCGCCACTTCAAACTCCTCAAGCGGGGGCAGGTGGATGTAGGTGTAGTTTGTGGTCATGAAGGGCCGCCCCGCCAGCCAAGACCCTGCGCCAGTGGCTGAGGCAATCAACACGCCAAAGCCGATCATCGTATGATATTCCAGCTTTTGCCGCGCCGCCGCCCAGGCAAAGCCTGACGCCATGTATTGCAGCACCAGCGCAATCGCCACGATCAGACCCGCGATGAAGCCACCGCCGGGCAGGTTGTGGCCGCGCAGAAAGATGAAGATGCCGACCATCACGAAAATCGGAAAGATCATCCGTGTGGCCACGACCATCATCACCGGATGCCGGTCGCCCGCCTGCGGCGCGCGTGGTGTCCAGTTCAGCAGGCGGTCATTGGCCGGGCCGCCCCGCAGGATCGCCTCGGTCAGTGCAAAGATCACCAATGCGGCGATGCCTAGCACGACGATCTCGCCAAAGGTGTCATAGCCCCGGAAATCGACCAGAATCACGTTCACCACATTGGTGCCGCCGCCGCCCGTCTTGGCATTGGCCAGATGAAACCCCGCAATCGACGGAAACGCGAAATCCCGCATCATCAGCGCATAGATCAGACCGCCCGCGCCAAGACCGGTAATACCCGCAATCGCGCCGTCCCGAAGCCTGCGCGGCGTGGAGCTTTCGCGCGGCGTGGCCTTGGGCAGGAAGTTGAGCGCGAGCAGCAATAGAACAATCGTCACCACCTCGACGCTGATCTGGGTCAGGGCAAGGTCGGGCGCGGAAAGATACGCAAAACCGACCGACACGATCAGCCCCACAACGCCCAGCATCACCAAGGATACAAAGCGATTGTGATGCGCGACCACGACACCGAGGGTGGCGCAGAGCAGCAGAATCCAGCCAAAGGCGGGCACAATCTCGATTGGCGTCGGCGCACGGGTGCCCGGCAGATGTGTGCCGCTATCAAAGGCGTAAGCCCCCAGCGCCACGATGGCCACTACGCCAATCGCCAGATAGCGGGTCAGCGCGCCATCATGCAATGCCCCGGTCAGGCCGCGTGACAGGGCGGCGAAAGGTTCGATGATGCCATCGAAGATGCGCTTTGCCTCGGGTCTGGGCGTGCGGTCCCACAGCGCCAGCAAGGGTTGGTGCAGACCGAACAGGACCAGACCTCCGCCGACGGCAAAGACCGACATCCACAGCGCCAAAGGCTCCAACCCATGCCAGAGTTTGATATAGGCATGCGCAGGTTCTCCGGTGACGGCAGTTGTCGCAGCATCCACCAGCCACGCGGCCGAAGTCATCGGGGCCGCGCCTATCACCACGACCAGCACCGTCAGCAACGCAGGCGCCCCCCACAGGCCGAACCCCGGATCATGCGGGGTGTGGGGGTAATCATCCCGCACCGGGCCAAGGAAGGTATGACCCAGAAAGCGGAACGAATAGGCGACCGAAAACAGCGCGCCGATCGTCGCCAGCGCCCCCATTGCCCAGGGGGCAAGCCACAGCGTATGCGACGCCTCTTCCAGCATCATTTCCTTGGACAGGAACCCGTTGAACGGCGGCAGGCCCGCCATCGACAGGGTTGCAATTGTGGTGATGCCAAAGGTGATCGGCATCAATTTTCGAAGGCCGCCAAGGCGGGTGATGTCGCGCGTGTGCGCCTCGTGGTCCACAATGCCCGCGGTCATGAAAAGGGCGGCCTTGAACGTGGCGTGGTTGATGATGTGAAACACCGCAGCCATGGCCGCAGCCTTTGTGCCATAGCCCAGAAGCATGGTGATCAGGCCAAGATGGCTGATCGTTGAAAACGCCAGCAACGCCTTGAGATCATCCTTGAACAACGCGATTTTGGCAGCCATGATCATGGTGACAAGGCCGGTGGTCGCCACGATCCAGAACCATTCGGGCGTGCCCGCCAGAACCGGCCACATCCGCGCCATCAAAAAAAGCCCTGCCTTCACCATCGTCGCCGAATGAAGATAGGCCGACACGGGCGTTGGCGCAGACATCGCGTGCGGCAGCCAGAAATGGAACGGAAACTGCGCCGATTTGGTGAACGCGCCAATCAGGATCAGGATCAGCGCGGGCAGATACCAGTCGGATGCCTGAATCGCCGCCTTCTGCGTCAGGATCACCGACAGATCATAAGACCCCGCGATATTGCCCAGGATCAGCATGCCGCCGATCATCGCCAGCCCGCCCGCCCCGGTGACAGTCAACGCCATCCGCGCGCCTTGGCGGCCTTCGGGCAGGTGCTTCCAATAGCCGATCAGCAGGAAGGACGACAGCGATGTCATCTCCCAGAACACCAGCAAAAGCAGGATGTTGTCAGACAGGACAATGCCCAGCATCGCACCCTGAAAAAGCATCAAGTAAGTGTAGAACTGCCCCACCGGATCGGATTTCGAAAGATACGCTCGGGCATAGAAATTGATCAGAAGGCCGATGCCAAGGATCAACCCCGCGAACAGCAGGCCCAGTCCGTCCAGCCGGAAATTCGCGTTCAGGCCTAGCGACGGCAGCCAGTTAAACTGCGCCAGAATAACCTCGCCCCGCAGCACGGCGGGGGTGTTCAGGGCAATCCCAAGCAGGGCCAGAAAGTTGAAGAACGCCGCAAACCCCGATGCCGCATTCCGCCCGGAACGGATCATCAGGCCGGGAAGGAGCGCGCCCAGAAACGGCAGCGCAGCGATCAGGGCGAGGGACATGCGGGGCGGGTTCCGTTCTGGCTTTCTTGCGGGTCAGTAGCGGGCGTTGCCTTGCATATGGGAAGCGTCACGGTTGGGTCAACCCGTGCGGCCAAAATCAATCAGCCCGCGTGTGCGCTATGCCTCTTTCAGAAAGGCGTTCGGATCGATCAGATAGCGCTGCGAAAGTGGAATCGCCGCTGCTCCAAGTGACCGTGCGTGTGCGCCGATCGTGCCTTCGCGCACAACGGGGGGGGTGATGCCTGCAAGATCCATCCGGTGCAGGGCGGCATGGGTTTTCTGCGTGATGCGGGCGCGCACTGTCGTGGGCATCCAGCCGTCGATCAGCACGGCCTCGATCTCCAGCAGGGCCGAGGCGGACAGGATCGCGCTGGCCAGACCTTCGGCGGTGGCGTCGATCCATGGCGCAAGCACCTCTTCCGACACCGGCCAATAATCCGGATCTTCCCAAAGCGATTCCGTGGGTTGCCCTGCGGCCTCCATCGCGTCGGCCAGCACCGACACGGACGCGACCGACATAAGGCGCCGCATGCGCCCGTCTGGACCCGGCACAGGAACCGGGCCGACCCCCGCCGCATTGCCGCTTCGCCCGGTGAAAAGCTGCCCGTTCAGCACCAACCCGCCGCCGATCAGGAAACCGAAGTAGAAATAGAGAAAATCCTGTGCCCGATCCCCCGTGCCAAACACCAGTTCCGCGCCACAGGCCGCAGTTGCATCGTTTTGGACAAAGACCGGCATTCCGGCCAGCGCCGCAATCTCGGCCTGAATGTCACGGTCGCGCCACTGATCCATCTGATCTTGCGGCGCGCCGATCAGATCGGTCCAGTTCCAAAGCTGAAATGGCATCGCGATGCCCATGCCGGAAATTCGTTCAGCCAAAGTGGCCGGCAGATCACCGGTCAACGCGGGCAGGGCATCCGCTACAAAAGCGATCACGGCATCGGGGTTGGGATAGCGGTAAACCTGCCGCCGCGCGCCCCGCACCTTGCCCAGAAAATCAACCAGCGTAAGGTCCACCGACCGCCGTCCGATCTTCAGCCCCAGAAAGAACGCGCCATCAGCGGCAAGTGACATCGGCACCGAAGGCTGACCAATGCGGCCCCGCAACGGCTCTCCTCGCAGCAATAGCCCGTCCTTTTCCAAGGCGCGCATGATGACCGAAACCGTCTGAGCCGAAAGCCCGGTCATCCGCGCGATATCGGATTTGGCCAGTGCCCCGTTCTGGCGCACCAATGACAGCACCAGCCGTTCGTTATGCGCCCGCATCCCCGATTGGTTGGAGCCCCGGATGACGCCCGCATCGGGACGGTCGGGCAGCAGATCAGGGTGCAGCATGCGGGTTTCCATCGCTTAGCCCTGGTTGGGGGAAAGCGTCCCCTTACGCAAGATGACATTTGCAAACAACTGGGTTTCGCTGGTCGCGATGATCGTATGCGCGGCGCGGATGCGGGGATAAAGGTCAGCGCCCGGCAGTGGTGTCACATCGTGGTCAGGCCGCGTCGTGGCGCACAAGGCGTCAATCGCGCGATGGATGGCGCCCAGGAGTGCCGGGTCATTGTCCTGACCCGCGCGAAAGATCCCACCCGGTGATTCGAGCGGCAGAACCTGCAGCACAGCCTCAAGCACCGCGATCAAGCCATGTCCGTCAGCGCGCACCAGACGGCGGGCATGGTCTTGCGCCGGATAATTGCCATCAACGATGGCAATCTCGTCGCCATGCCCCATCGCACGCAGTGTGAACAGCAATTCCGGCCCCAGAAGTGCGGGCAATCCGATCAGCATGGCAATGGTCACTTTCCGGCGCAGTGTCGGTTGCGCGCATCTTTTCCCAAACGCCAGCCTGCGCAGGAACGGTTGGCCTGTCAATAATAAATCATAGTGAATTATTAACTTGACGCAAAGCATGGAATCAGAGTTTCTATGCCTATCGCGGCGAAAGTTACGCTGGCGTGACGATATTTAACCGGGCCTAAGCCCGTCATCCTGGGAGGGATACTCTGATGAAACTGACCACAACCGCATTGATGAGCGCTGCCGCTCTGGCACTGTTCGCCGGTGGCGCTTCGGCGGCCGATCTGACCTGCCTGATCACCAAGAACAACACCAACCCGTTCTTTGTGAAGATGAAAGAGGGTGCCGAGGCCAAGGCGGCCGAAGTGGGTATGGATTTCCAGGCCTATGCCGGTGAGAAGGATGGTGATGCCGCCCCGCAGATCACGGCTGTCGAAAACTGCGTTGCCGCAGGTGCCAAGGGTATCCTGATTACGCCGTCGAACGATTCGGTCGGGCCGGCTTTGAAAAAGGCGCGTGACGCGGGCATTCTGGTCATCGCCCTTGATACGCCGCTGGCCGATGCCGAAGCACAGGACATGACGTTTGCGACCGACAACTTTCAGGCGGGTCTTCTGATCGGTCAGTGGGCCAAAGCCACGATGGGCGACGCGGCCGCGACTGCCAAGATCGGCATGCTGGACATCAACAAGGACAACATCTCGGTTGACGTGCAGCGCGACACCGGATTCCTTGTCGGTTTCGGCATTGAAGTGCCTGATCTGAGCGTGATGGGTTCGGAAACCGACCCGCGCGTGATCGGTCACGAAATCTCGAACGCCAACCCCGAAGGTGGTGTGACCTCGGTTGAAAACCTGCTGGCGAAAGACCCCGGCATCAACGTGATCTACACGATCAACGAACCCGCTGCCGAAGGTGCCTATCAGGCGCTAAAAAAGGCCGGTCGTGAAAATGACGTGCTCATCGTATCGGTTGACGGCGGTTGCCCGGGCATCGCCAACGTGAAGGCCGGTGTCATCGGTGCCACCTCGCAGCAATATCCGCTGCTGATGGCGTCCAAAGGCGTGGAAGCCATTGCTGCCTTTGCCAAGGACGGAACGAAGCCTGCGGCAACCGAAGGACTGACGTTCTTCAACACCGGCGTGAACCTTGTCACCGACAAACCCGCCGCTGGCGTGGAATCGATCGACAGCACCAAGGGCACGGAACTGTGCTGGGGCTGATCTGACGACAAAGGGAAGGGGCTCGCCAGGCGCGCCCCTTCCCACTTTGCATGTCACAAAAAAGGTTGCTCCAAAGCACCCTTTCAGTCTTTGCTGATCACATCATACCGCAATTTTCCGGGGGGGCATGACGCGTCATGAGCGACCAATCCACACCGACAAAGACCATATCGGATTTCGAGGCAAAGCTGGACCAGGCCGACAAGGCCGTGGCCAGCTTTCAGCGCGATGACAACACGCTGGCGCACCGGATCAAGGGCTTTCTGCGCAACAACCCAACGATGGTCCCGGCACTTGTGCTGCTGGTCAGCGTGCTGTGCTTTGGCATCATCGCGCCGCGCTTTCTGACGCCCGGTGTGCTATCAACCGTCATGCAGCAGGTCACCGTCACAGGCTTTGTGGCGCTGGCGCAGACGCTGATCATCCTGACCGCCGGAATAGACCTGTCTGTCGGCGCGGTCATGGTGATTTCGGCGCTGATCATGGGCCGCCTGTCGGTCATATCGGGCATCCCCGAACCCTTCGCCATTCTGATCGGCATCGCCTTTGGTGGGCTGATGGGCTGGGTCAACGGCATGCTGGTGGCCAAGCTGAAACTGCCGCCGTTCATCGTGACGCTTGGCACGCTCAGCGTCTTTTCAGCGCTTAAGCTGTGGTATTCCCATTCGGAATCGATCCGCAACATCGACATCGAGGAAAAGGCCCCGATGCTGTTGTGGTTCGGCACGGATATCAAATTTCTCGGTGCCACGATCACCTTCGGCGTGGTGGCGTTGCTGCTGCTTGCGATGGTGCTGTGGTATGTGCTCAACCACACCGCCTGGGGCCGTCATGTGCATGCGGTGGGCGATGACCCCGATGCAGCGATGTTGTCGGGTATCCAGACCGACCGGGTGCTGATCTCGGTCTATGCGGTGGCGGGTGTCATCCTTGGCTTTGCGGCCTGGGTGTCGATCGGCCGCATCGGATCGGTCACACCGATTGCGTTCGAGACGGTGAACCTTGCCTCGATCACCGCAGTCGTCATTGGCGGCACATCGCTGTTCGGCGGGCGCGGGTCCATCGTCGGCTCGGTTCTGGGAGCGTTCATCGTGCAGGTCTTTACCACCGGGCTGTCGCTGGCGCGCGTCGATGATTACTGGCAGCAATTCGCGGCGGGCATCCTTGTGATCATCGCCGTCGCACTCGATCAATCCTTGCGGAGGGCTTCGAAATGACCGGCACCCAACCCATTCTGCAGGCGCGCGGACTGATGAAACGCTATGGCACCGTGGTTGCCATGAACGGTGCCGATTTCGACCTTTATCCGGGCGAGATCGTGGCCGTGATCGGCGACAACGGGGCGGGGAAATCAACGATGGTCAAGGCGCTGTCGGGGGCCGTCACACCCGATCATGGCACCATCACGCTGGACGGCAAGGCGGTGCATTTCCGCTCGCCCGAAGAGGCGCGCGCGGCAGGAATCGAGACGGTTTACCAGAACCTTGCCCTCTCGCCCGCCCTGTCCATCGCCGACAACATTTTTCTGGGGCGCGAAATCCGCAAACCCGGCATCCTCGGCTCGGTCTTTCGCATGATGGACCGCGCCGGGATGGAGAAATTCGCCCGCGACAAACTGAGCGAGCTGGGCCTGATGACGATCCAGAACATCAATCAGGCGGTCGAAACCCTGTCGGGCGGTCAGCGCCAGGGCGTGGCCGTGGCGCGTGCGGCGGCGTTCGGGTCCAAGGTCGTGATCCTCGATGAACCTACGGCGGCACTGGGCGTCAAGGAATCGCGCCGGGTGCTGGAGTTGATCCTCGATGTGCGCGCGCGGGGCATCCCTATCATCCTGATCAGCCACAACATGCCGCATGTGTTCGAGGTCGCCGACCGCATCCACATCCACCGCCTTGGCCGCCGCCTGTGCGAGATCAAACCGGCGGACTATTCCATGTCGGATGCCGTGGCCTTCATGACCGGCGCAAAACTTCCCGACGGCGTGACCGAGGCCGCATGACACCCGGCGCGCTCGCCGACCTGATCCGAACCCGCGCGGCAGGGCGAGCGCGCTTTATCGTGGCGCTGGCCGGACCACCTGGCGCGGGCAAATCAACCCTGTCCGCCGGTCTGGCCGAAACTCTTGGCGCGCGCATCGTGCCGATGGACGGATTTCATTACGACGATGCCGTTCTGATCGAGCGGGGTTTGCGGTCCCGCAAAGGTGCGCCGGAAACCTATGATGTGGCAGGCTTTATTCACCTGATGCAGCGCTTGCACCGAGCGGATGAAGATGTTGCGATTCCGGTCTTTGACCGCAGCCTTGAGTTGTCACGCGCCGGGGCCGAGATCGTGCCTGCGACCGAGCCCCTGCTGATTGTCGAAGGCAATTATCTTTTGCTGAATGACCCCCCCTGGAGCGACCTTGCGCCGTTCTTTGACCTGACCGTGATGATAGACGTGCCGCTCCCCGAACTTGACCGACGCCTTCTGGACCGTTGGTCGCAATACGCCAAAACCCCCGCCGAGGCCCGCGCCTGGATCGACGGCAACGATATGCCCAACATCCGTCGCGTTACCCAGAACTCCCGCTCGCCCAATATAACGCTGACCCAAGGCTGACTTCATTTTTGCCCAAATACTCAATTCCACCCTGCATGCGCCGCACCACGGAGAAAGATGAGTATTTTTGCAAAAATGAAGTCCAAAGGGTAAAAGGCGATGGAGCGAAGGCGACGCCGTCCGAGTGGGGCTCGATGCCCCCGACGACGGCTCCTCCTTATCCTTGCGGTGTCATCGCCTTGCGCTGTCGGGCGCGCTCCAGCCCAAGATAGCGTTCGCGCAGGATGATCAGAACACCCGCCAGAACGACGATGGCGGCCCCCGCAAGCATCGTCCAGGTCGGTACTTCTGCAAAGACGAAATAGCCGATCCCCAGCGCGAAGATCATCGAGGCATAGTCGAACGGGGCGACAATCGACGCATCCGCCTCACGGTAGCTTGAGGTCAGGAATATCTGCCCGACCCCGCCCATCAGACCTGCGCAGATCAGCAGCGTTGCCTCGAAGGGTGTCGGCCAGACCCAGCCGAAGGGCAGGGTGATCAGCGACAGCACTGTCGCCGTCAGCGAAAAGAAGAACACGATGGCCGAGGTCTTTTCGACCGCGACCAGTTTGCGCACGAACACCTGCGCCAGTGCCGAAAAGACGGCACCGCCCAGCACCAGCATCGCGCCAAACGCCTCACGATGCCCTGCATCTTCGCCACCCAGCGATAGGCGGGGGCTCAGCACGATCAGCACACCGGTGAGGCCCAGCACGACCGCACTGATCCGGAAGGCGCGGACCTCCTCACCCAGAAACATCGCGGCGAATATCACCGTCAGCAGAGGGGCCGCATAGCCCAGTGCCGTCACTTCCGGCAGGGGCAGATACCCAAGCGCCGCAAAACCAAGCCCCATCGCCGACGTGCCCGCGACCCCGCGCCAGACATGGCCCAGCGGGTTTGTCGTTTTCAACCCCGTGCGCAATTCGCGCCGCAGCGCCAACCACGCCACAATCACCGGAATCGCAAAGAGCGACCGGAAAAATACCGCTTCACCCGCCGGCACATGCGACGCCGTGGCCTTGATCATCGACGACATCACGATGAAAATCAGCACCGATACGATTTTGAACAGGATGCCGCGCAACGGGCGCATCACGCCTCCGGCCTTGGGGATGACGAAGGTGGACCATTCTTCGCTGGCGGGCGCAACCCCCGAACCCACTGGACACCGCCCCTCTGATCGGTTTGGCTGCACCAAAGGAGCCGCCAATGACCCGCCCCACCCTTGCCGACCTGATTGATCAGGGCCGTGGCCTTGCCCCCGCCGATCTGGTGCTGAAGGGCGGGCGGATGTTCGATCTGATCACCGGCGATCTGGTGGAAACCGATGTGGCGATCTGTGGCGATACTATCGTTGGCACCTTCGGCCGCTACAAAGGGCGGCGCGAGATTGACGTGGCAGGCCAGATCCTCGTCCCCGGCTTCATCGACACGCATCTGCACATCGAATCCTCGCTGGTGACGCCATTCGAGTTTGACCGCTGCGTCACTCCGCACGGGGTGACAACGGCGATCTGTGACCCGCATGAGATTGCCAATGTCTGCGGCCTGACCGGGATTTCGTATTTCCTTGAGGCCAGCGCGCGCACCGTCATGGACATCCGCGTGCAGCTTTCATCCTGCGTGCCCTCCACCCATATGGAGACGACGGGCGCGCGGCTTTCGGCGTCGGATCTGGCCCCCCTAATGGATCACCCACGTTCGCTTGGTCTGGCAGAGTTCATGAATTATCCCGGTGTCCTGTTTAAAGACCCCGGCTGCATGGAAAAGCTGGAGGCCTTCCGGGGCCGCCATATCGACGGCCATGCGCCTTTGCTTCGGGGCCATGATCTGAACGGCTATATCGCCGCAGGCATCCGCACTGAACACGAGGCCACGACCGAGGCCGAGGGGCTGGAGAAGCTGCGCAAGGGCTTGCGGGTGCTGATCCGCGAAGGTTCGGTCTCCAAGGACCTGCATGCGCTGGCGGGGCTGATCACCGAACGCCACGCGCCCTATCTGTGCTTTTGCACCGACGACCGCAATCCGCTGGATATTGCCGAACATGGCCATCTGGACCACATGATCCGCACGGCGATTGCTCTGGGGGCCGACCCGCTGGCCGTTTACCGCGTTGCCAGCCTTTCGGCGGCCGAGGCATTCGGGCTGAAGGACCGGGGCCTGATCGCGCCCGCAAAACGCGCCGATATCGTGGTGATTGATGCGCTGGAAAGCTGCCGCGCGAGCATGGTCTTTGCGGGCGGGGTTCTTGCCAACGCAGCGGCCTTTGCGGCGCGCGACATCATTCCCCCCGTCGCCCGCCATTCGGTCAAGGCGCCCAAGGTTGCGGCCATTGATTTCCGCACCGGCGGCAACCGCACGCAGACGCCGGTGATCGGCATTCTGCCCGGAAAGATCATCACGCAGCATCTGACCTTTGATATCGCGCCCGAGGATGGCGACAAACGCCCCGACATTGCCCGCGATCTGGTGAAAATCGCGGTGATCGAACGCCACGGTGTCAACGGCAACCGGGCCACGGGGTTCGTGCAGGGGTTTGGGTTGCAGCGCGGGGCCATCGCGTCGACCGTGTGCCATGATCACCACAACATCGCCGTTGTGGGCGCAGATTATGCCGATATGGCATTGGCCGCGAACCGTCTGGGGCAAATCGAGGGCGGCTTTGTGGTGGTTGCAGGCGGGCGGGTGCTGGCCGAACTGGCGCTGCCGGTCGCAGGCCTGATGAGCCTTGAGCCGTTTGAAGTGGTGCAATCAGCACTGATTGCCCTGCGCGCCGCCGCCCGCAGCCTTGGCGTGACGCTGGAGGAGCCGTTTCTGCAGCTTGCCTTCCTGTGCCTGCCGGTGATCCCGCATCTGAAAATCACCGATCACGGCATGGTTGATGTGGACCGCTTCGAGGTGATGCCTTAATACAAACTCAGTTCACGGTTGGTTTTTTTCGTTCTGCCCCGCCATTTGATGAAGAAAGTTGACCGTGGTGACCTGGAATTTTTTCCGCGCCTTTCGAAAGCATAATATCACCCTTTTCGGCACGTCGAACTCGCTGATGAAACAGGGCTGGTTTGATCAGTCCAAAACCATGCCCGCCAGATCCGGACTGTTCTTTACAAGTCTGTGCCTTGGCGGTGTGTCGTCCTGCTTTGGGCTGTTTCGCCTTGTGCGGGATTTTCCCGAAACAGCGGATACGATCCTTCTGGACTACTGCCTGAATGACTTGAGAAGCGTCCAGATCGGGCGGCGTACGACAGAAGACCTTTTGGGAAATCACGCGGCCATGTTGGCCGAATTGCACCGCCACAATGCCTTGGACAAGACGCTGATCCTGATGTTCCCGATTCAGCACCAGATGGAGCCCGGTGGGTCATCTGACCTGTTCGACCGGCTGATCCGGCTGTTCAACGGCTATGGCGTTGATTACATAGACTTTCGCCCGGTCGTGCGGAAATGGATGACGGACAATTCCGTTTCCGCAGCAGACACCTATTCTGACATGCCGACGCATTTCGTTCCGGACTGTCAGAAAGCGATTGCAGCGGTCGTTCTGGCGGCATTGCACAAGCGGCGCAGGTCCGCCACGTTGCGAAGCAAGGCGGTCTTGCTGGCGCGGTCAAGACTGGCGCAGCTTCAGCCTGTCGGCTTGCGACGGCTTGAGGTCAAGCGCGCCGCTCCGGCAGAGTGCCGTTCGGAAGGCACCAGTCTGATCAGGGAACAGGTGCACTGCCTGGCACCCGGTGAAGTGATCCGCATATCGGGCGCGCCGCTGTTGTTGGCCATATTTTTCTGGACCCATGATAACAGTGGCGTGCTGACGTTCCGCGGCACGGTGCCGCCGCGTCGCTACCATCTGCGCCGATCCTATAAAAAGATATTCATGTTCGAGGCCTTTGAAAAACCGCTGGTTCTAAAGCAGGTTGCAAGGGTCGAAAACATCAATGATCTGAAGGTCGCGCACAAGTCCATGATAATGCAGCAAAGCTCGATCTATGATTCATCAGATTCTTTTTCAGAGGTCGTTGATTTCATCGGTTGTGATCGTGACCCGGCAGATTTCGGGGTCGACGCGGAAGCCGTCCTGTCAGAGATCGGGTTTTCAGCCAGCGATACCCGGCAAGCCAGACCGAACCGGATCAGCGCGGCCTAGCGCGCCTTTAGCCCACCCACCACCCGCACCGCACGGCGCAGGGCGGTCAGGGCGGCACCGACGGTCACGATCCACAATGCGGCCGTCATGACTTGCCCCGTGCTGTTCCACAAAGGTTCCAGAACGGCCAGAACCGCCGCCCCCGTCACCACGGCCATCCGGTGCTGCTTGGCCATCGGGCCGGAAAAGTCGGCGGGCAGGCCGTTTTTGGCACCAAGTTCGCGGGTATAGGCGGTCAGCACAGACATCGCGGCGGCAGCCCAGCCAAGGCCGGGCAGGCCAAGGCCGAATCCGATGCCCGCAAAGATCAGGATGTCTGCGATGCGGTCGGGAAACTCGTTCCAGAACGGGCCGTCGGGGCCGGATTTGCCACCTTCAACCGCCACCATGCCATCCAGCAGGTTGCAGATCAGACGGGCCTGACAGAACGCAGCCCCCGCCAGCAGGAAAACCACATGCGCAGCACCCGTCGTGCCGCCCGAGGTCCAGAACGCCGCCCCCGCCAGCCCCGCCGCCACCATGCTGCCTGCGGAAATCTGGTTTGGCGTGACGCGGGTTGCGGTCAGCCAGCGCGCCGCAGACCGCGCCCATGTGGTATCGCGGCTGGCCAGCGGGCGGCGGTCGCTCATGTGGTGGACCAGTAGAAGCGGACGATGTGAAAGAAGATCGGCGCCGAGAAGATGACCGAGTCCAGCCGGTCGATGAACCCGCCATGCCCGGCAATCAGATGCCCCCAGTCTTTCACGCCGCGGTCGCGCTTGATCGCACTCATCACCAGCCCGCCGAAAAAGCCCATCACCACGATCACCAGCGAAATCCCGGCCGCTTGCAAGGGCGTGAACGGCGTCATCCACGACAGCCCCGCGCCGATCAGCGTGGCGCTCAAAGCACCGCCCACCAATCCCTCCAGAGTTTTGGAGGGCGACAGGTTCGGCGCAATCTTGGTGCGGCCCAGAAGCTTGCCCCATATATACTGCGCGACATCGCTACCCTGCACCACGACCACCAGAAATGCGATCAGCAGCACATTGCGCCCGGTATAGCCCGGAATATCAAGGTTCAGCAGGGCAGGCACATGGCTGACACAGAACACGCAAACCATCAGCGCCCACTGGGTTTGTGCGATGCGGCCCAGAAAATCGCCCGCATCGCCACGCAGCGCCGACAGGATCGGCAGCAACAGGAACGCGTAAACCGGAATGAAGATCGAATACATGCCATACCAGCCGGTCCAGACCAGCCAGAACTGCACCGGCATCACCACGAAAAACGCAACCAGCAGCGCCCAGTGATCGGCGCGGCGCGTGTCGGTAAGGGTGACGAATTCGCGCAAGGCGGCGAACGCGCACAGGGCGAACAGGATGGTCACACCCGTGCGCCCGAAGATCAGCGCCAGCCCCATCAGCGCAATCATCACCCACCACGCATTGATCCGTGCGTTCAGGTTCTCGATCACCGGGTTTTCGCCATCCGGCGACAACCGCCATGCCAGCACCCAGCCGATGGCCGATGCCACCAAAAGCACCCCGCCAAGGCCCAGAAGCAGCGTCATAAGATCGGGGATCATCGTCATGCCGCGTGCCGTTCGGGTTTGGGCGCCAATGCCTGCAAGGCGGCGGCCGCACGGATCAGGAACTGATCCTTCGGTTCGTCTGCCCCCAGATGCAGCGCCGCGCCAAAGGTGACGGTGCAGATCAGCGGAATTGGAATGATTTCGCCCTTGGGCATCACACGGTTCAGGTTGGCGATCCAGACCGGCACCAGATCCACCTCGGGGCAGGCGGTGGCAAGGTGAAAGAGCCCGCTTTTGAACGGCAAAAGATCGGTGCCTGCCATGTTGCGTTTGCCCTCGGGAAAGATGATCAGAGACGACCCCTCGTTGATCGCCGCCGCCATCTGCTGCACCGGATCATCCACCCGCGTGTCAGGGTTGCGGTCGATCAGCACGGCGTTGAACACATCGCGCCCGATGAACGCTTTCAGGGGCGAGGTCAGCCAGTAATCCAGCGCCGCCACGGGCCGTGTTTTCGCCCGCATCCGGGGCGGCAGCACCGTCCACAGCAGTACGAAATCGCCGTTCGAGGTGTGGTTGGCGTAATAGACGCGCTGGCGGGGCTCAGGTGCCGATCCTGCCCAGATGCCCCGCACCGAGGTAACGGCGCGGGCGAAAACCGTGATTGCGGTGGCGGCAACTCGCGCCAGAATGCGTTTTGGACCAGAGCTTTGCAGGGCAACACCCGATTGTGACAACGGCTTAACCAAAATCAGACATTTCCGCCTGCGACAACTGATTTAACGCCGGGGTATGGAATCGCTCAGCCCGCGTTCGGCCAGAATGGGGGCCGGGTCCTGATGGTCCAGCGGCGCGCAGATGCGGTATACCTCCAGCGCTTCGGGGGACAATTGCCCGGCTTGATAGAGCGTCATCGCGGCGGCATATCGCATCTTGCCGGACCCCGGCACACCCAAGGGCGCGTAGAACCCGTCAGCCATTGGCGCGGTAGGCCAGACGTGCATCCAGATCGCGGCGGCGTTCGGCCCGCTGCATGATCCAGCCGGCGGTGAATACACCGATGCCCACCACAACCACGATGATCGACCCCAGCGCGTTGATATCGGGGCTGACGCCCAGCTTGACCTTGGACCAGATCAAAAGCGGCAGCGTCGTGCTGCCCGGCCCGGTGGTGAAAGAGGTGATCACCACCTCATCCAGAGAAATCGTGAAGGCCAGAAGCCACCCCGACGCAATCGCGGGTGAAATCACCGGCAGGGTGATGTCGCGCAGCACCTGCCAAGGGCGCGAGCCCAGGTCCATCGCGGCCTCCTCAATCGCCTGATCTGCGGCGATCAGGCGCGATTGTACGATGGTGGTGACATAGACCATCGAAAAGGTGATGTGCGCCAGAGTGATCGTCGTAAAGCCGCGCTGACCGGGCCAGCCGATCCATTCCGCCATCAGGATGAACATCATCAGTGATGAAATCCCGATGATCACATCGGGCATCACCAGGGGTGCCGTAACCAGCCCCGAAAACAGCACCCGCCCACGAAACCTGCGGAAGCGTGCAAGGGTGATGCCCGCCATCGTGCCAAGGATTGTTGCCATGGTTGATGAGATTACCGCGATTTTCAGCGACAGCACCAGTGCGGCGATGACCTGCCGGTTGCCCATCAGTGCGCCATACCATTTTGTGGAAAACCCGCCCCAGACGGTTGCCAGTTTCGAGGCGTTGAAGGAATAGACGATCATCGACACGATCGGGATGTAGAAAAACGCAAAGCCGAAACAGAGCATCGTGATCAGGAACACCGGGCGGCGGTTCATTTCTGATCCTCCAGCCGCTGTTCGGCTTTGCCGGAAAAATAGGTATAGGCCATCATCGGTATGACCAGCAGGATCAGAAGCGCCACCGCCACCGATGATGCCATCGGCCAGTCGCGGGCGCTGGCGAATTCATCCGAGATCACGCGCCCGATCATCGGTTGCGCCGAATTGCCCACAAGTGACGGGATCACCAACTCCCCCGCCGCCGGAATGAACACCAGAAGACCCCCCGCGATGATGCCCGGAATGGATTGCGGCAACGTTACATCCAGAAACACCCGGAACGGGCGCGAGCCAAGGTCCATCGCGGCCTCGTCCAGCGTCTGGTCCAGCTTTTCCAGATTGGCGTAAAGCGGCAGGATCATGAAGGGCAGATAGGTGTAAACCGTCACCAGAATGACTGCGAAATTGGTGTTCATCATCTGGATTGACCGCACGGCCAAGTCGTCCGGAACCACTCCGTTCCATGCTCCAGTAAGCAGTTTGTTGAACCAGCTGTTGGTGCCCATCAGCCCCATCCACGCATAAACGCGCAGCAGAAACGATGTCCAGAACGGCAAAATGACCAGCATCAGCAATATGTTGCGCCATGACGTGCTGACGCGGGTCAAGCACAGCGCCATCGGATAGCCAATCAGCAGGCACAAAACGGTGGAGAACCCTGCGTTGCTGATCGAGGTCAGAAAGGCGCGGATATAGATGTCATCCTCGAACAGACGGCGGTAGCCGCGCAGGTTCAGAACGGGATTTTCTCCGCCGAACGAAAACGGCGGGGCGGTGGGGGTGCGGGTCGCGAAGCTCATTGCGAGCACGATCAGGAAGGGAATCAGGAAAAACAGGATCAGCCAGATGTAGGGGGCCGCGATGATGATATCGGACCAGCCCCGGCGGTGAAACCAGCGCGCAAGGCGCCCGTTTCTCTGCGCGCCTGCCATCACTCGGCCAAAAGGATTGCGGCTTCGGGCTCGAACGACAGCCAGACCGCATCATCCCAATCGGCCAGCCGGTCACCCATCCGGCGGGCGTTCACGGCGTGGACCAGCACCAGTTTCCCAGACGGCAGCGTGACGCGGTAAAGCGAATCCTTGCCGAAATAACCGAGATCGCGCACGACGCCGTGTTGCACATTCGGGCCATCCGGTCGGTCGCGCGACAGGGTGATCTTTTCGGGTCGCAGCGCCACTGACACGGGCTTTCCCATGCCGATGCCACCCGTCATGCGCGCCGTTACAGTGCCGCCCCATTCCGGCACATCGACTTGTGCGGTGTCGCCGGAAATGCCCGAAACACTGCCGTCAAATGTTGTGATCGACCCGATAAAGCCCGCCACAAACCGGCTGTTGGGGTTTTCGTAAATGTCGGCAGCGCGGCCGACCTGTTTGACCTCGCCCTTGTCCATTACGGCGATGCGGTCCGACAGCGTCATCGCTTCGTCCTGATCATGGGTCACGACAATGAAAGTGACGCCGGTTTTTTCCTGAATATTCATCAACTCGAACTGCGTGGCCTCGCGCAGTTTCTTGTCGAGTGCGGCTAAGGGCTCATCCAGCAGCAGCAGTTTTGGCGCACGGGCCAAGGCGCGGGCAAGGGCCACGCGCTGGCGCTGACCACCGGAAATCTGGTGCGGTTTGCGGGTGGCGAACTGCGAAAGCTGCACAAGGTCCAGCATCTCTGCAACCCGATCACGGCGCTGCGCAGGGGTGATCGGTTCATGTTTCAGGCCGTAGCCCACGTTCTTTTCCACCGTCATATGCGGGAACAGCGCATAGCTTTGAAACATCATATGTACCGGGCGCAAGTAGGGCGGCACCCCCGCCATATCCTGCCCGTCAATGAAGATGCGGCCTTTGGTGGGGGATTCGAACCCTGCCAGCATCCGTAAGAGCGTGGTTTTGCCACAGCCAGAACCGCCCAGAAGCGAGAAGATCTCGCCCTTGGCAACGGTCAGCGACACATCGCGCACCGCCTGAAACGTGCCAAAGGATTTCGAGACGTTCTCGATACGGATGAACGGGTCTGCCAAGGCCACCTCGGGCAAGGGGGCCTGCATCTGCACGATCACCCGGCCTTGATCGTTGTCCAGGCGCGGGTCATGGCGCGGTCCTGATCCTCGGTGAAGGGTTTGGGCGTCCACAGACGCTTGGTGGTTTCTTCGTCGGGGTAGATCGCGGGGTCGTTCAGGATGCTAGGGTCGACAAAGGGTGTCGAGGCTTTGTTGGCATTGGCGTAGCCTGTGTAATTCGTGGCGGCGGCAATGACTTCCGGGCGCATCATGTAGTCGAGGAACAGATAAGCATTGTCCACATTGGCCGCATCGGCTGGTACGGCCCAAACATCAAACCACGCCGGCGCGCCGGTTTTCGGCACGAAATAGGCCAGGTTCATCTCGATCCCCGCATCTGCGGCGCGTGTTTTGGCCACCGCATAATCGCCCGACCACGAGTTGATCACGCAAAGTTCGCCGTTTGGGATGGCGTTGATGTAATTCGCATTGTCGAAGGTGCGGATATACTGGCGGATCGGCTTGAACGCTTCGACCACCTTTTCATAATCGGCAAGGTTCGTCGTATCGCCGTCCAGCCCCAGATAGCGTAGCACCATCAGCATGATGTCCGTCGGGCTGTCGAGGATCGAAATGCCGCAATCGGCCAGTTTCGCCGCGTTTTCGGGTTGGAAGATCGTGTCCATGTTCTGCATGTCGATGTCGGGCAGGCGTTCCTTGACCATATCGACGTTGTAGGCGAACCCGACCGATCCCCACATATAGGGCGCCGAATATTCCACGCCCTTGTCCCAGCCATCCAGAACGGTCAGCAACGCAGGATCAAGATTGCCCCAGTTCTTCAGCCGGGCATGGTCGATTTTCGCATAGACACCCGCCGTGATCAATTGCGGTTGCGAAATACCGGCCGTCACCACCAGGTCATAGCCGGTGGACCCTGCCAGCATCTTGGCCTGCATTTCCTCGGCTGATGCGTAAAGGTCGTAGACCACGCCGATGCCGGTTTCTGCCTCGAAATCGGCAATCGTGGTTTCCCCGATGTAATCGGACCAGTTGTAGACATTCACGGTGCCTGCCGCCGCCCATGAGGGGCGAACGTAGGGCAGGGCCAGCGCCCCGCCAAGGGCCGTCAGAGCGGTGCGTCTTGTCAGGGTCATGATGTGGTCCTTCTGGTGGTTGTCTATGAAGAGGTTAATCAGGCGATTTGGTTCTGCCAAGCAATTCCGCGTTCATGCGGGCGACATCCGCCTCTGCCGGTGCCTCGGCTTGCCGGAAAACCGGCAGAAGGCTGCGCAATTGATCGTGATGGATGCGCAACCCGTATTCCAGATCGGACAGATGGAAGCCCTCGAACGAGGATGATTTCATCGACTCGTTCGACCAGATGGAAAGCTGCTTGTCCTCGGCCGCTGTTTCGCGGTCGATCCGCATGGAAAGGTAGCGGGCCGCCTTCATTTCGCGCGATTCATGTGGTTGGCGGTAGATGCGGCCGGTGATGATGGTTTCTGACGGGGAAACCGGTATCTCCTGATAGAATTGCAGCGATTCCGGGGTGGCGGCGATGACGGCATTGGGAAAGAGGCCGTAATACATCCACGATCGGCGCAGATGATCAGGCAGCCAGTCCTGCACCGGGGCAAGTTTCACATAATGGCGCACCGACCAGCGCCGCCCCGGCAGATCGCCGAATTCCGCAACCGATTTGGACAAAGCCCCCGGATAAGACAGATCGCGGTAGCTGCGCCCATACAGGTCTTGCAGTGCGGGGTGGGCAAGGGCGACGTGGTAGCCTTCGTTATCCACATCGCGCACCGACTTCCAGTTGACGGGCATCGTCGTCGCCCAGTCGGTTGTTTTCACCGGAACGGCGTCCGCTGCACGGTAGGCGCGCAAATCGGCATCAAACAGCGCCAGCATCTGCGCCACGGCGGGCTGCGGGCCGGGGTGGAAGCGCAGGAATACAAAGCCGTTCCACACCTCCATCTCAATCGGTTTCAGGCCAAAGGCACTGCGGTCCAGATCGCCAAAGGTCTCGGGCCGGGCGGGGCCGCGCAGGGTGCCATCCAGATTGTAGACCCAGCCATGAAAGGGGCACACGATTGCGCCCTTGCAACTGCCCTTGTCGCCATCCACCACCCGCGCGCCGCGATGCCGGCACATGTTGTGAAACGCCCGCACCACGCCGTCAGCCCCGCGCATCACGACCGCGCGTTCACCCATCATGTCGAACGTGATCCAGTCGCCGGGGCTGGCCACGTCGTTCATATGGCCGACAATCTGCCAGTGGTTCAGGAACACATTGTCTCGTTCCAGCGCGAAAATGGCCTCCGAATGATAGGTCCAGCCGGGTAGGCCGGAGCGATCCCAGGCATCGGGGATTTGCAGGGGGGCGGTCATTGCATCCTCTCTGGGCGGCGGTGTTGGTTTCTGGCGTCCAATGCTGTCAGGGTCGCAATTTTCTGATTGAACTGTCAATCAAAATGATGAATCGGCGATTTTACGCTTCAATTCCCGGTTCAACTGCGCGATGAAGACGCATGGACGCCGTTTCCGACACCGTCGAAGATACCGCGCCGCCGCGCCGCAAATTGCCGCGTGCCGCGCGCCGCGTGCAGCTTATCGAGGCGACCATCGAGACGATCGGCGCCCGCGGCATCGCCCGGACCACGATGGGCGATGTGGCCAAGCAGGCGGGGCTGTCGCACGGGCTGGTCAACTTTCACTTCCAGACCAAGGACAACCTTCTGCACGAAACGCTGCTTTATCTGGCAGATGAGTTCCGCGACAATTGGATGGAAGCGGTGGCCGTCGCCGACCCTTACCCCGCCGCACAGCTTGAAGCGCTGCTGCGCGCCGATTTCCGGCCCGAGGTCTGCACCCCCGCACGCCTGTCCGCCTGGTGCGCGTTCTGGGGCGAGGCGGGCAGCCGCCCTCTTTATCAGCAGATGTGCGGCGAACATGATGTGGCCTATGATCAACAGATCGAAAGCCTGTGCCAAAGCCTGATCACCGCCGGGGCTTACCCCCACATCTCCGCCCGCGCCGCCCGCGTGCTGCGCACTTGTTCCGAAGGGGTCTGGCTTGATCTGATGATGCCCGAGCCACCCTATGACCTGACCGAAGGGCTGACCACGCTGATGGCCTGCGCGCAGGCGCTGTTCCCGCTGCATTTCACCGTTCTGGGGCGAATCGACCCAGCCGGATAAAACAAAACAGCCCCGGTTTCCCGAGGCCTGCATCCGTTTGTCAGCGTTGATTTATTTTGGTGGAGCCACGCGGGATCGAACCGCGGACCTCTTGAATGCCATTCAAGCGCTCTCCCAACTGAGCTATGACCCCACCGGAGGCGCGACCCTTGGACCGCGATGCCGTTCCATAATCAAGCCGTCCCCGGCGCGCAAGTGGAAAGTGCCCACCGCGCGCCGCGTCGTGTCAGACGTCTTCTTCGTCGCCCGCAACATCGGCCAGTTCGTCCAGCGACACGTTGTCGTCACTGTCGTCTTCCAGCAGATCGTCATCAACATCGCTGTCATCGGCGGGTTCGGCGACCAGCAGATCATCATCGGCGTCCAGATCGTCAACAACCGCATCATCGTCTTTTTCAGGCGCAACGCGCGCCACAACCGACGACGCCATCTTGCGGCGTGCGGATTCGATATCGACCACCTCGCCCGTGTAGGGGCTGACGATCGGAGATTTGTTCAGGTCGAAAAAGCGCTTCCCGGTGGTCGGGCAAATACGCTTTACACCCCATTCGGCTTTGGGCATCGGGCATCCTTTGGAAGGCTGGTTTGTCCAGTAAAAAGGTCGCTTGCCACAGGTGCGGGCGGGTGTCAAAGGCTTTCGCCGTGATAATCCCGCGATGATCCTGCGTTGCGGCTGACGTGCAGATAGGTATCCTGTGCCAACCCCGCAAGAGGATGCGATGCCAACCCTTCCCGGACACCCGCCTGTTGACGTTACTCTGC
The DNA here is from genome assembly GCA_038207585.1 of Rhodobacterales bacterium. GTDB lineage: Bacteria > Pseudomonadota > Alphaproteobacteria > Rhodobacterales > Rhodobacteraceae > JBBQZP01. The sequence continues at coordinate 125,422 of JBBQZP010000002.1, read as the reverse complement.
GCCGGTCGGCCCGTGCGCGGCGCTTTTCGCTGCGCGTCTCGCGGCTGGACGGCAAGGTCACGCTGTCGCTGCCGCTGCGCGCCCGCGAGGCCGACGCGATGGACTTTCTGCGCGATCAGGAGGGGTGGTTGCGCAACACTCTGGGGCGGATGCCGCAGATCGCCGGGGTGGAACTGGGCGGCGTTTTGCCGTTTGAGGGCGTGCCACTGACCATCGTGGCCGGGCAGGGCCGGTCGGTCGCGGTTGAGTGCGGCCAGCTTCTGGTGCCGGGGTTGGCGGCACAGGTTCCGGCGCGCATCGCCAGTTTCCTGAAAGTCCGTGCGCGCGACCGTCTGGCCAGTGCGTCGGACCATTATGCGCGCCTTCTGGGGCGACCCTACAGCAGCCTGACATTGCGCGATACGCGTTCGCGCTGGGGGTCCTGCACCTCGGCGGGGGGGCTGATGTATTCGTGGCGGCTGATCATGGCCCCGCCTGCGGTGCTGGACTATGTCGCGGCGCATGAGGTCGCGCATCTGGCGGAAATGAACCATTCCGATGCGTTCTGGGCGCAGGTCACGCGGCTGTACCCCGGCTATCAGACGCCGCGCCGCTGGCTCAAAACACAAGGTCAGGCGCTGCACGGTTATCGTTTCGGGGATTGACCGCCCGGCCCGCACGGTGCTTGGCTGCGGCATGGTCACCCAACCCCGCCCCGCCGACAGCACCGCCGCCGAACATGAGCGGCTGTATCGCACCCTGCGCACGCAGGTGATGCACGGCGAGATTGCGCCGGGCCAACCCCTGACCCTGCGGGGTTTGGCCAAAACCTTTGGTGTGTCGATGACCCCGGCGCGCGAGGCGCTGCGCAGGCTGGTGGCAGAGGGGGCGCTGTCGCTGTCATCCTCGGGCCGGGTGGCAACACCGGAACTGACCGCCGAGCGGATCGAGGAGCTGGCGTCGATCCGCGCGCTGCTGGAGCCGGAACTGGCCGCCCGCGCCCTGCCGCGCGCGCATTTCGCGCTGATCGACCGGCTGACCGCAATCAACCACGCCAATGCCGAAGCCGTGGTGAAACAGGATGCGGTCGGCTACATCCGCACCAATCTGGAATTCCACCGCACGCTTTATCTGCGTGCGCAGGCCCCCGCGATGCTGGCGATGACAGAAACCGTCTGGTTGCAGCTTGGCCCCACGATGCGCGCGCTCTACGCCCGCCTGCGCCGGAATGAACCGCCCCAGCACCACCGCACCATCCTTGCAGCGCTTCGGGCTGGCGATGAACCCGGCCTGCGTCTTGCAGTGCGCACCGATGTGACGCAAGGTCTGCGCCATCTTGCAAGCTGACGGAGACTGCACATGACGTTCCATATCGGTGCCAAACCCGGCGACATTGCCGAAACCGTGCTTCTGCCGGGCGATCCTTACCGCGCACGCTGGGCGGCGGAGACCTTCCTGACGGATGCGGTTCTGGTCAACGAAGTGCGCGGCATGTTGGGTTATACCGGCACCTGGAAGGGGCACCGCGTCACCATCCACGGGTCTGGCATGGGGATGCCGTCGCTTTCGATCTATGTGAATGAGCTGATCCGCGATTACGGCGCGCAAACGCTGATCCGCATCGGATCGGCCGGGGCGATGCAACCGGGGGTCAACATCCGCGACGTGGTGCTGGCGATGTCAGCCTGCACGCTGTCCACGCCGTCCCGCGGGATATTCCGTGACCTGAATTTCGCACCCACCGCCGATTTCGGCCTGCTGCGTGCGGCGTGGGACGCGGCACAGACGCTTGGCGTGCGCACCCACGCGGGACAGATCTATTCGTCGGATGTATTCTACGACGAACGCCCCGATCTGAACGAACAGATGCAGCGCCACGGGGTATTGTGCGTAGAGATGGAGGCGGCAGAGCTTTACACCCTTGCTGCCCGCTACGGCAGGCGCGCTTTGGCGGTGCTGACGATGTCTGACCATCTGCTGCGCGATGAGGCTTTGCCCGCCACCGACCGCGAACGCAGCTTTGGCGACATGGTGGAAATCGCGCTGACCGCCGCCTTCGCCTGACGCAATTTTTCCCCATCGGAGCCTATATGACTCACCTTGCCCCGCGCCCCTGGGTGCCCGAAATTGCCGAAACCCGCGTGCAGGCGATTGCCGCCCTGCTGACCGAAGACACCGACCGCATTGCCGACCGGATCGAGGCGCTGATCATCCAGAACGCGCAGATCCACGACCGCGACTGCTTCAACCTGAACCCCGCGACCAACGTGATGAACCCTGTCGCCGAAGCGGCCCTGTCGCGCGGCCTTGGCTCGCGCCCCAGCCTTGGCTACCCCGGCGACAAATACGAAATGGGGCTTGAGGCGATTGAAGAGATCGAGGTCATCGCCGCCGAACTGGCCGCATCCGTTTTCGGTGCGCGCTATGCCGAGGTGCGATGCGCTTCCGGCGCGATGGCCAATCTTTACGGCTTCATGGCGCTGGCCAAACCCGGCGATGCGATCATCGCCCCGCCGCCTGCGGTGGGCGGACATGTCACCCACCACGCGGCGGGCTGTGCCGGGCTTTACGGGTTGATCACCCACGCCGCCCCTGTGAACGCCGATGGTTACACCGTCGATCTGGACGCCCTGCGCACTTTGGCCCATAAGGTGCGGCCAAAGATCATCACCATCGGCGGCAGCCTGAACCTGTTCCCCCATCCGGTGCCCGAGATCCGCGCTATTGCAGATGAGGTCGGCGCGCATGTGCTGTTCGATGCCGCCCATCAATGCGGGATCATAGCGGGTGGCGTCTGGGCCAACCCTTTGGCCCAAGGCGCGCATCTGATGACGATGAGCACCTATAAATCGCTGGGCGGGCCGGCGGGGGGGCTGATCGTGACCGATGACGCGATGATTGCCGAGCGGCTGGATGGCATCGCTTACCCCGGCATGACGGCCAATTTTGATGCAGGCAAGACCGCAGCGCTGGCAATATCGCTGCTGGACTGGCGCGCTTTCGGCGCGGATTATGCGCAGATGATGGTTGATGTGGCGCAAGCCCTGGCACGCGAGCTTTCGGCCCTTGATCTGCCGGTTTTCGCCGCCGACCGGGGTGCCACGCAAAGCCACCAGTTCGCAGTTGAAGCGGCGGCCTTCGGCGGCGGGCAGACCGCGTCCAAAACCCTACGCAAGGCGGGGTTTCTGGCCTGCGGCATCGGCCTGCCCATCGCAGATGTGGCGGGCGATCTGAACGGGTTGCGTATCGGCACGCCGGAATTAGTTCGGCGCGGTGTCACCCCCGCAGATGCGCCCGCAATCGCCGCCCTGATCGCCGAGGCGTTGCGCTCGAACGCGCCCGAAACCCTCGCCCCCCGCACGGCATCCTTGCGGGCTGAATTTACCGGCCTGCATTACGTCAGGCAGGGTTGACCGAACCGATTCGGGCGGGTCTACGCCGTTGCCCTTTCAAGGAGATCACGATGAAACAGCGGCAACTGGGCACGGACGGCCCGATGGTATCTGCAATTGGTCTGGGGTGCCTTTCCTTTGGCGGTATCTTCGGTGCCACAACCGATGATGACAGCCTGCGCTGCCTTGATGCGGCCTGGGATCACGGCATCACATTCTACGACACCGCCAATATCTACGGGCAAGGCCGCTCCGAAACCGTGCTGGGCGAATGGCTGAAAACCCGCCGCCATCCCGCAGTGCTGGCGACCAAAGCGAGCATTGTGAACGGCCCCGCGCGCCGGATCGACAATTCCGACGCCCATCTGCGCGCCGAACTTGAAGGCTCGCTCATACGGCTTGGTGTGGATCATGTGGCGCTGTTCTACATCCACCGCCACGAACAATCCCGCCCGATAGAAGAGGTCGCAGGGACCCTGTCGCGGCTGGTCGAGGAAGGCAAGATCGGCGGCTACGGCATGTCGGAAATCGCTCCCTACACCCTGCGCCGCGCCCATGCCGTTCACCCCTGCCGCGCGGTCCAGAATGAATATTCGCTGTGGACCCGCCAGCCCGAACTGGGCCTTCTGCAAACCTGCGCCGAACTTGGCACTGCCTTTGTTCCTTTCTCGCCCATCGCACGCGGCGCGTTGGGCCAGAAAATGCTTGACCCGGCCACGCTGGACCCATCTGAATTCCGCCGCCAGATCCCCCGGTTCCAACCCGATAACTGGCCGCTCAATGCCGCAAAAATCACCGCCTTCCGCGCCTATTCCGCCGACCGGGGCCTGACCCCGCCCGCTTTGGCACTGGCATGGGTGCTGGCGCAGGGCGACCACCTGATTCCGATCCCCGGAACCCGCACAGCCCAGCATCTGCGCGATTGGGCCGAGGCGTCCGAGATCTCACTGACTCCCGACGATCACCGCCAGATCGCCACGATCCTGCCGGTCGGCTGGGCCCACGGCGACCGCTATAACGATGAACAGGCAGGCACGGTCGAACGCTTCTGCTGACCTGCCCTCATGCTTTCATTTTGACGAAAATATCCTCGGGGGGTGAATTGGCGCGCAGCGTCAAGAGGGGGGCAGACAGCCCCCCTTCCTGCCTAAATCCCGTGGCTTTGGTCATAGCCGTTGCGCGCGGGTGGCACCCATCCGACCGGCGGGGCCAGGGGATGGAAGACTTCAACCAGCAATGGATGACAAGTGGCCGTATCAGACGAATGTTCGGCTGAACAATCTCCACCCGGGCAGGCCGAAAGCCCGCCCAGAAGATCAATCTCGGCAAAGAACTCCAGATAATCACCCGGCCGCACCGGCGAGGCTTTCATGATGTATTGCCCAGTCTCGCGGCTGAACCCGGTGCACATGAAGACGTTTAGCACGTCATGCACATGCGCTTCGGCCACATGCAGGGGCAGTCCGGTTGTCTCGGCCAGCGTCCGTGTCAGGTTCGAGTGGCAGCAATTGTGATACTGGCCACCCGACAAAAGGTTATGAGTGTAGGGGTCGCAGCGGGTGCCGATCACATCATGCACCGACGCGCCAAAGGCATCAAAGCCGTACCAATCCAGCGTGTCATCGGTGATCAGCGCCATCGGGCGCAGCGCAGGAAAGCTGCTCCACATCCGGTCGCCGGTGGACAGATGCGTGCCATGCAGCGCACGCGTCTTGCCCGAATAGAACCGCTCTGAAAGATCCGCCGCGTTCCACAGGTTCAGATCACCCACCTGCGGACCATCAACCGACAGGATGCGGAAGAAATGCCCCGCAGGCACCGAAAAACAACGCGCCTCGCGCGGCGGGATCAGCGTCTGTGACACCGGTTGCCAACCCGCCCGCGCCGCCTGAAACGCAGCGATGTCGGGCTGCGGCAGGGCAGAGGTCGGATAGCAGATCACGGGTGCCAGAGCGCGCCGGGCATCTGCGTCCTGGGGCAGCGCGTGTTGAGGATTGTCAGGTTTCATTGGGCGCTCCGCTTGGTTCAGGCGGAGTTAGCCTTACAGAATGCGGGCCTGCAAGTAAGCCTCACATGTCACCGGAACCCGCTTTCCCGTCGACATTGCGACGGCGTGACACTCTTTGCACTGCCAGCGCGCCAGTTTCTTGTCGCCGCCCCGCAATTTGTGCCAGCGGCACGGCTTTTCGCTGCGCGAGCGGCCAAAGATCGACCGCAGCGCCCAAAAGGCGAACAGCACAACGATCAGCAGTTTCAGCATTGCGGACACGTCGGGCGACAATCCGAAAAGCTGCACCGGCACAAACGACATGAAGTCGTTAAAATTTGTCAGAAACTGTTCCATGAACGCGGGTTAGCACGGGATCTAGGCAGTTTTCGGGCCGATTCATGGAAAATCCTTGGCGAACCCGAAATCAAACCACCCGTTCCACCATCATATGCTTGATTTCTGAAATCGCCTTGGCCGGGTTCAATCCCTTGGGGCAGGTCTTGGCGCAGTTCATGATCGTGTGGCAACGATACAGCTTGAACGGGTCTTCCAGATCATCCAGACGCTCGCCCGTCGCCTCATCCCGGCTGTCGATGATCCAGCGATAGGCGTGCAAAAGTGCTGCTGGCCCAAGGTATTTATCGCTGTTCCACCAATAGCTTGGGCAGGATGTCGAACAACACGCGCACATCACGCATTCATAAAGGCCGTCCAGCTTTTCGCGGTCTTCGATGGATTGCTTCCATTCTTTGGCCGGACGGTTTGTCTTGGTTTCCAGCCACGGCATGATGCTGGCGTGCTGGGCGTAAAAGTGAGTCAGATCGGGGATCAGATCCTTGACCACGGCCATGTGGGGCAGCGGATAGATGCGGATATCGCCCTTGATCTCGTCCAGACCGTAAATGCAGGCCAGCGTGTTGATCCCGTCGATGTTCATCGCGCACGATCCGCAAATCCCCTCGCGGCATGACCGTCGAAACGTCAGCGTCGGGTCAATCTCATTCTTGATCTTGATCAGCGCATCCAGAACCATCGGGCCGCAGGTGTCGGTATCCAGAAAATAGGTGTCCACGCGCGGGTTTTCACCATCATCGGGGGTCCAGCGGTAAACCTGCACCTTGCGGATGTTCTTGCCCTCTGGCCGGGGCCAGGTTTTGCCGGTACGGATTTTGGAGTTCTTGGGAAGCGTGAACTGAACCATGGCGTTTCCTTTCAGCCTGCATCGGCTGTGACGGGGCCTGCGTTGAACAGGGATTGGTGGGTTGCGGCAAGGTCGATCACCATCCGGCGCACGCGAGGCGGCACATCTATGGTATTCACCAGCCGGGCGAATTCAAGCGCACCCGCGTTCATCGCGCGGTTTTGTCGCCCCGGAATTGGGTTCAGAGCGGCGATGTCGGCATCGGTAAGCCCTGCGTGGCGCAAAAGCTGGGTGCCGGGGAATTGCGCGTGGGGCTCATCCTCCAGCCGGAAAACGGTGACACGGGGGCCAACGGCGGCGGTCATTCGGGCGGCAAGGTCTGCCCAATCGCCGCAATCTTCGGTTTCGGCAAGAAAGTCGGGCAGGGTGCGGGTGTAGCCATCGGTGCGTATCACCTGACCATGCACGCTGCGTTTCCACGCAGGCATGTCGCGGGTGTAGATCACATATTCCGGGACCAGCGGCTTGAATGCTGCATCCACAAGCGCCAGAATCTGCGCGATTTTCGGATAAAGCTGCACGGTGCCGCCATTGCCGATCACCGCGCCGGGCAGGTTTTCGTGCGACAGAAGCGTGGTGCCCGTGGCCGCGATGTCCAGCATACAATCGGCCAAAGCCTGCGCAAGCGCGGCTTCGCTCGCGGCAGACGGTGCCAGCGAAAACGCCGTCGCCGCCCGCCCGACCCCGCGCAGGGGCGAGTCCTTGGTGGGCGTCAGCACCGCCATCCGCCCGGCCAGCGCCGCCCGGTTGCGCGCAAGGAAGTTCTGAAGCGAGGTTGTCCCCGTCTTCTGAACCCCCAGATGCACGATCAGGCGACGCATGTCGGGCTGCACCAATCAGAGCCGCAATTGCGGCAGACCGGCCTGTGTCAGGCAGGCCAGCGTTTCGGGCTGATACGCAATGCGGCGTACCGTGTTCACCGTCGACGTGCCCGCCTCTACCCCCACATCGCGGGCGAGCGATTCCACATCACTGGCCGAGGCATTGTCCAGAATGCAGCGCGTCGCCGCATCGGCCTGAGAGCCGATCAGGTTTTGCCCCACAATGGGCTTGACCACACTGGACGCCGCATTGCGGCCCAGTTTGTCGGCAATATCGGTGGGCGAGCAGGCGGCAAGGGCCGCGCCCACAGCAAGAACTCGAATGGAAAATCCGGTCATCGTGTCACCTTTCGATTTGGCAGCGCAGATTTGCGGGGCCTTCGTCGGCAGCCTTGCACAAGGCAATGCGCCGGAAAAGACCACCACAGATCATTGCGCAACAACCGGCTGAACGCGGGGCAGGGCGGCTATGCAGCCAGACACGATGGGGCGGGCCAGCAGTTCCGTCACCTGCACCTGATTGGCGGCGGCATCTTTCGTTGCATCCGACGTCGGCAGCGCGAACACCTCGCCGTAGGTCATACCTTTGACAACGCAGGTCGTCGCAGCGTCGGTATCCACATCGGGGTGCGCGCGGGCGACCAGAGGCGCAATCGCAGCCTTTGAGTCGCCCCGTTTGTCAGCATAGATCAGCGCAACAGGGGCGCAACCTTGCAGGGTAAGGGCGGAAACTGCCGCCAGCATTAGGATGCGGGCGGTCAATAGACGCGCGCCTTGGGTGCGATTTTTTTCAAGTCGATTCCTCCGTCTTCGTGTTTGGTCAGCGGGTCCAGATGCACCGGGCGTGATGACAGGGTGACGCGCGCACCATCCACATGGGCCAGCGAATGCACGCGCCAGTTCACATCATCGCGGTTGGGGTAATCTTCATGCGCGTGCGCCCCCCGGCTTTCCTTGCGGGCCTCGGCGGCGACGATGGTGGCAAGCGCGTTGGGCATCAGATTGTCCAGCTCCAGCGTTTCCATCAGGTCGCTGTTCCAGACAAGACTGCGGTCGGTGACGCGGATATCATCCATTTTTTTGGCGATGCCGATCATCTTTTCCATGCCCTCGGCCAGCGTCTTGTCGGTGCGGAACACGGCGGCGTCTTCCTGCATGGTTTTCTGCATCTCAAGCCGCAGTTCCGCCGTGCCGGTGGAGCCGTTAGCGTTGCGCATTGCGTCAAAGCGGGAAAGCGCGCGGTCCACCTCGGGCTTGTTCACCGGGGCGGGGGCTTCCTTGGCATCGACAATCTCGCCCGCGCGGATGGCTGCGGCGCGGCCAAACACCACAAGGTCGATCAGGCTGTTCGAGCCCAGCCGGTTCGCGCCATGCACCGATGCACAGCCCGCCTCACCCACGGCCATCAGGCCGGGGAAGGTGGCGTCGGGGTTGCCCGGTTGCGGGTTCAGAACCTCGCCCCAATAATTCGTGGGGATGCCGCCCATGTTGTAATGCACCGTGGGCAGAACCGGGATCGGTTCCTTGTGCAGATCGACGCCCGCGAAAATGCGCGCGGATTCGGAAATGCCGGGCAGCCGCAGCGCCAGAGTTTCGGGCGGCAGGTGGTTCAGGTTCAGGTGGATGTGATCCTTGTTCGGGCCGACACCGCGGCCTTCGCGGATCTCCAGCGTCATGCAGCGGCTGACCACATCGCGGCTCGCCAGATCCTTGTAGGTCGGCGCATAGCGTTCCATGAACCGCTCGCCTTCGGAGTTGGTCAGATAGCCACCCTCGCCGCGCGCCCCTTCGGTGATCAGACAGCCCGAGCCGTAGATGCCGGTGGGGTGGAACTGCACAAACTCCATATCCTGCAAGGGTAGGCCTGCGCGTGCGACCATGCCGCCGCCGTCGCCGGTGCAGGTGTGGGCAGAGGTCGCACTGAAATAGGCGCGCCCATAGCCGCCGGTCGCCAGAACCGTCATCTTGGCGTTGAAGACGTGAATCGTGCCGTCATCCAGTTTCCACGCGACAACGCCGGTGCAGCGGCCATCGGTCATGATCAGATCAAGCGCGAAATACTCGATGAAAAACTCGGCCTTCTGCTTCAGGCTTTGGCCGTAAAGCGTGTGCAGAATGGCGTGGCCGGTGCGGTCGGCGGCGGCACAGGTGCGCTGCACCGGGGGGCCTTCGCCGAATTCGGTGGTGTGGCCACCAAACGGGCGCTGGTAGATCTTGCCCTCTTCGGTGCGCGAAAACGGCACGCCGTAGTGTTCAAGTTCGTACACAGCCTTTGGCGCCTCACGCGCCAGATATTCCATCGCGTCGGTGTCGCCCAGCCAGTCACTGCCCTTGACGGTGTCATACATGTGCCACTGCCAGTTGTCGGGCCCCATGTTCGACAGGCTGGCCGCAATGCCACCCTGAGCGGCCACGGTATGGCTGCGGGTCGGAAAAACCTTGGTCACGCAAGCGGTGCGCAGCCCCTGTTCGGCCATGCCAAGCGTGGCGCGCAGACCGGCCCCCCCGGCCCCTACAACCACCACGTCATAATCATGCGTTTCGTAAGCGTAAGCTGCCATTATCCGTTCCTTAAAGTGCGATACGCGCCAGCGCGAAAAGACCCACAGCGATGATCCCGTAAGACAGCGAAATGCCAAAGATAACCAGCGCCCTGCGCAGGGTGCCGTGGGTATAATCTTCGACTAGAACGGCAAACCCTTTGGCAAAGTGCCGCATGCCGACAAAGATCACCAAAGCCGTCAGAATGGCCACCAGAGGGCGCGAAAAGCTGGCGATGACGCCAGCGTGGTCCTGCCCCAGCGTGTGACCAAAGACATAGATGAAGACCGGCACAAGGAAAGCCAGCGCCACTGCCGTTACGGTCATGAACCAGTGATCGGCGGTTCCGGTGTGCGACGCACCCTTGCCTACGGCGCGTTTGCGGTCTGTCAGATAGCGCATGGCGGCCCCCTAGATGATGATCAGTGTAAGGATGGTCAGCACGACCGACCCTATGATGCAGCCCCAGCCCAGCTTTTCTGCCGTTGGGATATCAAGCCCGTGCCCCGCATCGAACCAAAGGTGCCGCAGGCCCGCAAGATAGTGATACCAGACGGCCCAGAGCGAGCCTGTGAACACCAGATCGCCGAACCACGATGTCGCCACCGCATTGGCATAGGCGAAATACTCCGGGCTGATCGCCGCCGCGAGCAACCACCAGACCGCAAGCATTACACCGACAATCAGCGCATTCCCCGTAATCCGCGTCAGGATCGAGGTGATCGAGGTCAGTTGCGGGCGGTAGATCTGAAGATGGGGGGATAGGGGGCGTTCAACCCGCTTTACCTCGGCCATGGGGCGATCCTTCTTTTCGGGCCTGTCGGAGGGCTACGCTGCACAGCAGCACGAAAGTGTTGCCATGTAGATAACCGATTTTTCGCCCAAGTCACGCCCTGTAGGGCCCGCACCTGACCGGAAAAGTGTCGCGGCAGTGAAAAAATGGGATATGTGATCACGCCATCCGAGGCTGTGATCACAGTAATGGATACCGTTTCGCGACTCGGTTCGCAAAACTGTCTTGCCGATTGGCTGGCGTGGTCGTGATGCGACCAACGCACCCGGAACCTTCGCATCACGCCACGCAGTAACGCTTCGGTTCCCGGCGCTAACGCACCGCCGACAGGATGGCACCGATGTCGCTGGAAAATGTGAACAGCAGCGTCTTCATCTCGCCGGACAGGGGCGCTGACATGGTGTAAAGCGCGATTGTGCCGCCGCCATCCGCCACCAGAAACAGCGACACTTCCTGAACCATGCCACCCGCATCGCGGCGTTGTAGCACTGTGGCACACCCCGAAAATCCGCTTGGCACCGCCTTGACCACGCCGCCCATCATCGTCTCGAACTGCGCATCGCGGTCTGCAAGAAGTGGCGTTGAGGCGTTGAAGAACCCGCGATAGTCGCCGGTGCCGAACAAGGTCTTTGCGGCCTCCAGCGCGGGCACAGGCGTCGCATTTTCCATACTGCAGGCCGCTTCCTGCGCCGAAACGTGCGCTCCTGAAAGCGATACGGCAAGAAGAACGGCGGCGATTTTTGGGGCGATGTGGGTCATGGCAACACTAAAACCCAAACCCACTGCCGAGGCAAGGCCACCGGTATCGCGGGTACGGCGGTCGCGCGCAAACCCGGATATCGGCTCCTTACCAGTGCGAATGGAAGCGCCCTGCGTCGCAGCAGATTGCGCACCATTACCTATGTAGCCAGGCCGAGCGACAATACACCCCGCATGAACCATCTAAAATCGGGTCGGGCAGAACAAGCAAATTGCTTGTTCATTCACACAGGAACCAAGGCCCAGTAATCAAGGTCCAGCAGGACATTTGGCAGGTATTTGCCGTCAGCCCCGCGCAGCGCGAAATCCGCACCATCCTGTTTCACGGCGACCAGACGCAGACGCAGTGCCCCGACCCCCGGCGCGTCTGTTTCGGCCCGGTCCAGCACCTCGGACCACGCCCTTACGGTATCGCCTGCAAAGCAAGGGTTGGCATGGGCGCCGGCGTTCAATGCGACAATCATCTGCGCATTGGCCAGTCCGTTGAACGACAAGGCCCGCGCCAGGCTTATGACGTGGCCGCCGTAAATCAGGCGCCGCCCGTCGGGCCGGGCCGATGTGTCAAAATGCACCTTTGCGGTGTTCTGCCACAGCCGGGTGGCCAGCATGTGTTCGGCTTCTTCAACCGTGACGCCATCGACGTGGTCTATTTTCTCGCCGGGTGTGTAGTCGGACAAGACGTGGCGTTCGCCCGCCAGATCAAAGTTATATCGTGTGAAATCAAGCCCCTTCGGAAGGATCAGCGACGCTGCATCCACCGCCGCCTCAAGTTCAGGCACTACTGTCTTGGGGGCCCGGCTATCGACGTTGCGCTTGCGCACCATCACCCAGCGCACGAATTCCAGCACTACGTCGTTGCGCTGGTTCAGTCCGCGGGTGCGAACGTAAACCACTCCGGTCGCGCGGGACGAGTTTTCCTTTAGCCCGATCACCTGCGATTCCGCCCGCAATGTATCGCCCGGGTAAACCGGTTCGATCCAGCGCCCCTCGGCATAACCAAGGTTTGCCGTTGCGTTCAGACTGATGTCGGGCACCGATTTGCCAAAGACCACATGAAATGCCGCCAGATCATCAAGCGGCGAGGCGGGCAGGCCGCAGCTTTGCGCAAAGCTGTCGGACGAGTGCAGCGCATGCCGCGCGGGATAAAGCGCGTGATAAAGCGCACGCTCGCCCCCCGAGACGGTGCGGGGAACGGCATGGATGATGGTTTGCCCAACCGCGTAATCCTCGAAAAAGCGGCCGGAATTGGTTTTCATCAATGTTCGCTCAACTTCGTTTCGCCGGAATAGATGCCCGGCGCGTCTTTGGTGACGGCCTGACCGCAGCGCATGACACCGCGCGCGGCGTCAAAGGCATAGGTTGCATTGCCGTGCAGCGCCCAGCCCTTGTTCATGGCGGCGGTGACCTTGTGGCAAAAGTCGGACGTGTCGTCGTCGCTGAGAAAGCGGTAGAGTTTCATTTCAGCCTCCGAAAACGTTATAACCCAGCAGGTGGTGCACCCAAGCCATGACGCCTACCAGAACCACGGTTCCGGCAAGGTTCATAGCATCACCCTTGATGCCACGCCCCGGCAATGAAACCCAAGGCCCGGCCCGGTTGATCAGCGACATCTGCACCAACGCCCAAAGCCCGAGCCCGCCAAACAGGATCAACGACGCCTGATCGCCGTTGACCAGCAGATGTGCTGCGGCCCAAAGCACCGTTCCCCACAGCATCGGGTGCCGCATCAACGGGTAAATCGTGCCTTTGGTTCCGCCAACACCGTAGAGGTACACCGCGATGACCATCAGCAGGTTGTTCAGATGTTTCATGCCCGGCATCGGGTCATAGACCGGCACGAACTCTGCCGCGCGATACCCCCAGATCATCAGGCCAAGCGACACAAAAAGCGCAATCGCAACCGCGCCCTTGCCCTTGTCGCCCATGTTCGCGCGGGCCTCGGGCGCGATGCGTTTGAAGACATGGGCCACAACCCACAGCACGACACCGGCAATCAGCAGACCCATGGTATTCTCCCTGTCATGGCTCAGGTCAGGGCGGCAATCGCCCCGGCTTTGGCCAGCATCTGTTTCGCGGTCACGATATGCAGGTTTTCGACGATCTTTCCATCCACCACGGCAACGCCATGACCCTGGGCCTGTGCTGCGGCGAACGCGTCGATCTGGCGGCGGGCAAGGTCAAGGTCTTCGGGCGCGGGGGCGAAGACCTCGTTCGCGATGGCAAGTTGCGCGGGGTGGATCAGGGTCTTGCCGTCAAAGCCCAGGTCGCGGCCCTGTTCACATTCGGCGCGCAATCCCGCGTCATCGCGAAAGGCGTTGTAAACTCCGTCGATTGCGATACGGCCCTGCGCGCGGGCGGCGAGCAGGCACAGACCAAGCCCGGTTTGCAGGGGAAGACGGTCGGCACGAACGCGGCAGCCCAGTTCGCGGGCAAGATCATTGGTGCCCATGACCATGCCGGTCAGTGCGGGATGCGCCGCGATGGCTGCCGCATTCAGCAGGCCCGCCGCCGTTTCCATCATCGCCCACAGGGGCTGGCCGGGCAGAAGGTCGGACACCGATTGCAGGTCCGATACATCGTTCACCTTCGGCACCAGAACCGCGTCGACCGAAATGCCGTTCAGGGCGGCTGCGTCCGCCTTGCCCCATTCTGTGTCTAGCCCGTTGATCCGAATGATCCGGGCGCGCGGGCCGAAATCGGCGGTGCGCAGGGTTTGCACCAACAGATCGCGCGCAACGGCTTTTTCATCGGGGGCAACCGCGTCTTCCAGATCGAATATGATCGCATCAGTCGGCAGGTCGCGCGCCTTTTCCATCGTGCGGACACGGGAGGCGGGCAGATACAGAACAGACCGGAAGGGGCGGGTGGAAAGATCCATGATTCGACTTTCAGCAATATTCTTGCGTTTTGGATCACAGTTTTGGTACAACCCGCAACCCTCGTTCTGCTGCGCTGCAGAAATGGCGCGCGCACCGGCCCCGTTCGCCCGCCCCGTTAACCGATTTTTTGACATCGGCTACGCATCCTGATTCCGACGCCGATCAAGGGCGCCGCACAAGAGGGGCTGCGCCCCAAAGAGGTGAGGGATGGACCGTTTTCTGTTTGCACTGTCGCTGGGCTTTGCCGGAGTGATCTTACTGACCCAACCCGCGCATGCCGCCCCGCAATGCGGCCCGCGCGCATCCATCGTGGCGCAACTTGCTGCCAAATACGGCGAAACCCGCCGTAGCATCGGTATGGCGGCCAACAATACGGTGATGGAAACCTTTGCCTCGGCCCAGACCGGAAGCTGGACAATTGTCGTGACGTTGCCCGATGGTTCTACCTGCCTTGTCGCCACCGGCCAGAATTTTGAGGCTGTGACCGAGGAGTTGCCGGCAAAGGGCATCCCGTCCTAAGCCACAGCCTGCCAAATCAGCCGCAGTGACAGCAGCAAAAGTGCCCATGTAACCAGACTGAAGAACAGCTTTTCGGGCAAAAGGCGTACCAGCCAAACCCCGGCAAAAACGGCCAGCGCCGACGGCACCATCAAAACCGCCGCAATCCTCAGACTGTCCAGCGAGATCTGTCCCAGCGCATAATAGGGCAGCAGTTTGATCGCATTCACATAGGCGAACAAAATCGTCGATGTGCCCGCAAACACGGTTTTCGACAGGCCCAGCGGCATCACATAAACCTGATAGGGCGGCCCGCCCGCATGGCTGACAAAGCTGGTGAAGCCGGTCGCCGTTCCCCATAGTAGGCCCGGCCCCCACCTTGGGGCCTTGGGCACAGCCTCGGTCTTGCGTCGCAAAAGCAGGTTTGCGGCAAAGACCGCTCCAATCAACCCGATGATCCCGGTGACATAGGTTTCAGGAACCAGATGCGCCGTGGCCCAACCCAGACCCACGCCGATGGTCGTGGCAGGCACCAGTATCCACAGTACCCTCGCATCAAAATCTCGGCGATAGGCGTATAACCCGAACATGTCGGACACGACATAAATCGGCAGCAACAACCCCGCCGCCGCCACCGGCGAGATGACCAGCGAAAGAGTCGGCACCGACAGCATGGCCACCACGGGCAACCCGCCCTTGCCCATGCCGACAAGGATCGACGCAATCAGCGCCAGCGACCAGAACCAGACCCCTTCCATGACACCTCCATCTGCCAAAGCCGCTTAGCAAGATCGACGGGCAAGCAACAGCCCCGCACGCATCGCCGCAGTGCAGCGCACTTGCGCGACTCTGTCCAAGGGTTTAGGCATCGCGCCAAATCAACCGACCAAGGACAGACATCATGGCACGACCCAAGATTGCACTGATCGGCGCGGGACAGATTGGCGGAACGCTCGCCCATCTGGCCGCGATCAAGGAACTTGGCGATGTGACGCTTTTCGACATCGCCGAAGGCACGCCGCAGGGCAAGGCGCTGGATATCGCGCAATCGGGCCCGTCCGAAGGCTTTGACGCCGTGATGAAAGGCGCCAATTCCTACGCCGATATCGCCGGATCTGACGTGTGTATCGTTACCGCAGGTGTGCCCCGCAAACCGGGGATGAGCCGCGATGACCTGCTGGGCATCAACCTGAAAGTCATGAAATCGGTGGGCGAAGGCATCCGCGAGCATTGCCCCAACGCATTTGTGATCTGCATCACCAACCCGCTGGATGCGATGGTCTGGGCACTGCGTGAATTCTCGGGTCTGCCGCACCATATGGTCGTCGGCATGGCGGGTGTGCTGGACAGCGCCCGGTTCCGGCATTTCCTGAGTGTGGAATTCAACGTCTCGATGCGCGATGTGACCGCGTTCGTTCTGGGCGGGCATGGCGATACGATGGTGCCGTTGGCCCGCTATTCCACCGTCGCTGGCGTTCCGCTGCCCGATCTGGTGGCCATGGGCTGGACGACCCAGGACAAGCTGGATGCCATCGTACAACGCACCCGCGATGGCGGGGCCGAGATTGTGGGTCTTTTGAAAACCGGATCGGCCTTCTATGCCCCCGCAACGGCGGCAATTGAAATGGCCGAGGCGTTTCTGAAAGACCAAAAGCGCGTGCTGCCCTGTGCCGCATGGGTTGACGGCGCGCTGGGCCTGAAGGGCATGTATGTCGGCGTGCCGACCGTGCTGGGCGCGGGAGGCGTGGAACGCGTGCTCGACATCAAGATGGACAACGCGGAACAGGCGATGTTCCAGAAATCTGTCGATGCCGTGAAGGGTTTGCTTGAGGCCTGCCGCGCGATTGATCCTTCGCTGGCCTGAACAATTTTGGCCTCGGTTCAATGATTGAAGAAAAGCCTGTCGAAAGACAGGCTTTTCTTGTTTCAGGCCGCGATTTTGCCAATCTGAAGGGCCCGTGGTTTCGAAATTGCCCCTGAAGCATCTATCGCGCACTGTGAAACATCCGCCCCGAATCGATCAGAACCCTCCGGAAAGGTTTTATGTGATCACATAAATTTTCGCCGTGATCACAAATCAATCTATTCCCTTCACATTTTCCGAATTCACCCAGTTCCCCGTTTGAAACGCCCTTCAAACATGCGATGACGCCGCAAATCACTTCATTCAAGGCGCGTGTCAGCATGAACATCCACGAATATCAGGCCAAGGCCGTTCTGCGCGGTTATGGCGTTCCGGTCTCGGACGGTCGCGTCGTTTTGCGCGCGGAAGAGGCAAAGACGGCTGCGGGGGAACTCGACGGGCCGCTGTGGGTGGTCAAGGCGCAGATCCACGCGGGCGGGCGCGGCAAGGGCCATTTCAAGGAACCCGAGGCGGGCGAAAAGGGCGGCGTGCGGCTGGCGAAATCGGTGTCCGAGGCGGCGGAACAGGCGCGTCAGATGTTGGGCCGGACCTTGGTTACGGTGCAGACCGGGCCTGCGGGCAAACAGGTCAACCGCATCTACATCGAAGACGGCTCTGACATTGCGCGCGAGCTTTACCTTGCCCTTCTGGTCGATCGTCAGACCAGCCGCATCTCATTTGTTGCCTCCACCGAAGGCGGGATGAGCATCGAGGATGTTGCGCATGACACGCCAGAAAAGATCGTCTCGTTCAGCGTCGATCCGGCTTCCGGCCTTTCCGATTTCCACGGCCGCCGGGTGGCCTTCGCGCTGGGTCTGGAAGGCGGGCAGGTCAAGCAATGCGTGGCTCTGGTGCAAAAGCTTTACAAGGCTTTCGTCGAAAAAGACATGGAGATGCTGGAGATCAACCCGCTGATCGTCACACCTGATGGCAACCTCAAATGCCTCGATGCCAAGATGAGCTTTGATGGCAACGCCCTTTATCGCCATGCGGATATGGTATCGCTGCGCGACGAATCCGAGGAAGATCCCAAGGAACTCGCCGCGTCGAAATTCGATCTGAACTACATCGCACTTGATGGCGAAATCGGCTGCATGGTCAACGGTGCCGGTCTGGCAATGGCGACGATGGACATCATCAAGCTGTATGGTGCCGAGCCTGCGAACTTTCTGGATGTAGGCGGTGGGGCGACCAAGGAAAAGGTCACCGAGGCGTTCAAGATCATCACCTCTGATCCCAACGTCAAAGGCATTCTGGTCAACATCTTTGGCGGCATCATGCGCTGCGACGTGATCGCCGAAGGAGTGATTGCGGCGGTGAAAGAAGTGGGCCTGAAAGTGCCGCTGGTCGTGCGGCTGGAAGGCACGAATGTGGAACTGGGCAAAGACATCATCCGCAAATCGGGGATGAATGTGATTGCCGCGGATGATCTGAAAGACGGTGCCGAAAAGATCGTGAAGGCGGTCAAGGGGTAGTCAGGTGAAACGGTCGGCCCTACCGATTTTGCTCGCCGTGGCGCTGGCCGCGTGCCAGCCCGTACCGGCCACCGCGCCGGTGCCTGCGGGCGTGAAATCCGCCAATCCGCAAGGTCCGACGCTGGATGTGCAGGTCAGCACAAAACGTGCGGTCCAGCTTTTCGATGCGATCTGCGGTGCCACTTTGGGTGACCGCTTTGTTTCGGCAAAGGCGCGGATGGCTGAAAATGATGTTTCTCTGTCGGTGGCCGATGCGCCCAACATCTTCAGCAAACGCGAGAACCTTTCCTTCGTAGTCGAAAAGCCGGGCAAGCCGGGGGCAAAGTGCCAGATGGTCTGGGGCAACTTTGAACCCCGCGCTCAGGTTCTGGCCGGGATCAGCGCGATCAACCCGCTCAAGCCGGCGGGCGGCGCGCTTTTGACGAACTACCGCGAGACGGGCAAAATTCTGGTGCTGACCGATGGCGCCAAGATGAGCAACGGCGCGCAGCTGTACCGGCTCACCCTGTTTGCGGGGCGGTGAGGGGAAAGATGTCTGATCGCAATTCATTCCGCGGACCGCAGATTACTTCACCGCTGTGCGGGTTGGTTAAAAGCCCGATGTCAACCACACTTCATCCAACATCTTCCAGCGCAAGCTGATCCCTTACAAAAGGCCCGATCCCATGTCCGTTCTCGTCAACACCAACACCCGCGTCATCTGTCAGGGCTTTACCGGCTCTCAGGGCACGTTTCACTCCGAACAGGCCATTGCCTATGGCACCAAGATGGTCGGCGGGGTGACGCCGGGCAAGGGCGGCAGCACGCACCTGGACCTGCCGGTTTTCAACTCGGTGCACGAGGCGCGCCATGTCACGCAGGCCAATGCCAGCGTCATCTATGTGCCGCCGCCGTTTGCCGCCGACAGTATTCTTGAGGCGATTGATGCGGGGATGGAACTGATCGTATGCATCACCGAAGGCATTCCGGTCTTGGACATGATGCGCGTGAAGCGCGCGCTGGAGGGCACAGGCTCGCGCCTGATCGGGCCGAACTGCCCCGGTGTCATCACGCCGGGTGAATGCAAGATCGGCATCATGCCCGGCCATATCCACAAGCGCGGATCGGTAGGTGTGGTCAGCCGGTCAGGCACGCTGACCTATGAGGCGGTCAAACAGACGACTGATCTGGGGCTGGGCCAATCGTCGGCCGTGGGCATCGGCGGCGACCCGATCAAGGGGACCGAACATATCGACGTGCTGGAGATGTTTCTGGCCGACCCCGAAACCCATTCGATGATCATGATCGGCGAAATCGGCGGATCGGCCGAGGAAGAAGCCGCGCAATTTCTGGCGGATGAGCGTAAAAAGGGCCGCTGGAAACCCACCGCCGGTTTCATCGCAGGCCGCACCGCCCCTCCGGGCCGTCGCATGGGGCACGCTGGCGCGATTGTCTCGGGCGGCAAGGGCGACGCGGAAAGCAAGATCGAGGCGATGAAAGCCGCCGGGATCGTGGTGGCCGATAGCCCGGCGGGTCTGGGAGAAGCGGTGATGAAGGCGATCAAGGGGTAACGTGAAAGACGCGGCTGGGGGTCCCGGATCAAGTCCGGGACTGCGGCCCGCGTAACAAACCAACGCAGCCCCGGACCTGATCCGGGGCCTCGGGAAACAGAAGATATATGCGACATACTCTGGTCATCACGCACCGCCACCGGGACACCGCCGCCACATAGCCTCACTCTGCATGACGACGCTTTAAATTGACGAACCGCTCCGCCACATGATTTCACTTTTTTCCAACCCAAATGAGGTCCCCCAATGACCGACCAGACCCCCAACGCCCAGTTCCACGCTGAAGGCTTTCTTGACGGCGCGAATGCGGACTATATCGACCAGTTGGCCGCCAATCACGCTGCCGATCCTGCGTCGGTTGATGCCGGATGGGCAGCGTATTTCAAGGCAATGGGCGACAGTGCGAGCGACGCGACCCAAGCCGCAAGCGGCCCAAGCTGGGCGCGCACCGACTGGCCGCCGCAGCCTGCTGATGATCTGACAGCGGCGCTGACGGGCGAATGGGCCACGGCCCCTGCGGCCAAGGATACCAAGGCTGCCGGCCAGAAAATCGCGGCGAAGGCCGCCGAACAGGGCGTTTCGGTCAGCGCCGAACAGATCGAGCGTGCGGTGCTGGACAGCATCCGCGCGATCATGATCATCCGCGCCTACCGTATCCGGGGGCATCTGGCCGCCGATCTTGACCCGCTGGGTCTGCGCGATGTGAAAAACCAGCCCGAGCTTGACCCCAAGTCCTACGGCTTCACCGAGGCCGACATGGACCGTCCGATCTTTATCGACAACGTGCTGGGGCTTCAGCACGCCTCGATGCGGCAAATCCTTGAGATCGTGAACCGCACCTATTGCGGCACCTTTGCGCTGCAATACATGCATATCTCGAACCCCGAGCAAGCCTCGTGGCTGAAGGAGCGAATCGAGGGTTACGGCAAGGAAATCGCCTTTACCCGCGAGGGCCGCAAAGCCATTCTGAACAAGCTCGTGGAGGCGGAGGGATATGAAAAGTTCCTTCATGTCAAATACATGGGAACCAAGCGGTTCGGTCTGGATGGCGGCGAAAGCCTGATCCCCGCGATGGAGCAGATCATCAAGCGCGGCGGCAGTATGGGCGTGCGAGACATCGTCATCGGCATGCCGCACCGGGGCCGGTTGTCGGTGCTGGCCAACGTGATGCAAAAACCCTACCGCGCGATCTTCAACGAGTTTCAGGGTGGCAGTTACAAACCCGAAGACGTGGACGGGTCGGGCGATGTGAAATACCACCTTGGCGCCTCCAGCGACCGCACGTTTGACGGCAACGTGGTGCACCTGAGCCTGACCGCGAACCCCAGCCATCTTGAGGCCGTGAACCCGGTCGTTCTGGGCAAGGTGCGCGCGAAACAGGAACAGATGGGTGACAAGGACCGCAGTCAGGTGCTGCCGATTTTGCTGCACGGCGATGCGGCCTTTGCCGGGCAAGGCGTAGTGGCGGAATGCTTCGGCCTCTCGGGCCTGACCGGGCACCGGACCGGGGGCACGATCCATATCGTTGTGAACAACCAGATCGGCTTTACCACGGCCCCATCGTTCAGCCGCTCCAGCCCCTATCCGACCGACATCGCGTTGATGGTGGAAGCGCCCATCTTCCATGTGAACGGCGATGACCCCGAGGCGGTGGTGCATGCAGCCAAGGTCGCCACCGAATACCGGCAGACATTCCACAAGGACGTGGTGCTCGACATCATCTGTTATCGCCGCTTTGGCCATAACGAAGGCGACGAGCCGATGTTCACCAACCCCGCGATGTACACGCGGATCAAAAAGCAGAAGACGACGCTGCAGCTTTATACCGAACGACTGGTGCGCGACGGTCTGATCCCCGAAGGCGAGATCGAGGATATGAAGGCAGCCTTTCAGGCCCGTCTGAATGAAGAGTTCGAGGCCGGCAAGGACTACAAACCCAACAAGGCCGACTGGCTGGATGGCCGCTGGTCCGGCATGGGCAAGGACAAGGCCGAGTATGACGCAGGCGAAACTGCGCTGAAGCCCGAAACGATGGCCGAGATCGGCAAGGCTCTGTCCACTGCCCCCAAGAAGTTCGATCTGCACAAGACCGTCGCGCGTCAGCTTGAGGCGAAAGCCAAGATGTTCGAGACGGGGCAGGGGTTTGACTGGGCCACGTCCGAGGCGTTGGCCTTTGGCGGGCTTGTCACCGAAGGCTATCCCGTGCGCCTTTCCGGTCAGGATTGTACGCGCGGCACCTTCAGCCAGCGCCATTCCGCCTTTGTCGATCAGACGACCGAGGAGCGGTATTACCCGCTGAACAACATCCGCAAGGGTCAGGCGCGGTATGAGGTCATCGACTCCATGCTTTCGGAATATGCCGTTCTTGGCTTTGAATACGGCTACAGCCTGTCGGAACCCAATGCGTTGGTGATGTGGGAGGCGCAGTTCGGCGATTTCGCCAACGGCGCGCAGATCATGTTCGACCAGTTCATCAACTCGGGCGAAAGCAAATGGCTGCGAATGTCGGGTCTCGTCTGCCTTCTGCCGCACGGATATGAGGGGCAGGGGCCGGAACATTCCTCGGCCCGGCTTGAGCGGTTTTTGCAGATGTCGGCAAATGACAACTGGATCGTGGCGAATTGTTCGACCCCTGCCAACTATTTCCACATCCTGCGCCGCCAGTTGCACCGCACGTTCCGCAAACCGCTGATCCTGATGACGCCGAAATCGCTGCTGCGCCACCCGATGTGCGTATCAGACGCGGCCGATTACACCACCGGATCGGCCTTTCACCGGGTGCTGTGGGACGATGCGCAAAAGGGCCATTCCGACCTGAAGCTGAAGCCAGATGCCAAGATCAAGCGGGTCGTCATCTGTTCGGGCAAGGTCTATTTTGATCTTCTCGCCGAACGCGACAAGCGCGGCGCGGATGATGTGTATCTGCTGCGGCTGGAGCAGTTCTATCCCTTCCCCGCGCTGTCGCTGGTCAAGGAACTGGAGCGTTTCAAGGGCGCAGAGATCGTGTGGTGCCAGGAAGAGCCGAAAAATCAGGGGGCATGGACCTTTGTCGAGCCCAATCTGGAATGGGTGCTGACCCGGATCAAATCGAAACACATCCGCCCGGTTTATGCGGGCCGGGCGGCCAGTGCGTCACCCGCAACCGGTCTTGCCTCGCGACACAAGGCCGAACAAGAGGCGCTGGTGAATGACGCGCTAATCGTGGGGGGCAAGCCAGATGGCGACTGAGGTTCGGGTGCCCACGCTGGGCGAAAGTGTCACCGAGGCGACGGTTGCCACCTGGTTCAAAAAGGTCGGCGACGCCGTTGCCGTCGACGAAATGCTGTGCGAGCTGGAAACCGACAAGGTCACAGTCGAAGTGCCAAGCCCCGTGGCCGGCACCCTGACCGAAATTGTCGTGGCCGAGGGGGTGACGGTCGGCGTCGCCGCCCTGCTGGCCCAGATCGGTGAGGGCGCTGCCGCCCCTGCCACCAAACCCCAACCCACCAAAACCGAAAGCGCCCCCGAGGCCGCAAATGAGGGTAAAATGACCGATGTGATGGTGCCCGCACTGGGTGAAAGCGTGTCCGAGGCGACTGTGTCGACCTGGTTCAAGAAGCCGGGCGATAGCGTCGCGGTGGATGAGATGCTGTGCGAGCTGGAAACCGACAAGGTCTCGGTCGAAGTGCCAAGCCCCGTTGCAGGTGTGCTGGCCGAGATTTTGGCAGCCGAAGGCACGACCGTCGCCGCCAATGCCAAACTTGCGGTGATCAGCGAAGGGGCAGCGGCAGCAAAAGACGCGCCCGCTAAGGCCGAACCCGCTAAGGCCAAGGCCGAACCGGCCCCAACGCTTGCCGTGAAAGCCGATGTTGAAGATGCGCCATCGGCCAAAAAGGCTATGGCCGAAGCAGGCATCAGCCGTGATGCGGTGCAGGGTTCGGGCCGCGATGGCCGCGTGATGAAGGAAGATGTGGCCAAGGCCGCCGCTGCCCCCGCCACTGTTGCAGCCCCCGCCCCGGTTGCCGCCCCCCGCGCGCCCGTGGCTGCCGACGATGCGTCGCGCCAAGAACGGGTCAAGATGACCCGCCTGCGCCAGACCATCGCGCGCCGCCTGAAAGACGCGCAGAACACCGCGGCGATGCTGACGACCTATAACGAGGTCGACATGTCGGCGATCATGGCCTTGCGCAATGAATACAAGGACATGTTCGAGAAAAAGCATGGCATGAAGCTGGGCTTCATGTCGTTCTTTGTGAAAGCCTGCTGTCACGCGCTGGCCGAAGTGCCCGATGTGAACGCCGAGATCGACGGCACCGATATCGTCTACAAGAACTACGTCCACATGGGCGTGGCTGTGGGCACGCCGTCGGGTCTTGTGGTGCCGGTGGTGCGCGACGCGGACCGCATGGGCTTTGCCGAGATCGAAAAGACGATCAGCGCCCTTGGCCTGCGCGCCCGCGATGGCAAGCTGAGCATGGCCGACATGCAGGGCGGGTCGTTCACCATCTCGAACGGCGGGGTGTATGGCAGCCTGATGTCATCGCCGATCCTGAACCCGCCGCAGTCGGGCATTCTGGGGATGCACAAGATCCAAGACCGCCCGGTTGTGGTCGGCGGCCAGATCGTGATCCGCCCGATGATGTATCTTGCGCTGAGCTATGATCACCGGGTGGTGGATGGCAAAGGCGCGGTCACGTTTTTGGTGCGGGTGAAAGAAGCGCTGGAAGACCCGCGGCGGTTGTTGATGGATTTGTGAGGAAGAGCAATGGATTTGGTAGGCGGTATAACGGCAGTCAAGCTCGCCGTTGATCTGGCTAAGGATCTTCGAAGCATCGACAAATCGGTCGATGAGGCGACATACAAACTCAAATTGGCTGATCTGCCGTCGGCTCTTGCAGACACTCAACTTGCCCTGACAGATGCAAAACTCCAGCTTGCAGAGCTGGAAAGTAAGTTGAAGACCGCAACGCAAGGTGACGTTTGCCCGGTATGCAGGGAAGGTAGATTGATGGTGGTGAGAACGGATCGTCATGATACCTGGACGGAGGTGGAATTTCACACAACTAAGTGTAATTTCGATGGCTGTGCATATGGTTCAACGCGCCAATACGACATGAATCGGGGCATATACACTGCTAGGAGTGAATAGTATGAACCTCCTCATCACCCTCGACACACCTGACTACACCGAATGGAAATCCGCCTACGACGCCCATTCCGAAACCCGCGATCAGGCCGGGTTGACGCAGATGCAGATCTGGCGGGATGCGGATGCGCCGGGGCGGGTGGTCATTCTGTTTGAGGCCGCAGACAAGGCGCGGGCGAAGAAATGGCTCTCGGAACGGGCGGCTTTGGGTGACACGATCTCTGGCCAGTTCCTGAGGACTGAATGATCGGATGCGCAGCGGGTTGCAGGGGCGAAAGATCGACTTGCAGGAACCATGCAGCCCGGTGCGATTGGTTAGAATGGGTGCCCAATGGAACCCCGATTGACATCGAAGGATAGCCGATGACCGCAGAACTGACCGCCCTTGCCCTTGCGGCGCTGTTGCAGGGGGTGCAATTCGCAGCCTTCGCGGTGCCTGCAAACCGCGAGTTGGGCACGGGCTACACCTCAAGTGCGCGCGACAGGCCGCCCTCGCGCGAGATATCAGCGGTGACCGGGCGGTTGCAGAGGGCCTTGAACAACCATTTCGAGGGGCTGATCCTGTTCACCATCGCCGTGGTTGTGGTAACTTTGGGGCAGCAATCGAGTGGTGTTACCGTGGCCTGCGCCTGGGTGTATCTTGGCGCGCGGGTGCTTTATGTTCCGGCCTATGCCCTTGGCTGGCGGCCGTGGCGGTCGGTGATCTGGGCGGCAGGATTTTTCGCGACGATGACCATGATCGTGGCAGCACTTATCTGAATGTGAAATGCAAACGGCGCGCTGCGGTGTGTCGGGAAGATAAAGGACAAAAGCTATGGCCAGTTTTGACGTGATCATCATCGGTGCCGGCCCCGGTGGCTATGTCTGCGCCATCCGCTGCGCGCAACTGGGCCTGAAGGTGGCCGTCGTCGAGGGACGCGAGACGCTGGGTGGCACCTGTCTGAACGTCGGCTGCATTCCGTCAAAGGCGTTGTTGCACGCGACCCATATGCTGCACGAGGCCGAGCATAACTTTGCCAAGATGGGCCTGAAGGGCAAAAGCCCCTCTGTCGACTGGGCACAGATGCTGACCTACAAGGACGAGGTGGTGGAAACCAACACCAAAGGCATCGAGTTTCTGTTCAAGAAGAACAAGGTCACCTGGCTGAAAGGCTGGGGGTCAATCCCCGAGGCAGGCCGCGTCAAGGTTGGCGACGCCGTGCACGAGGCCAAACACATCGTCATTGCCACCGGATCGGAGGCCGCATCGCTGCCGGGGGTCGAGGTGGATGAAAAGGTTGTCGTAACCTCTACCGGAGCGCTGGTTTTGGGCAAGATCCCGAAGACCATGGTGGTAATCGGCGCGGGGGTGATCGGGCTTGAAATGGGGTCGGTCTATGCCCGGCTTGGGACACAGGTGACGGTGGTGGAATATCTGGATGCGATCACGCCCGGACTGGACGCCGAGGTTGCCAAGGCGTTTCAGCGTTTGTTGGTCAAGCAGGGGCTGACGTTCATTCTGGGGGCTGCCGTGCAGGGCACCAGCGTCAAGGGCGGCAAGGCCAAAGTCACCTACAAATTGCGCAAGGACGACAGTGAGGCAAGCCTTGATGCCGATTGCGTGCTGGTTGCGACCGGGCGCAAACCCTTTACACAAGGGTTGGGGCTGGAGGCGCTGGGTGTCGGTATGGAAAAGCGCGGGCAGGTGGCGACCGATCATTTCGCGACCAATATCAAGGGCGTCTATGCCATCGGTGACGCGATCACCGGGCCTATGCTTGCGCACAAGGCCGAGGATGAGGGGATGGCACTGGCAGCGATTCTGGCGGGTCAGGCGGGGCATGTGAATTATGGCGTGATCCCGGGCGTGATTTACACCACGCCGGAAGTGGCGAGTGTCGGCCTGACCGAAGAACAGTTGAAAGAGGCGGGCCGCGCCTACAAGGTGGGCAAGTTCCCCTTCATGGGCAATGCGCGCGCCAAGGCCGTGCATCAGGGCGATGGGTTCGTGAAAATTCTGGCCGACAAGGACACTGACCGCATTCTGGGCGCGCATATCATCGGGCCGATGGCAGGCGATCTGATCCATGAGGTGTGCGTGGCGATGGAGTTCGGTGCTTCGGCCGAAGATCTGGCGCTGACCTGCCATGCGCATCCGACCTTCAGCGAGGCGGTGCGCGAGGCGGCCCTGGCCTGCGGCGACGGTGCCATTCACGCGTAAGGTCTGATGAGGCGCGGCCATGGGGCCGCGCCGCTGCTTTTGCCTCGGCATTTTCCCTTTGGGAAAGATGCCTCGGGTGCCTTCGGCGAGGATATTTGGGTCAAACTGAAAGCGCTTGAGCGTGTTCGGTTTGAGCCTGTTCAGCAGATCAAACGCGACAAGCAACAGTTCCGATGGCTTGCATGTCCTTGATTTCCTTCAGTCTGGATCAGGTTAAAGGAAATCCGCTTTATTCGGCGGCCTTCGGGGTGTTGGCGAAGCTGACGATATCCATCATGATACGGTTCAGATCGAAATCCTTGGGCGTGTAGACAGCGGCGACGCCGTGGGAGCGCAGGGTTGCCGCGTCTGCGTCAGGGATAATGCCGCCGACGATCAGAGGGATGTGCGACAGGCCTGCGGTGCGCATCAGATCAAGTGTCTCGGTAATCAGCGGCAGGTGTGAGCCCGACAGGATTGACAGGCCGATGACATGCGGGTTTTGCTTCGTTGCGGCGGCGATGATGGCCTGCGGGGTGAAGCGGATGCCGTCGTAGTGGATTTGCATGCCACAATCGCGGGCGCGGGTTGCGATCTGTTCCGCGCCGTTGGAGTGGCCATCGAGGCCCGGTTTGCCGACCAGAAAGCTGAGCGGTCGGCCAAGGCGGGCGGAGGCGGATTGCACGGCCTCGCGGATTTCATCGAGCCCTTCGGTGCGGTTTGAGGGCGCAGAGGCCACACCAGTGGGGGCACGGTACTCGCCAAAGGCACTGCGGATCACGTCGCCCCATTCGCCGGTGGTGACCCCGGCTTTTGCGGCGGCGATGGAGGGGGGCATGATGTTCTGGCCCGTTGCGGCGGCCTGCCGCAGGGTTGCAAGTGCGGCCTGGGTTGCAGCCTCGTTCCGGTTGCTGCGCCATGCGATCAGGCGCGCAAGCTGGTCGGCCTCGGCGTCAGGGTCGGCCAGCATCACGCTGCCGTCGCCGGTGGTCAGGGGGCTTGGCGCACCGTCCGTCCAGCGGTTGACGCCGACGACAGTGGTCTGACCCGTTTCGATTTTCGCGATGCGGTCGGCATTGGCCTCGACCAGCTGGCCCTTCATGTAGGCGATGGCGGCGACGGCCCCGCCCATCGCGTCGATGGCCGCAAGTTCTTCGCGTGCGCCGTCTTTAAGCGCCTGAACCTTGCGATCAATCGCCGGGTTGCCGTCGAAGAGGTCGTCGTATTCCAGCAGGTCCGTCTCGTAGGCCAGCACTTGCTGCATGCGCAGCGACCATTGCTGATCCCACGGGCGGGGCAGTCCAAGCGCCTCGTTCCAGGCGGGCAGTTGCACGGCGCGGGCGCGGGCGTTTTTCGACAGGGTGACGGCCAGCATTTCGAGAAGGATGCGGGGGACGTTGTTTTCGGGCTGCTGTTCGGTCAGGCCCAGTGAGTTGACCTGCACGCCGTAGCGAAAGCGGCGATGTTTGGGATCGGTCACACCGTAGCGGGTTTCGCAAATTTCATCCCAAAGATCGACAAAGGCGCGCATCTTGCACATCTCGGTCACGAAGCGGATGCCTGCGTTCACGAAAAAGCTGATGCGACCGACCATCGCGGGGAAGGCTTGCGGTTCGACCTTGCCGCGCAGATCGTCCAGCACGGCGCAAGCGGTGGCCAAAGCAAAGGCCAGTTCCTGCTGCGGTGTCGCCCCGGCCTCTTGCAGATGGTACGAGCAGACGTTCATCGGGTTCCACTTCGGCAAGGCTTTAGCCGTGTAGGCCGCAACGTCAGTGATCATCCGCAGGCTGGGTTCGGGCGGGCAGATATAGGTGCCGCGGCTGAGGTATTCTTTGATAATGTCGTTCTGAACGGTGCCTTGAAGGGTTGCAATATCAACGCCTTGCTCTTCGGCCACGGCAATGTACAGCGCCAGCAGCCAGGGGGCGGTGGCGTTGATGGTCATCGAGGTGTTCATCTGATCAAGCGGGATGTTGTCGAACAGCGCACGCATGTCACCAAGGTTGCTGACAGGCACGCCGACCTTGCCGACTTCGCCCTTGGCAAGGGTATGGTCGCTGTCATAGCCGGTCTGGGTGGGCAGATCGAAGGCGACGGACAGGCCAGTTTGCCCCTTGGCGAGGTTGCTGCGGTAGAGCGCGTTGGAGGCGGTTGCCGTGGAATGGCCCGCGTAGGTGCGGAAGAGCCAGGGTTTTTCGGCGGTGGGATGGGTCATCGGCAGCCTCGACGCAGTAATAATATTGCTTGAGACTGTATATGGGGGAAATATTCTGGCGTTGTCAATTCGCTGCGCTGCGGCGAGACAGGATTTTCCCGCCGCAGCGCCGAGGGGTCAGAAGACGTTGAGGAAGTAGAGGATGATGATGACGGGGATCGGAATGCCGATGGCCCAGGCGAGGATGCCTTTCATGCGCAGTCTCCTGTGTTGAGGGTCATATCCGACCCATGAGGACAAGGATGAGAACGATCAGTAAAACCAGACCAAGGCCGCCCGTCGGACCGTAGCCCCACGACCGTGAGTGGCCCCACGTCGGCAAAGCCCCGATTACCGCGAGAACGAGGATGACAAGAAGAATGGTGCCAATGGGCATGATCGATCCTTTGAGTGATGACGCCAGACAGTGGCTTCTTTACTCAAAACGCGATCGTGAACTTTTGGTTCCCAACAATTCTGCGTGTCAGGACGACGCGGTCTTGCGCGCCTCGGCTGCGGCTTTGATGCGGGCCACCAACTCTTCCTTGCTCAGGCGCCCTCCGGGGGGAGGGACCTTGCCAGAAAGCTTTCGTTCCTGATGCGGGGGTTCCTTGCGGCCGGGCTTGACCGCCCCTGATTTTCCATAATCCATTGCAATACCATTTCAGTTTGAAGCAGGGTGACGCTTTCCATTACTCCGCGAGTAACGTTTTCGCAGGGGCAGGACCGAAAGCACGGTGTCCCACTGGCTACCCTGCGTCCGGTCAATCGCGGACAGTATACTATCGGCTGAATCGCTTGTACTTCACCCGCTTCGGCTCAATCGAATCCGGCCCCAACCGCCGCACTTTGTCTTCCTCATAGGCCTCGAAGTTCCCCTCGAACCATTCGACATGGGCATCGCCTTCGAAGGCCAGAATATGCGTGCACAGGCGGTCGAGGAAGAAGCGGTCGTGGGAGATGATCACGGCACATCCGGCGAAATCTTCGATGGCGGCTTCAAGGGCCTGCAGGGTTTCAACGTCCAGATCGTTGGTCGGCTCATCCAGCAGCAGCACGTTCCCGCCCGAGCGCAACAGTTTCGCCATATGCACGCGGTTGCGTTCGCCGCCTGACAGAAGGCCCACCTTTTTCTGCTGGTCGGTGCCTTTGAAATTGAACGCGCCGGCATAAACGCGGCTGTTCATTTCCAGATCGCCAAGGTGGATGACTTCGGAGCCGCCCGAGATTTCCTCCCACGCGGTCTTTGCGGGGTCGAGCGCATCGCGCGACTGATCGACGTAGGAAAGCTGCACGGTGTCGCCCAGCGTGATCGTGCCTTCATCGGGCTTTTCCGTGCCGGTGATCATGCGGAACAGGGTGGATTTGCCCGCACCATTGGGGCCGATCACGCCGACAATGGCACCGGGCGGAATGGTGAAGGACAGATCCTCGATCAACAGCTTGTCACCCATGTGTTTTTTCAGGCCGACAACCTCGATGACCTTGGATCCCAGACGCTCGCCGTTCGGGATGACGATCTGGCTGATGCTTGAGCGTTCGCGCACCGTCTGCCCGGCCATTTCATTATACTTGGAAATACGTGCCTTGGATTTCGCCTGACGGGCCTTGGCCCCGGCGCGGATCCATTCGAGTTCCTTTTCCAGCACCTTCTGCTTGGATTTATCCTCACGCGCCTCTTGCATCATGCGTTTGGCTTTTTGTTCCAGCCAGGCGGTATAGTTGCCCTCATACGGGATGCCACGGCCGCGATCGAGTTCCAGAATCCACGAGGTGATGTCATCGAGGAAATAGCGGTCGTGGGTGACGATCAGGATCGTGCCCTTGTAGTTGATCAGGTGCTTTTGCAGCCATGCGATGGATTCGGCGTCAAGGTGGTTGGTCGGTTCGTCCAAGAGCAGCATATCGGGCGCTTCCAAAAGAAGCTTGGTCAGCGCGACCCGGCGGCGTTCGCCGCCCGAAAGGGATTCCACATCGGCATCATCTGGCGGGCAGCGCAGGGCGTCCATCGCCACACCGACGGATGCTTCAAGCTCCCACAAGTTGCCTGCGTCAATCTCATCCTGAAGGGCGGCCATTTCATCGGCGGTTTCATCAGAATAGTTCATCGCCAGATCGTTGTAGCGTTCCAGAATGGCGGTCTGCTTGGCGACACCCAGCATGACATTGCCCTTCACATCAAGCGTCGGGTCCAGCCAGGGTTCCTGCGGCAGGTAGCCGACTTTGGCACCCTTGGCGGCCCACGCCTCGCCTTTGAAATCGGTGTCCTGGCCTGCCATGATCCGCAATAGCGTTGATTTACCCGAGCCGTTCACGCCGACAACGCCGATCTTCACACCCGGAAGAAAGTTCAGGTGGATGTTTTCAAAGCATTTCTTGCCGCCCGGATAGGTCTTGGACACGCCTTCCATGTGGTAGACATATTGATAGCTGGCCATGGTGATGCTCCGGAATATTGGGTTGGGCCGTATCTAAGGGAAAGCGAAGCGAAGGGCAATCGGAAGACCCGCAACGCAAGGCGGGACGTCACAACCAGATCTTATGACGATGGCATTGTGCCGGGATGCAGGATGCGGTCTAGCTGGGGGGCAGAACCGGGGGACAGATGCGCGCTGGCTTTCCAATCGCGACACGCGGCATGACGATCGGCCTTCTGGGCGGGTCGTTCGATCCTGCGCATGCGGGACACGCGCACATCACGCGTGAGGCGTTGAAGCGCATGGGGCTGGACCGGGTGTGGTGGCTGGTCAGCCCCGGCAATCCTCTGAAAGCGCGGCAGCCCGCGCCGATGGCCGACCGGCTGGTGCGGGCTCGGGCGGTGATGGACGATCCGCGCGTGGTGATCACGGATGTCGAGGCGCGGCTGGGCACGCGGTACACCGCCGAAACCATCGAGCGGTTGCAGGCAATCTATCCCGGTGTGCATTTTGTCTGGCTGATGGGGGCCGACAATCTGGTGGAGTTTCATCGCTGGGAGCGCTGGCGCGATATCCTGCGCGCGGTGCCGGTGGGGGTTCTGGCGCGGCCCGGATCGGGCGTTGCGGCACGGCTGTCCGTCGCCGCGCGCAGCTTCCGCGTGGACCGGGTGCAGAGGGGCGAGGCTTTGGCGGGCCGCAAGCCGCCCGCGTGGTGTTTCGTGAATGTGCCGATGGTGGATATATCGTCCAGCGCGATCCGTGCGCGCGGCGATTGGACGGCATAGGGCGCACCATGTTTCAAAGATGTGAGCAGGGCGTGGGGGCGTGGCCCTTGTTCCTTGGCCGACCTTGTGGCTAGACAATCGGCATGAGTCTTGATCCTTTCCATCCGTCACGTCGCTGGATGCTGGCCGCCCTTATGGCGGGTGCTGCGTCTCCGGTTCTGGCCGAAGGCCCTGTTACCGACATGCGGCCGCGCAGGCGTGGCGATGGTGGCAAGGTGTCGTCTGCCCCGCAATCTGCCGGGGCGCTGATTGATGCGGCAAAGCTGGGCGGCGTTATCGGATATGTGGTGGCCGATGCACGCACGGGCCGGGTGCTGGAGGTGGTCAACGACACCGTGCCGCTGCCCCCGGCGAGTGTTACCAAGACGATCACTTCGCTTTACACGCTGGACAAACTGGCGGTCGGCGATCGCTTTACCACGCGGATTGTCGCGACCGGGCCAGTGTCGGGCGGCATCGTGCAGGGCGATCTGGTGCTGGTGGGGGCGGGTGATCCGACGCTGTCAACCGATGGTCTGGCCGATATGGCACAGGCCTTGGCGGCACGCGGCGTCAAGGGGATCACCGGGCGCTACATGGCCTATGCCGACGCGTTGCCGAACCTTTTGCGGATCGATGACGATCAGCCGGATTTTGTGGGCTATAACCCCGGCCTTTCGGGCCTGAACCTGAACTTCAACCGGGTTTACTTTGAATGGAAGCGCGGCACCAAGGGCTATTCGGTGTCGATGGATGCGCGGTCCGAACGGTTCGTGCCGCCGGTCAGCATGGCGCGGATGCAGGTGGTGGATCGCAGCGCGCCGCTGTTCACCTATGCCGAGGGTCGGGCGGGGGATGACTGGACGGTCGCGTCGGGCGCTTTGGGCAAGGCGGGAAGCCGTTGGTTGCCCGTGCGCCATCCAGGCCTTTACGCGGCGGATGTTTTTGCGGCGCTGGCCCGTGCGCAGGGCATCACGCTGCCTGCGCCGGGGTTGACCGCCGCCATTCCGGCGGGCGACGCGCTGGCCACGAACACCAGTGATGATCTGGCAACCGTGATCCGCGACATGCTGAAATATTCGACCAATCTGACCGCCGAGGTGTTGGGTCTGATGACATCTGGTGCGTCTGATCTGACAGCGTCGGGCGTGAAGATGAGCGAATGGGCCAAGGCTGAACTGGGGATCGACGCGCGCTTCACCGATCATTCCGGGTTGGGCACCGGCACGCGCATATCAGCCGCCGACATGGTGCGCACACTGGTTTTTGCACGGGCGGCGGGGTCGCCGCTTCCCGCGCTGTTGAAAGAGGTCGGCATGCGCGACGCAAACGGCAAGGTCGTCAAGGGTGGTCCGGTCCGGGTGATCGCCAAAACCGGAACGCTGAATTTCGTGTCTGCTCTGGCGGGGTACATCGTGCCGCAATCGGGGCCGGAACTGGCTTTTGCGATTTTCACCGGCGACACCAAACGCCGTGACGCACTGCCGATGGCACTGCGCGAAGACCCACCGGGTGGTCACGCCTGGACCTTGCGCGCCCGACGTTTGCAGGGCCAGTTGATCAATCGCTGGGCGCAAGCCTTTATCTGAGGCTGTCTAAACTGCAGCGAGACGCACCCTAAATGCGCATATGACGCGCCCTCGCACCCCATTCGATGGCGGCGGCGTGCAGGCGGTCGATGCTCAGCTCATCACGGATTTCTTCCAGCATCCGCAACTCCACCTCGCGCAGCGCACCATCGGCGGCCACCACATCGCAGGCCAGCGCATAGGCGGTTTCATTAAGACGCTCGGGCAGGGCATCGCGGACAAGGCCGAACAGCGCGTCAAGCCCGTCTTCTTCCTCGAACAGATCAAACACGGTGCGGCTGATGGTGCGGAAGCGGTCGCCGTCATAGCTCGAAAAGATCGGCAGGTGGTTGACGATGCGTTGAATGGCGACGAGTTCGGATTTGCGGATCTGTTCGTCCGACGCCGACACCGCGATCATGATGGCGATCAGCGCGTCCTGCGGCGAAAGGGAGGGAGGCGTGTCGATCACGGGCGTATCCTTTGGTTGGTTTGGACGGCAGATTATTGACCCCGCACGCCTGCGGCAATAGGAGACGGACGGAACGTGGCGCATTGCCACGCCGACGCCAAAGGAAAATCCGATGTCAGCCCTGCGCGATGCTGCGATGAAATCGAAAGCCTGGCCCTTTGAAGAGGCCCGCGCGATCCTGAAGCGGTATGAGAAAAAGGCCCCCGAAAAGGGCTATGTGCTGTTTGAAACCGGTTATGGCCCCAGCGGTCTTCCCCATATCGGCACCTTCGGTGAGGTCGCGCGCACCACGATGATCCGCCGCGCGTTCGAGGTGATTTCGGATATTCCCACACGCCTGATCTGCTTTTCCGACGATCTGGATGGGATGCGCAAGGTGCCCGACAACGTGCCCAATACCGCAATGCTGGAATTGCACCGCCAGAAACCGCTGACCTCGGTCCCCGATCCGTTTGGCGAATTCCCCAGCTTTGGCGATCATAACAACGCGATGCTGCGCCGGTTTCTGGATACCTTCGGGTTTGAGTATGAATTCATCAGCGCCACCGAATTCTACCGCTCGGGTCGGTTCGATGACACGCTTCGGCTGGCCGCCGAACGCTATGACAAGATCATGGAGGTGATGCTGGCCAGCCTGCGCGAAGAACGCCAGCAGACCTATTCGTGCTTCCTGCCGATCAGCCCGATTTCGGGGCGCGTGCTTTATGTGCCGCTCAAAGAAATCAACGCCAAGGACGGCACGATCACGTTTGAAGGTGAGGATGGCCGCGATTGCACGCTGCCTGTGACAGGCGGCAATGTGAAACTGCAATGGAAGCCTGATTTCGGCGCGCGCTGGGCGGCGCTGGGTGTCGATTTCGAGATGTATGGCAAGGATCATTCCACCAACACCCCGATTTATGACGGCATCTGCGAAATCTTAGGCGGGCGCAAACCGAACCATATGACCTATGAGCTGTTTCTGGATGAGGGCGGCCAGAAGATCAGTAAATCCAAGGGCAACGGGCTGACGATCGACGAATGGCTGACCTATGCGGCGTCGGAATCGCTGGGCTATTTCATGTATTTAAAGCCGAAAACCGCCAAGCGGATGCATTTCGACGTGATCCCCAAGGCCGTCGATGAATACCACCAGCAACTGCGCGCCTATGCAGGCCAGGACATTGACGCGCAGGTCAACAACCCGGTCTGGCACATCCATCATGGTGCGCCACCCGAAAGCAAGATGGTGGTTCCGTTTGCGATGCTTCTGAACCTTGCAAGCGTTTCGGCGGCAACGGATAAATCGGCACTTTGGGGCTTTATCAAACGCTATGCGCCCGACGCCACGCCGGAAACCAACCCCGATCTGGATGCCGCAGCCGAATTCGCCGTGCGCTATTTCCGCGATTTCGTGGCCCCTGCGCGCCAGTTCCGGGCGCCATCGGATATCGAACGCGCGGCGATGGTTGACCTGCGCGCCCGACTTGCCACTTGGGATGGCGGCGCAGACGCCGATGCGTTGCAAAGCATGGTCTTTGCCGTCGGCAAGGATCACGGGTTCGAACCGTTGCGCGACTGGTTCAAAGCGCTTTATGAGGTGCTGCTTGGTGCCTCGGAAGGGCCGCGCTTTGGTGGTTTCATAGCCCTTTACGGCGTGCCGGATTCCATGGCGCTGATCGACCGCGGGCTTGCCGGTGAACTGACCGCTTGACGCAGGGGAAACGGACGCTAACCTTTCCCAAGGGGACGCAAACGAAAGGCTTTGCCATGCGCTTTGCAGTGTACGCAGTGATGCTTTCGGGCCTTTTGGCCCTTCCCGGTCTTGCTCAGGAAACCCGGAACCCCGAGATCGAGGCTACGATCAACAACCAGTTTCAGGCCTTTGCCGCCGAAGATGTGAACAAGGCCTTCAGCTATGCCTCGCCCACCATCAAGGGCATTTTTGGCACGCCGGAAAATTTCGGCGCAATGGTGCGCAATGGCTATCCGATGGTCTGGAAGCCGTCGTCGGTCAAGATGCTGGAACTGCGCAACGTGGCGGGTGGTCTTTGGCAGCGGGTGCTGGTTACCGATGCCAGCGGCAGGCTTTTCACGCTGGACTATCAGATGATCGAAGCCCCCGGCGGCTGGCAGATCAATGCGGTTCAGCTTTTGCCGAACTCGGCTGTTGGCGCCTGAAGCTTCCGCTTTCATTTTGACAAAAATATCCTCGCCGAAGGCATCCGTCCTCGCCGCGTTGCGCAGTCGCATATCGTTGCGTGCGCGCCCTCCAAAGCCTGTTAACCGATCTCGTGAATCCTTGCGCGCAGTGGCGGCCTGATCGTTCCGGCGGGCCCTGACAGCGCAACTGGCGAGGATTTTTCCACATGAACATGGCAATTACTGACGGTCTGGTCCTGATGCCGCCACCGTTTTCGGCAGGGCTCGCCCAATGGTCCAGCGAGGATGGCACCCCCGGCACCGCCAGCTATGCGGGTCAACCCAATGCAGCACTTGTGCCTGCCGATCAGGATTTCGGCAGTTGTCTGGAATTGCAGAAAATCGACAACACCCAGCGCCTGCGTTACAAGGGCAACACGCCGATCCAGCCCGGGCTTTATCTGCGCATCACCGCACGGATCAAGGCGGTTGCGGGCAACCTTCCTTCGGTGCGCATCGCGGCCTATGCCGCGCGGGCCAACGGCACAGCCGTGTCGGTGCCGGTCACGGGCCCATCAATCGCGCTTGACAGCTATGGCGAAGCGGTCACCGTTTCGGCCATCGTCGGGTCGGGTAACCGGCAAGGCAAGATCTCGTCTGGGGCACCGAGCCGGTTTACGGCCATTTCGGGCTGGATCTGACCGGCCCCAACGGCGGCGTCGTGCGGATCGACGATATCCAGATCGAAGACATCACCAGTGCGTTCCACCGCAAGCTGATCGACGTTGTCGATGTGCGCGATTATGGTGCAATCGGCAACGGATCGACCAACGATTCAGCCGCGTTCGAGGCGGCGGATGCCGATGCCAACGGGCGCACGGTGCTGGTGTCGGCCGGCACCTACCGGCTGACCTCGAACGTCACGTTCGAGTCTGCAGTCCGGTTCGAGGGCACGATCACGATGCCTGCCAGCGTCCGTCTGGCCTGCACCCGCAACTATGATCTTGATACCTACACCGCCGCCTTCGGAGACGAGGCCGAGGGGTTCCGGCGCGGGCTTCAGGCGCTGTTCTATTTCACCGATCACGTCACTTTCAATCTGAGCGGGCGCAGGGTCAATCTGACCGGACCGGTCGATGTGGCCGCTGTCACCGGCATCGGCACCTTTGCGCAGCGCCGGGTTCTGGCCAATGGACAGATCAGCGCCGTGCCCGGCAGCAACTGGTCGACTGACACGGTTTCGGCCGTCGCCACGTACAATGCCAGCGATCCCCTGCGCTTGACGAACGTCGCAAACATCGCGGGCATTCCCGTCGGCGCGCGCATCAGCGGCACCGGCGTCGGACGTGAGGTATATGTTCGTGCCAAGAACGTGGGGGCCGGAACCATCAGGCTGTCAAAACCGCTTTACGGAGCGCAGGGCACCCGCACCTTCACCTTCCGCCGCTACAAATACATACTCGATTTCAGCAACTTTGACTCGCTGACCCGGTTTGAGGTCGTGGATATCGAATTTCTGTGCAACGGCGTGGCAAGTTGCATCATGCTGCCCCCGGCGGGCTCGATTTTCAGGATTGCGGACTCGGTTATCTCGGGCCCTCTGGACCGGGGAATCAGCTCGATCGGGGTCGGGTGTCAGGGCATGATTGTTGACCAGAACCAGTTCCTGTCGAACGAACAGGCCGTCCCTTCACAGGATCGCACGTCGATTGCAATTCAGACCAATGCGAATGACTGCAAGATCCGCGACAATCGGGTGGTGCGGTTCGGCACATTCGCGGTCATGGGGGGCACCGGGCATATTTTCATCGGTAACCACTTCTTTCAGGGCGACGACCAGACCAATGGCGTGCGTCAGGCCGGGATCGTGTTCACCAGCCCCAGCGTTGCCTCGCTGATCACTGGCAACTATGTCGACAACTGCCATATCGAGATGACCAATGAGCATGATGCAACCCCCGATTTTTCGACCGGGTTCTCCTTCGGCGGGCTGACGATCAACTCCAACATATTCATCTGCTCCAGCGTGGCGCCCTCGTTCCGCTGGCTGGTCATCAAGCCCTTCGGGTCGGGCCAGTTTGTCAACGGCCTGACGGTGCAGGGCAACACGTTTCGCACCGTGGGTGCCACGATTGACCGGTTCGACAAGGTCGATACCACCTTTGCAAATCTGGATTTTACCCGGATGCGCAATATCGTGATCGAGGGCAATGCGTTCAACGGGATCAGCCAATTGACGGTCAATCCGGTGACGATCACCCATGTTCAGAACACCGCCGCTGATACCTGGAGCGTCAGCAGCGGCGATTTCCTGCCCTTTGGCAGCTATGCCTCGAACGTGCGGTCGGTGATTGCCGAAGGCGCGATCACAACGGCATCGAATGTGGCGCGGTTTGACATGCCCTATGTTCAGGTCGAACAGGGGGCGCAAAAGGACAGGGTCTTTCTGCGCTTTCCTACCGATGTGAAAGGCCGGATGAACGTGACGATCCGCTGCGATACCCCGCAATAGCAAGGCCGGGCTTCAAGGCAAAGACGCAGGCGGCCCATTGGGCCGCCTGTTCGTTTTCAGGGCGGCTGCACGCGGTTGCGGCGGTGTGACGTGCGTTCGCGAACCGCGAATCAATGCACATAGACCAGCGCGCAACCGGAACTGCCCTGTTTCCTTGCCGATGACGATTTGGGCGTTTCCCTTGATCGCGTCGCCCGATTGGGCAGATGTCGGGTCGGCGTGTCACACTTCAACTGGCTGAAAATCCATCATGAAGATGTTACGCGTCTTTTTCAATTTACAGATTTTCGAACCCATCAGTAAATAAATTTTCAAAATTAATGAGCAATAAAAAATAGTTACCGTTTCTTTGACATTCTAGCTATAGTGCCGCGCACAGACCTGCCTGCACGAATGCATGGCGGTTCGCATCTGGGGGGATGTCATGTCGGAACTGGGTCAACTCAAAGCCATTTATCCTGCGTCGGACGCTTTTGCGGCCACCGCGCACGAAACCCCCGAAAGTTATGCCGCGCGCTATGCCGCCTCGGTCAAGGACCCCGACGCCTTCTGGGCTGCCGAGGCAAAGCGGCTTGATTGGATCAAAGCTCCGACCAAGATCAAGAACTCTGATTTCACGTTGGGTCAGGTGTCGATCAAGTGGTTCGAGGATGGCGTACTGAACGTCAGCGCCAACTGCATCGACCGCCACATTGCCAAACGCGCCGGCCAGACCGCGATCATCTGGGAGCCTGATGATCCAAAGACCCCCGCCCAGCACATCACTTATGCGCACCTGCTGGAACAGACCTGCCGCATGGCCAATGTGCTGAAAGCGCATGGCGTGAAAAGGGGCGACCGGGTCGTGCTTTATATGCCTATGATCCCCGAGGCGGCCTATGCCATGCTGGCCTGCACCCGGATCGGGGCGATACATTCCATCGTTTTCGCAGGCTTTTCGCCGGATGCCTTGGCGAACCGGATCAACGATTCCGCCGCTCGTGTTGTGATCACCGCCGATTATGCGCCGCGCGGTGGCAAGAAAACGCCATTGAAATCGAACGCGGACGCGGCGTTGTTGCATTGCGATGACCATGTGAAATGTCTTGTCGTCAAGCACACTGGCGGGCAGACCACCTGGACCGAAGGCCGCGACATTGACCTGCGCTCCGAAATGGCCGCCGCCGACACCACCTGCGCGCCCGAGCCGATGGAGGCCGAGGACCCGCTGTTCATCTTGTACACCTCAGGCTCCACCGGGCGGCCCAAGGGGGTTGTTCATACCACCGGCGGCTATCTGGTTTATGCCGCGATGACGCATCAGGCGACGTTCGATTACCACGATGGCGATGTGTTCTGGTGCACCGCCGATGTGGGCTGGGTGACGGGGCACAGCTATATCATTTACGGCCCGCTGGCGAACGGCGCGACCACGCTGATGTTCGAGGGCGTGCCGACCTTCCCCGATGCCGGACGGTTCTGGGAGGTGTGCGCCAAGCACCGCGTCAACCAGTTCTACACCGCCCCCACCGCCATTCGCGCATTGATGGCGATGGGGCCGGAATGGGTTGAAAAGCATGACCTTTCCAGCCTGAAGCTGCTGGGTTCGGTGGGCGAGCCGATCAACCCCGAGGCGTGGAACTGGTATAATACGCATGTTGGCAAAGGCCGTTGCCCGATTGTCGATACGTTCTGGCAGACCGAAACCGGCGGGCACATCATCACGCCTTTGCCGGGAGCCATTCCGCAGAAACCGGGGTCGGCAACCTTGCCGTTTTTCGGCGTGAAACCCGAAGTGCTGGACCCCGCGACCGGCAAGGTTGAAACTGCCGTTGAAACCTCGGGCGTATTGTGCATCACTGACAGCTGGCCGGGCCAGATGCGCACGCTCTGGGGGGATCATGCCCGCTTTGAAGAGGCATATTTCAGCCAGTATCCGGGCTATTACTTCACCGGAGACGGCTGCCGCCGCGACGCTGATGGCTATTACTGGATAACCGGGCGGGTGGATGACGTGATCAACGTCAGCGGCCATCGCATGGGCACGGCCGAGGTTGAATCCGCACTGGTGGCGCACGAACACGTCGCCGAGGCTGCCGTGGTGGGCTATCCGCACGACATCAAGGGGCAGGGCATCTATGCCTATGTTACCCTGATGCAGGGGGTGGAGCCGACCGAGGATCTGCGCAAGGACCTGGTCAAATGGGTCCGCACCGAGATTGGCCCGATAGCCTCGCCCGATCTGATCCAGTGGGCGCCCGGCCTGCCGAAAACCCGGTCGGGCAAGATCATGCGCCGCATCCTGCGCAAGATCGCCGAGAATGATTATGCAGCCTTGGGCGACACATCGACCCTCGCCGACCCCGGCGTGGTGGACGATCTGATTGCAAATCGCATGAACCGGGGCTGAAAGGCCCCGAGCGCATGAACCGGGGCCGAAAAGCCCCGGCAAAGACGACCCGCAGCCCCGGTGACAAGGGGCAGCGGCACGGGACGGGAAACGAAATGGGAGGAAACACCTAATGGCAGACAGAACATCGTCCAATGCCTATTGGGCCGCGAATATCAGGATCATCATCATCTGTCTGGTGATCTGGTTTGCGTGCTCGTTCGGACTTGGCATCATCTTGCGCCCCATGTTGATGGGCGTTCATATCGGCGGCGCCGACCTTGGCTTCTGGTTCGCCCAGAACGGGTCGATCTACGTCTTTCTTGTCCTGATCTTTGGATATGCCTGGCGCATGAACAAACTTGATCAGGAATATGGCGTAGACGAATAGGAGCGCACCCATGGATCAATACACCCTCAATCTGATCGTTGTGGGCGCGACCTTCGCGCTCTACATCGGTATCGCGATCTGGGCCCGCGCGGGCTCGACCGCGGAATTTTATGCAGCCGGACAGGGCGTTCACCCCATCCTGAACGGCATGGCGACGGGTGCTGACTGGATGTCGGCGGCCTCGTTTATCTCGATGGCGGGCATCATCGCGCTGTCATCGGCGGGCGGCTATCAGCAATCGGCCTTCTTGATGGGCTGGACCGGTGGCTATGTGCTGCTGGCTTTGTTGCTGGCACCCTACCTGCGCAAGTTCGGCAAGTTCACCGTGCCGGAATTCATCGGCGACCGCTTCTATTCCAGCGGTGCGCGTCTGGTGGCTGTGATCTGCCTGATCGTGATTTCGGTCACTTACGTCATCGGGCAGATGCGCGGCGTTGGCGTGACCTTCTCGCGCTTTCTGGAAGTCAGCACTGATACGGGCCTTTATATCGGCGCGACAATCGTGTTTTGTTACGCGGTTCTGGGCGGTATGAAGGGCATCACCTACACGCAGGTGGCGCAATATGTCGTGCTGATCATCGCCTATACCATTCCTGCGATCTTCATCTCGCTCTCGCTGACGGGCTCGTTCTTCCCGCAGCTGGGCCTGATCGGCACGCATGAGGCATCGGGCATTCTGTTCCTGCAGAAACTGGATGCGGTCGTGCAGGATCTGGGCTTTGGTGCCTATACCGGCCAGACCACCAGCATGCTGAACATGTTCCTGTTCACCATGTCGCTGATGATCGGCACCGCGGGTCTTCCGCATGTCATCATCCGCTTCTTCACGGTGCCCAAAGTGTCGGATGCGCGTCTTTCGGCGGGCTGGGCGCTGGTGTTCATCGCCCTTCTTTACACCGTGGCTCCGGCTGTGGGGTCGATGGCGCGTCTGAACCTGACCACAACCTTCTGGCCTGCTGCTGTGACCGGCAACCCGCTGGACGGCGATGCGCTGACGATTGCCGAAATCGACAGCAACCCGAAACTGACCTGGATCCGCACCTGGGAGAAAACCGGGCTTCTGACCTTTGCCGACCTGAACGGTGACGGGCAGATCCAGTACTTCAACGACTCCGCGTTGGCACCGCAGCAAAAAGGGGTGGCCGATGCTGCAAAAGCCCTGACCGATGGCCGTGCGGCCCTTGGATTGCCGGTTCTTGCCGGTGCTGACCTTGCCACACCGGCAGCGGTTCAGAAAGACGGAGCTGACGATGCCACGCTGGTTCCGCTGCAAGCGGCGCTGGTTGCGGCAAACGCGGCGCTGACCACGGCGCAGGGTGAGTTGAAGATCGGTGGCCAATCGCTGACCGAACGTGGCTGGGTCGGAAACGAGCTGACCAAGGTTGACAACGACATCATGGTTCTGGCCAACCCCGAGATTGCAGCATTGCCCGGCTGGGTGATTGCTCTGGTCGCGGCGGGTGGTCTGGCGGCGGCACTTTCCACCGCTGCGGGTCTTTTGCTGGCGATTTCTTCTGCCATCAGCCATGACCTGATCAAAAGCACACTGAACCCGAACATTTCGGAAAAGGGTGAACTTCTGGCCGCGCGTATTGCGATGGGTTTTGCCATCGTGATCGCGACGTGGCTGGGTCTGAACCCTCCGGGCTTTGCAGCGCAGGTTGTGGCGCTGGCCTTTGGTCTGGCCGCAGCGACGATCTTCCCGGCGCTGATGATGGGTATCTTCTCCAAGCGGATCAACCGCGAGGGGGCGATTACGGGGATGATTTTGGGCCTTGTGTTCACGGCCTTCTACATCTTCATGTATCTCGGCTTCTTCTTCGTGCCGGGCACCAACTGGTATCCCAACACCGCGGCCAACTACTTCTTCGGCATCTCGCCGTTGTCGATTGGCGCGGTCGGGGCTGTGGTTAACTTTGTGTCGGCGTGGATCGTATCGTCGGTCACCGCAGCACCGCCCCAGCATGTGCAGGATCTGGTCGAATCGATCCGCGTTCCGCGCGGCGCGGGTGCGGCCTCATCGCACTGAACCTAACGGCGCGTCCCTTCGGGGGCGC
The DNA here is from genome assembly GCA_038207585.1 of Rhodobacterales bacterium. Taxonomy (GTDB): domain Bacteria; phylum Pseudomonadota; class Alphaproteobacteria; order Rhodobacterales; family Rhodobacteraceae; genus JBBQZP01. Next base: position 81,473 of record JBBQZP010000002.1, on the reverse strand, counting down.
GCCATTTTTCCGGCGCAGGCTTTGCCCGCCGATCAGAAAGTTTCCCGATGCTCTTTGACCTGATTGCCATGCTGTGCGCCGGGGCCGGCCTTGCCGGTGTCGTGCTTGCGATCCGCTGGCTGGCCAAGGGCCGCCTGCCGAAATGGACCCTTCCTGCCGCCATGGGTGCGGGGATGCTGGTGTTTTCGGTGTGGAATGAATATTCGTGGTATCCACGCGTTGCGGGTGCATTACCGGATGGCGTGTTCATCCTGTCTGCCCCCGAAGACCGTATCGGCTGGCGACCCTGGACGCTTGTATTTCCGGTGGTCAGCCGGTTCGTGGCGCTGGACATGACCTCGATGCAATCCTCTGCCACCAACCCCGATATCCGCACCGCCGAGGCGATGGTTGTGCAGCGTTGGGCCAAAGCGGTCCGCATCCCTTTGGGCTTTGATTGCGCGGGCGGGCGTCATGCCGATCTGGTGGATGGCGCGACCCTTGCCCCCGATGGCACGCTGACGGGCGGCGAATGGCAGGTCGTGGGACCTGAAGATGAGATGCAGCGCACCGCCTGCCTTGGCCCTCAACCGTCCGAAACGAACGGGTCCGCCGGGTAGCCGACGCCTGCCAGATACAATCCCTGCGGCGGGCAGACAGGCCCGCAGGCCGTGCGGTCCTTGTCGGCCAGCGCACGCGCCACATCGCCCGGTTGCCACGCACCGGCCCCCACCCGCTCCAGCGTGCCCACGATGGAGCGCACCTGATTGTGCAGGAAACTGCGGGCGCGCAGGTAAAACCGCGTCTCGCGGCCAGCGGGATAGTCCAGCACCTCGATCCTGATCTCGTCCAGCGTCTTGACCGGCGAGGCCGCCTGACACAGCGACGACCGGAAGGTGGTGAAATCATGGTGCCCGATCAGATGCGCCGCACCCTGCCGCATCGCGTCGGTATCCAGAAGATGCGGCACCTGCCACACCAGCCCCCGGTCATGCGTCACCGGCGCGCGGCGTTGCACCAGCCGAAAGACATAGCGCCGCTCACGCGCGGAAAACCTGGCGTGGAAATCATCCGGCACCGCGGCGCAGGCCGTCACCGAAACGGGCAGGGGCCGCAGATGTGCGTTGATCGCGCCGGTCAGACGGAACGTGTCCCAATCCCGCAGCAGATCGCAATGCGCCACTTGTGCCGTGGCATGCACGCCCGCATCGGTGCGCCCGGCGGCGGCAATCAGGTGCGGGCCGGTTGCCAGCGCATCCAATGCCGCCTCGACCGCGCCCTGCACCGTCGGCTGGCCTCCGGCCTGCCGCTGCCAGCCGTTGAACGGCCCGCCGTCATATTCGATCTGAAATGCATAGCGTGGCATCCGCCCCGGTTAGCGCAACAGACCGGCCCGCGCAATTCCCCCTACCGCTGGCCGCCCGCCCCGCCTATCTTGGCACGGCAACAAGGGGTGGCGCGTGGCAATTTCCGATTTTACCGAAGGCCTGACGCGCCGGATCGAAGGCACGGTCGCGGCCCTGACCGACCCTTTCGCCGATCCGGTCATCCGGCTGGGTGTTACGGGTCTTTCGCGGGCGGGCAAGACGGTGTTCATCACCGGGCTGGTTGCCAACCTCTTGGACCGGGGCCGCATGCCGCAGCTTTCCCGCGCGGGCCAGATCGAGACGGCGTTCCTGCAACCCCAGCCCGACATGACCCTGCCGAGGTTCGATTATGAGGCGCATCTGGCGGCATTGACGGGCGATGATCCGCGCTGGCCGCAATCGACCCGCGCGATTTCCGAACTGCGCCTGTCGTTTCGCATCCGTCCGTCGGGCCTGTTCGGAATGTTCACCGGCATGCGGACCCTGCACCTTGATATCATTGATTATCCCGGCGAATGGCTGCTGGATCTGTCCTTGCTCGACAAGACCTATGCCGAATGGTCGGACGACACGCTGAACCGCATGGACCCCCGCCCGCAAGCCCGCGATTTCATCGCGACCGCGCGGGCCGAGGATGGCAGCCTGCGCTTTGATGAAGGTCGGGCCACGGCCCTTGCCGCCAGCTTTACCGCCTATCTGCAGGCGGCACGCGGGGCGGGTTATTCCGACCTGACACCGGGGCGGTTCCTGCTTCCGGGGGAACTTGCCGGATCGCCCGTGCTGACCTTTGCGCCGCTGCCTGCGCCCACCGACACCCCGCGCGGCAGCCTCTGGCGCGAGATGGAGCGGCGGTTTGAGGGTTATAAATCCCGCGTCGTGCGCCCCTTTTTCCGGGATCATTTCAGCCGGATCGACCGTCAGGTGGTGCTGGTTGATGCGCTGTCGGCCATTCACGCAGGCCCCCGCGCGCTGGAGGATCTGCGCCGCACGATGGCCGATATCCTGCTGTCCTTCCGCCCCGGACGGAACGGCTTTTTAAGCCAGATTTTGCAGGGCCGCCGGGTTGAACGCATCCTTTTTGCCGCGACCAAGGCCGATCATCTGCACCACACCCAGCATCCGCGCCTGACGGCAATCATTCAGGCCCTGACGCGCGAGGCCCGCGACCGTGCCGCCTTTGCGGGTGCCAAGGTCGAGGCGATGTCGATCGCATCGCTGCGCGCCACGGTCGAAGAAACCGTGCAGCGGGATGGCGACGCTGTCGATTGTGTGCGCGGGCGGCTGTCGTCGACGGGGCGGCAGGCGGCGATGTTCGCAGGCGAATTGCCCGAAGACCCCGCACGCTTGCTGTCGCCCGCGCGCGAAGGGGCGGAAGCGTGGCTTGATGCCGATTTCGCGCTGATGGGGTTTGCACCCGCCCGCATCACCCGCAAACCCGGCGAAGGCCCGCCGCACATCCGGCTGGACCGTGCCGCCGAATTCCTGATCGGAGACTGGTTGTGACCGATCTGCCGCCACCCCCCCGCAAACCGCTGCTTCTGGACCGTGAGGATGAGGCTGATCCCGGCGCGGCCGCCCCGGTGCCTGATGAGGCAGTGCAGGGCCGCGCGGTTCTGGCCGCCGGACGCATCGCGCAGGCGCAAGCCTCGCCCATGCTGCGCTGGGTGCTATGGGCATTCGGCGCGCTGATCAGCTTTGTTCTGTCGGTGTCGGCCTATGATTTCGCGGTATCGCTGCTGGAACGGAACCAGGTTCTGGGTGGCATTGCGGTCGTGCTGATCGGCGCTGCGGTGCTGGCCGGCCTGATGCTGGCGCTGCGCGAATGGCGGGCGTTTTTGCGCCTTGGGCGGCTGGACCGGCTAAACAAAGAGGCCGCCGCCGCCCATGCCGCAGGCGATCTCATGGGCGCTCGGCATGTGGTTGCGGTGCTGACCCGGCTTTACGCGGCGCGGCCCGAGTTGAAATGGGGCCTGACACGGCTTGCCGATCACAGCGCCGAGATGTTTGACGCGGACGCGATGCTGAACCTTGCCGAGACGGAGTTGCTTGGCCCGCTGGATCAGGCCGCCCGGCGCGAGATTGAAGCAGCCGCGCGGCAGGTTGCCACAGTCACGGCGCTGGTGCCGCTGGCGCTGGCCGATGTGGCGACTGCGCTTTATTCGAACCTTCGGATGATCCGCCGCATTGCCCAGATTTACGGCGGGCGGGCGGGCACCCTTGGCAGCCTTGGCCTGTTGCGCCGCGTGTTCACCTATCTGGTGGCCACCGGCGCGGTGGCTTTGACCGATGATCTGATCCACACCGTCGCGGGTGGCGGAGTGCTGTCCAAGATCTCACGCCGGTTCGGTGAAGGCGTGGTGAACGGCGCGCTGACGGCCCGGATCGGTGTCGCCGCGATGGATCTGTGCCGCCCGATGCCGTTTGCCGCGCTGCCGCGCCCAAAGGTCAGCAATCTGGTCAGCCGGGGTCTGGCGGGGCTTTTCGGTGCGCAGCGCACTGAGGCCGCACTGCAAGACCCTGCGCCAAAGGGACGGAATACCTGACTTTTCCTTTGCGCGGGCCGCGTTATAGCGTCATGCAAAGGCAACGCGATAACGAGGGCTGGTGGTTTGATGGATGGGTTTGTGTTTCTGGGTCTTCTGGCCCTGATCGCGGTGCTCGCCGTGCCGATCTGCCTGATCATCCTTTTCATCTCGAATTCGGGTCTGAAAAACCGTCTGATGCGGGTGGAACGCGAAGTTCTGGCCCTGCGCGCCAAGCTTGACCTTGCCCTGCGCGACGGGGTGGCGGCAGTTGCGGCAAAGGCCACAGTCACACCGCCGATCCCCGATCCGTCTGAGGGCGTCTCACCAGATGCACTTTCCGAACCAATCCCCGACGCGCCCACCGACCAGAATCCCGAACCATGGCGGGAAATGCCCGAGGATGCGGCGACGGGCTGGCGGACGGCTGCCGTTATTCCGCCAGCTTCTGACCTGCCGCCCGAAGCGCGCCCGGCCGCCCCGGCGCATGTGGATCAGAACCAGCCTATTGTGATGCGGCGGGATCGCTTTGCCGATCTTGGCCGCTGGTTGCAGGACAACTGGATTTACGCAGTATCCGCGCTGTCGCTGGCATTGGCGGGCATTTTCTTTGTGCAGTACGGCATCGAAAACGGCCTGCTGCCCCCGCTTGTGCGGGTTATGCTGGCGATTGCCTTTGGCGCCGCGCTGATCGTTGCGGGCGAGTATATCCGGCGTCGCTATGGCGATGGCGAGGCGTCATCGACCGCCTATCTACCTTCGGTTTTTTCCGGCGCGGGCCTTGTGTCGATCTTTGCGGGCATCGTGGCCGGGCGGATGATGTACGGGCTTTACGGGCCGGATCTGGCCTTTGTGGGCCTGCTTGCAACGGCTGCCCTCGCGGTCGGGCTAGGGTGGCTTTACGGGCCTTTGCTGGTGGCGGTGGGTCTGCTGGGGGCGGGGATGGCACCGTTTCTGGTGGCGGGCGGCACCGGGCCGACGGCCATTCTTTACGCCTATTACGGGCTGATCACGCTGACCGGGCTTGCGGTTGATGCTTTGCGTCGCTGGGGTTGGGTGTCGGTGCTGGCGCTGGTTCTGGGCTTTGGCGGCGGGGCCATGATGTATGCCGGAGGGGCCGGTTTTGGCGGCTGGCTTTTGCTGTTGATCGTGCTGCCACTGCTGGCAACGGCGGTGCCGGTGTTGCAACTTTGGCCAGAACACGCGGGGCCGTCCTTGAGCCAGGCGCTGCTACAGCGGTTCAAGCGCTGGCCGCCCTTCCCGGTGCGCCTGTCGATGGGGGCGATGGTGGCGGCTTCGGTGTTCCTGCTGTTTGCCAACGCCCGCACCCAGACCGAAGGCATGGCCGTGCTGGCCGCGATGACGCTGCTGGCCGTGCTGGCGCTGATTTGGCCCTACCGCGCGCGGGGGCTGGTTGATCTGGCGCTGCTGCCGTCGGTGGCGTTCCTCGCGCGGTTGCTGTTCGAGGGGGGCGAGTTCGGCCCCGTCTACGACAGCTTTCTGGCGCAGGCAATTGTTGATCGCGCGCCCGAGGTTGCGGCCCCCTGGACGGTGACGCTGATCCTAGGGATGGCGGTAATCATCTCGGGTGCGGCGGCGTTGCGGGCGTTCCGGCGCGATATGGCGGGCAAGGGCTTTGGTCTTGGTGCGGTGCTGGTCGCCCCGGTCGCGGCGGCTATTCTGGAGCTGTTGTGGGAACCAGCACTGGTGATCGGAGCCTACCCTTGGGCGGTGCAGATCATGGCGGTGGCGGCGGCGATGGTTCTGCTGGCGCTGCGCTTTGCCACGATTGACGGGATGGACCGGCGCCGCATGGCATGGGCCACGTTGTCGGCGCTTTCGCTGATCGCGCTGGCGCTGTTCCTCTTGGCCACAAAATCGGCGCTGACGCTGGCACTGGCGGTGCTGGTCGTGGTGGCGGCGGCGCTGGACCGCCGTTTCCGGTTGCCGGAAATGGGGTGGTTCATTCAGTTGGGCGTGGCAGTTCTGGGCTATCGCCTGACGGTTGATCCGGGGGTTGGCTGGGCGCTTGATGCGCCGCTGATCGAGGTTCTGGTGACCTATGCCGCCCCGATTGCCGCCCTTATATCCGGGTTCTGGCTGATCGAGACGCTGGAGCGTCCGCAGGCCAAGGGGGTGATGACAACCGCATGGATCGGCTTTGCCGCAATCTTTGCCAACGTGCTTTTGTCGCGCTGGCTGCTGGTTGACACGGTTGGCGGCAGTGACTTTGACCGCTGGCAATCGGTGTTCACGCATTGGGGCATCATGCTCAATACGCTGCCTTGGCTGGTGGTGATGCTGGTGCAGATCGCGCGGATGCATCTTGGCGGGCCGCTGAAGGGCCTGCGCATTGCCTTTGCCGTCTTTGCGGGTCTGATTGCGGCGGCGGGGATGGTCGGGGCGGCAACCCTGATGAACCCTCTGTTCGATGTGATGGGGCGCTGGAACTGGGTGCGCGGGCCGGTCATTCTGGACAGTCTGTTTCTGGCCTACGCTGTGCCGGGGCTGATGCTGGTGGTCGCCTCGCGGCTGTTGCCGGGGTTGGGCCGCTTGGCGCGGATGACACTTCTGGCACCCGGCGCGGCATTTGTGGTGCTGTATGGCGGGCTTGAAATCCGACGCCTGTGGCAGGGCCGGGATCTGAGCGTTTACGGCGTCACGCAGCCCGAGCTTTACAGCTATACCCTTGCGATGATGCTGGTCGGTGCGGCGCTTCTGTATCAGGCCATCGCGCGCCGTTCGGCGCTGTTGCGCAGGGTCGGTATGGCGGTGATCGCGCTGACGGTGGCAAAGGTGTTCCTGATTGATGCCTCGGGTCTGTCAGGGCTGGTGCGGGTTGTCTCGTTCCTGGGGCTGGGGTTGTCCTTGGCGGGGCTTGCTTGGCTGAACCGCTGGGCGGCGGAGCAGGTGACAGAGCGCAAGTGACGCAAGGCTGATTGCCGCCGTCTAGGGAAACCGCGTGCCCGCCACCGGGGGCAGCATGTCACCCGACACAAGTGCTGTCAGGACATTGCGGGCGATGGGCCATGTTGCAACCGGTGCCAGAATGCGGTCGCGCAGCACGGGCAGCGTGCGGCTGTCGGATTGGTACATTGGGGTGAACAGGCGGCTCATCGCCTGATAGGCGCGGATATGCCAGCGCCGGGCGGCGCCGTAGCGGGGCAGGGCCTCGGCAATGCCACCCCCGTCGCGCAGGGCTGCGGTCAGGCTTTCAGCGAGTGCGAACGCATCCAGAAGCGCCATATTGGCCCCTTGGCCCAGTTGCGGGCTGGCGCGGTGGGCGGCGTCGCCGATGATCGCCAGCACCGGTGCATAGGGTGTGCGCAGGGTGCCGTGAGTATAGCGGGCGGGGGTCATCTGATCGTGGTGTGTGACCTTGGCAAGAAAGGGCGCGATGTCGGGCCAAAGATGCTCGGCTTCGGCCTTCCAATCCTGAAGCGGGGTCGCGCGCCAGTTTTCATAGGCACCCGCAGGCATCGACCAGAACACGGCTGCCTGTGGCCGCGTCTCGCCCGGCAGGGTGCCCACCGGCAGGATGCCGACCATCCGGTTCGCCGCGCGGTAGGTCTGGCGCAACTGATCCGGGTGCAGGGGGGTGGCATCGGGCCACGCAACGGTGCCCCAGATCGCGCCATAGGGCAAAGCGCGCGCCTTGAGCGGCGACAGGGGCGAGCCGGTTCCCGAGGCATCGACGACCATATCAAACGGGCCATGTTCGGTGCCATCCGCCAGGGAAACCACCCGGCGCGGCCCCGCCAGCGGGGCCGAGGCAACAGGCGCACCTGTGACAATGCGCACCTGCCGCGCTGTCACGGCCTGCCAAAGAACATCGAACAACGCGGCCCGGTGCATCGCCAGACCCGGTGCGTCGGCCCGGTAGAGAACATCAAGCACTTTGCGCCCGCCCGCATGGCCCAGCATGCTGCCGATCCGCGCGCCGTAGCCTCGTGCAGCCTCACCCGCGCCGATCCTGTCCAGCACCGCAAGTCCTACCGGCTGGATCACCAGCCCCGACCCCACCGGGCGCGGAACATCAAAGCGTTCGAACACCGTCACATCATGGCCCGCGTCTGCCAACAGGCTTGCCGTGGCCAAACCGCCGATACCCGCGCCGCATATCGCAATCCGCACGCTCAAACCCCTTATCTGACGCGCGCAAAGGATCATGCGGCGCCTTTGTGCGCAAGACCTGCACGCCGGTGCGTGGTGTGGGGGCGGAGCCTGCGGCGCGAGTATTTTTACAAAAATGAAGTCGCGCAGATCAAGGGGCAGGGGGCGTGCTGCGCCCTTTACCACCCGGCGGTGGCCCTTTATAAGGCCGCCATGCGATACGGCCCGATCCTTATATCCCGAATTATGCGCCCGGCGGTCTGATACCCAGACGCCGGACCAAGGCGAATGTGCCGCACCCCGTTTCCCTGACATTGCCCGCCAAAGGATCGCCCTCATGTGCGCCGAGACGACTGAACCGACCGCCGATTACCGCGACACCGTTTTTCTACCCGAAACCGACTTTCCGATGCGCGCGGGCTTGCCGCAGCGCGAACCGGAATGGTTGGAACGGTGGGCGCGGATCGGGATTTATGACCGCCTGCGCGAAAAGGCGGGCCGCGCGCCGTTCACGCTGCACGACGGGCCACCCTATGCCAACGGGCATCTGCACATCGGCCATGCGCTGAACAAGGTGCTCAAGGACATGGTCGTGCGCAGCCAGCAGATGATGGGCCGCGACGCGCACTATGTGCCGGGATGGGATTGCCACGGTCTGCCGATCGAATGGAAGATCGAGGAGCAATACCGCGCCAAGGGGCTGGACAAGGACGCCGTCGATACCGTGACCTTCCGTCAGGAATGTCGCAAGTTCGCGGAAGGCTGGGTGGAGATCCAGCGCGAGGAGTTCAAGCGGCTGGGCGTCACCGGCAACTGGGCCGACCCATATCTGACCATGGATTGCCACGCCGAGGCGGTGATCGCGGGCGAGTTCATGAAGTTTCTGATGAACGGCTCGCTTTATCAGGGCAGCAAGCCCGTGATGTGGTCGCCGGTGGAAAAGACCGCTCTGGCCGAGGCCGAGGTGGAATATCACGACGCGACAAGCCATATGATCTGGGTGCGCTTTCGCGTGGCCACGATCAACGCGCGGTTCACGCCGTCGGGCCGGATGCCCTTGGAAACTGAGGTCGAGATGCACCGCGCCCGGATGGGCGAGTTGTTGGGCGCGCAGGTGGTGATCTGGACGACCACGCCCTGGACGATCCCGCAGAACCGCGCGGTGGCCTTCAACCCCGCGATTGCCTACGGGCTTTATGAGGTAACGGAGCCGGGCGAGGGGTCAACCGCAAAGCCGGGCGAAAAGCTGATGGTGGCCGAAAAGCTGGCAGAGGGCATCTTTGCGTCTGCCAAGGTCACGGGGTTCCGGCATCTGCGCCGGGTTGAAACCGACGAGCTTTCGGCTTTGGTCATGGCGCATCCGTTCCGGGGTGTTGAGGGCGGCGCGGGAGAGTGGGATTACGATATTCCCATGCTGCCCGGCGATCACGTGACCGATGATGCGGGCACGGGCTTTGTGCATACCGCCCCCAGCCACGGCGATGACGACTATCAGATGGGGCTGAAATTCGGTCTGCCGATGACCTATAATGTGGAACCCGACGGCAGCTATCGCACCGATCTGCCGCTGTTTGGCGGGCAGGCGATCATTCAGCCGGACGGCAAGGAAGGCCCGGCGAATGTGTCGGTGATCAAGCAGCTTGCCTACAGTGGCACGCTGTTTGCCAAGGGCAAGCTGAAGCATTCCTATCCGCATTCCTGGCGCTCCAAAGCGCCGCTGATCTATCGCAACACGCCGCAATGGTTTGTGGCGATTGATGCGAAACTTGACGACGGCATGGGGCAATATGGAGATACGATCCGCAGCCGGGCTTTGACGTCAATTGACACTCTGGTGCAGTGGACACCGCAATCGGGGCGCAACCGGATTCATTCGATGATCGAGGCGCGCCCCGACTGGGTGCTGAGCCGCCAGCGCGCCTGGGGCGTGCCGATGACGGCCTTTGTCAAACAGGGTGCCAAGCCCGCCGATGCGGATTTTCTGCTGCGCAACCCACAGGTCAACGCCCGCATCCTTGCCGCGTTCGAGGCGGACGGTGCAGATGTGTGGTATGTGGAAGGCTTCAAGGACCGCATGCTTTCGGGGCTTGTGGATACATCTGAATATGAACAGTTGTTTGACGTCTTGGACGTGTGGTTTGACAGCGGGTCGACCCATGCGTTCGTTTTGCGCGACCGGGCGGATGGCACGGTCGACGGCATCGCGGACCTGTATCTTGAGGGCACCGACCAGCATCGCGGCTGGTTCCATTCGTCGATGCTGCAAGCCTGCGGCACAAAGGGGCGGGCACCTTACCGGGGTGTGCTGACGCATGGCTTCACGCTGGACGAAAAGGGCATGAAGATGTCCAAATCGCTGGGGAACATCATTGCACCCCAAGCCGTGATTGACGAATATGGTGCCGATATCCTGCGGCTGTGGGTGGCGCAAACCGATTACACGATTGATCAGCGCATCGGCAAGGAAATCCTGAAAGGGGTGGCCGACAGTTACCGCCGTTTGCGCAATACGATGCGGTTCATGCTGGGCAACCTCGCGGGTTTCACCGAGGAAGAAAAGGTGGCCCCGGCGGATATGCCGGAACTGGAGCGCTGGGTGCTGCACCGTCTGGCCGAGTTGGACGCCGAAGTACGCTCGGGCTATGCGGCCTATGATTTTCAGGGCGTGTTCACCAAACTTTTCGCCTTTGCGACGACCGATCTGTCGGCGGTCTATTTCGATATCCGCAAGGATGCTTTGTATTGTGACGCGGCGAGTTCGCTGCGCCGCCGTGCTGCCCGCACCGTTCTGGATGCGGTGTTCCACCGGCTGACAACATGGCTGGCCCCGGTTCTGGTCTTCACGATGGAGGATGTGTGGCTGTCGCGTTTTCCGGGCGATGAAAGCTCCGTGCATTTGCAGGATATGCCGGAGACGCCCGAGGGTTGGATTGACCCTGCCCTGGCTGCGAAATGGGCGGGTATCCGGCAGGTGCGGCGCGTGGTGACGGCGGCGCTTGAGGTGCAGCGCACCGCCAAGATCATCGGGGCCAGCCTTGAGGCGGCCCCGGTCGTGCATGTGGAGGATGCGGGCGTGCTGGCCGCGCTGAAGTCGGTGGATTTTGCGAACCTGTGTATCACCTCGGCGCTAAGCCTGACCGGCGACCCCGCGCCGTCTGAAGCATTCCGGCTGGGCGATGTGCCGAGTGTCGGAGTGGTGTTCGAGATGGCGGACGGTCAGAAATGCCAGCGCTGCTGGCAGATCCTGCCCGATGTGGGCAGCCACGCCCACCCGCACACCTGCGCGCGGTGCAACGACGCGCTGGGCTGATTGGGCCGGACAGCGCGGCCAACCCTGCCGCAAGGGTTGGCCTTTGCCGCATGGGGCGGTATAGGGCGGGGAAACCCGCCCTGCGCTTGCCGCCCACGCCGCCCGTTTGCGGCCCGAACTGGATTTTGCCATGACGCCTTTGCTGACTTACCGCGACCAATGGGTCGGCAACATCAAGGGCGATATCCTGTCGGGGCTGGTGGTTGCACTGGCGCTGATCCCCGAGGCGATTGCGTTTTCGATCATTGCGGGCGTTGATCCAAAGGTCGGGCTTTACGCCAGTTTCTCCATCGCCGTGATCACCGCGATCACCGGTGGGCGGCCCGGCATGATCTCGGCGGCGACGGCGGCGACGGCGGTGCTGATGGTAACGCTGGTCAAGGAACACGGGCTGCAATTCCTGCTGGCTGCAACCGTTCTGGCGGGGCTGATCCAGATTGCGGCGGGCTATCTGCGGCTGGCCTATGTGATGCGGTTCGTGTCACGGTCGGTCATCACCGGGTTCGTGAACGCGCTGGCGATCCTGATATTCATCGCGCAATTGCCAGAGCTTGACCCCGCCAGAGTCACGCCCGTCACCTATGCGATGGTGGCGGCGGGGCTGGCGATCATCTATATCCTGCCGCGCTTTACCAAGGCCGTGCCCTCGCCCTTGGTCGCAATTGTGGTGCTGACGGCGCTGACGTTGAGCATGGGCATTGATGTTCGGACGGTGGGCGACATGGGCGCGTTGCCGGATACTTTGCCGATCTTTCTGATCCCGCAAATTCCGCTGACGCTGGAAACCTTGCAGATCATCCTGCCCTATTCGGTGGCCATCGCCTTGGTGGGCTTGTTGGAAAGCATGATGACGCAGACCATCGTCGATGATCTGACCGACACCTCATCAGACCGGCGGCAGGAGTGTATCGGGCAGGGGCTGGCCAACACCGCAACCGGATTTATCGGCGGCATGGCGGGCTGTGCGATGATCGGGCAAAGCATCATCAACGTGAAATCAGGCGGGCGCGGGCGGCTTTCGACCTTTGTGGCAGGCACGATGCTCTTGGGGTTTTGTGTTGGCCTTGGCGACTGGGTGGGGCGGATACCGATGCCCGCATTGGTCGCGATCATGCTGATGGTATCGATCGGCACGTTTTCATGGGCGTCGATTGCGGCACTGCGCACGAACCCCGCGTCGTCGTCGATCGTCATGTTGGCGACGGTTGGCTTTGTGGTCTTTACCCACAACCTTGCGATTGGGGTTCTGGTCGGTGTGCTGCTGTCGGGCATCTTTTTCGCCGCCAAGATCGCGCAATTGTTCGGCGTGACCTCTGAATTGTCCGCAGACGGGACCACCCGCACCTACCGGGTAGAGGGGCAGTTGTTCTTCGGATCAGCCGAAGATTTCACCAAGTCGTTCGACTTCCGCGAGGGGTTGGCGCGGGTGGTGATCGACGTCACGCACGCGCATATCTGGGATATCTCGTCAGTTGCCGCGTTGGACATGGCGGTGATGAAGTTTCAGCGGCGCGGGTCGGTTGTAAGCGTGATCGGCATGAACACGGCCTCCGAAACCATCGTCGACCGGCTGAGCGTGCAAGACAAGGAACACGCGCTGGAGCCTATGAAGCCCTAGCGGATGCGGGTCCGCAACGGGGGTACGATCTGCTGCACGATGCCTGCGCAGACCAGATAAAGCGATGTGACCACCAACCCCCAATGCGCCCAGCTTTGCGTATCGAAATCGACCCATGCCGCCCAGCCCGCAAAGAACACCCATGACAGTGTTACCGGCAGGCTCACGCGACGCCATCGCTCGGTTCTGACAGGGTGGATGAATTTCAGATTGGTGAACATCGCTATCGTCAGGGCGATTACGATGAAAAGGGTCATCCCTTCCGGGGGTTTGACCGCGAAGATCACCAGAACCACCATGTTCCAGCAGGCCGGAAAGCCTGCAAAGGAATAATCTCTGGTCTTCATGCGGGTGTCGGCGAAATAGATGACCGACCCGTAAACGATGACGATGATCGCGATCCAGCCTGTCCAACCCTCCAGACGCCCGGATTTGAAAAGCGCATAGGCCGGGATGAAGACATAGGTCAGATAGTCGATGATCATGTCCAGAAGCACGCCGTCATAGGTGGGCCAGTTGGTTTTCACATCGTACCGGCGCGCCAGCGGCCCGTCGATGCCATCGACAAACAGGGCGGCGACCAGCCAAAGGAACATCAGATCCCACTTGCCTTCGACCGCGGCAAGCATGGCAAGCATCGACAGAACCGCCCCGGTGGCGGTCAGCAGATGCACGGAAAGGGCTTTGAGGCGAAGTTTCATCGGAATGTAATCGCTGAAAAATGGCACGGTTTCAAGGCGGGCTTCATCGGCAGGCGGTCAGGCGCGCGGATGGGCGGCGTTGTACACCTCCAGCAGGCGGGCGGTGTCGACGGCGGTATAGGCTTGAGTTGTGGACAGCGAAGCATGGCCCAGCAGTTCTTGAATCGCGCGCAGATCGCCGCCTGCTGACAGAAGGTGCGTCGCAAACGAATGGCGCAGGGCGTGCGGCGTGGCTGATGATGGCAAGCCAAGCTGGTGGCGCACCTTTTCCATCACCAAGGCGATCAGGCGCGGGTTCAGCGGCCCGCCCCGGCTGCCACGAAACAACGCCTGATCGGGGGTCAGATCATAGGGGCAAAGCCGGGCGTAAAGTGCGACCGCGTCCTGTGCGGCGGGCAGAACCGGAACCAGCCGCTCCTTGCCGCCCTTGCCCAGAATGCGCAGAACGCCGGGCAAGGGATGGGCGGCCCCGGTCAACCCCAGCGCCTCGGATATCCGCAACCCGCAGCCGTAAAGCAGTGTCACCACCGCCATATCCCGCGCACCGATCCAGTCTTCACGGGCGAAATCGCCAACGCGGGTCATCACGGTTGCGGCCGCATCCTCGGTCAACGGGCGCGGCAGTTTGCGCAGGAATTTCGGCGCGCGGGCAGATAGAACCGCTGTGGCATCCGCCCCGTTCCGGTCGGCCAGCCAGCCTGTAAAGCCCTTGACCGCCGACAGCGCGCGGGCCAGCGACCGGGGGCCAACGCCGCGCGCGCGTTCATGCGCCATCCATGCGCGCAGGTCTGACAGGGGGACAGAGGTGAGTGTGGCAAGACCCTCGGTGCCGCCCCGGTGTTGTGCCAGAAACGCCAGATACCCCGCCACATCGCTCCGGTATGCGATGATGGTTTTTTCGGCCAGCCCGTCAATGGCGCGCAGATGGGCCAGCCAGCCTTCCAACCCGTCACGCGCGGCGGGGGAAATGGCAAGGCTCACGACAACCAGCGCCGCATCGTGCGCTCGAATATGCCTGCAAAGAACCCCAGAAGGTCGGTGCCTTGGGTGGGTTTGAACTGATGCGGGTCTTCGGCACCAAACACCAAAAGCCCCGGCAGGCGACCCTTGCCGAAATCAAGCTTCAGCAACGCCTCGGACCTGATCCAGTCGGCCCGCTCACCATATAATTTGTCCGATGACGGGATCGTCTGGCGCAGGGTTACGGCCCGCGCCGACACATTCCGCCCGCCCGCCACATAATCGGCAATGAATCCCGGTTCGGCCACGAACAGCGTATCACCCAGACGCCGCAGCGCCGGTTCCTCTGCATCCTGCACAGATTCCAGCACCAGACGCACGCAATCGACCCGCAAGGTCTGCGCCACATCGCCCGCAAGGCTTTTCAGAAAATCCTCAAAGCTGAGCGGATCGAGCATCTGCAAAATCGCGCGGTGCACCTGATTGGTGCCTGCCAGATTCTCGTAAGCCGCCGCAATCACCGACCGGTGTGTGTCTTCCAGACGGTCAAGGCGACCTTCCAGCCGCTCCATCGCGATGCCGCGCAGATCGACGATGTTGCTGCCCATCGCACGCTCGTTCGCGGCGATCAGGGCGCGCATCACGTCCACATCCTCAAGTATCACCTCGGGGGCCGAGATGATGCGGTCGCGCAAATCCTGTTCCATCATGCCGTCGCTGCCCCGCCGTCTTTTGCGGCACTATACACGGATTTGTGACGGATCAGAGGATTTTCTGACCCGTTTTCGCCCAATCCGACATGAATTGTTCAAGTCCCTTGTCGGTCAGAACATGGCTGGCCAGCGCTTTGATCACGGCGGGGGGCGCGGTCATCACATCGGCGCCGATCAGCGCGCATTGCGTGACATGGTTGGCAGTGCGGATGGATGCGGCCAGAATCTGCGTCTGGAAATCGTAGTTGTCGTAAATCGTGCGGATATCGCCGATCAGGTCCAACCCGTCCATGTTGATGTCATCCAGCCGCCCGATGAAGGGCGAGATGAACGTGGCTCCGGCCTTGGCCGCCAAAAGCGCCTGATTTGCCGAAAAACAAAGGGTGACATTGACCATGGTACCTTCGCCCGACAGCACTTTGCAGGTTTTCAAACCGTCCCATGTCAGCGGCACTTTCACGGTAATGTTGGGTGCAATCTTGGCCAGTTTGCGACCCTCGGCGATCATGTCGTCGAATTTCAATGCCACGACTTCGGCAGAAACCGGGCCGGACACGATTTCGCAAATCTCTTTCGTGACCTCAAGAATATCGCGACCCGATTTCAGGATCAGCGACGGGTTGGTGGTGACACCGTCCACCATGCCAAGATCGTTCAATTCGGCAATGGCGGCGACATCGGCGGTATCGACAAAGAATTTCATCCGGGCATCCCTTGGGTGATTTGGCGCGTGCAGGGGTGTTGCAGGCGCGGTCGGGGGTGTATTAGCGCAGTCTGGCCTTTGGGGAAAGAGCGTTGGCGTGACCTTTGCGGCGGGCGATAAGATCGGCGTGTTGACGACCGAGCCTTTGGGCCGCGTGCTGGATTACCGCGCGCCCGAAGGCGGCTGCGAGACGGGCGATTTTGTCGAGGTGCCGCTGGGGCCGCGCAAGGTGCTGGGGGTGGTCTGGGGTCCGGCTGTGGGCGGCTATGATCCGGCCAAGCTGCGCGCCGTCTACCGCGTGCTCGATGCCCCGCCCATGCGCGACGAGATGCGCGCCTTTCTGATCCGCGCCGCCGATTATACGCTGACCCCATTGCCTGCGATGCTGCGCCTTGCCACCCGCGCGCCGGGTCTGGGCGACCCGCCGTCGATGCGCCGGATTTACCGATTGGGGGATGGCGCGCCCCCCCGCGCGACTGAGGCCCGGACAAAAGTGCTTGAGGTGTTGCGCTATTACGGTGGTGCGGGGCTGACGCTGGCGGAATTGGCGGCCGAGGCCGGGGTGACCACATCAGTGATCAAGGGGCTTGTCACCTCGGGCGCGGTGATTGAGGCCGACGCGCCGCGTGACGTGCCGTTTCCGCCGCTTGATCCGTCCGGTGTTGTGCGGCTGATGGGCGATCAGGTCGAGGCGGGCGATGCTTTGGTGGCTGCGGTCGCTTTGGGCGGCTATGGCACCACGCTGTTGCGCGGCGTCACCGGGTCGGGGAAAACGGAAGTTTATCTGGAGGCGGTGGCGGAGTGTCTTAAATCCGGGCGGCAGGCTTTGGTCCTTTTGCCCGAAATCGCGCTGACCGCCGAGTTCCTGACGCGGGTCGAAGCGCGGTTTGGCGCACGACCCGCCGAATGGCATTCGGGCGTTACCATGACCGAACGCCGCCGGGTCTGGCGGATGGTCGCTACGGGCGGCGCGCAGATGGTGGTGGGGGCGCGGTCGGCGCTGTTTCTGCCGTTCCGCGAGTTGGGCCTGATCGTGGTGGATGAGGAACACGACACGTCCTACAAGCAGGAAGAAGGCGTTTTGTATAACGCGCGCGACATGGCGGTGCTACGCGCGGCGATTGCGGGGTGTCAGGTGGTGCTGGCGTCGGCCACGCCAAGCCTTGAATCCTGGGCCAATGTCGAGGCCGGGAAATACGCGCGCCTTGACCTTGGCGCGCGGTTTGGCGTGGCGCAAATGCCCGACATGCGCGCGATTGACATGCGCGGCGAGACGCTGGCGAATGACCGCTGGATTTCCGAAACCCTTGCGCGGGCGGTGGCCGCTAGGGTGGCTGCGGGCGAACAGGCGATGCTGTTCCTGAACCGTCGCGGCTTTGCCCCCGTGACCCTGTGCCGGGCTTGCGGCAATCAGGTTGGCTGCGATGATTGCGACGCGCGGATGGTGGAACATCGGTTCCTAAAACGTCTTGTGTGCCATCAGTGCGGTGCCACGAAACCGGTGCCCGTGGCCTGCCCGTCGTGCAAGGTCGAAGGGCGGATGGCGGCAGTGGGCCCCGGCGTGGAACGGCTGGCCGAGGAGGTGACGGCGCGGTTTCCGGGTGCGCGGGTGGCGGTGTTGTCGTCGGACCTGTTCGGGTCGGCCCGCGCGCTGAAGGAACAGATCGTGGCGATTGCCGAAGGGGCGGCAGATATCATCATCGGCACGCAGATCGTGGCCAAGGGGCACAACTTTCCGCTGCTCACGCTGGTCGGCGTGATCGACGCCGATCTTGGCCTGCAAGGATCAGACCTGCGCGCGGCAGAGCGCACGTTCCAGTTGATGCGGCAGGTGGCAGGGCGGGCCGGGCGGGCCGACAAGCCGGGGGTGGCTCTGTTGCAGACGCATCAACCCGACCACCCCGTGATCCGCGCCATCCTTGGCGGCGATGAAGAGGCGTTCTGGGCCGCCGAGGCCGCCGAGCGTCGCATGGCGGGGGTTCCGCCTTACGGGCGTATGGCGGGGATCATCCTGTCGTCGCCAGACGTCGCACAGGTGTTCGATTTTGGCGCGGAACTGGCGCGGCGTGACGGCCCCCTGCGGCGGATCGGTGCGCAGGTATTCGGCCCCGCGCCTGCCCCGATTGCACGGGTGCGCGGGCGGCATCGGGTGCGGCTGCTGGTCAAGGCGGAAAAATCCGCGCCCCTTCAGGCCGCTTTGGCGGAATGGGTGGGCCAACTGAAGCTGCCGAACAATCTGCGCCTGTCCATCGACATTGATCCGCAAAGTTTTCTGTAAGCAGGCCGGAATTGTGACGGTTACAAGCTGACGCTTTTCTGGCGCGGTTTGTCGGTGTATGGCAAAGCCATGAGCCGCACCGTCACCCTTGCTGATGCCCAAAGCCTTCCCGTCTGGCGTAGGCCGATTTTCCTGTTGTTTCTGGTCGCCGCCGCCCAACCCATCGCGTTTTCCACATGGTCGGCGCTTCTGAACAACTTTGTAATCGAAGAGGCAGGCTTCACCGGCGTCGGCATCGGTTGGCTGCATACGGTCCGCGAGATACCGGGATTTCTGGCGATCGGGGTGATCCTGCTGTTGCTCTTCGTCCGTGAACAGCGGCTGGGGCTTCTGGCGCTGATGCTGCTGGGCTTTGCCACGGCAGTCACCGGCTATTTTCCGACCGTGGGCGGGATCATGGTGCTGACGCTGCTGTCCTCCATCGGGTTTCATTATTTCGAGACGGTGAACCAAAGTCTGCAACTGCAATGGATCGACAAGGCCCACGCGCCCAGAACCATCGGCTGGATCGTTGCCATAGGGGCGGGCGCGTCGATGGTCGCCTACGCCGCGATCATGCTGACATGGCGGACGTTCAACCTTAGCTACGAGACGGTCTATATGGCCTCGGGTGGGATCACGGCGTTGATCGCGCTGTTCTGCCTGTTCGCCTATCCACAGTTCGAGGCACCCCATCCGCAGCTGAAAACCATGGTCCTGCGGCGGCGCTATTGGCTTTATTACCTGATGCAACTGATGGCGGGCGCGCGGCGGCAGATTTTCGTCGTGTTTGCGGCCTTTATGATGGTCGAACATTTCAAGTTCACCGTCGATCAGGTGACGGCGCTGTTTCTGGTCAATTTCCTCGCCAATATGCTGATCGCGCCGTATGTCGGGCGATTTATCGCGGTGTATGGCGAGCGGCGGTCGCTGCTGATCGAATATGGTGGGCTGACGCTGGTGTTTCTGGGCTATGGCGGGATTTACTGGTTCGGCTGGGGAGTGGTGATCGGGGCCGCACTTTATGTCGTGGATCATCTGTTTTTCGCGATGGCCTTCGCGCTGAAAACCTATTTCCAGAAGATCGGCGATCCGGGCGATATGGCCCCGACGGCAGCGGTTGCCTTTACAATCAACCATATCGCGGCGGTATTCCTGCCCGCGCTTTTGGGGTATCTGTGGATACAGTCACCGTCGACCGTGTTCATCCTTGCCGCGATGCTGGCTGCGTCTTCCTTTGTGCTGGCCCTGCTGGTGCCGCGCCATCCGGGGCCGGGGAACGAAACAACGCTGTCGGGGCAGAGCGGGTTTGTTCCGGCGGAGTAAGTTTGCCACCGGCCCCGCGTTTTGACCGATCAGAGCTTGCCCTGTTTCTCAAGCTGTTTCAGCGCCGTTTTTGCCCCGAAACCACTGGCGAAATATAGCACGATCAGCGAAAGAACCGACGCCACCCCAATCACGACGGAAAAGAACATCGCCGCATTGTCTGCAGGAACGCCAAGCGCCGCCAGAAGGTTATCAATCGTGAAGGGCACGTCGTAATAGACGAAGGTTGCGTAAAACCCGACAGCCGCGATCAAATAGCCCAGAATCGTCGCGAAGATGGCAAACCGGAACCGCTCGCCTTTGGTCATCAGCCTGCGTGCGGAATGTGCGAAGACCTGCCCGGCGGTCATGCCGGACACCACCAGAATGGCCATCGACACGCCGCTGCCCGAAGTCGGCAAGTCCACGAAGCTCAGGATGACGATGAGGACAATTTGCGCGAAAATCAGCGCTCCGCAAAATGCGAGAAGCGGTTTGATGAGTGACGCGGCTGGATTTGCCATGCTGTCCGACATAAGAGAATCGTCCGTTTCTGCCGTGCCGGGGCTGTTTGGCTTTGGGTCAGGCGGCATCCGTAGCTGACATCAGGCAATCGTCAACCGAAATCACCTTTCGCCCCTGCGCCGGTGCCTTGACCTGCCCCACCCGCCCCGCTATCGCGACCCTAACCGCAAAGGATGCCCGATCATGCCCACGTTTTCCGCCCTGACCACCCTTCCCGGCGAAGACGCAGCCGAGGCTTTGGCGCAGGCCGTCGAACGGCTGGACCCGGCCCCTGTTGGCGTTGGCGTGTTCGAGATCGAGGACGACTCGGGTCTGTGGGAGGTTGGCGCCTATTTCGTCGATACCGCCCCGAACGAAGTGCTGCTGGATGTTCTGGCGGCGGCATTTGGTGCGGCCCCCTTCGCGGTGTCGGACATCCCCGAGATCGACTGGGTCGCCAAGGTCCGGCGCGAGTTGTCGCCGGTGGAGGCCGGACGGTTCTTCGTGTTCGGCAGCCATGATGCGGGCAGGGTGCCGCCGGGCCGCGTGGCCCTGCAGATCGAGGCGACGGTGGCCTTTGGCACCGGGCATCACGGCACGACGCTGGGCTGTCTGCGCGCCTTTGACCGGCTGGTCAGCACCGGTTTTGCGCCCGCGCGCGTCGCAGATATTGGCTGCGGCACCGCTGTTCTGGCGATGGCTGCGGCGGCGGTTTTACCGGATGCGCTGGTGATTGCGTCCGATATTGACGAAGTGGCGGTGGATGTGGCCGAGGCGAACATCGCCATCAACGCGCTTGAAGGCCGCATAACCTGTGTCGAAGCCGCCGGATTTGACGCGCCCGCATTGCGCGATGCTGCACCCTTTAACCTGATTTTTGCCAATATCCTGAAAGGCCCGCTGATCGAACTCGCCCCCGATATGGCCGCATATTCGACGAAAGACAGCCTTGTTATCCTGTCAGGTCTGCTTGTCGTGCAGGCCGACGCCGTGCAGGCGGCCTATGTCGCCGCAGGGTTCGCGCTGCATGATCGCGAAGACATCGGAGAGTGGTCAACACTGGTTTTACGTCACGTTTAGGTAATCATGCCCCACTCTTGCCACAATTTCGACCTAACGTCAGATTCGGTAGGGCGAGTACGTCTAGGAGTCTGAATTATGAGCGACCCGAATATGGCCGATTTCTACGGCCGGATCGCACGGATTGAAAAAGCGCGGTCCAAGGGCTATGGCTTTGAGGCCATCGGTTCGCTGGGCAGGTCCTACTATTATCGGCCGGCCCGCAAGCGGCGCTCGGTTCTTGCCCCCATTCTGATGGTCGCTGTGGCCAGCATCGGACTGAAGGGTGTCATCCACGCGAAAGTCGGCGCCGGGATATATGAACAGCGTGTCAGCGCCATGATGAACGGTCAGGAATTCGAGCGTCTGGGCGGCTATCTTATGACGGCTGATCCGGTAACGCTTTTTGTTTCGGATAAAGTGTCACACCTCGATTTGTGACGACGTGCAGGCCAAGGTTGGCGCGGCCCCATCAGGCTGCTCCGGCGACGCCTGACCCCTAAACCCAAACAAAACAAAAGGCCGCTGCCCTTCCGGGCGCGGCCTTTGGTCTTTCAGACCGTCAAAAGGGGCATTCCTGCCCCGGTTCGACCATGGGGCAATCAGTTGCCCAGATGGTCGATGTCACCGCGGCACAGGCCGATGTCGTCAAGTTCGCGGTCCGACAGTTTGCCCAAAGCATTGCGCGTCACGCGCGCATCGTTCCATGCGGCAACCGAAGCGTAGGCAGAGTTCACCAACTGCACAAAGCGGAAGGTCGAGATGGCACCCATAGGCGCCGTGCGGGTCGTTTCAAAAGCGGCCATGATTGATATCCTTTTCAAACTGCTCATAGCTGAGGCGTTTTTGCCTTCATGATGCCAGATAATCTTGCCGTCTGGGCAACGCAAGCCGGTGGAACAGCATGTCACACATGCAAGAACTGCATGGCTCCGTTCATGATTTCGCCATGTTTTTGAGGGTGTTATAGGTTGCAAGCAAAAGTATGTCGGTTTTGAATGGGCACCAGTCGATTTCCGGCCTCCGCATCGCTGCGCGCAGACCTCTTGAAACCTGTTGGCGGATGTTCCCTTTTCGTGCTAATCCGTAAAAAACGAAGAATAAAGGGGCGGGGATGCGGGTTTTGGGGATTGATCCGGGGTTGCGCAACCTTGGCTGGGGCGTGATCGACGTGGCGGGCGCGCGGCTGAGCCATGTTGCGAACGGCATCTGCCATTCCGCACCGGGCGCGGGCGACGGCGATCTTGCCGCGCGACTGCTGACGCTCCATTCCCAACTGACCGAGGTTGTGCGCCTCTATGCCCCCGATGAGGCGGCGGTGGAGCATACCTTTGTGAACAAGGACGCCGTGGCCACGCTGAAGCTGGGGCAGGCGCGGGGGATTGCGCTTCTGGTGCCTGCGCAATTCGGGATCACGGTTGGCGAATACGCGCCCAACGCGGTCAAGAAAACCGTAGTCGGCGTGGGCCATGCGGCAAAGGTGCAGGTTGATCATATGGTGCGCATCCATCTGCCGGGGGTTCAGATTGCCGGGGCCGATGCGGCCGACGCCCTTGCGATTGCCATTTGCCACGCGCATCATCTGCAATCGTCTGGCCGGTTGCAGGCGGCGTTGAGGGCGGCGGGATGATCGGCAAA
Source organism: Rhodobacterales bacterium (assembly GCA_038207585.1). GTDB lineage: Bacteria > Pseudomonadota > Alphaproteobacteria > Rhodobacterales > Rhodobacteraceae > JBBQZP01. The sequence goes on along the minus strand of JBBQZP010000002.1, from coordinate 58,724 downwards.
ATCGCAGGGCGGATTGATTATCGCGGGTCCGATCATGTGCTGATCGACGTGCGGGGTGTCGGCTATATCGTCCATGTCTCGGACCGGACTTTGGCGGGGTTGCCGGGCAATGGTGAGGCGGTGGCGCTTTATACCGAGCTTCTGGTGCGTGAGGATTTGCTGCAGTTGTTCGGCTTTCCGACGCTGCTGGAAAAGGAATGGCACCGCCTTTTGATGACGGTGCAGGGCGTTGGCGCCAAGGCTGCGATGGCCATTCTGGGCGCTTTGGGCGCGGAAGGTGCGGCGCGGGCGATCACGCTGGGCGACGCGCGTGCCATTCAGGCGGCCCCCGGCATTGGCCCGAAAATCGCGCAGCGTGTCGTGCTGGAACTGAAATCCAAAGCCCCCGCCGTGATGGCCAAAGGCGCGCAGATGCTGACCGAGGCGACGGGCGATGATGTGATCGAACCCGTCTCGCGCCCCGCCGCCCCGCGCGCGCCGGACACCGCCGCGCAATCGCGGGCGGGGTATACAGCGGATGCGTTGTCGGCGCTTTTGAACCTTGGTTACGGGCAAAGCGATGCAGCACAAGCGGTGGCGACAGCGGCGGGTGAAAATCCGCAGGCCGATACCGCCAGTCTGATCCGCCTTGCGCTGAAACTGCTGGCCCCGAAATGACCCCTGACCAGACCCTGCGCCCCGAGCCGATGCCCGAGGATACCGACCGCGCCCTGCGGCCCCAGACGCTGGAGGAATTCGTAGGCCAGGCCGAGGCGCGGGCCAATCTGCGGGTGTTCATTGAGTCCGCCAAAATTCGCGGCGAGGCGATGGATCACACGCTGTTCCACGGCCCCCCCGGTCTGGGCAAGACGACGCTGGCGCAGATCATGGCACGCGAGTTGGGGGTGGGGTTTCGCATGACCTCTGGCCCGGTTCTGGCACGGCCCGGCGATCTGGCGGCGATCCTGACCAATCTGGAACCGCGCGACGTGCTGTTCATAGATGAGATTCACCGCCTGTCCCCGGTGGTCGAGGAAGTGCTTTACCCCGCGCTTGAGGATTTCGCGCTGGATCTGGTGATCGGCGAAGGCCCTGCTGCGCGCACCGTGCGTATTGATCTGCAACCCTTCACGCTGGTCGGTGCCACCACGCGGCTGGGGCTTTTGACCACGCCCTTGCGCGACCGCTTCGGGATTCCCACGCGGTTGCTGTTTTATACGGAAGATGAGCTTGACCTGATCGTGACCCGTGGCGCGCGCCTGCTCGGCGTGCAGGCCGACCCCGAGGGCACGCGCGAGATTGCGCGCCGCGCACGGGGCACGCCGCGCATCGCCGGGCGCTTGCTGCGCCGCGTGGTGGATTTCGTGCTGGTCGAAGGTGATGGGCGGCTGACCCGCGCGATTGCCGACCGTGCCTTGACGCGGCTGGGCGTCGATCATCTGGGGCTGGACGGCGCGGACCGGCGGTATCTGAGCCTGCTGGCCGAAAACTATGGCGGCGGGCCGGTCGGGGTGGAGACGATCTCGGCGGCCTTGTCCGAAGCACGCGATGCGGTGGAAGAGGTGATCGAGCCCTATCTGCTGCAACAGGGCCTGATCCAGCGCACCCCGCGTGGCCGGATGCTCGCGGCGAAGGCGTGGCGGCATCTGGGGCTGGAGGCACCAAAAAGCCCCGGACAGACTGATCTTTTTGACGCGACCTGAGGTAAAGCTGCGCTACATTCCCCGGCAGGCGAGGTGCGGGGAAGCATGCGGGCTGTGCACGGATTGATCATGGCGGTGACACTGTCCTTACCCTGTGGCGCGCAGGCCTGCCGGTTGGCTTTGGCTTTGGGGCTGGATGTGTCGGCCTCAGTCGACGGGCGCGAATACCGTTTGCAGATGCAGGGCACGGCGGCGGCTTTGACCTCGCCCGAGGTGCAGGCAGCCCTTCTGGGCGGCAGGGGGCCGGTGGCGCTGGCAGCCTATCAATGGGCGGGGCGGCGCGAGCATTGGCGGCTGACCGACTGGGTTGTGATAAACTCTGCTGCCGATGTGCAGGGCTTTGCCGCCGTGATCGCTGCTGCCAAACCGCCGCCCTTCAACGGCCGCACTGCTACGGGCGAGGCGATGCGGGCGGGCCTGTCGTTGCTGGCCGAAGCACCCGATTGCGACCGCCACACGCTGGACCTTTCGACCGATGGCCTGTTCAATGATGGGGTCGATCCACGAACGGTTGTGGCCAGCGACATCACGATCAACGCGCTGGCGATCGGCGGTGATGTCCCGACCTTTGATGGCTTTGGCAATGGCCCGACCATCTCGCTGGCCCCCTGGCTGGAAAAGAGCGTGATCCGGGGGCAGGGGGCGTTCGTGCAGCGCGCCGCAGATTTCGCCGATATCGAACGCGCGATGACGCGCAAGTTGCTGCGTGAACTGGGCGAGGCGCTGTTGGGTCAGGCAGGCCCCGCAAAAGCGCCAGCGGGTTGAGGTGACGCACCAGCTTCGCTACACACCTTAAAGCCCTGCGCGGAGTGACCATGCAACCAGACCAGATCGAGGCGCTGTTCACCCGCGCTGACGGCAAATATTTGTTCGCCCGCTGGGGCCGCCCGATTGTGCCGGTGGTCTTTGGCGTTGATGACGCGACACTTTCCATCGTCAAGGGCGCGATGGAGGCGGTGGTGGTGCTGGCCGGTCACAAGATGGCCGAGACAGACCCCGAACTTGGCGCGAATGTCATGGTGTTCTTCTTTTCCGACTGGGCCGAGTTGCCGCAGGTGCCGGGGCTGGACCGCCTGATCCCCGATCTTGCCCCCTTGTGCGCGCGGCTGGAGACGGCCGAGGCGAACCAATACCGGATTTTCCGGTTTGATCCCGACGGTGCAATCAAGGCGGCTTTCGTGTTCGTGCGGATGGACGCGCATCTCAGCGCCGTTCCCGCCGAAACGCTGGCGCTTAATCAGGCGGTGCAGATGATTTTGCTGTGGTCTGACCGGGCCTTTACCGACACCTCGCCACTGGCCGATGCGGGCGGCGCGGTGATCCTGCGCCCCGAAATTGCCGGGGTGATCCGGGCCGCCTATGACAAGATTCTGCCGGCGGTGTCGCAGGACAAAACTCACGCCTTGCGTCTGGCGGCGCGGATGGCCAAGGTCAGCTAACCGCGCACAGGAATTGACATGACATTGAAATCACTTGCCGCCTTGATCGGACTTCTGGCCCTTGCCGCCTGCAATGTACCCTTTGTGCCGCTGATCTGATGCCGCACACCCACCCGGTTCGCGTGTATTACGAAGATACCGATCTGGCGGGGATCGTCTATTACGCGAACTATCTGAAATTCATCGAACGCGGCCGCAGCGAATGGATCAGGGCGCTGGGGCTGGATCAGGTGGCATTGAAATCCCGTGACGGCATTGTTTTCGCGGTCCGCCGGCTTGAAGCTGATTATCTTGCCGCTGCCCGCTTTGACGATGAACTGATCATCACCACCGACCTGCACGCCCTGACCGGCGCGCGCATCGTGCTGGATCAAACCGTAGCGCGGCGGGGAGAGGTGCTGTTTTACGCCCGCGTCACACTGGTCTGTCTGGGCGACGCGGGCCACGCCGCGCGTATTCCGGCGCAGGTTCGCGCCGCCCTGACCCCGCAGCGCCACTGAAATTTGAGCGGCAATTTGCGTGGTGACACGGTTGTGTTGGCAATCCCCTTCAAAACCGGGTAGAATCAGGCCAAAGAAGCGCTGAACAACAGCCGATAACAAGAGCAGGCGAATGCAGACCGAAACACTTGCTGCGGCGAGCGAGATTGATTTCTCACTCATTGCCCTATTCCTTCGTGCAACCATCACTGTGAAACTGGTGATGCTGATGCTGATCGCCATGTCATTCTGGTCCTGGGCGATCATCGTGCGCAAGCACCTGACATTCCGCGTGGCACAGCGCGAAGCGGCGATTTTTGACCGCGCGTTCTGGTCGGGCGAGCCATTGGATGAACTTTTTGAAAAGATCGGCTCGCAGCCCGAAGGGGCCGCCGAAAAGATCTTTGCCAGCGGCATGCTGGAATGGCGGCGCAGTCACCGTCAGGACGGCGGGCTGATCGCAGGCGCGCAGGCCCGGATTGACCGCAGCATGGATGTGGCGATTGCCAAGGAAAGTGAGCGGCTGACCAACGGGCTGGGCTTTCTGGCCACGACGGGTTCAACCGCACCCTTCATCGGGCTGTTCGGCACGGTGTTCGGGATCATGCACGCCTTCACCGAGATTGCGGCGACCAAGAACACCGATCTGGCAACGGTTGCCCCCGGCATTGCCGAGGCGCTTCTGGCAACCGGAATTGGTCTGGTTGCGGCCATTCCCGCAGTGGTGTTCTACAACAAGCTGAACGGCGACAGCGACCGCATCCTTGGCGGATACGAGGCGTTTGCCGATGAATTCGCGACCATCCTGTCGCGCCAGCTGGACAGCTAGGCGATGGCGGGCGGGGTCGCGAAAAAGGCAGGCGGGGGCGGGCGGCGCGGGCGCAGGCGCGGCAGTTCCGCCGCCATGTCCGAGATCAACATCACGCCCTTTGTGGATGTGATGCTGGTCTTGCTGATCATCTTCATGGTGGCGGCCCCGTTGCTGACGGTGGGCGTGCCGATTGACATGCCGAACACGGCTGCGGCGTCGCTTCCGCTGCCCGATGAGCCGCCCCTGACCGTAACGCTGACCGCCGATGGCCGCGTGATGATTCAGGAAACCGAGGTGCCCGAGGCGGAACTGATCACCAAACTGTCGGCCATCGCTGCGGAACGCACCGATAAAAAGGTGTTTTTGCGGGCCGATGGGGCGATCCCCTATGAAAAGGTAGCGCAGGTCATGGGCGCTTTGAACGCAGGCGGATTCTCCAGTCTTGGCCTTGTAACTGATGCCAAAGGCCCAACGTTTACCGGCAACGGCGGTTAAGGCCGGGCGATGGACACGGGCGGAATGGACAAAGGTTCAATCATATCGGGCGTCGGCCATGTGGGCGTGATCGTCTGGGTGGTGCTGGGCGATTTCCTGTTTTCCCCCTCTGCCCCCGTAACACCCTCGTCGATGACGGTCGAGACGATCTCGACCCAGCAGTTTGAGGAACTGGCCGATGCCGCCAAGGCCGTGAAGCCCGCGCCCGAACCAACGCCTGCAGAAGTGGCCCCGCCCCCTGATCCGGCGCCGGAGCCTGTTGCGGAGCCTAATCCCGAACCTGCGCCAGAACCTGCGCCAGAACCCGCGCCCGAACCAACTCCCGAACCCGAAGCGGTGATCCCGGATCCCGCCCCCGAGCCCACGCCGGACCCCACGCCGCCCGCGCCCGAACCCGTGGTGCAGCCCACAGCACCGCCTGCCGCGGTGGATCAACCGCTGCCCGCGCCCATTTCCGACACGCCACCCAAACCGCGCCCCGCGCCGCGTGTGGCCGAACAGATTGTCGAGGCCCCGCCGGAACCGGTGGAAGTGGCCCCCGAGGCCACGCCGCAACAGGCCCCGGATGAGACGGCCATTACCCCGCCGGTCGAGGAACAGCCGCAAGCCGCGCCAAAGGAAACCGGCGAGGTCTTGATCACCGAGGCGAACAAGGATGATGTGGCAGCGCTTGCCCCGACCTCATCTCCGCGTCCGAAATCGCGGCCTGCGGCACCCAAACCCGTTGAGACGGCAGCGGCCAAGCCGGAAGCAACGCCAAAGCCTTCCGCCCCTGCCGATACATCGGCCGAAGATGCGGCGGTGCAGGCCGCACTTGAGGAAGCCGCAGGCGCACCAGAAACCGCCGCCCGCCCCGCTGGCCCGCCGATGAGTTTCGGCGAAAAAGACGCGCTGCGGTCGGCGATCACGAAATGCTGGAACGTGGGCGCGCTGTCGTCGGACGCGCTGCGCACCTCTGTGACCTTGCTGGTCTACATGTCACCAGACGGCAAACCGCAATCCAACACCGAAATGCTGCGCTTTTCGGGCGGCACCGAAGCAGCGGCGAAACAGGCCTACGAGGTTGCCCGCCGCGCGGTCTTGCAATGCGGGCGGGCGGGGTTCACCCTGCCGCCCGACAAATACGACGAATGGAAAGAACTGGAACTGAACTTCGATCTGCGGGGGCTGCAATTCTGATGAAACCCGAAGCCGCCCCGCGCGTTCCACCCAACGCCCCGAACTCAAAGGCGAAAGAGGCCCGAATGACCCTGACCAGATCCCTGATGATTGCTGCTCTGTTGGCCGGCGGCTTGGTTGCAACGGCTCCCCACCCCGCCGAGGCGCGGCTGGTGATTGACCTGACGCAGCCGGTGATCGAGCCGGTGCCGATTGCCGTGCCCGCCTTTATCGCGGAAAATGGTGCGGCGGCGCAGTATGCGGCGGACATCGGCGCGGTGATCGCGTCGGATCTGCAAGGCACCGGGCTTTTTAATGTGATCCCCGCCAATGCCTATATCAGCGGCATTTCCGGCTTTGACGCGCCGATTGCATACCCCGACTGGCAGGCGATCAACGCGCAGGGATTGATCGTGGGGTCGGTCGCCGCCTCGGGCAACCAGATCGTCGTGAAGTTTCGGCTGTTCGACGTAGCCTCGGGCGAACCCCTGGGCGAGGGGTTGCAGTTTGCTGGCACGCCCGACAGTTGGCGGCGCATGGCGCACAAGGTTGCCGACGCGGCCTATAGCCGGATCACCGGCGAGACGGGGTATTTCGACAGCCGCGTGGTTTATGTTTCGGAATCCGGGCCGAAAAACCAGCGCGCCAAGCGTCTGGCGGTGATGGATTATGACGGCGCGAACGTGGCTTATCTGACCGACAGCAGTTCCATCGTGCTGGCGCCGCGCTTTTCGCCGCAGGGCAACCAGATCCTGTTCACCAGCTATTCCAGCGGCTTTCCGCAGATATATCTGATGGATGTGGCGGGCCTTGGCACCAAACGGCTGGAGGATCAGGAGGGCACGATGACATTTGCCCCCCGCTTTGCCCCCGATGGCCGCACCGTGGTGTTCAGCCTTGAACGGGGCGGGAATACCGACATCTATTCCGTCGATATCGGGTCTGGCGCATTGCGGCAGTTGACCAACGCGCCGTCGATCGAAACAGCGCCCAGCTTTTCCCCCGATGGCAGCCAGATCGTGTTTGAAAGCGACCGTTCGGGCACCCAGCAGATTTACGTCATGGGCGCGGGCGGCGGCGAGCCGGTCCGCATTTCAAACGGCGAGGGGCGCTATGGCACCCCGGTCTGGTCGCCGCGCGGCGATCTGATCGCGTTCACCAAGCAGAACGCTGGCCGGTTCCACATTGGCGTCATGCGCACCGACGGCAGCGAAGAGCGTTTGCTGACGGCGTCGTTCCTTGATGAAGGCCCGACATGGGCCCCGAACGGGCGTGTGCTGATGTTCACGCGGCAGGAATCCGGCGCGACCGGGCAGCCGGCGCTTTATTCGGTGGATATCACGGGGCGGAACCTGAAAAAGGTGCCGCTGGATCAGCCCGCGTCCGACCCGGCATGGTCGCCGCTTTTGCCATAAGGCATCGCACAGACCCGATTCCCACCGCCAATCAAACCTGCTATGCTTGCTCCAAATCGGGCAAAAACCAAAAAAGGGACGACCGGAATGACTCATTTTACCAAGGCGCTGCTGATCGTCGCCGCTCTCGGCCTTTCGGCTTGCAAAAACCCAGATCGCTACGGTGCTGCGGGTGACCCCAACGCGAACGGCGCCATCAACGGGCAGGGGCTTGGCGGCGCGAATGACCCGACCTCGGTCGCCTATTTCAACCAGACGCTGGGCGACCGGGTGTTCTTTACGGTCGATCAGTCCAGCCTTTCGGATGCCGCGCGCGCCACGCTGACCCAGCAGGCGCAATGGCTGAACACCAATCGCGACTATGCGATCATTGTTGAGGGTCACGCCGATGAGCAGGGCACGCGGGAATACAACCTTGCCCTTGGCGCGCGCCGCGCGTCCGCCGTGCAGGATTTCCTGATTTCCCAAGGCGTTGGGCCGAACCGTATGCGCACTGTGTCATACGGCAAGGAACGCCCTGTCGAGGTTTGCTCGACCGAGGATTGCTATTCGCGCAACCGCCGCGCCGTCACGGTGCTGAGCCAGGGCGCGGGTGCGTAAGGGATGCTTCGCGCGCTGATCCTTGGCGTGATGCTGATCGCCGGTCCTGCCATGGCGCAGGACCGCGCGCAGACGCTGGCCGACATCAAGGCCGAGATTGCGGTGCTGAGTGGCGAGTTCAACGCGCTGAAGCAGGAACTGGTGACCAGCGGTGCAACCCAGAACGGGACGGCGGGGGGCAGCGCGCTGCAACGGCTGGATGCGATCGAGGCGGCGCTGGTGCAACTGACCGGCAAGACCGAGGCAGTGGAATTGCGGCTGAACAAGGTCGTCAGCGATGGCACCTTGCGCTTGGGCGATCTGGAATTTCGCCTGACGGAACTTGAGGGCGGCGATGTCGGCGCTTTGCCGCCGACCAAACCCTTGGGCGGCGATGTGCCAGCGGCAACCGTGGACTCCCCCATCGCACCTACCGCCCCTGCGGTGGGCGGACCGGAACTGGCAATTGGTGAGCAATCAGACTTTGACCGGGCCAAGGGGGTGCTCGGTTCAGGTGACTTTCGAACCGCCGCGGACCTCTTTGCGACCTTTACCCAGACCTATCAAGGTGGGCCCCTGACACAGCAAGCGCAGGTTCTGCGCGGCGATGCGCTGAACCAGTTGGGCGAGACGGCGAATGCCGCGCGGGCGTATCTTGAGGGCTTTTCCGGCGCGCCTAATGGTGGGAATGCGGGCGAGGCTTTGCTGAAACTGGGGCAGGCGCTGGGGCAGTTGGGCCAAACGCCCGAGGCCTGTGTGACGCTGGCCGAGGTCAGCACGCGCTTTCCCGGCAGCGCCGATGCGACCAATGCGCAAAGCACCGCGCGGGGCCTTGGCTGCCAGTGACGCCGGGCGCGTCTGATGCGGATCTGCTACGGATCGCGCTGGGGGCTTTCTCAGATACCCAGAAACCCATCGGAGTTGCCGTTTCCGGCGGCAGCGATTCATTGGCTTCCTTGTATTTGATGGTGCAGGCGGGGCTGAATGTTCATGCCGCGAGCGTGGACCATGGATTGCGCCCCGAGGCGGCGACCGAGGTGCGCTTTGTCGCCGACACCTGCGCCCGCCTAGGGGTGCCGCATCGCACTCTGACATGGCAGCGCGACGGCGCATCGGGGAACCTGCAGGATCAGGCCAGACGCGCGCGTTATTCGCTGCTGGCAGATTGGGCGCGCGGCGCAGGCATTGGCAATGTGGTGGTGGGTCATACGGCGGACGATCAGGCCGAGACGGTTCTGATGGGTCTGGCGCGCGGGGCCGGGGTTGACGGGCTTTCGGGAATGCGGCGGGCGTGGCAGACGGACGGCGTGACCTTTCACCGCCCTTTTCTGGAAGTGCCGCGCGCCGATCTGCGTCGGTTTCTGACGCGGCAGGGCATCGGATGGATCGACGATCCGTCCAATATGCAAGACCGTTTTGCCCGTGTCAGGGCACGGCGGGCGCTTGAGGCTCTGGCACCGCTTGGCATTTCGGTGGCCAGTCTTGGGCAGGTGGCGGCACATCTGGCTGCCGCACAAGCCACCCTGCGCGATATCACGACTGACGCTGCCCGAACCTGCATGACAGAGGCTGCGGGCGCGCTGAGCATCGACCGCGCCGCCTTTGCAACGCATCCGCCCGACGTGCAGCGCAGGCTGGCACGGGCCGTGGTGCTGTGGCTTTCGGGGGCAGATTATGCGCCGCGCGCGGCCGCTGTCGCGCGGGTGCAGGCCGCGATCCTTGCGGCGCAGGACGCCACACTTTGGGGCTGCCGGTTCCGCGCCACGGGCGCCACCACACGGGCCACGCGCGAGCCAAAGGCGTTGGCCGGGGTTCACGCGCCCACGGATCAACCTTGGGATCGGCGCTGGACAGTCATCGGACCTCATTCCCAAAATCTCCAGGTGCGGGCCTTGGGTGCGCAGGGTCTGCGCAGCCTTGCGCAATGGCGCGCGACCGGCCTGCCGCGCGATGTGCTGATGGTCACGCCCGCCGTCTGGCAGGAGGATGCGCTGATCGCGGCCCCTGTTGCCGGGTACCCGAATGGTTGGAGTGCGACAATTGCGGCAAGTTTCAGCCAGTTCTTAGTATCGCATTGAACCCTGCGCACATATCTCTATCTTATAGGAAAGACCGGACGCCCTTTGCGCCCCGGCACTGCTAGGGAGTAGCTTCGTGGGTAATGCTCGCAATGTCGCGTTCTGGATCGTCCTGTTCCTTTTGGTGCTGGCCCTGTTTCAGGTGTTCAACGGCAATCAGGCAACGTCGGCATCCTCAAGCCTGTCGTATTCCGAATTTATCGCGAAAGTTGACGCGGGCGAGGTGAAGTCGGTCACTCTTGACGGCGAAAACGTCGATGTCGTGAGCACGGATGGCAAGAAATACCGCACCATCAAGCCTGAGGGCGAAGAACTGACCGACAAGCTGATCTCGAAGAATGTCGAAGTGCGCGCAACGGCGCAGGAATCCTCGGGGCTGTTGTCGGTGCTGGGTGTTTGGCTGCCGTTCCTTGTGCTGATCGGTATCTGGATTTTCTTCATGAACCGGATGCAGGGCGGCGGCAAAGGCGGGGCGATGGGCTTTGGCAAATCACGCGCCAAACTGCTGACCGAAAAGCATGGCCGGGTGACGTTTGATGACGTGGCGGGCATCGACGAGGCCAAGGAAGAACTGGAAGAAATCGTCGAATTCCTGCGCAATCCGCAGAAATTCAGCCGTCTGGGCGGCAAAATCCCGAAAGGTGCGTTGCTTGTCGGCCCTCCGGGCACAGGTAAGACGCTGCTTGCGCGCGCCATTGCGGGCGAGGCGGGGGTGCCGTTCTTTACCATCTCTGGCTCTGACTTCGTGGAGATGTTCGTAGGCGTCGGTGCAAGCCGTGTGCGCGACATGTTCGAGCAGGCCAAGAAAAACGCGCCCTGCATCGTGTTCATCGACGAGATTGATGCCGTTGGCCGTGCGCGCGGTGTCGGCATGGGCGGCGGCAATGACGAACGCGAACAGACGCTGAACCAGCTTCTGGTCGAAATGGACGGGTTTGAGGCTAACGAGGGCGTGATCATCGTCGCTGCCACCAACCGCAAGGATGTGCTTGACCCCGCGCTGCTGCGCCCCGGCCGTTTCGACCGCCAGATCCATGTGCCCAACCCCGATATCAAGGGGCGCGAAAAAATCCTTGGCGTCCATGCCCGCAAGGTGCCGCTTGGCCCCGATGTCGATCTGCGCATCATCGCGCGCGGCTGCCCCGGCTTTTCGGGTGCCGATCTGGCGAACCTGGTGAACGAAGCCGCGTTGATGGCCGCCCGCTTTGGCCGCCGGTTTGTGACGATGGACGATTTCGAGAATGCCAAAGACAAGGTGATGATGGGGGCCGAGCGGCGCTCGATGGTGCTGACCGACGACCAGAAGGAAAAGACCGCCTATCACGAAGCCGGCCACGCCATTGTCGGCATGGCCCTGCCGAAGTGTGATCCGGTCTACAAAGCCACGATCATTCCGCGCGGGGGTGCTTTGGGCATGGTCGTCAGCTTGCCGGAAATGGACCGTCTGCAGATGCACAAGGATGAAGCCAAGCAGCGCATCGCCATGACCATGGCGGGCAAGGCCGCCGAGATCATCAAATACGGCGAAGAGGGCGTGTCCTCTGGCCCGGTTGGCGATATTCAGCAAGCGTCGGGCCTTGCGCGGGCGATGGTCATGCGCTGGGGCATGTCGGACACTATCGGCAACATCGACTATTCCGAAGCGCATGAAGGCTATCAGGGCAATACCGGCGGCTTTTCGGTTTCCGCCGAAACCAAGCGCGCAATCGAGGCCGAGGTGAAGGGTCTGATCGACGAAGGCTATGTGACGGCCAAGCGTATCCTTGAGGAACAGTCGGACGAATTCGAAAAGCTGGCGAAGGGTTTGCTGGAATACGAAACGCTGACCGGAGACGAGATCCGCAAGGTGATTGCTGGCGAAAAACTGGATGACGGTGATGACAGCCTGCCCAAAAGCGGTGGCACAACCTCGGTGATTTCGGTTCCCAAAACCAAGCCCAAAGCCCCGAAAACCGGTGGTGGGCTTGAGCCGACGCCCACATGAGGCGCAATTGAGCATCAATCCGACAGACTGGAACCCCGAGACCTATGGAAGGTTTCGGGGTTTGCGCTTGCGGCCTGCGCTGGACCTGCTGGCGCAGGTGGGTGATCTTCCCGAAGGTGCAGTCGTCGATCTGGGCTGCGGCGCGGGTGCGGTTGGTCCGGCGCTGGAGGAACGCTTTGCCGGGCGGGTTGTGGTGGGCGTTGACGCATCCCCCGCCATGCTGGCCGAGGCCGAGGAGGTCGGCTGTTACGCCGCGCTGGTGCAGGCCGATATGGCGGATTGGACGCCTGACGCCCCGGCCGCGCTGATCTTTTCCAACGCGGCGCTGCAGTGGTTGCCTGATCATGCCGCGCTGATGCCGCATCTGGCGGGGTTGCTGGCCCCCGGTGGTGTGCTGGCGGTGCAGATGCCGCGCCAGTATGTTGCGCCCTCGCACCGTTTTCTGCGTGACATCGCGGCAAGCCTGTTCCCCGATCGGTTCGATTTCGCGGGGTATGAACCCCCGGTGCGCTCTGCCGCCGCCTATTGGCAATTGCTGGCCCCGCTTGGGCGGGTCGAGGCGTGGGAAACCGAATATGTGCAGCGTCTGGAAGCGGTGACCGAAGGACATCCGGTGCGGGCCTTCACGTCATCTACGGCGATGCGACCGTTTCTGGAAAAGCTGACGCCGAATGAAAGCCCCAGTTTCCTTGCTGCCTATGACGCGGCACTTTCGTCGGCCTATCCGCTGCTGGAGGATGGCGCGGCGCTGTTTCCGTTCCGCCGCATCTTTTTCACGCTAAGAGTTTAGACCATGCCCGCGCTGATTCCGACTGCATTTTCCGGCACGATCACCTGGCTGGGTATTGTGCCGAACCGCGATGCGGGGCTGGTTGCGCGCCCCGTGGACCGCATCGCCGCCCTGTTCAGCGGCCCGGAGGGTGAGGCGCATGGCGGTGATACGCGCCCGTCGTGCAGCAGGGTGACATCGCAATATCCGCGTGGGACGCCGATCCGCAATGTGCGCCAGTTCTCAATTCTGGCGGCCGAGGATCTGGCCCTGATCGCGCAAAAGATGGGGCTTGAGGCGTTGGACCCGGCGTTGGTCGGGGCCACGATGGTGATCGAGGGCATCCCCGATTTCAGCCACATCCCGCCCTCGTCCCGCTTGCAGGCGGAAAGCGGGGCAACTTTGGTTGTCGATATGGAAAACCGCCCTTGCATGCTGCCTGCCAAGCCCATTGAACTGCAACATCCGGGCTTTGGCCGCGCCTTCAAGGCGGCAGCGGCGGGGCGACGTGGCATCACCGCATGGGTTGAGGCCGAGGGTTATCTGGAACCCGGCCAGCGCATCCGGTTGCATGTGCCCGATCAGCCGGTCTGGGCGCATCTGAGCGGTGTCCGCAAAGACTGACCCCCCTCGCAAGGCAATATGACATTGCACGACCCGCGCAGCCTCTGGCGAATTTGCGACGGGACCTGTCGGTTTAAGCGTGGTCAATGGCGCTGTGCGGCCTATACATCGGGGCGAGACGCGTGACGAAACGCGCGCCGCCTGATTGACCAAAGGGAAAAAATGTTTAACAACGTGAATAACCCCGGCTAAGGTTCAACGGGACGATTCCGCCGCGGGGCCGCCCCGCATCGCATGATCAAACCACGCTTGTCGGCCAAACGACTGGCACCAACAGGGAGAAACCGGGACCATGGCTGTCAAGACCGACATTGAAATTGCACGCGAAGCCAAGAAAAAGCCGATCATGGAGATTGGCGCAAAGCTGGGAATTCCCGCCGAACATCTGCTGCCCTACGGCCACGACAAGGCCAAGGTCAGCCAGTCGTTCATCAAGTCTCTGGCGAAAAAGCCTGATGGCAAGCTGATCCTTGTCACCGCCATCAATCCGACCCCTGCGGGCGAGGGCAAGACGACGACGACGGTGGGTCTGGGTGACGGTCTGAACCGCATCGGCAAGAAGGCCGTGATCTGTATCCGCGAGGCGTCGCTAGGGCCGAACTTTGGCATGAAGGGCGGGGCTGCCGGGGGTGGTTACGCGCAGGTCGTGCCGATGGAGGAAATGAACCTGCATTTCACCGGCGATTTCCACGCGATCACATCCGCGCACAACCTGCTGTCGGCGATGATCGACAACCACATCTACTGGGGCAACAGCCTTGAGATCGACGAGCGTCGCATCGTCTGGCGCCGCGTGATGGACATGAACGACCGTGCGTTGCGTGACATCGTGGTAAACCTTGGCGGCATCGCCAACGGCTTTCCGCGCCAGACCGGGTTTGACATCACGGTGGCGTCGGAAGTCATGGCGATCCTGTGCCTTTCCAATGATCTCGCCGATCTTGAAAAGCGTCTGGGCGATATCGTGGTGGCCTATACGCGTGAGAAAAAGCCGATCTACGCCCGTGACATCAAGGCCGATGGCGCGATGACGGTTCTGTTGAAAGACGCGATGCAGCCCAATCTGGTGCAGACGCTGGAAAACAATCCGGCCTTCGTGCATGGCGGCCCGTTCGCCAATATCGCACATGGCTGCAACTCGGTTATTGCGACCAAGACCGCGCTGAAGCTGGGCGAATATGTCGTCACCGAAGCCGGTTTCGGGGCAGATCTTGGCGCGGAAAAGTTCTTTGACATCAAGTGCCGCAAGGCCGGGCTGAAGCCTTCGGCTGCGGTGATCGTGGCCACGGTGCGGGCGATGAAGATGAACGGCGGCGTGGCCAAGGCTGATCTGGGGGCCGAAAATGTAGAGGCCGTCAAGAAAGGCTGCCCGAACCTTGGCCGCCACATTGCCAACGTCAAATCCTTTGGCGTGCCGGTGGTTGTGGCGATCAACCACTTCTTCAGCGACACCGATGCCGAGGTCGCGGCAGTGAAGGCCTATGTGGCCGAACAGGGTGCCGAGGCCATTTTGTGCAAGCATTGGGCCAAAGGCTCGGAAGGCATCGAAGAACTGGCGCACAAGGTTGTGGCGCTGGCGGAATCGGGTGTGGCGAAGTTCAAGCCGATCTATCCCGATGACATGGGTCTGTTCGCGAAGATCGAGGCGATTGCCAAGAACATCTATCGCGCCGACGGCGTCGAGGCGGACAAGTCGATCAAGGATCAGCTGAAAACATGGGAAGCGGCGGGCTATGGCAACCTGCCGATCTGCATCGCGAAAACGCAGTATTCCTTTACCACCGATCCCAACATGCGTGGCGCGCCCACCGGCTTTACCATCCCGGTCCGTGAGGTTCGGCTTTCGGCGGGGGCGGGCTTTGTCGTGGCGATCTGCGGTGAGATCATGACGATGCCGGGTCTGCCCAAGGTGCCGTCAGCCGAAGTGATCCGCCTGAACGCCGATGGCAACGTCGAAGGGCTGTTCTAGGCCCTTTGCCGCATTGTTCCGGGGTGTTCCGCGTCGTATGAACGGGCACCCCGAGGATGAGGCTGATGATGAAAACCCCCGCACAATGCGAAACGATGGCTGATATCCGGGCCGAGATTGACCGGCTGGATATCGAACTGGTGGCGCTGTTTGCGCAGCGCGTGGGCTACATCGACCGCGCGGCGCAGATCAAGGCGGTGGTCGATCTGCCCGCGCGTATCGACAGCCGGGTTGAGGAAGTGGTCGCCAATGTGCGGCGTCATGCGGTGGAACACGGGCTGCCACCGGAGAAGCTGGAAAAACTGTGGCGCAAGCTGATCGACTGGTCGATCGAGCGCGAAGAACACACCCTTGGGAGGGATTAGGCAATGACGGCAGTGGTGATCGACGGCAAGGCGTTTGCGGCAAAGGTGCGCGCGCAGGTGGCGGCGCATGTGGCGACACTGCCCAGCCAGCCGGGGCTGGCGGTTGTGCTGGTGGGCGAAGATCCCGCCAGTCAGGTCTATGTCGGGGCCAAGGGCAAGCAGACGGTCGAAGTTGGCATGGCCAGTTTTGAGCATAAACTCCCCGCCGACACATCCGAGGCCGATCTGCTGGCGGTTGTTGCAGCACTGAACGCTGACCCATCCGTGCACGGCATTCTTGTGCAACTGCCGCTGCCCGCGCATCTGAATTCCGATCTTGTGATCAACTCGATTGATCCGGCCAAGGATGTGGACGGGTTCCATATCTCGAACGTCGGGCTGCTTGGCACGGGGCAAAAGTCGATGGTGCCTTGCACGCCCTTGGGCTGCCTGATGATGCTGCGCGATCATCACGGGTCATTGTCGGGGATGAATGCGGTTGTGGTCGGGCGCTCCAACATCGTGGGCAAGCCAATGGCGCAGCTTTTGCTGGGCGACAGTTGCACGGTGACAATCGCCCATTCCCGCACCAAGGATCTGATGGCCGTGTGCAAAGGGGCCGATATTCTGGTTGCGGCAGTGGGGCGGCCCGAGATGATCACCGGCGATTATGTGAAACCGGGCGCCACGGTGATTGATGTGGGCATCAACCGGATCGAGCGGGATGGTAAAACCAAGCTCGTTGGCGACGCGCATTACGAAAGCTGTGCCGCCGTCGCGGGGGCAATCACCCCGGTGCCGGGCGGTGTCGGGCCGATGACCATCGCCTGCCTTTTGACCAATACGCTGACCGCCTACTGCCGTGCAAAGGGTCTGCCCGAGCCCAAAGGGCTGACGGCCTGAGCCTCGCGTAATCTGGCGTTGCGCGACGGCCACTAAACACACCCGAAAAACGCCGGGTTCAGGGCCTGAAAAGGCTTTGGATTGTATCCATTGGCGCAACAAGCTAGGCTGTTCAGGCTGCTGTGCGGGTAACGGTGTTGGGTCGTATGTTAGGTTTTCTCGCGGCTTACAAAGCCGATTTCCGGACGCGGATTCCCTTTGTTCTTTGGATTTCGCTGACGGTGCTCTTTGGCTTGTCCGGGCCTTTTGGCACCTACATGGCGTTTGAACTTTTGCCCCGGCTTGGCCTTTGGCTTGTGCTGGTCGGGTTGGGTGTGTTCGGTGGATCGGCGGTGCGGGCGTTTGTTTACGGCGCACTTGGCATCACCCGCCCGATACCCCTGACGTTGATCATTGCCTGTATCATGACAGCAGCCCTGACGCCGTTTATTTTCTTTGTAATCAAACCTTTGATCGCACAGGCGTTGCCTCAGTTTCCAGCCCTGCGCGAGGTTGCGGGGTTTATCTTTGCAATGGCATTGGTTGTGGGGGCGTTCCGGCACACGGTCGAGGCCGTAATGGCGCGCATGACCAGTGAACGGGCACCCGAGGTTCAGCCGGGACTGCAGCCCGTTCGTCTGCTGGACCGTCTGCCGTGCGAACTGGCCGGCGATCTGATCTCGATCTCGGTGCGCGATCACTATGTCGATGTGCAAACCAATGCCGGGCAGGCCAGCCTTCTGATGCGGCTGTCCGATGCCATTGCCGAAACCGGCCCGATTGATGGCGCGCAGGTGCACCGGTCGCACTGGGTGGCGTGGCATGCGGTCACGGGGGTGCAGCGCAAGGGCACGAAAACCGTGCTGATGCTGCACAACGGAACAGAGGTTCCGGTGGGCAAATCGCACCGCGAAAAGCTGGTGCAGCGCGGCTTGCTTTAGGGCTGGCTAAAGCCTTGGACGAGGTATCACGATGGCTTTGCGACCTGTCAGCACCGCCCGGGTGGGGTTTTTAAACAGCGCATCAAACACCGCATCGCTGCACGCAAGCCCCCCGGTATAGGCCCCGTAAGCGGGCAGGATCAGACGCGCGCGGTCCAGCAGAAAGCACGGGCGGGAGCGGCCGGCCAGCGTGGCTTTGGGGTGGTAGTGGCCCGAAACCTCGGCCTGCGCACCCGCAACGGCAATGTGGCGGAAGGTCAGGCCGCCTGAAGTGACCTCGGCGCGGTGGGAACCACCTAGCGTCAGCGGGCCGGGGTCATGGTTGCCTTCAACCCATGTCCAGTCGCGCCCGGCCATCAGGCGTGTCAGCCAAAGGGCGTCAGTCTCCTCCAACGCGTCGGCTGCTGCCAGATCATCGAAACTGTCGCCAAGGCAGATCACGCGACGGGCACGCGTCACCTCAAGATCGGCATCCAGACGTGCAATGGTTTCGCGGGTATCATAGGGCGGCAACAGCGCACCGCCGCGCCGCGCCAACCGTTCGGATTTGCCAAGATGCAGATCCGACACGCACAAAAGTCCGGCGTCCGGCCAGTGCAACGCACCCGACGGCAGGGCAATCAGGGCGGCATCGTTCAGGGTAAAAGCGTATCCGGTCATCCGCCTTGGCTGCACCAAGGGGGCCCTTTGCGCAAGGGGTCAGGTCAGGCCCGCCGCCGCCATCAGCCGATCCGCCGCCGCTTCGGCCAGCCGTTCGCGGCCTTCGCCCGCAATCGGCACCCGGCCGCGTTCCAGAAACATCGGCGCGGACAGGGGCGATAGCCGGTTCAGCCGCAGGCAATCAATGCGCGCGCCGATGCGGGCCAACATTTCTTCGATCCGGCCGAAATCGACAAGGCCGCGCAACGCCTCTTCGCGGGTGATGGCGATCATCAAATGGTCGGGGTCATATTTCAGCAGGGTGTCATACAGGATATCGGAGGAAAACGTCGCCTGCCGCCCTGATTTGCGGCGGCCCTGATTGTTGCGCTCGATCAGTCCCGCGATGATCGCCGCCGACCGGAAGGTGCGCTTCATCACGGCATTGCCCGACAGCCAGCCCTCAAGCCCGTCGCGCAGTTTATCGGCATCGAACAGCGGCGCTGGGTCGGTCACGGCATCCAGTCCCCAGATCATCGTGGCATAGTCGTTCGCCACAAAGCCGAGCGGTGACAGGCCCGCGTTCTCCATCCGCTTGGTCAGCAAAAGGCCCAGCGTTTGTTGCGCATTGCGGCCTGCGAAACCGTAGATCACCAGATGCTCGCGCCCGTCTTGCGGGAAACTTTCCACCAGCAGGCGGCCGGGTTCCGGCAGGCGCGACACCTCGCGTTGCAGGGTCAGCCAGCGGGCGGTGTGGTCCGGCAGGTCCGGCCAGCTTTGCTGTTGAAAGATTTCCAGAATCCGCTCGGCCAGAAGCGTTGAGGTGGCAAATTTCGTGCCGTTGAACACCGCCACCTTCGGTTCGCGCCCCGGTTGGCGTGTGACCTCGACCGTCAGTTCGCGCAACCCCTCATAGCGCACCACCTGACCGCCGATCAGGAAGGTATCGCCGGGGGTCAGGGTGGCGGCAAAGTCTTCCTCGATCTCGCCCAAGGGCGTGCCAAAGCCTTTGCCTTTCAGCCGCACTTTCAGGGTTTCCGTGTCGATGATGGTGCCAAGATTCTGGCGGATCACAGCAGCCGCGCGCGGGTCGCGCAGGGTCCACTGCCCGGACCGCAGCATCAGGCGTTGCCAGCGATCATAGGCGCGCAGGGCATAGCCGCCTGTGGCGGAAAAATCGAGGCAGGCGTCGAAATCGGGGCGGGTAAGCGCAGCGTAAGGCCCGGCGGTGATCACCTCGGCGTAAAGCGCGCCTGCGTCAAACGGCCCGGCGCAGGCGGTGGCAAGGATGTGCTGGCACAGCACATCGCGGGGGCCGGGGCCGCGGGGTTCGCCGTCAAGGGTGTGGGCGCGCACGGCATCAAGGGCGGCTTGGCATTCCACCACCTCGAACCGGTTGGCGGGCACCAGAAGCGCCTTGGACGGTGCGTTATAGCGGTGGTTCGCGCGCCCGATCCGCTGCACCAGCCGCTTCACGTTCTTGGGCGCGCCGACCTGAATGACCAGATCGACATCGCCCCAGTCGATGCCCAGATCCAGCGATCCTGTGCAGACCACCGCGCGCAAGGCCCCTTGCGCCATAGCGGATTCGACACGCTCGCGTTGTTCGCGGGCCAGGCTACCGTGGTGGATGCCGATGGGCAGATCGTCCGTGTTGGCCAGCCAGAGGTCGCGAAAGAACAGCTCGGCCTGCGCGCGGGTGTTGTGGAAAATGAGCGTCGTGTTGTGGCGGCGGACCTCATTCAGAATGGCAGGGATCGCATAGCGCCCGCCGCCGCCCGACCACGGCGGTGCCTCATCCGTCAGCAGCATCGCGATATCGGGGTCGGGGCCGGGGTCGGCCTGCAGGATGGCACAGCCTTGGGGGACCAGAAACCGGGCCAGCGCGGGCGGGTCTTCTACCGTGGCCGACAGCCCCACCCGGCGCAACCCCGGCGACAGGGTGGCCAGCCTAGCCAGACCCAGCATCAACTGATCGCCCCGCTTGCTTTCAGCCAGCGCGTGAATTTCGTCGACAATGACCCGCTGAAGCCCGGCAAAGATGCGCGGCGCGTCTTCATAACTGAGCAGAAGTGCGAGGCTTTCGGGCGTGGTCAGCAGGATATGCGGCGGGTCGGCGCGCTGGCGGCGGCGTTGGGTATAGGTGGTGTCGCCTGTGCGATCCTCCACCCGGATGGCAAGGCCCGCGCCTTCGATCGGGTGGCCAAGGTTGCGGCGGATATCAGAGGTCAGCGCCTTGAGGGGGGATATGTAGAGCGTGTGCAAGCCGGGGGGAGGATTTGGCCCCAGTTCGGCAAGCGTTGGCAGGAAACCGGCAAGCGTCTTGCCGCCGCCCGTGGGGGCAATCAGCAGGGTGGCAGGGTCTGCGGCGCGCGCCAGCATGTCGGTCTGGTGCGGATGAAGCGACCAGCCGCGTGCGGTGAACCATTCGGCAAGAGGGGCGGGCAGGGTGGTCATGGCGGAAAGCTAGGGCAATCGGGGTCGGTCGGAAAGGGCGGCGCTGGCGGTGCAGGGCACCGTCAAATTTTTTGGAAAAAATTTGCAAGAAAATTCGAATTTTCTTGGGGAGCGCGCCTCAGAGACGCTTTGCGCAAATCCGCTTGCCCTTCGGCGCGCGGGTGCCTACCACTCGACCCCATGAAACTGCTTTTTCTGGGCGATGTGATGGGCCGTGCGGGCCGGACGGCTGTGGCCGAACGGTTGCCTGCATTGCGCGCCGAATGGGGCCTGGATTTCGTTGTGATCAACGGCGAAAATGCCAGTGCGGGCGTCGGCCTGACCGGCGATCACGCCCGTGCCCTGCTGGCCGCCGGGGCCGATTGCGTGACGCTGGGTGATCATGCCTTTGACCAGAAGGACATGCTGCAGTTCATCGAGACCGAACCGCGCATCATCCGCCCGCTGAATTATGCAAAAGCGGCACCTGGCAAGGGTGCGCGGCTGTTCACCGCCACCAACGGGCGCAAGGTTCTGGTGGTGCAGGCCTTGGGGCAAGTGTTCATGAAGCGGCCCTTTGATGATCCATTCAGCGCGGTCGAGGCGGTTTTGAACGCGCATCCCCTGGGCGGCATCGCGCAGGCGGTGATCGTGGATATGCACTGCGAGGCCACGTCCGAGAAAATGGCGATGGGCCATTGGTGCGACGGGCGGGCAAGCCTTGTTGTGGGCACGCATACGCATGTGCCGACAGGCGACGCGCAGATTTTGTCCGGCGGTTGTGCGTACCTGACCGATGCGGGCATGTGCGGCGATTATGACAGCGTGATCGGCATGGAAAAGCTGGAGCCGATGCGCCGGTTCATCACCGGCATGCCCAAATCCCGATTCGAACCTGCGAATGGACCTGCCACCCTTTCGGGCGTTTATGTCGAGACGGATGACAAGACCGGCCGTGCTGTGCGCGTGGCCCCGGTGCGGATCGGCGGGCGGTTGCAGGAGGCGCGTCCTTGAAGCGGCGCACATTTTTCGTGTCGCTTTTGCTGTTGATGGGTATGGCCTGGGGGTCAACGCAGCCTCTGGGCAAGATTGCCGTGTCGAGCGGATACCGACAGTTCGGGCTGATCTTCTGGCAGCTTGTGATCGGCGCGCTGGTGCTGGGCACGGTTGTAATGCTGCGGCGCCGGGCAATACCGTTGAACCGAAGCACCCTTGGGTTTGCCGCGATCATCGCGCTGATCGGCACGATCATTCCGAATTCGGCGTTTTACTATTCGATCGTGCATCTGCCCGCAGGCATCATGTCGATCCTGATTTCAACCGTGCCGCTGCTTGCGTTTCCCATTGCCCTACTGATGCGCACCGACCGGTTCAGCCCCGCCCGCGCGTTGGGGTTGTTTCTGGGGTTGGTGGGGGTTTTGCTGATTGCCGTGCCTGCATCAAGCCTGCCGTCGCGGGCAATGGTGGCCTATCTGCCCATCGCCCTGATCGGGCCTTTGTTCTATGCGCTGGAAAGCAACTATGTCGGTCGATATGGCACCGCCGGCATGGATGCGGTTCAGGCGATGTTTCTGGCATCATGCGTCGGGGCGGTCATGGTTTTACCGATGGCGCTGGGGTCGGACCAATTCATCAACCCCCTGCACCCCTGGGGCCGCGCGGACTGGGCGCTGATCTGTTCGTCGGTTGTGCATGCCGTGGCCTATACCACCTTCGTCTGGCTTGCATCGCAGGCAGGTGCGGTCTTTGCCGCACAAACCTCGTATTTCGTGACGGGAACCGGAGTGATCTGGGCGATGTTGCTTTTGGGCGAGCGGTTTTCGGGCTGGGTCTGGTCGGCGCTGGTCGTCATGCTTTTGGGCATGGCGCTGGTGCAGCCGCGCGAAAAGGCGCCAGTGGGCGTTTGACGGCACGGGCGGTTGGGTTAAAAGCAGGATTGGCCATGGAGATGCGATGCTGGGACTGACCCTTTCTCAAGACGTGCAGGCCCTTGTGGCGATTGCCATTCTGGTGGGCATGTTCGTGATGTTCCTGCGTGAGACGTATTCAGTCGAGGTTGTAGCCGTGGGGGCGGCAGGCCTGATGCTGGTGCTGGGGCTGATTCCGACGGGCGATATCGCGGGCGTTCTGTCCAACAACGCGCCCTGGACGATTGCCGCGATGTTCGTGATCGTGGGGGGGTTGGTGCGCACGGGGGCGTTGAACTTCATCAGTCACATGGCCGCGCGTCACGTCCAGCAAAGGCCCGCTCTGACGCTGATCACCCTTGGCGCTGTGGTCACCGGTGTTTCTGGTTTCGTGAACAACACGCCGCTTGTGGTGGTGATGATTCCGGTCTTCATGCAACTGTCGAAACAGCTTGCGGTAGCACCGTCCAAGTTATTGATTCCGCTTAGTTATATGACCATCCTTGGTGGCACTGTCACGATGGTTGGCACCTCGACCAACCTTGTGGTTGACGGCGTGGCGCAGGCCAAGGGGATGGCGCCGTTCGGGATATTCGAACTGACGCCGATCGGGTTGATCGTCGCGCTGGCCGGGCTGATCTATCTTGGTCTTGCCGCCAAACCGCTTTTGCCGGAGCGGGATTCGATGTCGAGCCTGCTGAGCGACCGCTCGAAGATGAAGTTTTTCACCGAAGTCGCCGTGCCCGAGGAATCGTCACTGATCGGCAAGGCACTGAATTCGGTTGAGATTTTCAACCGCGAGGGCGTTCGGGTGATTGACGTTCTGCGCGGTGATACCAGCCTGCGGCGCGATCTGGCGGCAGTGACGCTGGCGGCGGGTGATCGGGTGGTGTTGCGCACGCCGATGTCGGAGGTGCTAGGGATGCAGGCCTCGAAAGACCTGCGCACGATTGACAAGCTGAGCTCGGTTGAAACCAACACGGTCGAGGTGCTGATCAGTCCCGGTTGCCGGATGATCGGGCGCAGCCTTGGGTCAATGCGATTGCGCAGGCGGTACGGCGTCTATCCGCTGGCCGTGCACCGGCGCAATCAGAACATCGGGCGGCAGTTGGAAGATCTGGTGGTGCAGGTCGGTGATACGCTGCTGCTGGAAGGCGCGATGTCGGACATTCAGCGCCTTGCCACAGACATGGACCTTGTCGATGTGGCACACCCGACAGAACGTGCCTACCGCCGCAACAAGGCCCCCATCGTGGTCGCGGTTCTGGTGGCGGTGGTGGTGCTGGCGGCGCTGAACGTGGCACCCATTCAGGTGCTGGCCTTTGTGGGCGTGGCGATTGTGCTTGTGACCCGCTGCATCGATCCGGATGAGGCGTTCGGGTTCATCGACGGGCGGCTGATGGCGCTGTTGTTCGGCATGCTGGGTGTCGGTGCTGGACTTGAGCATTCGGGGGCGGTGGAAAAGCTGGTGGGTTGGGTCGCACCGTCATTGCAGGGATTGCCGCCCTATCTGCTTGTATTTGCGGTTTATGCGCTGACGTCTTTCCTGACCGAAATGGTATCGAACAACGCTGTTGCCGTGATCGTGACGCCTGTGGTCATCGGGCTTGCGGCGACGCTTGGCGTTGATCCGCGCCCCTTGGTGATTACCGTGATGATCGGCGCGTCGGCGTCCTTTGCGACCCCCATCGGCTATCAGACCAACACGCTGGTTTATGGCCCCGGCGGCTATCGGTTCAGTGATTTCCTGCGGTTTGGGGTGCCCTTGAACATCATCTGCTGCATCGTTGTCACCACGATCGTGCCGCTTCTGTACGATTTCTGACCCGCCTTGCGGCCCCCCCCGGCCTTCGGCTATACGGCCTGACAGCCGAAAACCAAGCATCGGAGACGGGTCATGGCAGGCCATTCAAAATGGGCGAACATCCAGCACCGCAAGGGGCGGCAGGACAAACTGCGCTCCAAGCTCTTTTCCAAACTGGCCAAGGAAATCACCGTTGCGGCCAAGATGGGCGACCCCGATCCCGACAAGAACCCGCGCCTGCGTCTGGCCGTCAAGGCCGCCAAGGCCGTGTCCTGCCCCAAGGAAGTGATCGACCGCGCGATCAAGAAATCCATGGCAGGCGACGCCGCCGATTACACCGAAATCCGCTATGAGGGTTACGGCGCGAACGGCATCGCGATCATTGTCGAGGCGATGACCGACAACCTGAACCGCACCGCCAGCAATGTGCGCAGCTATTTCACCAAATCGGGCGGCAATCTGGGCCAGACCGGATCAGTATCGCACGGCTTTGACCGGGTGGGCGAGGTGTCGTATGGGCCCGAGGCAGGTTCCGCCGATGATGTGATGATGGCGGCACTGGATGCCGGGGCCGATGATGTGGAATCCGACGACGAGGGGCATTGGATCTACTGCTCGGTCGAGGCGCTGACCGATGTGTCGGACGCGCTGGAAAAGACCCTTGGCGAAAGCACCGAGACCAAGTTGATCTGGAAGCCGCAGGTCCTGACCGAGGTCAATCTGGAAACCGCGCAAAAGCTGATGAAGCTGATCGACCTGCTGGAAGAAGATGACGATGTGCAGACCGTCACCCACAACTTCGACATCCCCGAGGATGTGGCTGCCTTGCTCGAATAACAGCGCAGCGCCGCCCCGGACGTGATCCGGGGCCACCCATCGCACCGCAGGCCCCGGATCAGGTCCGGGGCGGCTCTGTTTTGGGCTAAATGCCGTGCCTGTCTTGGCATTGCCGCGCCGCCGCCCTACACCACAGTAACATCGGAGGGATACCATGGCGGAGTTAGATCTTGCGCGGCTTCTGGCGGGTATGGAGCCGCGTCTGAACGACGAAGCGGTGGTGTTTGTGCAAATGCCGCAAGGTATTTCGCCGACCTTTGGATGGCACGATGACGCCCTGATCGGGGCGTTCCGCGAGGCCGAAGGCTGGACAGTGATCTTGCGCGACGGCGCAGAAGGCAGCCTGCCGGTTCTGTTTCGCGCGGCATGGATCACCCTTTTGGTGCATTCTGATATGGCAGCAGTCGGCCTGACGGCGGCCTTTGCCGAGGCTTTGGGTGCGCAGGGGATCAGTTGCAATGTCGTGGCGGCGGGCCACCATGACCATATCTTTGTCGCCCATGATGACGGCGCGCGCGCACTGGCCGCGCTGAAATCGCTGCAGATCGCGCATGCTTAGCGCCTTTCTGGCGGGTTTCGGAGTCTCGATCAGCCTGATCGCGGCCATAGGCGCGCAGAATGCCTTTGTGCTGCGGCAGGGTCTGCGGCGCGAGCATGTGGGTTGGGTGGTGTTCCTGTGTGCCGCATCGGATGCGGTCCTGATCGCCGTGGGCGTAGCGGGGTTTGGCGCGATATCCCAAGCGCTGCCCTGGCTGGGCGAGGCGATGCGCTGGGGCGGGGTTGCGTTCCTGCTGGTCTATGGCGCGCTGCGGTTCCGCGCGGCATGGCAGGGGGGTGCGGCTTTGGTGGTCGACGAGGCGGCTCAGGTGTCGCTGCGCAAGGTGGTCGCGACCTGCTTGCTGCTGACATGGGCGAACCCGCATGTCTATCTGGATACGCTGGGGCTGATCGGGTCTATCGCCGCGCAATACGCGCCCGATCTGCTGGCATTCGGTCTGGGCGCGGTGTTGGCGTCGGCGGTGTTCTTTTCGGTCCTTGGCTTTGGCGCGCGCCTGCTGGCCCCTGTGTTCGCGCGGCCCCGGTCATGGGGCGTGCTGGAGGTGTTGGTGGGTTGCACGATGTGGGCGATTGCGATGATGCTGATTTTGGAATGAGCCGGGGTTGCACTTCGCCCGGTGATGCGGTCAGGTCGCGGTATGGCGACCCTTCCCCCCCCAAAGACCGAGCCGCGCCCGTTGCAGGGGGTGCTGTGGATGCTGGCCTCGGGGCTCAGCTTTGTTGGCGTCACCGGGATCGTGCGCTATCTGGGCACTGACCTTCCTGCCGCGCAATCGGCGTTTCTGCGTTTTGCCTTTGGCGTTCTGTTCCTGCTGCCTGCGTTGGCGGGGGTGTTCCGGCAGGGGTTTCAGCCCGGATCGACACGGATATTCGCGCTGCGGGGCGTGATCCATGTGGCGGCGGTGATCCTGTGGTTTTACGCGATGGCCCGCCTGCCGGTGGCCGAGGTGACGGCGATCGGTTATCTGAACCCGATCCTCGTGACGGTGGGGGCCGCGCTTTTTCTGGGCGAGGTTCTGGCGTTCCGCCGCATTGCCGCGATTGGCGTGGCGATCATCGGTGCGCTGATCATCCTGCGGCCCGGCGTGCGTGAGGTGACTTCGGGGCATCTGGCGCAGGTGGGCGCTGCATTTTTCTTTGCAGGCTCATATCTTTTCGCCAAACGCCTGAGCGGGTTGGAGCGGCCGACGGCCATTGTCGCGATGCTGTCGATCTCGGCGACGATCGGGCTGACGCCGTTTGCGCTGTGGGTCTGGGTGCCGGTCAGTATGGCACAACTGGGCTGGATGGCGCTGGTCGCGGCATTTGGCACGATGGGGCATTATTGCATGACACGGGCTTTCGCACTGGCCCCAATGACGGTGACGCAGCCGGTGACGTTCCTGCAACTCGTGTGGGCCACCCTGCTGGGTGCGCTGGTGTTTCACGAGGCGGTTGATCCATTCGTGCTGCTGGGCGGCGGGCTGATCATCGCGGCGATCAGCTATATCACCTGGCGCGAGGCGACGGTGAAGCGCCGTCTGGTCACGCCCACGGTGACGGAAACGAAGATTTAAGCACGAAGCAGGCGTTGTAAGCGCGTGTCTTGGTGCACCTCCGGTCTGAATCAGAAAGAAGGTGCGGCGCCGTAGCGTTGCGCCATTGGCGTATCCGCCGCGCGCACCGCCAAGAGGCTGTGAACCATCCCTGACTAGCGTTCCGGACCAAGGCGTATTGCGGAGGTTCTAATGCCCGAAGTTTCCACCATTCTGTCGCTGCCCCTGATCCAGCCTTCACAGGCGCAAAAGCATGTCACGCACAATGAGGCGCTGCGCATTCTGGATGTGGCGGTGCAGCTTGCGGTGCTGAACCGCAACCAGACCGTGCCACCCGCGCTGCCCGCACTGGGCGACCGCCACATCATCGCCGCGAACGGCACCGGCGATTGGGCCGGGCGTGACGGCCTGATCGCCGTCTATGGCGCGGAGGGGTGGGAGTACTTTGTACCCGTGCTGGGCTGGCGCGCCTATATTCTGGGCGATGGCACGACGGTCGCCTTCAACGGGTCGGCCTGGGTTGCAACGGGCGGCGGCGGTGGCGGGTCTTCGACAACGACGCCGCTTTTGGGCATAAACACGACGGCCAGCACCGCCAACCGCTTGACGGTATCATCGGACGGCAGCCTGTTTACGCATGACGGGTCGGGGCACCAGTTGGTCATCAACAAGTCGGCCCCCGCCCAGACCGCGAGCCTTGTCTTGCAGAACGGCTTTGTGGGTCGGGCCGAGATCGGGCTTGTCGGCACCAATAACCTGAGCGTGAAAGTATCGCCTGACGGATCCACGTTCTCGGACGCTATGACGGTGGCAAGTTCTACTGGCCGCATTACCCTGCATCAGCCCGTCATCCTGACACAACAGACAGCAGACCCTGCGGCCCCCGTCGATGGCACGTTCTGGTACAACGACACGACCGGGCAGTTGAAAGCGCAGGTCGGCGGGTCAACGCGGGCAATTGATGCACAGCAAAGCATGCCGTGGCTGACCCCGGTATCAGGCGACCACGTGTTGACGACCTGCGGCACCACGTCGGCGACCACGGGCGCGCTTTCCGGTGCTGCGGGGCGGTTCGACATTTTCCCCTTTTCGCCGCGCGCCGATATCGAGGTGAACCGTCTGTCGGTCAACTGCACCGCAGCGGTCGCGACAGCGCAATGCAGGGTCGCAATCTATGCGGCGGATGGTTTCGGACGCCCGGGTGCCCTCATCCTTGAAAGCCCGGATATGGATTGCGCGGTTACCGGCGTGAAAAATGCGGTTGTCTCAATCACCATGCGGCAGGGCATCACTTATTGGATCGGCATCCGGCACAGCAGCACGGCGACGGTATCGACTTGGCCCACATCGGGCACACCCGACCTGAACGGAGGTGCGCCATCGACGGCGCAACGCAAGGTTCTGCGCCGGATTTTGTCCTATGCGACGGCTGCTCCGGCAAACTGGGGATATGTGTCATCGGAACTCAATAATTCCGCGGCAGCGGCGATCTGGTTGCGGATGGCCTGATCATTTCGACGCACGGCACAAAGGCGCATCGCAGGATGCGCCTTTTCGCTTTTGCACCGCAGCATAATCCTTGATAAGCAATGCCCGAACAGATCAACAGGGCGGCGCATATGAAAATCGCGGTAATCGGAACGGGCTATGTCGGGCTGGTGTCGGGCGTGTGCTTTTCGGATTTCGGACATGACGTGGTTTGTGTCGACAAAGACCCTGGCAAGATCGCGCAACTGCAGTCGGGAAAGGTCCCGATTTTCGAGCCGGGGCTGGAGGATCTGCTGGCCAAGAACGTGGCGGGGGGACGTCTGTCGTTCACGCTTGATCTGGCGGCGGCGGTTGACGGGGCTGATGCGGTGTTCATCGCCGTCGGCACGCCCACGCGGCGCGGCGACGGGCATGCGGACCTGACCTATGTCATGGCAGCGGCGGCAGAGATTGGCCGCGCTCTGACCGGATATGCTGTGATTGTTACCAAATCGACCGTGCCAGTGGGCACCAACCGCAAGGTCGCCGAAGCCGTGGCCGGGGCCAACCCCAGGGCCGAGTTCGACATTGCATCGAACCCCGAATTCCTGCGCGAAGGGGCCGCGATCGACGATTTCATGCGCCCTGACCGGGTTGTGGTGGGTGTGGAATCCGACCGCGCACAGGCGGTGATGGCGGGCATATACCGGCCGCTGTTCCTGCGCGAGTTTCCGGTGGTCTTTACCGGGCTTGAGAGCGCCGAGATGATCAAATATGCGGCCAATGCGTTTCTGGCCATAAAGATCACCTACATCAACGAAATCGCCGCCCTGTGCGAACGGGTGGGCGCGGATGTGAAGACGGTGGCCAAGGGCATCGGCCTTGACGGGCGCATCGGCAACAAGTTCCTGCATGCAGGCCCCGGCTATGGCGGGTCGTGTTTCCCGAAGGATACCAAGGCTTTGGCGCGGATCGGGCAGGATCATGCGGTTCCGATGCAGATCGTGGAAACCGTGATCAAGGTGAACGAAGAGATCAAGCGCCGGATGATCGACAAGATCGCCGACATGTGCGACGGCGGCATCTCGGGCAAGACCATCGCGGTGCTGGGTGTCACCTTCAAACCCAACACCGACGACATGCGCGACGCGCCGTCCCTGACCATCGTGCCGGCATTGGTGGGGGGCGGGGCCAAAGTGCGGCTGGTCGACCCCGAAGGTCGGCGCGAGGGCGAGGCTTTGCTGCCCGGTGCGAAATGGGTTGAAAACCCCTATTCGGCGGCGCAGGGGGCCGATCTGGTGGTCATTCTGACCGAATGGAACGAATTCCGCGCGCTCGATCTGGAAAAGCTGGCGAAAAAGATGGAAACGCCCCGGATGGCGGATCTGCGCAACATCTATGACCGCGCGCAGGCAATCGCAGCAGGATTCGAGCGGTATGAGGGGATCGGGCGCTGATCAGCGCGCGAACCCTGATATCCGGTCTTCGTGGGTGGCACCAAACCCCGCCAGCGCCGCGCGCACCTGAGCATCCGCCGGGCCGTAGACGGTAAAGCGCACCGGCGCAAAGGTGGCCAGAAACCGGGGTGCGAAATGCGTGCCGAAATTCGCCAGATGGGTCATAACGGCGGCATTGTCTGCATACCGCTCCAGCACGGTGCAGCGGGTTATATCTGCGTTCAGGAAGTATTCGTAATGCAGCGCACCGGGTTCCGTTGCCTGCGTGGCTGCGACCATTTCATCCACCAGCGGCTGCACATTGGCGGCCTGCCCCGGTTGAATGTCCATCTCCAGCACCCATTCGATGATCTCGCTCATGTCGGTTCCTTCCGGTTGATGGGTCAAGAATATCGGAAAGATCATCGCCTGTCAGTGCGGCAGGCGGGGGCTGTCTGCCCCCAAACGACTTTGACAAAGTCAAAGTCGCCCCCCGAGGATATTTTCGAACAGAAAAAGGGCTTACCCCTTGGCTCCTTCACCACGGGCGTAGACATCCTCATACCGGGTGATGTCGTCTTCACCCAGATAACTGCCGGTCTGCACCTCGATCAGGGTCATCGGCAGTTTGCCGGGGTTTTCCAGCCGGTGTTTTGCGCCCAGCGGAATGTATATGGATTGGTTTTCGGTGATCAGGCTGACCGTCTCGCCGATGGTCACGCGCGCGGTGCCGGACACGACGATCCAGTGTTCGGCACGGTGGACATGGCTTTGCAGGCTGAGCGCCGCGCCGGGTTTGACCACGATGCGCTTGACCTGAAAGCGCGCGCCCAAAGCAAGGGTTTCGAACCAGCCCCAGGGACGGTGATCGCGGGCAAAGGCTTCGGCCTGTTTCGCGCCGCGCGATTTCAGGGCCGCAACGGCGGCCTTCACGTCTTGCGTCCGGCTGCGGTCGGCGACCAGAACGGCATCGGGCATCGCCACAACGACAAGGTTCTGCACGCCGATGGTCACAAGCTCCACGCCGTCCACCTCGGATCGCAGAAGGCTGCCCGATGTATCAAGCGTCGTCACCGCCCCGTGCGTGACATTGCCCTGCGCATCGTGGTCGGCCTCGCGCCACACCGCCTCCCAATCGCCCAGATCGGACCAACCGCCGGAAAATGGCATGACACAGAGGTTCTGCGCATGTTCCATGACCGCATAGTCGATAGAGATATCGGGCACCCCGGCCCATGGAGCGGGTGCGAGCCGCAAGAACCCAAGGTCGGGCACTGCGTCGTTCAGGGCTTGCTGAACAGGGGGCAAGATTGTGGGGGCGTGAGCCGTGAACGCCTCAATCAGCGTTTCCGCGCGAAAGAGGAATATCCCCGCGTTCCAAAGATGGTTGCCACTGGCCAGAAGGCCCTGCGCTGTGGCTGCATCGGGCTTTTCCACAAAGCGGCGCAGGGGCAGCGGGTCGGATGTGCCATCGGGCTTTGCCGCCAGTTCCAGCCAGCCATAGCCGGTTTCGGCGCGCGTGGGCGTGATGCCGAATGTCACGATCTGCCCGGATGTCGCGGCGGGCAAGGCGGCGTCAACCGCCGCACGGAACGCCGCTGCATCGGGCACCACATGATCAGACGGCGCCACCAGAAGCATCGCCTCGGGGTCTGTCGCCGCGATATGCAGGGCGGCGGCCAGAATGGCGGGGGCGGTGTTGCGCCCCTGCGGTTCGATCAGAATGGCACCGGGGGAAAGGCCCGCGTCTGACAATTGCTCGGTCACGATAAAGCGGAAATCGGCGTTTGTTACGATGACCGGGGCGGCGTAGCCGGGGCCGGACAATCGCTGCGCCGCCGACTGGAACAGGCTTTGCGTGCCGGTGAGGGCCGCGAATTGTTTGGGAAACCCCTTGCGCGACAGGGGCCAGAGCCGGGTGCCGGACCCGCCGCAAAGTAGCACCGGTGTGATCATGCGAAATTGCTACCTTGAGTTGACTGATCTACTTTAGGCCGCTGGTCGCAGGTCGCAACCCTTTGCTGAAGGCCAACAGCGCATTTCTGGACGGCACTCTCGCGAACTGCAACGGCAACTGAATGGAATTGCAGGCAAACGCCGCAATTTCGCCACGCCGCATTAAGCCCCCGACAAGGACGAAACGGCACTCTGATCCCGGGTGTATGGTCACGAACGACGGGGGTCGGGGTGGTTGAATTTCAGGTAGTCGGAACATTTTCCGACGCGCCGCTGCATTTTGTGTCGGGAATCACCGACCTTGATCTGGTGGCCATTTCGGGCGGGTACCGGCTTTATACGACCACCCGCGCGGGCGGTGGGATGATGGCGTTCAACCTGACCTCAACCGCGATGACGGTGCTGGACCAGCAATCCGTTTCGGCGGGCTACAGCGTGCCCGCCTATGGTCAGCTTGACCTGATGACCATCGCGGGTCAGTCGGCGATGCTGGTGATGGGGGCCAGTGGCGCGCGGCTGTCGGGCATTGGCGTGGCTGCAAACGGCAGTTTCGGCGCGGCGGTGCAGGTGCCGGGCACCGTGGCGGGCAGCATTGCAGCCCAGACCAGCCTGACGCTGGGCGGGCAGACCTTCGTCTATGTCAACAAGATGGGGAGCGGCGATCTGCTGGGCTATCGGATGCTGTCCAATGGATCAGCGGTCGAGGTGGAAGACCTGCCCGCGCGGGGTGATTATCAGGGCGTCGATGGGCGTGCAATGACCAGCGCCGTAGTTGGCGGGGTGACCTATCTGCTGGCCCTGTCCACCAGTTCCGAAGGGCTGCGCAGCTTTCGCGTGAAAGCGGATGGCGGTCTGGTTGCCGTGTCAAGCCTTGGGGCGGCCGGGGGGCTGGGGATTTCGGCGCCATCTGCCATTGAAACGGTGCAGCTGGGGGCCAAGACATTTGCGCTGGTGGCGGCGGCGGGCAGTTCCTCCATCTCGGTGATCGAAGTGACGGCGGCGGGCCGGCTGACCCTTTCGGATCATGTCATCGACACGCTGGACACGCGGTTTCAGGGCGTTCAGGCGCTGACCAGCGTGGCGGTCAACGACCGCGTTCTGATCTTTGCGGGCGGTGGCGATCAGGGGATCAGCCTGCTGACGCTGCTGCCGGACGGAAAACTTTTGCTTCTGGATCAGCAGATTGCAACGCAGACTCTGAAAATCGACAATATCACCGCTTTGGCCGCGTCGGTTTCGGGCGGCAAGGTCGATCTTTACATCGCGGGCGAGGGGGCGGGCATCATCCGGCTGCGGGTTGACCCCGGCCCGCTTGCCAGCCCGATCATCGGTGGAACCGGCAACAACACTCTGACCGGTGGCGCGTCCAACGATGTGATCAGCGGCGCGGCCGGGGCCGACAATCTTTATGGCGGCGCGGGCGATGACATCCTGATGGATGGAACCGGCACGGACGAGCTTTATGGCGGGGCCGGGGCGGATATCTTCGTGATGGCTGCAGATGGCGAATCCGACACGATCCGCGACTTTCAGATCGGCATCGACCGTATCGACCTGACCTCTTGGGGGCGCATCTATTCGCTGGATGCACTGACGCTGAAAGCGCGCGGCAACGGGCATCTGGTCATCACCTATGGCACCGAGACGCTGACCATCGTGCAAGGCAACGGCCAGCCCCTGCCAGTATCGGCGATGAAATCATCCGATCTGTTCGGGCTTTGGCACCTGATCGACATCCCGGTTTATGAGGGGTTGCGGCTGGAAGGGTCGGCGCAGGGCGACAGTCTGGTGGGCAATGGCGGCGAGGATACTCTGGTAGGCTCCACCGGTGCGGATTGGCTGGATGGCAAGGGCGGCTTTGATTTTATCGACTATTCCGCGTCGCCGACCGGTCTGATTGCCGATCTGGTCAATACCGGCATCAACAGCGGGATGGCGGGCGGTGATCGCTATACGTCGATCGAGGGGATCATCGGGTCGGCCTTCGGTGACACGTTAAGCGGCACGATTGATGACAACTTCATCCTCGGCGGCGCGGGCAACGACGTGCTGAGCGGGCGTTACGGCAATGATACCCTGAAAGGCGGGGCAGGCGACGATACGCTCAACGGTGGCGACGGTGCGGACCGGCTTTACGGCGGCACGGGGCGCGACATGGCGCGCTATTTGTTTTCGACAGCACCGGTGCGCGTCGATCTGCTTATGCCCGACTTCAACCGGGGTGAGGCTGCGGGCGACCTTTTGAACTCGATCGAGGATCTGGGCGGCGGGAACTATGCGGACACTCTGGCGGGTGATGATCTGGACAACCTCATCTGGGGTGAATCGCAGTCCGACAGGCTTTACGGGCGCGGCGGCAATGACAGTCTATATGGTGGTGCCGGATATGACATCCTTCAGGGCGACGCGGGCAACGACCTTCTGGATGGCGGTTCCAGCGCAGACACTGCAGTTTTTACATCTATCCAGAAGGTCAGGGTCGATCTGAACATCCTTGGCCCGCAAAATACCGGCCTTGGCCTTGATACCCTGATCAGCATCGAAAATCTGATTGGCGGATCGAATGCCGACTGGCTGGTTGGCAACGGCCTTGCCAACCAGATCTATGGTGAGGCCGGCAATGACACGATTTACGGCGGGAACGGAAATGACAGCGTGCTTGGCGGGCTGGGCAATGATCTGCTCTACGGCGGTGCTGGCACGGATGCGCTGTTCTTTACTGGCACGAGCCCGATCCGGATCGCACTTTACCTGAAGTCGGCGCAGAACACCTTGCAGGGTATCGACACGATTTCCGGTTTTGAATGGGTTTATGGTGGCGCCGGGAAAGACGTGATTGCGGGTGATGCGCTGTCGAACGTGTTGTCGGGCGGGGGGGGCAACGACAAGCTTTACGGCAATGCCGGGAATGACCGGCTTTTCGGGGGCGATGGCAATGACATCATATACGGCGGCACTGGAAATGACTCGCTTTACGGTGGTTCAGGCACGGACCTTCTGTATTTCGGGGGCACAAAGGCGGTCAACATTTCGCTAAGCCGCACGTCGTCGCAACTGACCCTTGAGGGGCGTGATCTGTTTCTGGGCTTTGAATATGTCACCTCGGGGTATGGCAATGACATTTTAAGAGGCAATAGCGCAGGAAACCGGTTGAACGCGCAACGCGGCAACGACACACTTTACGGCTATGCCGGCAACGACACGCTGATCGGGGGATCGGGGCGCGATCTGTTGTGGGGCGACAAGGGCAATGATTTTCTGATCGGCGGTCCGGGAATTGACACAGCCATGTTCACCGGGCGGGCGAACGCGCGCGTCACGCTGACCGCGCCCGGTTATCAGTCGACCGGTTACGGCGTTGACCGCCTGATCGAGATCGAAAATCTGATTTCGGGGGCCGGTGCCGACAGGCTTTATGGAAACAGCCACGCCAATCTATTCCAGTCGGGCACAGGGAATGACACACTCGATGGTCGCAGCGGCAATGACACGCTGATGGGAAGTTACGGCAACGACCGTATCTATGGCGGCAACGGGCGCGACCGGATCGTGGGGGGGGCGGGCAGCGATACGCTGACCGGCGGCGCGGGTGCGGATACGTTTGTGTTCAGTGGCGGCCGCGATCTGGTGACCGATTTTCACCGTACCCAATTTGACCGTATCCTGCTGGATGACGCCGATCTGCGCATGATCCGTGGCATGGGTCCCGCCAAGATCATTGCGACCTACGGCCACGATCTAGGGAATGACGTCACGCTCAATTTTGGCGGCGGACATGTGCTGTATCTGGACCATGTGTCCAGCCTCAGCCAGTTGAACAGCCTGCTCTATGTGATCTGACGCAAGCCTTAGTAGCTGAAAAGATCATCGCCAAGGCTGGCGATATTTGTCGTACCCGACACGACGAGCATGTTCCCCGATCCAAAATCGAACACCACCGACGAGCCGCGCACGCTGGCAAAATCCAGCATCTGCGCCACGGTCCGCGCCCCGCCGCCCCAAAGCCCGCGTGACAGAAAAATCTCGTCCTGATTATTGGCAAAGTCGACAACGGTGTCGCGGCCGTTGCCAAAGCGGAAATCATCCGCGCCCGACCCGCCAAACAGGGTGTCGTTGCCCGCGCCACCGTTCAGAGTATCATTCCCCGAAGAACCGGCCAGCCGGTCATAGCCACCGCCGCCAAAGATCAGGTCGCGCCCCGCCCCGCCGTTCAGGATGTTATTGACGCTGGTGCCGTAAAGGCGGTCGTTTCCACCACCTGAAATCACGTTTTCCAGACTGACAAGCAGATCACGCCCTGACCCTGTGTTCTGCACAACGCCGGACCCCAGATT
Source organism: Rhodobacterales bacterium (assembly GCA_038207585.1). Classification (GTDB taxonomy): domain Bacteria; phylum Pseudomonadota; class Alphaproteobacteria; order Rhodobacterales; family Rhodobacteraceae; genus JBBQZP01. The sequence goes on along the minus strand of JBBQZP010000002.1, from coordinate 22,166 downwards.
GACGGTCGCGCGGGCATTTCCGGTCAGAACCAGCGTGTCAAAACCGCCCCCGCCGAAGATGCTGTCATTGCCAGCGTCGCCACGCAGGGTGTCGTCGCCTGATCCGCCGCGGATCACATCATTGCCGGCCCCGCTGTACAACTTGTTGGATGCGGCATTGCCCGTTAAATGGTCATGCCCTGCACCCGAGAACACGTTCTCGACCCCGGAAATCCGATCAACGCCCTGTTTGGTATTTTGCGACGATGTCCGCCCCAGATCGACCGTAAAGCTGACCGAGCCGCGAAAAATGATCGTATCCGACCCAATGCCGCCGATAATCGTATCGTTGCCCGCGCCACCGATAAACCGGTCATTCCCGGCATTTCCGGACAGGCTGTCGTTGCCCGAACCGCCATAAAGACCGTTCGCCGCCCCGTTCCCCGAAATCCGGTCATTGCCGCTTCCGCCAATCGCATTCTCGATCATCGTGCCACGCGCAATCAGCATGTTGCCGCGTAAACCCCCCACCGAAGACACCGTTCCAGCGTAAAGACTGATGGTCTGCGCGCCATGCGCGGTCGAAAAGTTGACTGTGTCGATGCCGCCGGTATCAAAGATCGTGAATGTCGCGGGATTGTCGATGTGCAACCGTTGGCCGGGGGTTTCATTCTCGAAGATCGCGCCGAACAGGCTGCCGAGATACCCCGTCACGTTGGAGTTTGCGCCATACACCGTGTTTCCCGCCCGCGTGCTGACCCCGGTGCCGTAAAGAGACTGGATCGCTATGATATCGGCGGGCATCATCGTGGCGGTATAGGCAAAGCTTGCGTTGACGCGGGTGTTGTCGGTCTGGCTGAAATACGACATGACCGACGCCTGCCAGCTGTCATTGGCGTAATTGTTGTCTACGCCATAGGTCGCGGTGCCGTTGTAGTTGCCCGCGTGTCCCAGCCCAAGCGCGTGGCCGATTTCGTGAATGTAGGTCTGGAACCAATAGCTGTTTACCGAAACCGGGTCATAATCCCAACTGGCGTTGACGTTCACATGGGACGAGATGATGCGGTTGTTGGCGACCTGCGACGTTGAAAAGGCGCCATCCTGATCATCATCGAAGGTGATGTCAGCAACCCGGCTCGACTGCATTACGGCAAGCGCATACTGTCCGGTCGCCCCCGTCCCGAAAAAGTCGGTGAACCCTTTGGCTTCAAGATAGTGAACCCCCGTGCGCGTTGCCCGGAACGTGATCTGCGAGTCTCCACTGCCGCTGAAATCGTCATTCTGGGCCAGTTCTGCGCCGCTATTGTCCAGCACCCGCAGGAACGCGTCATCCAGCGCATTGATCCCGTTTCGGCCCTTCAAGGAAATCGTGTAGGTCTGTCCCGCCACCAGCGAAACACGGACCATATCGACGTCCGAGCCATTGCGGATTGACCCTTCGAACGTCTGGTTGACAGCCATCGTCCGGTTGGTCGCAATGGTTCCGGGCGCATCGCCACTTTCTGCGATGGTGCGGCCCGTTGCACTTCCAAGAACAGAAAACTTCAGGCCAGACACGTCGGTCCACGCCTGCAAAGCATATTGTGCGATCACGCGCGTCTCGGCATCAAGGCTGGAGAGGTCGACCCTGAGTGCATCGCCCGCCGCCACATCGAACTTGCGCATGCCATCCGGATCGGAGGTCCAAAAGCCGGTTGTCAACTGGTTGGAGATCTGGCTCAGCGTGAAGGGCGCTGAACTGGACGCGCCCGCATTGACCAGTCCAAGAGAGAAGCGGGCGTGATCTTCGCCCCCAAAGCCTATCTGCACCGGGTCTTGGCGAAAACTGGACAAGGCAACACTCCGTCAAATGGAACCGGGGGGCGAAGCTGCGGCCATATCATGCCGACAAGATTCAACTAAGTCTCAAGAATGGCATTTTTCGAAACACTCTGTGCCTGTATCGAGGATGATACAAATGGTCCTTCGACAAATCCGTCCTGTCGCGGTAAGGGGAGGCGGAAAGCAGTGTGGTGGGCTTACAGTGATGCAACATGTTCTGGTAACGGGTGGTGCCGGGTATATCGGCGCCCATGCCTGCAAGGTTCTTGCAGCGGCGGGTTATGTGCCCGTGACATTCGACAACCTTGCAACGGGTTGGCGACAGGCCGTGAAATTCGGCCCCTTCGTGCAGGGCGATCTGATGGACCGCGCGGCGATTGACGCGGCCTTTGCGCGCTACAAACCCGTGGCGGTGATGCATTTCGCAGCCCTGTCACTGGTCGGGGATTCGATGCGCGATCCGGGGCTATACTGGCGGGTGAACGTCGGCGGTGCCCTTAATCTGATTGAGGCGGCGGCGGCGGCTGGTTGTCAGAATTTTGTGTTTTCAAGCACTTGCGCAACCTACGGTGACCCCGACGGGGTACTTCTGGACGAAGACACCCCGCAGCACCCGATCAACGCTTACGGCGGGTCCAAGCGTGCCATTGAAGACATGCTGCGCGATTTCAGCATCAGCCACGGATTGCGCCATGTGATCTTCCGCTACTTCAACGTGGCGGGGGCAGATCCTGATGGCGAGGTGGGCGAGTGTCACACCCCCGAAACCCATCTGATCCCCCTGATGCTGGATGCTGTGGCCGGGCGGCGCGCCGCGCTGACCGTTTTCGGGACCGATTACCCCACAGCCGACGGCACCTGCATCCGCGACTATGTGCATGTCATGGATCTGGCCGAGGCGCATGTTCTGGGCCTGCGCTGGCTGCTGGACGGCAAGGGCAACCGGGTGTTCAATCTGGGCACGGGACGCGGCTTTTCAGTCCGCGAGGTGATCGAGCACGCCCGCATCGTGACCAACCGCGAAGTGCCCATAGTGATGGGCGCGCGGCGGGCGGGGGATGCGACGTCGCTCGTGTCCGGCTCTGCCCGCGCGGCGGCGGAACTGGGGTGGGAGCCTGCACGGTCAACCCTGCCGCAGATGATCGCCGATGCGTTCCGCTGGGCCGAAGGGCAGGGCTACGCGTCAGACGACCAGAAAATCCCCGACTGACAGCACCGGATTGTTCTCGAACACCGCAATCGCCATGCGCCCGCCCGCGCCTGATCCGTTGGTGTCATACCACAGCGTATCATTTCGCACGTCATAGATGACGCGGTCGTTGGCGTCGGCATTGGCGCCATTGCCGATCACCTTGAACTTGTAGGCCGCAAGATTACCCGCCGCCCCCAGCGCCCGGAAAATCGCGTTGTCTAGGGCAAGTTCATCGACGCCGTGGCGGAAATCCTTGATCTTGTCGACATTGCGCGCCGCACTCAGCGCCGTGTCGAACACAAACCGGTCCGCCCCTGCCCCACCCGTCAACGCATCATTCCCAAGGCTGCCATATAGCGTGTCACTTCCCGGCCCGCCGTTCAGCCCGTCGGCATAACTGCCGCCGATGATGGTATCATTCCCGGCGCCGCCAAAGATCAGATCATACCCGTCGCCGCCTTTCAGCATGTTTCCCCGCCCGCTGCCGAACAGCGTATCATTGCCCGAAAGCCCGTTCATATGCCCGGTCACGTCGACCGACAGGCGGTCGTTGAACGCGGTGCCCCGCCCATAGATGCGGGCGGCGACGCCATCACCAGAAGCGTCTACGGAATCCGAGTCGTAGGTCACAACGAACCCGCCCCCGGCCAGAGCCTGAAGCTCGGGATTGCCCTCGATGTCATAGTTAAGCGTATCCTTACTTACTTTGAAGACGCCGCTTTGCACCTGACCGCTTGACGATAAGACCCGGCCATAAACATCCCGCCCTCCGTTTGGCTGTGACGGCAGCGGGGCTTGTTCCCAAACCACAACAATCTCGCCGGTCGTCAATTGCGCGACGCGGGTGACATCGGGCAGGTCGTCGCTGGCAAAAACGATCTTCGGCGAAAAGGTCATTTGACCTGCGCTGTTATAGAAACGCACCATCGTGTAGTAAGACATATCGGGCGTGTCGCGGCCCAGATTGAAGTCGTAATTCACATTGGAAACAACAAAGCCGCCGTTTTTCAGGGCGGCCACATCATATCCACCCCCGCCACCGGCCACGGAACCATAGTTGATCGTCAACCGGAAATCGCCGCGCGTCACACTGCCCGCGGCGTTGGTAAGAGTGCCGCGAACCTCGTTCGCGTCCAGTTCGGCCGAGGTCGGAAAGGAACTCTCGCTGTTCCAGACCGAGATCGAGGCCCCGCTGTTAAGCGTGGCAGACCGCACATAAAACTGATCGAATTCGTTGATATTGGTGTTTACCAAGCGATTGCCGCCGACCTTAACCCCGTTGGCGTTGAACTGTTGGCTGTAGACTTCCCGGATCTGATCGGCATTGCCCGTATTGCGATACGCCCCGTAGACCACCTTGAACCCGCCATTCGCGGTGCCGAACACCTCGGGCACCAGCGCGTCGTTCATCTGGCCAATTGTATCGACGCGCAGCGCGCTAGTGCGGGCCGAACCGTTGGCGTTGAAGGCCTGCACATAGACCTTTTCTCTCGTCGTCGAAATATCGTCATAATTGTCAAAGGCCCACGTCACGACATAGCCGCCGTTCGTCAGCGTGGCGACGCGGGGATCGTCGGCTTTGGTGCCGTCGATCCCGTCAATAATCGTCTCACCGCCCCTGCGCAGGCCATTCGCATCGTAACGCTGCGACATCACGACGGTCGCACTTGCGCCACCGTCGTAATTGTTGATGTAGCTTTCATAAACGACGATGAACCCGCCGTCGGAAAAGGTGGTGATGTGCGCATCGCGCTGCCAGTTGCGCTGATACCCGTTGACCCGGAATTCACTGCCCATTGCATTCACCCTCACCGTGAGTCTTGAGCACAATAAGCACGAAACCGTTCATCCGAAAAATAGCTTTTTGATAAAGCGCCCCGGCCCGGCGAAAAAACTCCGCGCGGCCTTACATTCGGCTTTTCGAAATCGGGGGGTTAGAAATCTGGAACCCGATCTGCGCCGCTTGCCTGACAGCGCGTCTTGCCAGCCTTATGCGGCAGGCGGAGGCGTGTCATGTTGCACCAACGGCCCGAGGCGGCGGGTAAGTCCGGCTTAATCGGGCAGGATCATCAGGCCGGGGGCGACCCAAGGCAGGGCCTCGGTTGCGGGCTCGACCACATGCGCGCGCAAAAGGCTGCGCAGGGTGGCGCTGATGATGGTGGCAATCTCGTCACCCGGCTCGGCCCGGTGAAACAGGGAAACCGTGCGCGAAAAGGCGGCGAAGGGCAGCGGGAACAGATCAACCTGTCCCTGCATCCGGCGCGCGCGCAGCCAGCCAAGAGGCGTCGTGATCGCCCATCCGGCCCCGGCTGCGACCATGCCGAACATCGCCTGATTGCTGTCGATCACAATCCGCCCCGGCAGTGTCAACTTCATCCGTGCCAGATGCGCTGCAATCTGGCGGCCGATGAACTGATCGGGGGCGTGGCGCAGATAGGGCAGCTTGCCCAGTGCAGCGATACTGTCGGGCGCTGTGGACAACAGCCCGCGTGGGGCGGCCAGCACGAACGGGTCGCGCAGCAGCGGCCGCTCGGCCAGACCTGCGGGCAGATCGAAGGGCCGCGCGGCAATGCCGACATCGAAACTGCGGTCGGCGATGCCCTCCAGAATGGCATGGCTGGGCTGCGTCATCAGCGTGAGATCGCAGTTGGTCAGCACGCCTGCCAGCGCCAGCGTCAGGCGCGGCGTCACTTCGGCGTCGAAATCGTCAATGATGCCCAACCGCAGGCTGCGCATCCGGGTCAGGTCGGCCAGCGCCAATTCCGCAGCCCCCTGCCGCAGCAGCCGCAAGGCGCCGCGCACATGGTCGTGGTAACTGCGCCCGGCCTGCGTCAGCTCCAGCGGGCGGCGGGTGTGGTCGATCAGCGGCTGTCCCAGCGCCAGTTCCAGATTGCGCAACTGCTGCGAGGCGGCGGGCGGGCTGATGCCCAGCGCCCGTGCCGTATCGCGCAAGGACCGGGTGCGCGACAGTTCCTCGAACACCTCAAGCGCGCGCAGGGTGATGGCCTTGGGTGTCTCTGTCATGCCGCCCCGCTTTCGTTGCCCGCAGGGTTTCGCACTTTGTCGCGCCGGGCAAGCCCCGCATTTTCCGACGCCGGTTTATCACATCATGGAAAGTCACGATGACCACCAGTTTCCTTAAGCGCGCGACCCCGATTGATGCCGCGGTGGCCGAAGATGTCAGCGCCACCGTTGCCCGCCTTCTGGCCGAGATTGAGGCCGGGGGAGAACCTGTGGCACAGCGCCTTGCCCGTGATCTTGACCGGTTCGAGGGCGACATAGTGGTGTCCGAACAGGCGATGGCCGATGCCTGCGCCCGCGTGCCGCAATCGTTGCGCGATGACATCGCCTATGCCCACGAAAACATCGCCAAATTCGCCGAAGCCCAGCGCGCGAGTTTCCGCGAAACCGAAGTGGAATTGCGCCCCGGTCTGATCGCGGGGCAAAAGCTGATCCCAGTGGCGGCGGCGGGCTGTTATGTGCCGGGCGGGCGCTATTCCCATATCGCCAGCGCCATGATGACCGTGACCACCGCCAAGGTCGCAGGGGTGGCGCATGTCGCCGCCGTCTCTCCCCCCCGCGCCGATGCGCCTGCGGGCGTGCCGGATGCGATCCTTTATACGCTGCACCATTGCGGTGCTGACCGGGTGCTGGCTTTGGGCGGGATTCAGGGGGTGGCGGCCATGGCGTATGGCCTGTTCGGTCTGCCCCGCGCCGATATTCTGGTCGGGCCGGGCAATCAGTTCGTGGCCGAGGCCAAGCGCCATCTTTATGGCCGCGTCGGCATCGACATGGTCGCGGGGCCGACTGACAGCATGATCATCGCCGATGCCACCGCCGATCCCTTGACCGTGGCGTGGGATCTGGTGGGGCAGGCGGAACACGGCGTGAACTCTCCGGTCTGGCTGGTCACGACGTCCGAGGCGTTGGCGCGCGAGGTTCTGCGGCTGGTGCCGCTGTGTGCCGCCGAATTGCCCCAGCCGAACCGAGGCGCTGCCGAGGGCGCCTGGGCCGCACTGGGCGAGATTGTGATCTGCGATACGCCCGAGGAAATGGCGGCCTATGCCGACCGCGCCGCCCCTGAACATCTACACGTGCAATGCGCCGATCTGGAGTGGTGGAAGGCCCGGCTGCGCGCCTATGGCTCGCTGTTTTTGGGCGCGAATACGACGGTGGCGTTCGGTGACAAGGCGGCGGGCACCAACCATGTGCTGCCGACCAGTGGTGCCGCGCGCTATACCGGGGGCTTGTCCGTCCACAAGTTCCTGAAAACCGTGACATGGCAGACGGTGTCGGACGAGGCCCTGCCGCGTCTGGCCGAAGTGACCGCCAACATCAGCCGGTTCGAGGGGATGGAAGGCCATGCCCGCACCGCCGACATCCGCCTTGCGAAATTCGCGCCCGCCGCCCATCTTGTCGCCGCCCAAGCTGCGGCAACCAACTAAGGAATATCACAGTGCATCTTTCCCGCTTTCCCCGCACCCGTCTGGCCCATCTGCCGACCCCGCTTGAACACATGCCGCGATTGTCGGCGCTGCTGGGCGGCCCCGAAATCTGGATCAAACGCGATGATTGCACAGGCCTTTCCACCGGCGGCAACAAGACCCGCAAGCTGGAATTCCTGATGGCCGAGGCGTTGGCGCAAAAGGCCGACATCGTGCTGACCCAAGGCGCCACGCAATCCAACCACGCGCGGCAAACGGCGGCGGCGGCGGCGAAACTGGGCATGGATTGCCATATCCTGCTTGAGGATCGCACCGGCTATAACGAACCCAACTACCGCATGAACGGCAACGTGCTGCTGGACGTGCTGCATGGTGCCAGCATCGAGCATCGCGGGCCGGGGCTTGATATGAACGCCGAGATGATGGCCGTGGCCGAAGATTTCCGCGCCAAGGGCCGCAACCCCTATACCATCGTGGGCGGCGGGTCGAACGCCACCGGGGCGCTCGGCTATGTGAACTGCGCGCTGGAACTTCTGGGCCAGATGGTCGAGGGCGGGATCACCTTTGATCACATGGTTACGGCCACCGGGTCTGCGGGCACCCATGCGGGTCTGATCGTCGGGCTGAAGGCCTTGAACGCGCAACTGCCGCTTTTGGGCATCGGCGTGCGTGCGCCCAAGGAAACGCAGGAAGGCAACGTCTTCAAGCTGGCGCAACTGACCGAGGAAAAACTTGGCGTTCAGGGCGCGGTTGCGCGCGCGGATGTGGTGGCGAATTGCGATTATATCGGCAAGGGCTACGGCATCCCCGCTGACAGCACACTGGAAGCAATTGATATCTTTGCGAAAACCGAAGCGATCCTGCTGGACCCGGTCTATTCCGGCAAGGGGGCGGCGGGTCTGATTGATCTTTGCCGCAAGGGGCATTTCAAGAAGGGCCAGCGCATCGTGTTCCTGCACACCGGGGGTGCCATCGGTCTGACCGGCTACACCCACGTTCTGCCGCACGCGTGAAACCGCGCCCGTGAAACCCATTGGCATCATCGGGGGCATGGGGCCGGAGGCGACGGTTTTGCTGATGCAAAAGGTCATCGCCGCCGTGCCCGCCCGCGATGATGCCGACCATGTGCCGCTGATCGTGCATCAAAACCCCGCCGTTCCCAGTCGCATCAGACGGCTGATAGACGGTGTGGGCGATGACCCGGCCCCGGTTCTGGCCCGCATGGCGCGCGATCTTGAGGCGGCGGGGGCGGTTGCACTGGCGATGCCCTGCAACACGGCCCACGCCTATGCCGGGGCAATCATCGCCGCGACGCCGCTGCCGTTTCTGGATATGCGCCATGCCACCGCGCGGGCGTTGCGGAAATCGCTCCCGAAAGGCGCGCGGATCGGGATGCTCGCCTCGCCTGCTGTTAGGCTGGCGGGGGTGTTTGACGCGCCCTTTTCCGAGGCCGATCTGGTGCCCGTGTTCATGGCCGATGACGCGCCCCTGCTGGCATTGATCCGGCTGGTGAAAACCGGGGATACCGGGGCGGATGCGCAGGCGGAATTTGCGCGGTTGGCGCGCGCGATGGCGCAGGGCTGCGATCATCTGCTGGTCTGCTGCACGGAATTGTCGCTGCTGACAGCGGCGTTGGACGGGCTGGCATGGACCGACAGCATGGATTGTTTGGTGGCCGAGGTGATCCGCGCCGCGCGCGCCTAAGCGCTGTCGAAATGGGCCGCGTCAAAGGGCAAGGTCGCAAGGTTTGACGCGCCATTGCGCAAAAGAACGGCCTCGGCCCCGATGTCCAGCGTTATCGCCGCAGCGCCCGCCGCATCGGCCACCCCAAGCGCGTGATGGATGACAACCGCCTTGCCACCTTGCAAATCATGTGCGGTGCGATACCCCTGCGCCATCAATGCGTTCTCCTGCGCCGAGGCGTGATGTCCATAAGCCGACCACGCGCAGGCATCCTCGATCCCCAGCACACCGACATGCCGCCCCGACCACGGGGCATAATCGCGCCCGCCGTTGGAAATCCACAGCATTGTCTGCGGCAGAGTCCGGCGATCCTTGATCAGCACGACCGCATCGCCCTGCGCCCTCTGCACGACCGACCATGCGAAAGCCGCGCCAGGGGTGGCGGGCAGCGGATCAACCAGCATCACGAAATCCTCGTGGCCCTGTGCAAGGGGATAGCGCGTCAGGTCCGCCGTGCCGCCACCCGCAAGGGGGAACTGCGTGGGATCGGTCGTGCGCGCCGGATACTGCAAGGCGAACCGCCCGCGCGACGGGTCCGGCTCCAGCGGCGTATCGGGTGTTTCCGCCCAAGCGCGCGGTGAAAGGTGCAGGCGCGCGCCCTGACCAACATCGACCATCACGTGATGCGCCATGCTTAGCGCGCCTGCACCGCCGGTGAACACATGGCTTTGATACAGGAACGGATGCCCGTCGCGCAGCCGCCAGATCTTTTCGACCCGCGCCCCGATCACCGGGCGCGACAGCACAAAGCGCGCCTCGCAGCCGTCGGGAAGCGTGCGTTCGGCGACCAGTTCCCACGCCGCGTTTGCCGTCCAGCCATGCGGCGGCGCGTCTTCGATATCGGCCCGCCCGAACGGTGCGCAGAAGAAATCGCCCGTCATGCGGGCCAGATGCGGGCCGCGATCTATCGCCTCGCACTTGGGCGGTGCGTCGGCCCATGGCACGCGGGCAAGCGGGGCGGTCCAGCGCCCGCCGATCTGCACCTCGAACCGCGCCAGTTGCCCGAATGCAAGGTCAAGCGCCACCCGGATGCCCCGTGCCTGCATGTTGTGAAATCCGGTCATTGCCCCTCGCATCGCTGTCCGGCCGGATCATGCGCCGCATTGCGCAAAGCGTGCAAGGCCGTGATCGGACCGGTCCGGGGGCGCGTGTTTCCGCAGTGTCCCGCCCGAAACGCTTGAATTTGATCAAACCCCGGCGCATAAGCCCGCATGTTTGCATGGAAGGGGCGTGCCCGATGACTGACGACCGTATCGCCGGGGTTTCCCCTGACCGGATCGCAGCCCTGAGGGTGCGCGAGGCTGCACGGTTTGCTGCGTCGCGCCCCAAGACGCGCGCGGCCCTGCAGGCGGGTGCCGGGGCCTATCTTTCGGACGTGCCCATGCATTGGATGCGCGACTGGTCGATGCCGTTTCCCTTGGTCATCGACCGCGCCAAGGGCGCGCGGATCAGCGATATTGACGGCTACGGGCTGGACGATTTCTGCCTTGGCGATACCGGCAGCATGTTCGGCCATTCGCCCGACCCGGTTGCAAAGGCGATCCGCAAGCAGGCGCGGCGAGGGCTGACCTATATGCTGCCCAGCAAGGATGCGCTGCGGGCCGGGCAAATGCTGGTCGATGTTTTCGGCCCTTACCGCTGGCAGATTGCCACCACCGCCACGGATGCCAACCGCTTTGCCTTGCGCGTCGCGCGCGCGGTGACGGGGCGGTCCAAGGTGCTGGTGTTTGAAGGCTGCTATCACGGCACGGTCGACGACACGATGGTGACCCGGAAAGGCAGCCGCACCGTCGCGCGGCCCGGTCTTGTGGGGCAGGTGGCCGACCTTGGCAAGACCGCGATCTGTGTGGAATTCAACGATCTGACAGCGGTGAAAACGGCGCTGGAAACCGGCGAGGTTGCGGCCATTCTGACCGAACCTGTGATGACCAACTCTTGCATGGTGCTGCCCGCGCCGGGGTTTCTGGACGGGTTGCGCGACCTGTCCCGCGACCACAGCGCGCTCTTGATCATTGACGAGACGCATACCATCAGCACCGGGCGCGGAGGTTACGCGCGCGTTCACGGATTGCAGCCCGACATGCTGGTCGCAGGAAAATGCGTGGCGGGCGGTGTGCCAACGGCAATCTGGGGAATGACCGAAGACGTCGCCGCCCGCTTTGCCGCCTATGACGCCGCGCGCCCCGCAGGTCATTCGGGCATGGGCACCACGCTGTCGGCCAACCCGATGCAGTTTGCCTGCCTGCGTGCAACGCTGGAAAAGGTGATGACCGACGACGCCTACGCCCATATGGAAAAGGGCGCGGCCCGGCTTGAGGCGGGCTTGTCCCGCGTGATTGCGGCGCGCAAGGCCCCTTGGCACGCGCTGCGCGTCGGCGCGCGGGTGGAATTCATCTGCGCCCCCGGCCCGTTGGCCAACGGGACTGAAGCTGCCGCCGCCCACCAACCCGCGCTGGAGGCTGCGATCCATCTGGCGCTGGTCAATCGCGGGAGCCTGATCGCACCCTTTCACAACATGATGCTGATCAGCCCCGCCACCCGCAAAGCCCAGATCGACCGCCTGATCGGTGCGTTCGACGAAATCCTGACCCATCTGTTCGAGAGTTGACATGACCCTGACAAGCCCCTCCAACTCCTCCCCTGCCGAGGCCACGGCATTTCTTGCCGCCCACCCCGAGATCGAGGCGTTCGACATCGTGCTGCACGACGCCAACGGCATCGGGCGCGGCAAGATCATCCGACGGCACGAGTTGGAATCGTTTTACAAGGGCGGGCGGCATCTGCCGATTTCCATCCTTGGCCTCGATATCTGCGGCGAGGACGTGCATGAAACCGGGCTGATCTGGGATCAGGGCGATGGCGATCTGCGGGCGTGGCCGATTCCCGGCACGCTGGTGCCGCTGCATGGCACGACACCCCCGCGCGGCGAAGTGCTGATGAGCCTTTATGATCTGGACGGCGCGCCCATGACATCCGACCCGCGCCACGCCCTGCAACGGCAGGTCGATGCGTTGGCGGCGGTGGGCCTGAGTGCGTCTGCTGCGTTCGAACTGGAGTTCTTTCTGCTGGCCAATGACCGAGATGCCAATGGCCGCGTGCAGCCCGCCCGCGATGTGCTGGACGGGCGGCCCAGCCACAAGACCGAGGTTTATTCGGTGGACCACCTGCACGGGATGTTGCCGCTTTTTGCCGATATCTACGCAGGTGCCGCCAAGGCCGGGATTAAGGCCGAAACCATGATCTCGGAATACGCGCCGGGCCAGTATGAGTTGACGCTGCATTACCGCGAAGACGTGATGCAGGCCGCTGATGACCTGATCCGCCTGAAGCGTATCGTGCGCGCACAGGCCCGCGCGCATGGCGTGACCGCCTGTTTCATGGCCAAACCGATCGAGGCTTATGCCGGGTCGGGCATGCATTTTCATGCGTCTCTGATCGACACCAAGGGCCGCAATGTCTTTGTCGAGGCGGTGGAGGGCGAATGGTCGCCGCTGATCCTGCACGCGCTGGGCGGCCTGCGTGCCACCATGGGCGAATCCATGCTGGTCTTTGCGCCGCATGCCAATTCCTGGCGGCGGTTTGCCGCACAATCCTATGCGCCGGTCAGCCCGACATGGGGCGTCAATAACCGGTCGGTTGCGCTGCGCATTCCGGCGGGCGACCGTGCCGCACGCCGGATCGAACATCGCCCGGCGGGGGTGGATGCGAACCCGTATCTGGTGGCCGCGACCGTGCTGGCGGGCATCCGCCACGGCCTTGCGGGCCGCATTGACCCCGGCCCGGAAACCACTGGCAACGGCTATGCAGGCGGGCAGGATGCACCGGCGATTCCCGTCGATTGGCGGGGTGCCATCGAGGCGGCCAAAGCCTCGGTCTTCCTGAAGGACGCCTTGGGCGAGGATATGCACCGCACCTTCTGCGCCATCAAATCGGCGGAATACGCCCGCGTGATGCGCACCGTGTCCGAGGTGGACTTCGACCTCTATCTACACACGGTCTAGACACGGAATACGCGTCGGCCCCAACCGCCGCGCTGACCGTGCCGTGTGATCCATGCGCCGGATTAGTTTTTGCAGCAGCCTTTCCAGCAGCAACCCATTGTCGATTTTTCACCTTGCCCCCTATCACGGCCAAGGCTAGAACATCCCCGTCGGAAGCGTGGCTGAGAGGCCGAAAGCACTCGGTTGCTAACTGAGCGAACGGGAGACCGTTCCGTGGGTTCGAATCCCACCGCTTCCGCCACCAACCCATTGATATCTATCAACTTTCCCTTCTCCGCGGAAATTTTCCCCTGTTTCCGGGGGTTAGGCTGGTTTTTCTGTATCAGAGACGTCGTGGTCGACCGCTGATCCCGGCCTTTGGGTCTCGCGTCTCTGCGAGGCGCGGGGGCCGTTCGGTTTGCCTCGATTGAGAAATACAGGGAATTAACAGGGAATTTTGGAATTTCCGGATCGTTTGAGCGGAAATGCTCCCTAATTTAGTTCACGTTTTCCGTGGGTTACGGTGGAATTCCCTGTGCTGCAGGAACAGGGAATTTAAATCCGCGGATCAGGGAATAAAATTCGATCAAACAGGGAAGGAATTGGGAAGAACAGGGAAGCGGCCATTTGCGGTTTTGGCGGCGATGCTTGTGGGAGAGATGCTGTCCTCAGCGCGCAATTTCAGCTTGGGCCGCGTATCAGGCTTCCCCGAAGAGCAGGGCCTGTTCGCTCCAGCCCATCGGGATGCCATCGCGGATGAGCCTGGCAAGAGACAGGTCGGCGGGCTGACGACCGTCGAGGATTGCGGCCTGCAGCTTGGGGGCGAGGAAGGCCAGGGGGATGCGGGTGCGGATGTAGGGTTCGGAATGCCCGGTCGTGCGGGCGATCTCGGTGAGCGGTGTGCCTGCGCGCAACGCCCGAGCCCAATGATGCGCTTCGGCCAGAGTGCGCTGCAGCACCAGGTCCGCAGAGGGGACGCGTTCACCCGCGATGATTCGGGCCTCAACGCCCCGGCGCCGCAAGGCAAAGGGGCCAGAGAAGCGGAGCAATTGATCGGACAGGGTTGCTGCGGGCACATCGAGTGCAGCGGCGATTAGGGAGGGAACAAGCTGCAGGTGCAGTTCGCCCCGCGTCATAGTGCCGGATGCAAGGATATTGCCGATCAGGTCCGGCTCAGCCCCAATCCGCTCGGCGAGTGTCATGGCGCGTTGAACAAGATCTGCAGCACCGCGTGCATCGGGCTCTGCCAGCAGCAAATGCCCCTCGGCCGACCTGCGCAGATGCCCGGCAATGATCTGACGCAGACATGCTTCCAGTGCATCGGAAGGCAGGCGCCAACCGGACGGATCGGTGCCACCCGCAATCAGGCGATTTGAGATGTAATACGCAAAGCGTCGACCACGGCGTTTCGTGTGGGTCGGGGTCAGATGATCGCCGGTCTCATCGCGCAGTTTGCCAGTGAGGATCCGGGCGTCGACAGCGGACGCCCTGCGGCCTCGGGGGCGTGCGCTGGCGGCGAGAAGCTTTGCCTGCACCATCTCCCAGAGTTGATTGTCGATGATTGCGGGATGCTGACCGGGGTAGCTCAGTGCCTTGTGCCGGATGCGTCCGATATAGACCGGGTTGGTGAGAAAGTAATGCAACTGGCCACGGGTGAAGGGGGACTTGCCGCGGGTACGGCCCGCCGGCGTGACCACGAATTTGGGGCGCAGGCCCAGACGCTCCGCTTCGATCTCGACGAGCCGCAGATTGCCAAGGTCCGCGTAAAGCGCGAAGAGCCGCCCGACGACCTCGGCCTCGGCGGCATGGACCACCAGTTCGCGCACGTGCGGATCGGAATTCCGGTCATAGCCGAGCGGCAGGGTGCCGCCCATCCAGAGGCCCTTCTTCTTGGAGGCGGCGATCTTGTCACGGATCCGCTCGGCGGTGACCTCGCGCTCGAACTGGGCGAAGGACAAAAGCACGTTCAACGTCAGGCGCCCCATCGAGGTGGCGGTGTTGAAGGCCTGCGTGACCGAGACGAAGGAACAGCCCTTCGCATCCAGCCGCTCGACGAGACGCCCGAAGTCGGCCAGCGACCGGGTGAGCCGGTCGATCTTGTAGACGACGACCATGCCGATGCGCCCGGCGTCGATCTCGGTCAGAAGTCGCTGCAGGGCGGGGCGCTCGAGGGTGCCGCCCGAGAGCCCGCCGTCGTCAAAGCGGTCGGGCGCAAGCTTCCAGCCTTCATGGCGCTGGCTGGCGATATAGGCGGCACAGGCCTCATGTTGCGCATCGAGGGAATTGAACGCCTGATCAAGACCCTCGTCGGTCGACTTGCGGGTGTAAATGGCGCAGCGGATCGCGGGCTTTTGGGTCATGCGGCACGGTCCTTATGATGAGATCCGGGCGCTCGCGTCTTGCCCTTCCGAGATACGCCTGCTTCTTTCGCCGCGACAACCAATCCGAAGAACCGTGGACCGGACCATCGCGCGCCGGTGATGGTACGAGCAATGACGGAAAGCGAGTGATGGCGACTGCCGTTCCACAGAAAGCCATCGGGCAAAACATCGACGACATGGGTGGTGCCATTCCATTCCCGCAAGAGCCGTGCGCCGGGCTGCAGCGTGGGTGAGGGCTTGCGCTCTTGCCCTGCCGCAATCCGGTCGATCCGGGCCCGAAGGGTGGCAGGCAAGCCACCCTCGGCCTGCGCTTGTACCTCGAAGGCAAGGAACCGCCGCTGCATCGGCTGGCTCATGTTGGCGGGCACGTCACCGCCCAAGAGGTTTGACCAGAGGTTTGCCAGAGCTGCCCGGTCCATGGTGTCGAGTTCGATGAGCGAGGTCATGTGCTCTGCACCCCGACGGTCATGGCGGTGGCGGCTTCGGTAGCATCCGCATCTGCGGCAGTATCGCTGTCCAACAGAACCATGGTTGAACGATCTGCCGCATCCGGTGTCGGACCCTCACCCCCATCGGACGCGGCAGGTCCCACGCGCGCGATCTCGTAGATCGTGTCCTCTCCCTCTGTGCGGCGGGTGATGGTCACACCGGCCTTGCGTAACCCGCTCAAAGCGGCACGCACCGTATGTGCCTGCCAGCCGGTCATTTCCATCAGGGCCGCCATTGATGCGCCGCGAGGCTCGCCCAGCCGTTCGCGCAGGAAAGCCGCCTTGGTCTGGCGTGGAGGGTTTGACTGGGGCGAAGTCTCGGAAGATTGGTCGGCATGGGTGGCGGCATCGGCATTGGTGGCGGCGAGCGGTTCGGGGCGCATAACCCCGTCGGTTACATGACTTGGTGTGGGCGGGTCGTTGATCTCGCTGGCGTCGTTGACGCGCCTGGGCGCGATCGCCGGCGGGATGGCGTTCTCCGCAATCCCGATTGTCAGTTTGCTGGGTCGTGTCATGATGTGCTCCGGATCATCCGGCCCGGCGAACTGCCGCGCCTCGTACCGAAGCAAGCCCGAACGGCGCCGGGCAGTGCTCACAACAGCGCTCTGCTGGCCAGTGAAGTCCAGCCTAGATCTGCCAAGCGCTGGCCCTTTTGCAAATTTTACCGATAGGAGGGTGCGCTTTTAGGTTCACGGGACAATTAGGCCTCATCGTTCTTGATCAAATCCTTGCGTCAACGGCGGGGCTTTCGGCCCATAGCCGACACTCAACCACCTTTTCGCGCTGCGGCGCAGCTCCCCCAAACCGGACAGCCAGGCTTGCCGCAGCATTTCCCCGCCAGCGAATGTCGCCGATGCGGACGAAGCTGCCGCTCTTAATACCACGAAATACCCTTTGACGGACGCTCCATAGACTAGCAGCCTTGGCCACGGCTCTGGAAGGTGCGTTTTGACTCATAGTGGAGATGGCGGTTCGGGCGGCGATGGCGGCGGGGCGGGGCTTCGCCTCAGGGCTGTGACCGTAAGCTTTCCAGCGGCCAATACCGACAGAAAGTGGGACAATGGCCGGTTAAGAGTCGGCTGAAGCAGCGGCCTTCGGTGTGGGCTTCGCGAAAGGCACAAGCAGCACAGCCGTCAAGGTAATCAGTGCAGTCAACGCCCACGCATCATTGATCGCCATCGTCAGGGCGGCCTTTTCGATCAGGGGTTGCACCACACCCATCAAGGCCGGGTCAATTGAACCTGCGGGAAGTAGAGCCATTTGAGCGGGCGGGATGCCAAGAAAGGCGGCGGTTGCGGCATCACCTTCGGACAGGCGCGCGATCAGGTCGGCGGAATGGCCGGGCGCGCGTCCATAGATTACGGTATCGATCAGCGCCAATCCAATGGCGCCTCCAAGATTTCGCATCAAGTTGAATAGCCCGCTTGCATCCGGCACACGCGCCAGTGCGATATGGCCAAGCGCCAGCCGGGTCGGCGGCAAAAGGCAGAACATGATCGCCAACCCGCGCGTCACCTGCGGCCAGAACATTTGGGAGAAGTCGGTCGCGGGCGTCTGGATGGCGCTTAGGCCCAATCCGCCGGCAAACATCAAAAACCCGAATGCCGTCAAAAGCCGCGCATCGACACGGGGTTCAAGGGCAACAGCCACCGGCGCGATGAGCAGTTGCGCGGCACCTGTGACCAGCATGATCGTCCCGATCTCAAGCGCATCATGAGCGCGCACGAAAGCCAGAAAGACCGGCATCAGATAAACCGACCCAAAGAGCCCAATGCCCAGCACAAAACTGAGCACGCAGCCGACCGCAAAGTTGCGGTCAGCAAAATTGGTCAGATCGACGACGGGTGCTGCACGCGAGAGGCTGCGTCTCACAAAAGCCCCGCCTGCGGCGAGGCTGACGGCAAAAAGGCCAAGCACCAGCGGGTCGAGCCAACCGCGACCCGGCGCGTCCTTCAGTGCAATCTCGAAGGTCGCTAGGGCCAGAGCAAGTCCAGCAAGCGCTAGCACGTCCAGTTGGCGCAATCCGCCTGAAGCGACAAACGCTTTCGGCAAGGTAAATGCACAGATCGTGACGGCCACCAAGCCGGGAATGACGTTGATAAGGAATAGCCAATGCCAAGAAAAGGTGCTGGTGATGTATCCGCCTGCAATCGGGCCGACTGTTGGGGCCAACACGGCCAGAACGCCAGCAATGGTTGTCGCAAGCCCTTGGTGACGCTGTGGAAACATCAGGAACACCGCAGCGAACACCGCCGGGATCAACACGCCACCGGCAAGCCCCTGAACCACTCGCAACGCGATCAGCTGTTCAAAATTCTGGCTGGCAGCACAACCTATTGAAGTTGCGGTGAAAAGCGAAATCGCCGCGATAAACAGACGGCGCATTCCCAACGTCCGAATGAAAAAGCCGGTCAGCGGAATGGCAATGACCTCGGCGATCAGATAGGCCGTCTGAACCCAGCTCATCTGATCAGGTGCAATGTTCAGCGCTGCCTGAATGTTCGGCAGTGACGTGACGACGATCTGAACATCCAGAATTGCCATGAACATGCCGACGCACATCGCCGCAAACCCGATCCAGACCTTGGCCGGCATGGGTACGAAGTGACCAGCATCAGAGACCATACGACGGCGCCCTGAGGCCAAGGTTTTCAGCGCGGATGCGGATGGCAAGAACGGCCGCGTTCAGAATAGTAAAGATCAAAGCGACCCATGGCAGACCAAGGCACAGCGGCAGGACCAGAATTTCCCCGACAACCACAAGATAGTTGGGATGCGAAACGAACCGGTATGGGCCTTTCGCGACCAGTGTTGCCCCTGGCAAGATGAGGATGCGC
This sequence comes from Rhodobacterales bacterium, assembly GCA_038207585.1. Lineage (GTDB taxonomy): Bacteria > Pseudomonadota > Alphaproteobacteria > Rhodobacterales > Rhodobacteraceae > JBBQZP01. Next base: position 3,300 of record JBBQZP010000002.1, on the reverse strand, counting down.
GTGGTCCAACGTGAACCGAGCGAACCCAGAACCCAAAACCGCAGCAACTGCAGCAATGCAAAGACGGCCAGCCAGACCGGCTGCACTTCTGATGACCATCCGAACACCCATAGCGCGCCCAGCCAAAGGGCATGCATCGCCACGATCAGCGGATAATGATCAGGTGCGACCTCATAAGCCCCGCGCGCGATAAGCCGTGCCGTGTTCCGCCGGGCAAGCCATAATTCGGCCAAACGTTCCAGCGTCACCGCGGCAATAAGCCAAACAGCAGCGCTCATGATGCGGCCTGCAGCGACACGCAGTTTACTGTAAAGCCCGGTCCCAGGGCGGTCAGGATTGAGCGTGGCGGTAAGCCACTCTGGATAGCCCGTTCCAGAACACAAAGAACGGTTGGCGCTGACATGTTGCCGTAGTCTGCCAAGATGGCGCGTTCATGGTCCAGCGCACCTTGGCCGATCTGCAACGCCCGTTCGAGTGCTGTGATGACTTTTGCACCGCCAGGATGGCAAATGAACCTGTCGACCGCCGTTTGAGGTATGCCCGCGCGTTGCAAGATTGCGTCAACCGCACTGCCGAGATGTTCTTCGGCGAAAGGCGGAATTGCACGGTCAAAGATCACGCCAAGGCCGGTTGAGTCCACATCCCAACCCATAATATTCAACGTGTCTGGCCATGTATGCTGACCGGACATCTCCAAAGTGGCCAACAGGTCGCGACCGGCACCCAGAACGCAGGCCGCCGCACCGTCTGCGAAAAGGGCGGTCGCGACGATGTTCTCTTTTGTCAGCTTGTCCATTCTGAAGGCGACCGAGCAGAGCTCCACCGCCACAACCAGCACTTTGGACCCTAGCGCGGCACGCGCCATTTTTGCCCCGATGGCGACCCCTGCAACACCTCCAGCACAGCCAAGGCCGAAGACTGGGATCCGCTCGATATCAGGCCGGAATCCCATTTCTGACGCAGCCCGCGCGTCTAAGCTGGGCGTCGCGATGCCTGTGGATGAGACGGTGACAACACAATCAATTTCCGCTGCAAGAACACCTGCCCGGTCCAAAGCCGCCTGGGCCGCATCGACGAAAAGGCGGGTCGCACCGTCAAGATAGGCGGTGTTGCGCTCTTCCCAGCCTAACGGCTCGAAGTACCACTCCAGCGGCCGCACCAGATGGCGCTTCTGAATCATCGACGTGTCGAAGACCTTTACCAACCGCTCGAAATCCGGAAATCTTGCAGCAAATCCCTGATGCGCGGCAGAGGCAGCATCCCGTTGCGAAATAGCATGCGGCGGAATTGCCGTGGCCACTGACAAAAAACCGACATCGTGTTTCATTGGTCGACTCCTGAGCGTTAGGTTGGCCAAACCAAGTCAAGCGCCCGGACCGACAATCAAAGAACGGCAGCCGCTGGCGAAAGTTCCGCAAGTTCAACATCTTCACGCCAATGTGCGACGCATCATCAAAAGATCGCACAGGATCGGGACCCGCACCCGAAGGCTGTCGCCGACAATCAAACCCGCCAACAGATCCTCGCGCAGGTTGAAGGTGAACCACGCGCTGTCCAGATCGACGATGGTGAACAGCGGCGTGCCGGGGCCGATATTCTCGCCGGGTTCGATAAGACGGGCGGAAATCTCGCCCGACATCGGGGCGTTGCCCACCAGACCGCCCCTGCAACCAGAAATGCCAAGGCAGCGAGGAGTATGAACGGCAGCAATGCCTTGGGCGAGAAGGTCTCTGGCTCGGTCACGAAATAACGTCTGAATTTCCGGAACAAAACAAAAGGCCGATAGCACAGCAACCTGCGAAACAAACGGACCCATGAAGCCGGGACGCCACGCTGCGATGGTCTTTGCCGGCATGGAGATCCGTCGACCATCTGGAAATTTCTGGAATGTCGCGAACGCAGGTCGTGACAGAACTGCTGGGACGGGCCGGGTCAAAGCAGGCTGAGCAGCTTTCGCGCCGCTTCTTCCGAAGACGCCGGATTCTGACCGGTGACCAGCTTGCCGTCGATCACCACGAACGATGCCCAGTCTGCGCCCTTTTGATAGGTGCCGCCATTTGCTTTCAGCATGTCCTCGACCAGAAAGGGGACAACCTTGGTCAGGCCCACGCCTTCCTCCTCGGTATTGGTGAACCCAGTCACGGTCTTGCCAAACACCAGCGGTTTGCCATCTGCACCCTTGGGATGCTTGAACGCCGCAGGGGCGTGGCAGACTGCGCCAACCGGGCGGTTGGTGCGCGCGAAGGTTTCGATCAGCGCGATGCTGTCGGCATCCTCGGCAAGATCCCAAAGCGGGCCGTGACCGCCGGGGTAGAAGACGGCATCAAACCCATCCGCCGAAACGGTGGACAGCACAGCCGTCTGTGCAAGATCGCGCTGGGCTGCCGTGTCACCCTTGAAGCGTTTCGTCGCCTCGGTCTGGGCATCCTCGGCATCGCTGGTGGGGTCCAGCGGCGGCTGGCCACCCTTTGGCGAGGCCAATGTGACCTGCGCGCCGGCGTCCCTGAAGACAAAATAGGGGGCGGCGAATTCCTCGAGCCAGAAGCCGGTCTTCTTACCCGTATCGCCCAGTTTGTCATGCGACGTCAGAACCATGAGGATTTTCATGTGGAAGCATCCCTTCAAAATAACTGTGTTTCAGTCGTTCAGCTTGACGACGCGGTGCCGAAAGCCCCGCCACACAAGTACCCAACGAACGTCGCCGGAACGCGTTCCAAGTCCTCAATCATTTCTTCGCGATCCCGGACGTTTCCTACAGGTGTCCGAAGTCATCAAAGACGATCGCCCAGCATTTCACCACCGCCTACTTTGGCCGGATGCCAAAAGGGGATGCGGGAATGGACCGCTATCTGTCGTTGGTCGAGATGGCCGAGGATGACGTGGCCGATCGTGATGACGCGGGTAGGCCCACCGCCGCCGATACCTACTGGGCGGGGTTCCCCCTGAGCAGGCCGATCGGTCTGCGGCTGGAGCATCGCGCGGCACCCTGAGGCGGGTTTGGGTGTGATTTCGCCAAACAGCGGTGAACCCCAAGTCGGGCCAGATTTCTTGTGTTATCGGCCCTATGCGGACGATGGAAGGTCGTTCACATGCTTTTGAGCCGTGTCACAGAAGCAGCCACTCGTGCCAGTCGGAGCAAGACGCAGAAAGCATCCGCTGTGATCGCGGATCGGTCATTTCTGCGCCTGTCTCCTCCAGCCTCTCCACGCCCCGCGCCAAGGCTTGAGCCGTCCTATCGTCAACGCCCATGCTCCGACCGCGAGCCCGCACACCAAGGTCTTGGAGACAGTTCCCATCGTG
>JBBQZP010000001.1:0-367042 GCA_038207585.1 Rhodobacterales bacterium | reverse complement strand
GTCGAGATCGAAGTTCTGCCGCTGGAGCAGGTGCTCCAGAAGATGACGCTCGACGTCGCCTCTTCGCTCGGCACCTACGACCTTTACTACATCGACCAGAGCTGGGCTGCCTCGTTCAGCCAGGACGTGTTCGACCCGCGTGAACAGATCCAGGCCAAGGCCGACCTGGCGATGCCGAACTACAACATCGACGACTTCCTGCCGGCGCTCGTTGACGGCATCTCGAAGTACGAGGACCGTTGGGTGGGCGTGCCTTACGACATTCCAATCTTCATCATGATCTACCGCAAGGACATCTACGACAAATACGGTCTCAAGGCACCGACCACGCTGCCCGAACTGCTGGCAAACTCGGAAGCCATCAGCGCGGGTGAAGGTGGCGCGATGTACGGCACCAGCGGCCAGATGAAATCGGGGCACTACAGCCTTGAATGCGACTGGACGGCCTGGCTCTGGGGTCATGGCGGCTCGATCTTCAATGCCGACAAGAAATTCGTTGGCAACGACGATGCCGGGCTTGCGGCAATGGAGTATTGGGACAAGCTGAAAAAGACCATGCCGGCCGGGGTTGATGGCTGGACATGGGATGGTCAGGGCCAGTCGGTCGCCCAGGGTGTTGCTGCATCCATGCTGTCGTGGGGCGAGTTCTTCCCCTATTTCGACGATCCGACCCAAACCAAAGTGTCGGGCCTGTGCGAAGTGGCGGTGCCGCCTGCGGCCTCGTCGTTGCGGAGCAAGTCGGAAACCGGATTTGGCGAAACCCCCGGCGTCGGCCATCAGGGCGGATCGACGCTTGCTGTGTCGCGCAACTCCAAGGCACCCGATGCGGCATGGATCTTCATGCAGTGGGCCACCTGTGCCGATACTCAGGCGCTGATCACCACGCTGGGCGGCGGCACCGGGCCGACCCGCGCATCGGTCTATGATGATCCGCGCGTTCTGGGCAATGCCCGCGTTGGCGCGGGAACCACGCGGCACTTGCCGGTCGTGCGTGAAACCATCGCCAATCACATGGGGTCAGAGCCGGACCTGCCGGAATGGGCACAACTGTCGTCGGATACGATCCCGGTCGGCTTGGGCAAGTATTTCGCGGGCGACTACGGTTCTGCGAAAGAGGCGCTTGATGATATCGCCAGCCAAGTGGATGCGGTCCTCAAGGGTTGATGTGCGCTTGCAGGGGGCGGGGCGTTTTGCCCTGCCCCCTGGTTGCCAATAGTGCGCCAAAAGGGGACGCAGGATGACAGATAAACCGCTCGTCGCCATTACCGGCGCAAGCTCTGGTATTGGCGAGGCCGTGGCCCGCGCGTTTTCCGCCGCTGGCCACCCCGTTTTGCTGATGGCCCGCCGGGTTGACCGGATGGAGGCGCTTGGCTTGCCCCGCGCCGTGATCCGCCGCGTCGATGTGCGCAACCGCCAGGCGATTGCCGATGCCGTGCGCGACGCCGAGGCTGAATACGGCCCGGTTGACATGATGTTCGCCAATGCAGGCCTTGCCCGGCTTGGGGATATCGGCACCCAGCCACCCGAAGACTGGGATGAGATGATTGATATCAACACCAAGGGCGTGATGAACTCTGTGCACGCCGTCATGGCCGCAATGATTGCCCGCAAACACGGCACGCTGGTGATGATGAGCTCGATTGCCGGGCGCAAGGTCTACCCCGACCACACGGTCTATTGCGGCACCAAGTATTTCGTCCATGCCGTGTCGGAAAGCTTGCGTGGCTACCTTGCCCCGCATGATGTCCGCGTCATCGTGCTGTCGCCCGGCATCATCGACAGCGAGGTGCTGGACGGCGTTCGCGATGAGACGACGCTTGCCAATTACAAGGCCAACAAGGCCGCCATCGGGGGCGGAATTTCCGCCGATATTCTGGCGGAATTGACCTTAAACGCCTACAATCTGCCGCAACGCGCCATCGTGCAGGAAATCGTGCTGACGCCCACGCGCCAGACCTACTGAGCATATCGAAATGAGGTCTTGAATGGCGACGGTTGAATACAAGGGTTTGGGAAAAACCTATGGCGCTGTACGCGTCATGCGCGACATTGCCCTAAAGATTGAGGACCATCAGTTTGTCGTTCTGCTGGGGGCTTCCGGCTGCGGCAAGACCACGCTTTTGCGCATGACCGCAGGGCTTGAATCCGTGACCGAGGGCGATGTCGAAATCGACGGGCGCCGCGTGAATGATGTGCATCCGCGCGACCGTGATATTGCGATGGTTTTCCAGAACTACGCGCTCTATCCCACGATGAAGGTCCGTGAAAACATCGCCTTCAGTCTGGAAATTGCCAAGCTGCCAAAGGCCGAGGTGACAAAACGGGTGGACAAGGCGGCCGAGGTTCTGAACCTGACCCCCTATCTTGACCGCTACCCCAAAGAGCTTTCGGGCGGTCAGCGTCAGCGCGTGGCCATGGGCCGGGCCATGGTGCGCGAGGCGTCGGTGTTCCTGTTTGATGAACCATTGTCGAATCTGGATGCCAAGCTGCGCGCGCATATGCGCACCGAAATCCGCCAGCTTCACAACACGCTGGGCACGACCACGATCTACGTCACCCATGACCAGATCGAGGCGATGACGATGGCTGACAGGATCGTGGTGATGCGCGGCGGCGCGATCGAACAGGTCGGCAGCCCGGATCAGGTTTACGACGCACCGGCCAGCAAATATGTGGCCGATTTCATCGGTTCATCGGCGATCAATTTCATGGCCGGCACCGTTGTCACCGGCGAGGGTGCTCCTGCGGTGGAGGTTGAGGGCGGCCGACTGCTGTTGCCCAAAACTTCGGGCGTCATGGCGGGGCAAAAGGTGATCGTTGGCCTGCGTCCCACAGATGTGGTTCTGGACCCGAATGGCCCTATCCGTGGCGAGACGATGCTGGTGGAACGCATGGGCCATGACGCGCAATTGTGTGTCCGGCGCGGCGGCGACCAGTTTCTTGCCATCGTTGACAAGGGCCAGACCTTTACACCGGGAACACCCGTCGCCTTTGGCATCGCGCCCGAGAAAATCCACCTGTTCGATGCCCAGACCGAATTGCGCGTCTAAGAGATTGCGGAGACTGACATGAAATCCAGATGGTCTGACGCCGAATTCAAATCGGTTGTTGATGCCTATGTTGCCAAGGGCGTGAACCGCGACCTTGCGGTGCGCACCTATACGACGCGGCTGTTGGGCTCTGATCCGGCACTTGTGCTGCATGGCGGCGGCAATACTTCGGTCAAGACGCTGTGGCGCGATCTGGATGGGTCGGAGGTGCCGGTACTGTGCGTCAAAGGGTCCGGATGGGATATGGGCACGATTGAACCGCAGGGCCTGCCTGCGGTGCAATTAGAGCCGTTGAAGGCGCTGACGCGGTTTGAATCTCTGTCGGACGACAATATGGTCATGCTTCAACGTCGGATGCTGATGGACCCTACAGCACCAAACCCGTCGGTCGAGGCGGTGCTGCATGCGGTGATGCCATTCCGCCATGTCGATCACACCCACGCCAATGCCATCGTGTCGCTGACCAACCAGCCGCAGGGCGAAGCGCTGATCCGCGAGCTTTTCCGCGAAGCCATCGTGGTGCCCTATGTGATGCCCGGTTTCGATCTTGCAAAGGTTTGCGATGCGGCGATGAAGGCGGAACCGCACGGCAAGGGAATGATCTTGCTGAAGCACGGGATCTTCACTTGGTCCGATGACCCGCGTGAGGCGTATGAGGCGATGATTGCCATGATCGCGCTCGCCGAGGCGCGGCTGGATCGTGGCCGTGGGCGGCCCTTTACGGGTATGACCCTGCCGCCTGCCATTCTGACCCCCGCCCAAGTGGCCCCTATTCTGCGCGGCGCGATTGCAATTGATACGGGGGTAGAGGGCGACCCGAGGCGCTTTGTGCTGGACCACCGCGCCACTGCCGCAGTGATGGACCTGTGCAACGCCGTGAATGCGGGCGATCTTGTGTCGCGTGGCAATGCGACACCAGAACATGTGCTTCGCATCAAGCGAAAGGGTGTGGCACTGGCGGCACCCACCGATACCGCCGCCTTTACAGCCGCTGTGCGGGCCGCTGTTGCCGCCTATGCTGCTGACTACACAGATTATTTCAACCGCAACAACGCGCATGTGGGTGGGATCAAGCACATGCTGGACCCGATGCCGAGGGTGTTCTATGTGGCAGGCGTTGGTCTGTTCGCCGCAGCCGCAAGCGCCAAGGAGGCCCGTGCCGCTGCCGATGTGGCCGAAGCGACGGTCGAAGTGATCACCCGCGCAGAAGGGATTGATGCGTTTGAGGCGCTGCCCGAGGCCGATTTGTTCGATCTGGAATATTGGTCGCTGGAGCAGGCCAAGATGGCTGGGGTCAAGGAAAAACCGCTGTCGCGCAAGGTGGCTGTGGTCACTGGGGCGGCCTCGGGTCTTGGGTTGGGGGTGGCGCAGGCGTTACGGGCCGAAGGGGCCGAAGTGGCGCTGATCGACGTTGCCGCCGGGCCGTTGGCCGAACACGCCAAGCGGTTGGGCGGCGTTGGTATTGTTTGCGACGTGACCGACCCTGCGGCGGTTGACCGCGCCATCGATGAAGTAGCGGCGACGTTCGGGGGCGTCGATATCCTGATATCAAACGCGGGGGCGGCGTTTCAGGGGGCGATGATTGATGTCGATGACGCCACCTTCCGCCGCGCGTTCGAGTTAAACTTCTGGGGGCATCACGCCATGGCCCGCGCGGTCGTGCGGGTGATGCGGGCGCAAGGCACCGGTGGGGCACTGGTGTTCAACGTGTCCAAACAGGCGGTAAATCCGGGGCCGGATTTTGGCCCTTATGGCACGTCGAAAGCGGCCCTGATGGCACTTATGAAACAGTTTGCGGTGGAACACGGGGCCGATGGCATCACCTCGAACGCAGTCAATGCCGATCGTATCCGCACCGGCCTTATGACCGATGCAATGGTGGCCGACCGCAGCCGCGCCCGAGGACTTAGCCCCGAATCGTACATGCGCGGCAATCTGGTGCAGCGCGAGGTCACGGTGGAAGACGTGGCTGCAGCCTTTGTGCATCTGGCGAAGGCGCGGGTTTCAACCGGGGCGGTGCTGACCGTGGACGGAGGCAATGTCGCCGCGATGATGCGATAAGCCCGCACGTTCCCCACCTGAAATGTCCGCGCTGCGGGTGCTGTCGGTACGTCTTGGGACTGACCCGACGCTGACGCAAGCGGCGGGGGCAGTACGTCGGTCAAAGACGGCGATGTCATGTGGATAGAAGCCACAGGCACTTAACTCTCCGATGCCCTGATCCGCGATATCCTTTTCCCGATTGGACTGCCGGCCAAGCGGGCCGCGGTGCTCGCCGGATCAGCGGGGAGTGGCCAAAAGATCGGGGTCTTGCCGCGCGTTTGCTGTTTGCGATTGTCAGGCCGCCGTCTAGGACAGCGGTCCGGTGACGCCGACCAGTTCATCCTTTTGCGCTTTCCCATCCGGACATTCGCAATGTCATCAACCGACCCTTCGGCACAGCTTACGAGATCGGAAGTCCATCCGATATCAGAGACCATCGTCTACGAGTGGTCGTGTCCCGTATTTGGTAAGCGGCGTCATCGACGCTTGGAAGCCGTGTTCAAGCAGAATCTTCTGATAGTCGTGCGAACAATATTGGCTGCCCCGGTCGCTGTGGAAGATGCTGCCGCGCGGCGGTGATCGGAAAGCAATGGCCATCCTCAGCGCCGAGATCGCCAGATCGAGTTTCATGCGGTTGCTGACGGCCCATGCTGCTATCCGAAAGGGGTCTGCGTGCAAATCACGCAGGGCAATCACGCGCCGCAAATGCAGGTCCAAGATCACAGCCAGATACAACCACCCCTCTCGGGTTCAGAAGTAACTGATATCGCCCGCCCATTTCTGGTTTCGCTCGGGAGCATGGAAGTCGCGATCGAGCAGTTTTGGTGCGATGTTGAACGTATGATCGCTATCGGTGGTCGCCTTGAATGTCCATATTCTTGCAACGACGATCCCGTTTTCGCGCATCAGACGCCCGACCCGCCCCTCTCATGGTTTGTCTTGCAAACCGTTACCGGGTTACGGATGCGCCGCGATCAATTTGTTCAGCGTCGATATCCCAACACCAAGATCATTAGCAAACTGCTTGCGTGAAAGCCCGCTGGTCAGTGCAATCCGCACCGCATCCTTGCGAAACTCATCCGTTTTGACCGTACCCACAACTCAACTCATTTGCTGCACATTACGCTATCAAAGGAGCGGCACCAAACCGCGACGGGTCCAAGTCAGAGCACCCTCCAACAAGAGCCGCGACCCTCATGATCCGGATATGAGACGAAAACGGTTCCTGATCCCAATTCTGGCGACAAGAATGTCGGATTTATGCGCAAGATACTTTCTTCAAAGGCACATCATCGGCACTGATTTTATTGACTTTCGAATGTCACCTTCAAGGGTTACGCGACAGCGGCTCAGAAGGTGTTTTCGAACTCTTTCCCGCTGCAGCCGCCGCTCCCCGCCCGTTCGTGGCTTTGCCTGCACCCGTCAACCTTGCGATGGTGACAAAGAACAGTGGCACCAGAAGCACGCCGATCACCGTAGCGGTCAAGGTGCCGCCCAGCACTCCGGCGCCGATGGCCTGACGACCGCCCGACCCTGCGCCGGTGCTGAGCACAAGCGGCACGACGCCAAGCGAAAACGCCATCGAGGTCATGATGATCGGGCGGAAGCGCTGGCGTGAGGCATCGACCGCCGCGTCGAACAGAGACATGCCTGCCGCAAGTTGCTCGCGGGCGAATTCGACGATCAGGATCGCGTTCTTGCCGGTAAGGCCGATCACGGTCAGCAGCCCGACCTGGAAGAACACACCGTTATCGAAACCGCCGACCCAGGCGGCCAGAAGCGTGCCCAATACGCCGATGGGCATGGCCAGCATGACGGCAAAGGGAATCGACCAGCTTTCATACAGGGCCGCAAGTGCCAGGAAGACTGCCGCCAGCGACAGGGCATAGAGCAGCGGCGCCTGGTTGCCGCTTTGCTGTTCTTCCAGTGAAAGGCCGGTCCAGGCCGCGCCAAAACCGGGGGGCAATTGGCCGACCAGACGCTCGATCTCGGCAATCGCTTCGCCGCTGCTGACTCCTGCCGCCGGGCTGCCCTGGATCTGCATTGCAGAGACACCGTTGTAGCGGTTCACGCCCTGCGGACCAAATATCCACGACGCTTCGGCAAAGTTCGAAAAGGGCACCAACCCGCCGCTGGCGTTGCGCACGCGCCACTTGTCCAGATCGGACGGCGTGGCGCGACTTTCGGCCTTACCCTGAACATAGACCCGCTTGATCCGGCCTCGGTCGATGAAATCGTTGACGTAGCGCCCCGCCCATGCGGTGGTCAGAAGCGTGCCGACATCCGTGGCCGACACCCCCACCGCACCAGCCTTGCGCCAGTCGATATCAAGGTTAAACTGGGCCGCATCCTCAAGCCCGCTGGGACGCGCCGAGGCGATGAGCGGGCTTTGCGCCGCCAACCCGAGAAGCTGGTTACGCGCCGCCAGCAGGTCTTCGTGACTTTGGCCGGCCCGCGCCTGAAGGAACAGATCGAAGCCCGAGGCATTGCCGAGTTCGATCACCGAAGGCGGTACGATCGGAAAGACCTGTGCGTCGCGGATCTGGCTTAGGGCGCCAAAGGCGCGCCCCGCAAGCGCCTGAACGCTTTGCCCTGGTTCGGTGCGCTCGGACCAGTCCTTGAGGCGCACAAAGGCCAACGCCTGGTTCTGCCCCTGCCCGCCAAAGCTGAAGCCGACGACTCCAAAAGCCGACTGCACGACGTCGCTTTCCTGGTCAAGGAAGTAATCCTCGACCTGTTGAAGCACATCCAGCGTCCGTTCGGCCGTAGCACCTGTCGGGGTCTGGATCAGTGTGAACAGAATGCCCTGATCCTCGTCGGGCAGAAAGCCGCCCGGCGTGCGCAGAAACAAAAACACGGTCCCGGCGATGATCGCCACATAAATCAGACCCACACGGAAGGGCCGACGCACGATCCAGCCGACGCTGCCCGCATAGCCGCCCAGAAGTTTGGCGAAGCCGGTGTTGAACCAAGCAGCAGGGCCGCGTCGCTTGGCATGTGACTTGGGTTTCAGCATCGTCGCGCAAAGCGCGGGCGTCAGCGTCAGCGCCATAATCACCGACAGCACCATTGCCGAAATGATGGTGATCGAAAACTGCTTGTAGATCACACCGGTCGAACCCGGAAAGAACGCCATCGGCACGAAGACCGCAGTCAGCACCACGGCGATGCCGATCAGTGCGCCGGTGATTTCATCCATGGATTTGCGCGTGGCCTCAAGCGGGCTTGCGCCCTCTTGCTCCATGATCCGCTCGACGTTTTCGACCACGACGATAGCGTCATCGACAAGCAGGCCGATGGCCAGCACCATGGCCAGCATGGTCAGAGAGTTGATCGAAAACCCAAACGCCGCAAGCACACCGAAGGTGCCAAGCAGAACCACCGGCACAACCAGCGTCGGAATGATCGTCGCGCGCAGGTTCTGCAGGAAAAGCAGCATCACCAGGAACACAAGAATGACCGCCTCGACCAACGTCTTGATGACCTCCTCGATCGAAATCAGCACGAAGGGTGTGGTGTCATAGGGGATCACATAGGTCACACCGTCCGGAAAAAATTCCGAAAGCTCGGCGAGCCGCGCCTTGACCGCATTGGCCGTGTCGAGCGCATTCGCCCCTGGGGCGAGCGAGATCGCCATGCCCGTCGAATTGGCGCGGTTGAACCGCGAGATCGTGCTGTAGTTTTCGGCGCCGATTTCAACGTCTGCCACATCGTTCAGAAGCACCAGTCCCCCATCGGTTTCGGCGCGGATGACGATCTGTCGGAAATCCTCGGGTGTGCGCAGAAGCGACTGCGCGGTAATCGTGGCATTAAGCTGCTGGCCGTCCACAGCCGGGCGCGCGCCAAAGGAACCGGCGGAGATCTGGGCGTTCTCTTCCGATACGGCGGCAACGATGTCCGAGGGCGTCAGATTGAAGGCGGCAAGTTTGGCTGGGTCAAGCCAGATGCGCATGGCATATTGCGCACCGAACACCTGAACGCTGCCGACGCCTTCCACCCGGCTGATGTCGTTGACCATGTTTGACGACAGGTAGTCCGACAAATCCGTCGCATTGTAGCTGCCATCCTCGGAAATCAGCGCGACGACCATCAGGAAACCAGAGGCCGATTTCTGCACCGTGACACCCTGGCGCTGGACCGCTTCGGGAAGAAGGGCCGTCGCCTGAGACAACTTGTTCTGCACCTGTACCTGCGCGATGTCCGGGTCGGTGCCGGTTTCGAACGTAAGCGTAATGCTGGCGCCGCCGGCCGAGGACGAACTGGAAGAGAAGTATCGCAGCCCGTCCAGCCCGGTCATCTGCTGTTCGATCACCTGGGTTACAGTGTTGGCCACGGTTTCCGCCGAGGCACCCGGATAAGCCGCCCTGATGGCGACAGACGGCGAGGCGATCTGCGGATATTGCGCGATCGGCAGAGTCAGGATTGACAGAATGCCAAGGCCAGAAATGAACAATGCGATGACCCAGGCAAAGATCGGGCGGTCGATAAAGAAACGGGCCATGACAGAACTTTCGAAACGGGGTCCGGGTGGAGCGGACCAACATCGTCGGGGGCAGGCCCGCGCCGAGGGGCGGCGGGCATCGGGGTCAGGTTACTTTGTGGCGGTCATCTCGGCTTTGGGGTCGCTTGCCTGCGATGTCACGGCGCGCTCTTCCGGGGCGACAGTGGCTCCGACGGCGGTCTTTTGCAGACCCGCGATGATCACGCGGTCCCCCGCGCTCAGCCCGTTGTCGACGACCCAATCGGACCCCTGGTCGGTAAGGATGTTCAGGATCTTTGCCTGCACCACGTTGTCCGCGCCGACGACCAGCACGGTCGCCTGCCCGCGCTGATCCCGGCTCACCGCCTCTTGCGGGACCAGAAAGACGTTATCGAGCTGGCGCATCGGCAGTTCGACCTGCACATACATACCCGGCAGCAGCAGCTTGTCGGGATTGGCGAACTGCATGCGCAACAAGACAACCCCGGTCTGCTCGTTCACGTTCGGCTCTGCCGCAGTCAGGCTGCCGGTCTGATCAAAAGTGCTGCCGTCGGCCAGCGTCAGTGTGACTGTGGGATCAAAGCTGTCCCGCTGCTCCAACGCTTGCCCGCGACGCCAGTCCAGCAGATCAGCGGCGGATTGCGTGACGTCGACGTAGACCGGGTCGATGTTGCGGATCGTGGTCAGCGGGGCGGCCTGGCTCGCGGTCACGAGCGACCCCGGGCTGGTCAACGACAGACCGGTTTCGCCGGAAAGGCGGGCGCGGATGGTGGTGCGGTCCTTGTCGATCTGGGCGGCGGCGCGCTGCGCCTGCGCGACCTGAAGGTTTGCTTCGGCACTGGCACGGGTCGCGTCGGCCTCGTCCTTGGCAGATTCGCTGGCGACGTTGCGCGATTGCAGTTCGTCCACGCGCGCTCCCGACTTTATCGCGGCGTTCAGCTGCGCCTGGGCCTGCGCAACGGCGGCATCGGCCTGCGCCAGCGCCGCATCGTAGCTGGCCGGATCAATCTGATAAAGCGCGTCCCCTTCCTTGACAGGGCCGCCTTCCTTGAACAGCCGTTCAGTGATGATGCCCGCCACTTGGGGTCGCACTTCGGCCATGGCTGACGCCGCAACGCGACCCGGCAGTGTGGTAGTCAGTGTCGCCGTCTGCGGCTGCAAGGTCACTACCGTCACAGCCGTCGGAGGCCGTTCCTGCTGACCCTGCTGCGCAAAGGCAGTCTGACCAAAACCATTCAATAGCGCGGCCAACATCAGCAGGCGTGCGCCGAACGGACGATTTAACATGATGTGCAACCTCGCAAAGACATCGAATTTCGCTGAACAGTATAGACTTACTTCCGACAATGACGAGGGCCTGCGCTGCAAACATCCCTGAGAAATGCTGTTCTGATCCCCCTCCGAAGATCGGACAGTGACGGAAGCTGCGATCTGAGGTCTGCTGATCCCCAATCCGAGGAGATCAGAACATGTCGAAACGCAGGAACCATGACGCGGCGTTCAAGGCGCGTGTGGCATTGGAGGCGCTGAAGGGTGAGCGCACGGCGTCGGAGTTGGCGGCTGCCTACGAGGTCCATCCGGCGATGATCCATCAGTGGAAGAAGGCGCTGCTGGAGGGGGCCGCTGGCATCTTCGAGCGTGGTGGTCACGCGACAGCCACGGCTGAAATTGCCGAGAAAACGGTTCGCGACCTGCATGCCAGGATCGGAGACTGAGCCGTTGAAGGCGCCATTGGTTCGAGCCTAATGGCGAAGGCCGTCGCCAACGATTTTTTGTCCAGAAAGCTCAAGCCCCGGATCGGCAAGTGCGGCGCGGCATGATCGAACGGACCCATCCCAAGCTGTCGGTCGGGGCGCAATGTCAGTTGCTGTCGATCTCGCGGTGGCCGTTTTACTATGCACCGCAGGGCGAGACGGTGCTGAACCTCGACCTGATTTTGAAGGTAGACAAGCCATTGGCTGGCAATGGTTTGCCCTGCAAACCATGAGAGGCAGTTCCCAGACACCCCGTTTTACGGTGTCCGGCACCCTCTCGGCAGATTTGCCATGCAAATCGCCTGCCGGGCAATGGATGACGTGGCACCTTCAGAACGAAGGCCATGCCGTGAATGCAAAGCGCATCCGGCGGCTGATGCGCCTCATGCGACTGATGCCGATCCGTTGCCCGGCAGGGCATTGCGAAGCAATGTCCCGAGAGGGTACCAAAAAACCCAACACCCGTACGCAATATACCTCCTGTGACTTCGCCGAACGGAGTGTAGAATCCCGACATTGTCCGCGCCTCCGAGCAGGGAGTGGGCTTGGCAAACCATTCCCGCATCGATGCACCATGACCAAAGATGCGCTCGAGGAATGGCTCGAGTGCCGCTAAGTCGAGCAAGCTCTCGTTGACATCGACGCCGAGGATCGATGGGCTGTTGTGATTTGCAATTCTGCTGCTCCGGAATTGTAGGTGGTCGTCTGCTGCTTTGGCACCTCGGCCGGGTCGAACTGGCCATGGCCGTGGCGAACGATTTAAGTGCTGTATGCGGCGATTTCCTCGATTCCCGGCAGATTGCAATTTGCGGCCAGCGTGGTGTGAATGTCTGAGAAATCGTCGTATTTGGCCAGCGAGATGCACCGGCCTTTTCTAATGGCATCGAAGGCGGCAGCGAATGAAAGCAGCCTCAAAACAATGAGTGCCGCCCCTCTGGCCGATCTGTTGATCATGATCAGCGCAGGGTCCACCTTGGCCAAACCGGCGGCAGCGGTTGGAACTGGTGGGCGCACAAGGCTCAAAGCAAGCTGGGCGGAAGGTCACAACGCGATTGCGCCCGCCGCAATTCGGCCCGAAGCACCTTCAAGAGCATGATTGGAAATTCGTCGGGCGGACCCTCAGTGCGCGGCACTCGGACCGCCGCGCGGGGCGGGTTTCTTCAATGCGAGGATCAGCACGGCAAGTGATGCGAACAGCACGGCCAGAATGGTGAACACATCTATGAACGACATCACCGTGGCTTGCCGGGTGATCTGCCCCATCATCTGTTCCAGCGCGCCCCGCTGTCCGTCCAACCCCTGCACGCTCATCGCCCGCGCCATCGTATCCATCTGCGCCATGACGTTGGGGTCGGACCAGGTCACCGTCTCGGCCAGACGTTCGTAGTGCAATGCGCCCCGGCTCGAAAGAACCGTGTTGATCAGCGCAAGCCCCACCGCGCCCCCCAGGTTGCGTGTAAGGTTGTAGAGCCCCGAGGCGTTCTTGAGCCGTTCGGGCGGCAGGGTGCCGAGAGCGAGGTTGTTGATCGGCACCATCGACATCATCAGCGAAACACCGCGCAGAACCTGAGGCACCAGAAGTTCCCAGAAATCCCAGTCGGCGGTGAGGCCCGTCAGCATCCAGGTTGAAAGGCCGAAGCCTAGAAATCCCACCAGCATCAGCAGGCGCAGATCGACCTTGCTGGACAGAAACCCGACCAGCGGCGCAGTGAAGAACATCGCCAGCCCCGATACAAACATCGTGTGGCCGATCATCAAACTGTCGTAGCCACGGATGCGTCCCAGAAACAGCGGATAAAGATAGGTCAGCCCATAAAGGCCCACTCCCAGCACGAACGAGAACAGCGAGCCAAAGGCGAAATTGCGGTCGCGGAAGGCACCCAGATCGACGATAGGCTCGTCGCGCGTGAAGGCGCGCCAGAAGAACACGAGCGCGCCCACCGCCATCAACACCGCCAAAACCAGCACGGCGCGATCCTCGAACCAGTCGTTGCCCGGCCCTTCTTCCAGCACGTATTCTAGCGCGCCAAGGAACAAGGCCATCGCCCCAAACCCCCACCAGTCAAACCGGTTGAACAGCCGGTAGTCCGGTTTGTCAAAGTCGATCAATGTCCAAGCGCCGATCGCGACCGCGATGCCGAACGGCACGTTCACAAGGAAGAGCCAGTGCCATGAAAAGGCATGGCTGAGCGTCCCGCCTATGGTCGGCCCAATCGTTGGGGCCAACGTGGCAACCAACCCGATCATCGGTGAGACGAAAGCCTGTTTCGATTTCGGAAAGATCGTGAAGGCTGCGGCAAAGACCGCCGGAATCATGCCGCCGCCCAAAAAACCCTGCACAGCGCGCCACAGTATCATCTCATTGATGCTGCCCGAGGTGGCGCAAAGGAAGGATGCGATGGTAAACCCCGTCGCCGAAACGGTGAACAGCACCCGCGTCGAAAGCATTCGCCCAAGAAAACCTGACAGCGGGATCATGATCACCTCTGCGATCAGATACGAGGTCTGCACCCACGAAATCTCGTCGGCACTGGCCCCCAGACCCGCCTGTATCTCGGCCAGCGAGGCTGACACGATCTGGATGTCGAGGATCGCCATGAACATCCCGAACACCATCGTCAGAAAGGCGAACAGGCGCCGTGCGGGCATCTTTTCTTCGGTGGCGAAAGCAGTGGATATGGGGGCTGCGGCGGCCATGATGCTACGGCGTGCCGGCGGTGCGGCTGTCGATGTCGACGATGACGCTCAGCCCGGCGCGCAGGTCACCGGTGACCAGAACCTGGGCTGGAACAGAGATACGCACGGGCACCCGCTGCACTACTTTGGTAAAGTTGCCCGTCGCGTTCGACGGCGGAAGGATCGAGAACATCGCCCCCGTTGCAGGTGCAACGGATTCGACGCGGCCTTCGAATTCGGCATCCGGCATTGCATCCACCGTCACATGCACCAGCGCTCCTGCTGCAATTCCCGACAGCTGCGTTTCCTTGTAATTCGCCTCGATATAGACCTTATCGGTGGGCACGATGGCAGCAAGCCGCTGGCCGGGCGACACAAGATCACCACGTTCTACAGCCATATTTGCCACGACCCCTGCATAGGGCGCGCGCAGGATAGTCAGGTCCAGGTTGCGCCGCGCCTGATCAACGGCCAGCGTCAACGCCTTGATCTGGCTTTCGGCCTCGGAATACTCCGCGTGCAGAACGCCCACGTTTGCCTCGGCGCTGGCGATCTGCGCCTCGGCCCCCACGCTTGCAGCGCGGGCTTGCTGCAGGGCCGCTTCGGCATCGTCAAGCCGGGCCTGCGGTGCCGACCGCCCTGCGACCAAAGCACGCTGCCGGTTCGCCGTCAGATCGGCGTTTCCAAGGACCGCATCCGCCGATTGCTTTTGCGCGCGCGCTTCGGTGACTCCGGCCTCGGCGGCGTTGATCTGCGCCTCAATACGGGACAGCGTCGCGCGCTGGCTTTCGACCCGGCTTTGGGCGGTTGACAGCGCGATGCGGTAATCGCCATCGTCCAGCTGTGCGATGATGTCGCCTTGGGCAACAGGCTGGTTTTCGGTCACGCGGATCGCGTCGATGTAGCCTTGAATCTTTGGCGCAATGGCAGCGATGTCGGCTTTGACATAGGCGTCATCGGTGCTGACCATGAAACGGCCCACGGTCCACCAGTCATAGCCGAACGTCCCCACCGCGGCGAGTATGGCCACGGCCACGACACCCAGAATGACTTTGCGACGACCGGATTTGGGCGTCGATGCTGCGGCAACCTGCGCGGGGGCAACCGGCGCGGGGGCAACCGGCGCGGGGGCGACCGGTGACGGCGCGTCTGGCCGCGCCGGGAAAGGCGTGACTGCGGGCGCCTGTGCTAGAGGCGCGCCTCTCTCCTTGCTTTTCGAATCCAGGGCCATCCAAAAACTCCATTCCGAAATCGAACTGATCGGTTCGATGTTGACTTACGCCGAACGCTCTGCCAAAGCAAGTGTCAATCGAACCGCTCGGTTCGATAGCTGCCATGTTCCAAACGCAACGGTCCAGAGAGATTCCGATGACCAACCCAGACACCGACACGTCCCTTTCCCGCCTCTCGCGGTTCGGGGCAGGCAAGGACCCGGCCAAGCGGGACCAGATCCTTGACGGGGCAAACACAGTGTTTAGCCGCATGGGTTTCGATGCCGCCGGAATGGCCGACATCACCCGCGAGGCGGGCGTGTCGAAAGGTACGATTTACGTCTATTTCGACAGCAAGGACGACCTGTTCGCCGCCCTCATCGACCGCCAGCGCGAACATCTCTTCCGCGACATTGCAGCTACACTCGACACACCGGGCGGAACGGCAGACCGCCTGCGCGCTTATGGCCTGACGCTGACGCGGCTCTTGTGCTCATCACAAGTGATCGAGGCCCATCGCATCATCATCGGAATCGCCGGCCGCAAGCCCGATGTCGGTGCCACCTTTTACGAAAAGGGCGCAAGACGGGGCATGGCGCTGTTGCTCGCGTTTCTTCAGGACGAGATTGTGGCGGGCCGTGTCCTGCCCTGCGACACGTCGCGTGCAGCCCAGCAATTTGTCGAGCTGTGCCTTGCCGGGCTGTTCCGCCAGCGGCTGATGGCCTATCTGCCCCAACCGCCCGACGACGACCAGATCGCAGCCAACGTCGATGCCGCCCTGTACGTCTTCTGCGCCGCCTACGCGCCTGACGCTCAGACAACCCACGCAGGGGTGAAGCACACAGTTCCAGAAGGCAAACACAGCCCGGACTGACGCAGGAATGGCGCCGGGGGAGAGAGCCACTGTGACATCCGCACCCACCTCGAGGACGTATACGGCTTGCAAGTGTCGCCGGATCTCATAAGCCGCGTGACTGACGCCGTCCTGGACGAGGTCCAGGAATAGTAGGCCCTGGCGCTGGACGGGATGTATCCAATCGTCATCTTTGATCCTCTTCGGGTCAAGGTCCGCGACGCCGACAGCCGCATGGTCAAGAACAAGGCCGTCTATGTCGCTTTCGGCGTCAACAGAGATGTAATGCGCGAGGTTCTGGACCTTTGGATTGCCGACAACGAGGGGGTCAAACTCTGGCTTTCTGTGATGACCGAACTGAAAAACTGCGGGGTGCAGGACATCCTGATTGCGGTCGTGGACGGACTCAAGGGCTTTGCCAACCCAATCTGCGAAAGTCGAATGGTTCAGGGTCATAGCTGTCGCTGATCCGCATATGGTGCCCACCAGCCAGTTCGATCTCAACGCAACTGTCGGCAACGGCCGCTGCAGCAGGTGCCCTCGACTCCGCGACGATCTCTACCGGCAAAAAGCGCTACCGTCGCACTTTAAACAGACGGTGTAGTGCGAGGCCGTTTTGGGCCCAGAGCCGTCAAAGAGAACAGGTTCGGATGCCCCATCGCAGCTATCCGGAAGCAGCAATTCGCTTAGCTTAAGCCGTAAAGAGGTTGGCCGCCTCGAATTCCCGTTCTCAAAAACGGCATGCTGTGCTGCGCGCGAAAGCCGTTGAAGGCGCTGTGGAGACGTATACTCTCTCCGACATGAGGAAACGGGATCACATGCGCGCATTCTTTCGGCGCGTTACGGCGCTTGCAGCCTTTGTCTCACTGCTCTGGGCGGTTCAGGTCGTCAATTGGATCGTCGGTTACGGCTTCAACCCGGCCTTCGGCCTGATCCCCCGGCACGTCAGCGGGTTGGACGGTGTCATAGCAATGCCCTTGCTGCACGGAAGCTTCGCGCACCTGATGGCCAATACGCCGCCGCTATTGGTGATGGGTGGGTTACTGGTGGCCACGACCACACGGGCCTTGCTGCATGTTAACGCCGTGGTGATTCTCCTCGGCGGCGGTCTCGTCTGGCTGTTCGGAAGCTCCGGCATCCATATCGGTGCGTCAGGGCTGGTCTTCGGCTGGTTCGGCTTCCTTGTAGCGCGCGGCTTGGTGGATCGCTCGCCGATCACGCTGGGCGCATCACTACTGGTCGGTGTGCTGTATGGTTCCATTCTCTGGGGCGTTCTGCCGGGCCAACCTGGCATATCTTGGGAGGCCCACTTGTTCGGCGCTATCGCGGGCGCAGCTGCTGCATTCCTTGTACGAACACACGTCCATGCTCCGCGCCTCGGCGGCGTCAATCTGGAATGAAGCAGCATACTTCGGCCCTTCGCCGACGATCATCTTGTCTGGACCGTAAAAGTGCCGGTTCTCCAAACCGGTCGGTCACGTCTTCCGCAGCGTGCCCACCGGATTGATAGCAGGAGCCAGACAACTTGCCTGACACCCTCCTGCGCCCCGCCTTATGTCAGGCCGCGACCATCATGAGGCATCGTGGCCGCTCGACTTGGCTATGAATATGGGCGGCCCCAATGACCTGACAGATACAGTTGCTCGGGGCGCCGCTCCGCCAATATGTAGGTTTCCTCGCTTCATTTTAGCTCGAAGCGCGCCATTTCCATGGTGGCGGTCATTGGCGATTGATACACACGACGCGGGGCTGGGTCATGTCCTCATAGGCAAAGCGCACACCTTCGCGGCCGAGACTGCCGTATTTGAACCCGCCAAAGGGCATGGCGTCAAAGCGATAGTCCGAGGAATCGTTCACCATCACCCCGCCCGCCTCGATGCGGCTGGCGGCGTCCAGCGCGACGGAAAGGCTGGAGGTGAAAATCCCGGCATGCAGGCTGAAGTCGATGGCATTGGCTAAGGCGATGGCCTGATCGAAACTGTCGAAAGGTTCCAGCGTCACCACCGGGGCAAAGGCTTCCTCGCGCCACAGGGCGGCGTCATGCGGGACGGCCTCAAGCACCGTCGGGGCAAAGAGCGCGCCGTCACGCCGATGTCCGATCAGCAGGCGCGCCCCGTCTGCGATGGCACGGCTCACCAGCGCCTCGGCACCCTGCGCGGCCGCTTCGTTGATCATCGGGCCAAGATCGGTGGTCTCTTCGCGCGGATCGCCCGCGCGCAAGGCAGCAGTGCGCGCGACAAAGCCATCGCGGAACGCATTATAGACCGAACGTTCAATCAAGATGCGCTGGGTGCCGATGCAATTCTGCCCGGCTGCCCAAAAGGCCCCCGACACACAGGCCTCGACCGCCTGATCCAGGCTTGCATCGGCCATGACGATGACCGGTGCATTGCCTCCCAGATCCATCGCCAGCTTTTTCAACCCGGCAAGGCGCGAGATAGCGTCTCCGGAGCGGAACCCACCTGTGAACGAGATCATGCGGATCGGCCGGGCCGCCACCAAGGCCTTGCCAAGATCAGCGCCGCCCATCGTGGGGGTCACGATCTCGCGCGGCAGGCCTGCCTCGATCAGCACATCGACCAAAGCCAGCGCCGACAGCGGTGCAAGTTCTGACGGCTTGAGGATGACAGCATTTCCCCCGGCGATTGCCGGCCCCAGCTTGTGCGCGACCAGGTTCAACGGATCGTTGAAGGGGGTGATGGCAAGGATGATCCCCAAGGGTTCGCGCGTGAACCAGCCGATGCGGTTTTCCGACCCGGCAAAGGCATCAAAGGGGATGACTTCCCCTGCACCACGCTTGGCCTCTTCAGCCGACAGCTTCAGCGTGTTGATGCAGCGTGTCACCTCCTTGCGGGCCTGACGGATGGTCTTGCCCGCCTCGGCCGTGATCCGGGTGGCAAAGTCTTCGGCGCGTGCCAGAACCAACGCCGCCGCAGTTTCCAGGATATGCGCCCGCGCATGGCGGGGCAAATTCCGCGCCAAGGCCTGACCCTCGGCCGCCCGTGACAGGATCTGCGGCACCTCGGACGGCTGTGTCACCTCCACCTCGCCGGTAACGGACCCGTCAAAGGGGTTGAACACCAAGCAGGTGGCGGTGTCGTCGTGACGTTTTTTTGATACGGCTGTCATGAGAACGGATCCGGAGCATAGGAATAGGGGCCGCAGCCGGATCAGGCCGCGGCGCGGGCGGAAAGGGTCTGCAGCTTGCGCCGATCAGGCCAACGCGACTTCGCGTGTCAACTGGTCCATTACCTCGCGCACAGAGGCCTCGGCGATGTCGATGATAGCATCCACATCCGCGCGCGTGGTGACCAGCGGCGGGGCAAAGCCGAGGATGTCGCCATGCGGCATTGCCCGGGCAATCAACCCACGCGACCGGGCGGCGGCCGACACCTTTGCGCCGACCTTCAGCGCCGGATCAAAGCGCTGCTTCTTGTCACGGTCGGCCACGAATTCCAGCGCAGCCATCAAGCCGACGCCACGCACCTCGCCCACGATGGGCATCTGCGCAAAGACCTGACGCAGGCGGTCCTGGAAATAGGCCCCGGTGGTGCGGGCATTGCCCGGAAGATCCTCGCGCTCGACGATATCAAGCACGGCATTGGCACAGGCGACCCCGATCGGGTGGCCCGAATAGGTATAGCCGTGGCTGAAGGCCCCCACACGATCGGCGCCCTCTTCAATAACCTTGAAGACCTTTTCGCTGATGATCGCTGCCGACAGCGGCACATAGGCCGACGTCAGGCCCTTGGCCACGGTGATCAGATCGGGTTCAATATCGTATTTTGTGCAGCCGAACATCTCACCCGTGCGGCCAAAGCCCGTGACCACCTCGTCTGCGATCAGCAGCACGTCATGGCGGCGCAGCACCGCCTGAATCGCGGCCCAATAGCCGGCGGGTGGCGGGGTAATGCCACCGGTGCCAAGAACCGGCTCGGCGATGAAG
This sequence comes from Rhodobacterales bacterium, assembly GCA_038207585.1. Lineage (GTDB taxonomy): Bacteria > Pseudomonadota > Alphaproteobacteria > Rhodobacterales > Rhodobacteraceae > JBBQZP01. The sequence continues at coordinate 347,029 of JBBQZP010000001.1, read as the reverse complement.
GCCCCAACGGTGTCGGGGCCTTCGCGCAAGATCAGCTCCTCCAGCTCTGCCGCGCGGCGGGCCGAGAACTGCTCCTCGCTTTCGCCCGGCTCTGACCCCCAATAGTGATGCGGCGCGCCTGTATGACGGATCAGGCCCATCGGCAGATCCATGTGGTCGTGGTAAAAGCTCATCCCGGTCATCGAGCCTGACACCACCGTGCAGCCATGATAGCCACGGTCGCGCGCGATAATTTTTTTCTTGCCAGGCTTGCCGCGCAGGTTGTTGTAATACCAGACAAGTTTCGCCTGCGTCTCGTTGGCGTCAGACCCTGACATGCCGTAGAATACCTTGCTCATCTTGCCCGGTGCCATCCGCACCAGCCGATCAGACAGAATGGCAAGCTGATCGGTCGTATGGGCGGCATAGGAATGGTAATAGGCCAGTTGATGCGCCTGTTTCGAGATGGCATCGGCCACCTCGTCGCGGCCATAACCAATGTTGACGCAATACAGCCCGGCAAAGCCGTCGATATAGCTGTTGCCCTTGGCGTCCTCGATCCGGATGCCCTTGCCCCCGGTGATGATCGTCGGATCACCCGCCTTGCCACTGGCATAGTCCTTTGCTTGGGTAAAGGGATGCAGCACGCTGGCGCGGTCCATCTGGGCGATCTGGGAAAGGCTGTGATCCATCTGCGGCTCCTGTGGCATGGCTTGGCCAACAGAATACCATTTCCGATCCTCCGCTATCGGTGTAATACAGCGCCATGATGCAGGATTCCTGCAAGTTTTCCGGGTTTGGCAAAGGAAACCTGCATATGACGCTGGATGCAATAGATTTGAAGATTCTGCGTGCCCTGCAGGAAAACAACCGCCATTCGAGCGAGAAGCTCGGCGAGATGGTCGGGCTGTCTCCCACCGCCTGCCAGCGAAGGCTAAAGCGGTTGCGCGCAGAAAAGGTGATCGAGGCCGATCTTTCGGTCGTCTCGCCTCGGGCGGTCGGGCGCGATCTGACAACGCTGGTCCAGGTAACGCTGGAACGCGAGCGGGCCGATATCATCGACCGCTTCAAGGCCGCCATCCGCGCAACGCCCGAAATCATGACCGGCTATTACGTCACCGGCGATTCTGACTTCATGCTGGTGGTCACGGCACGCGACATGGAGGATTTCGAGCAGTTCACCCGGCGGTTCTTTTATGAAAACCCCGATATCCGCGGGTTCAAGACCATGGTGGTGATCGACCGCGTGAAGGCCGGGTTCGCCCTGCCGATCGGCTAGGTTATCATGCCTGCAGGATCGTGCCGGCCTGTGGGTGGCGGGCGCGGACATGGGTGGCAATCGCGGTATCCTGCACGCCGGTCCCCGTCAGATCACAGATCGTGACATCCTGCGGGCGCTGGCGCCCTGGCCTCTTGCCGGTGATCACCTCGCCCAGTTCTGCCGGGCGGTCCTTGGTCCAGAGCCCTGCGGCCAATACCGCTTCCAGCTCGCCCGAGACCTCGCATTGGCTGACCCGGTCGCAGACATAGGCATCGGCGACGATCAGCGCCCGTGGGTCGATCTCGGTCTTGCCCGACTGGTCTGACCCCATGGCGGTGATGTGCAAGCCTGGATGCAACCAATCCGCCTGGATCAGCGGCAGGCGCGACGGCGTAGTGGTGACGACAAGCTGGCAGCCCCGCACCAGCCTCTCTGCGCTGTCCACGGCCATCGCCTCGACCCCCAACAGCGCCGACAATTCGGCCGCACAGGCGCGCGCCTTGTCGGTATCGCGACCATGAACCAGAAGACGCTTGAACGGGCGCACCAGATGGGCGGCCTGCATCTGAAGTCGGGCCTGCACCCCGGTGCCGATCACGCCGGCCGTCTCGACCGTGTCGGGGGCCAGATGGCGGGCGGCCACCGCACCGGCGGCGGCAGTACGGATATCGGTCAGATAGCCATTGTCAAGAAACAGCGATTGTACCATCCCGGTATGTGCCGAAAACAGGATCATCAACCCGTTCAGGCTGGGCAGGCCAAGCTTCGGATTATCGAAAAAGCCGGGGCTGACCTTGATGGCAAAACCGTCAAATCCCTGAATCCAGGCGGTTTTTACATCGACCTCGCCATGGGCCGCCGGCAGATCCATCGATAGGATCGGCGGCATGACCACCCCGCCAGATGCCAGCGCGGCAAAAGCGGCCTCGATCACGTCCACCGCCGTCAGGTCCAGCGACACGATGCGACGCAATTCGGCTTCGGTGACGATCTGGATATCATGCGGCATGGGGTTGGCCTTTCAGCAAAGTGTCACCGACCTGCACGTCACGTCCGGCGACGATATCGGCAAAGATGGTCATGTCGGTGTTGCGACCGGTCAGAATCGTGGCACTCGGCCCATTCAGCCGGACCGCGCCGGTCATTACGGCGGCAAGCCCCACGACCGCACCGCCCTCGGCCACCATCCGGTCATGGACGAACAGCGCCTGCATCGCCGCGCGGATGGCGGCCTCGCTGACCAGCACCACCTCGTCCAAAAGATCGCGGCACATCGTAAAGGTCAGCCGGTTGTGCAGCCCGATGCCCCCGCCCAGACTGTCGGCCAGCGAGGGCACTTCGGTCACCATCACCGGGTGTCCGGCAGCCAGCGAGGCCTGCATCGCTGCGCCGCGATCCATCGAGATGCCGATCACCCTCAGATCCGGCTTGATCACCTTTGCGGCCAGCGCCACTCCAGCGGCAAGCCCGCCGCCCGACAGGGGCACAAGGATCGTCGATAGGTCGGGTCGGGCGGCCAGCAGTTCCAGCCCAATGGTGCCCTGTCCAGCGATAACGCGGGCGTCGTCAAAGGGCGGGATCTCGACCAACCCCTCATCTTTAACCAGCCGCTGGCTTTCGTCAGCGGCATCATCTTGCGAGCGGCCAATGATGCGCACCTCGGCCCCAAGGGCGCGGATGCCGGCCACCTTGGCTTCGGGCACCAGAGCCGACATACAGACCACGGCCCGCATGCCCCGCGCGCGCGCGCCGTAGGCCACCGCCCGCCCATGATTGCCGGTGGAACAGCACACCACCCCCGCAGCCCCGGGCGGCAGGGCGGCCAGCGCGTTCAGCGCCCCGCGCAGCTTGAACGCGCCCATCGGCTGCGTGGTTTCCAGCTTGAGCAGCATCTCCTGCCCCAGGCCCGGGATCTGCGACGGCACCAAGGGCGTGGCATCGGCCTGCCCCTTGATCACAGCCGCTGCCGCCAGCACATCAGACAGCATTAACGCCTTAATCGGCATCCTTGACCGCCCGTAGGAATTGCTGCGTGCGCTCTTTCTGCGGATTGTTGAAGAACTGCTGGGGCGTGCCCTGTTCCTCGATCCGGCCCTTGTAGAAAAAGCAGATGCGATCCGAGATATCGCGGGCAAAGCCCATCTGGTGGGTCACCATCAACATTGTCAGGTCATGTTCGGCCACCAGCTTGCGGATCACCTCTGTCACCTCGCCGATCACTTCAGGGTCAAGCGCCGAGGTCACCTCGTCAAACAACATGATCCGCGGCCGCATGGCCAGCGCACGGGCAATGGCGACGCGCTGTTGCTGGCCACCCGACAAGCGCGAGGGGTGCTGATCCTTTTTCTCGATCATGCCGACCATCGCCAGCAATTCCTCGGCCCGCGTCCGCGCCTCGGCCCGTGGCAGGCCCAGTGCCTGCACCGGGCCCTCCATGCAATTTTGAAGCGCCGTCATATGCGGGAACAGGTTGAAATGCTGGAAACACATGCCGATCGACGCGCGCATCCGCCGCAGATGTGCCTCTTCGGCGAGGACCAGACGTCCGTTGCGAACCATATGGGTTAGCGGCTTGCCATCGACATAGATGACGCCGCCGTTGATTGTTTCGAGAGTCATCAGCATGCGCAGGACCGTGGTCTTGCCCGACCCCGAAGGCCCGATCACCGACACCATCTCGCCCCGGTTGATATCAAGGTTCAGCTTGTCCAGGACAACCAGCGTACCATAGCTCTTGGTCACATCCATGAACCGCACCATGGGGCGGTCGTTTTCGGGCAATTCAAGTGGATAGGCGGACAGGTCCATGGCTTACAGCCCCAGTTTGCGGCGCAGTCGACGTTCACCCAGACGGACAAGGCCCGCGGTAGGCAGCGACAACGCAAGAAAGATCACGCCGACCAGCGTGTAGGGTTCGATAAAACGGTAGGTTTCAGAGCCGATGGCATTGGCCGCCTGCATCAATTCGGTCACCCCGATGACCGACAGCATCGGCGTGTCCTTGAAGATGCCGATCAGGTAATTGCCCATGCCCGGCATCGCATGCGGCAAGGCTTGCGGCAGAACGATCCGCACATAGCTGTCGCGGGTCGTCAGGTTCAACGCCCGGCAGGCTTCCCATTGGCCCCGCGGTACGGCTTCGATCCCGGCACGGTAGACCTCGGCCACATAGGCCGAATAGTGTAGCCCGATGGCGATCATGCCGGCAACCCAGGGCGACAGCGTGATGCCGACCTGCGGGCCAACGTAGAAGATGAAGAAAATCTGCACCACCAGAGGGGTAGACCGGATGAACTCCAGAATCTCGCGCAAAATGAAGCGCGGCAGGCGCCACGGACTGCGCAGCGCCAGTGCAAAGACCAGACCAAGCACCATCGCGATGGCATAGCCTATCCCCGCGGCCAGCAGCGTGTTAACGGTGGCCCGCAGGAGGCGTGGCAGGATTTCCAGCGCGAAAGCCCATCTCCAGTCGAAATTCATGCCCGTCCAAGCCTCCGTGCCATGACCCGTTCCAGCCCCCGCATCGCAGGGGTGATCAGAAACCGGGCCAGCATGTAGTAGATCAGAAGGGCCGCCCCAAACGCCTCGGCCGACCGGAAGGTCGCGCCATTGATCTGCTTTGCCACAAACATCAGGTCCGGCACGGCGATCAATGCGACAAGGGCGGTGCCCTTGAGAAGTTCGATCATCAGATTACCCCAGGGCGGCAGCATGAGGACAAGCGCTTGCGGCAGAATGATCCGCCGCATCCGTTTGGCGGGCGACAACGACAGCGCATAGCCCGCCTCCCATTGGCCACGCGGCACGGCCTGAATGGCACCCCGCACCAGCTCGGCACCGTAAGCCCCGACATTCAGGCCGACCGACAGGAAGCCGGCTTCGAACTTGGGCAGGCTGATGCCGAACAACGGCAAGACAAAGAAGATCCAGTAAAGCTGCACCAGAAGCGACGTGCCCCGGAACAGCTCAATATAAACGATGGACAGGCTGCGGACCGGCCAAAAGTCAGACAGCCGGCCAAGCCCCGCGACAAGGGCGGCGAAGCAGGCGACAAGTGCGGCCAGAACGAATTGCGCACAGGTGACCAATGCGCCATCCAGAAGCCTTGGGCCGTAGGTTTGCAGGAACTCCCACATCGCCGGTCTTTCTCTTGGGGTCACGAAAAGGTGCCGGACGGACCGGCCCCCGCGCTTCGGCTCAGCGGTTTGCGCAGACCCATTCCGTGGTCTTGTCGCCGGGCAGCATGGCCTCGGAGTAGCCGTATTGTGCCACTGCGGTCAGCATGTCCGGCGAGCCGAGATAGGCTTTCTGCGCCGCGTTGAACTGGTCGAGGAAATCTTGATCTGCCTTGCGGAAGCCCACCCCGGCCCAGTTGAACGAGTCCTCTGGCATGGCAGAGGGATCGACGATCTCGACCGCGCCGCCGGAACTGTCGGCAAGTTGTTTCATCGTGGGATAGGTGCCGGTTCCGGCATCGGCCCGGCCCGCCCGGACGGCGGCCAGAATCTCGGTCGGACCGGGAACGATCATGATCTTGTCTTCGGCAACGCCGGCCGACTTGGCGGCGTCGATGTTGGAATAGCCCGCCCCGGTCACCAGCGTGGCGGCCTTGGCGTTGATATCGGCATAGGTCTGGATGCCCGTGGGATTGCCCGGCGCCACGATGAAACCATCGCCGATCTTGGCAACGGGCTCAGAGAACGCGATGTTTTCGCAGCGCGCCGAAAGGATGTTCATCCCGCCGGTAATGATGTCGAACTGACCCGCCGTCAGCCCGGGGATCAGCCCGCCCCATTCGGTCTCGACAGCCTCGATGTTGGTATAGCCCATCTCGGCCAGAACACCGATGACGGCTGCGTTCACAAAGCCTTTGGGGCTGCCATCTTCGCCCGGATAGGCAAAGGGGATTTCATTGGCAAAGCCGATGCGGATGGACTCGCCCGCTGCGATGCGGTCTTCGATCGGTCCTGCCAGAGCAGAAAGGGTTGAAACGCCAAGCCAGAGACCGGTCATCGCCGTCAACGTCAGGGTAGATATCTTCATGTCTGAACCTCCTGTTTGGCGGGGGATTGTTCATTGGTAGCGCCGCCTGTTGTATACAACACTAGAGCATGACTGGATGTGTCAAGAATAAATACAGTTTTATGGCGATAAAATCGAAAGTATATTGCAAAAATTTTGGTTCTGCCCTTAGCTTGTATACAACATGCCATCAGAGAGATATCATGAGCTCGCAAAACGCCCCATTCAGCCACGCTGAATACGATCGCCGAATCGCATTGACCCGGACCGCCATGGCAAAGGCGGGCCTTGATGCGATTTTCGTCACCGACCCGTCGAACCAAGCCTGGCTTACGGGCTATGACGGGTGGTCATTCTATGTCCACCAGGGCGTCATCCTGACGATGGACGGCGAGCCACATTGGTGGGGCCGCCAGATGGACAGCCTTGGCGCGCTGCGCACCTGCTGGATCTCGCCGGACTCGATCCACGGTTACGCCGACAGCTATGTGCAATCGACAGTGCGGCATCCGATGCAGGATCTGGCGCGTATCCTGTGCGAGATGGGGCTGGAACAGACCCGCATCGGCGTCGAGATGGAGAATTACTATTACTCGGCCAAGGCGCATGCGGTGCTGGGTGCCGAACTGCCCAAGGCGACGCTTGTCGATGCGACCGCGTTGGTGAATTGGCAGCGTCTGGTGAAATCGGCGGAAGAGATCGTCTTTGTCCGCAAGGCCGCCAGCATATCGGAAAAGATCATCCGCACCGCGATCGAGCTGTCGCGTCCGGGGCTGCGCAAGAATGAACTGGTGGCCGAGATCACCCGCGCCGGGCTGATCGGCGTCGGAGAAGACTGGGGCGACTATCCCGCCATCGTGCCGCTGACCCCGTCGGGCATGGACGCAACCGCCGCCCACCTCACCTGGAACGGCGCGCCGATGAAAGCCGGTGAGGCGACCTTTTTCGAGCTGTCGGGCTGTTATAGGCGCTATCACGCCCCGCTGTGCCGCACGGTTTATCTGGGCCAGCCTCCCGCAGAGATGCGCCGCGCCGAAGAGGCGCAGGTCGAAGGCATCGAAGCCGGCCTTGCCGCCGCGCGCGCAGGCAACCAGACCCGCGACATCGCGGCGGCCTTCATGGATGTGCTCAAAAAGTATGGCATCCACCGCGAGGGCCGCATGGGGTATCCGATCGGACTGTCCTATCCGCCAGACTGGGGCGAGCGCACCGCCTCGATCCGGACCGAGGACGAGACTGTACTGCAACCGGGCATGGTGTTCCATTTCATGCCCGCCCTGTGGATGGACACCTGGGGGTTGGAAACCACGGAAACCATCCTGATAGGTGAAACAGGACCGGCGCAGGCGTTGTGCGCCGTGGAACGCAAGCTGTTTGTCAAGGAGTAGACCTTGGACCACCTGACCCGCACCTGTCAGATCCTCGGCGACCTGATCGGCTTTCCGACCGTCTCGTCGGACAGCAATCTGGCGCTGATCGACCATCTGGCCGGCCTGTTGAGCGACGCCGGGGCGCTGGTCGAGGTGTTCCGCGATCCCGGCGGCACCAAGGCTAATCTCTTTGCCACTATCGGGCCTGACATCGACGGTGGCATCCTGCTGTCGGGCCATTCCGATGTGGTGCCGGTGGCCGATCAGGACTGGACCACCGACCCCTGGACGATGACCGAGCGCGATGGCCGGCTCTATGGGCGCGGCACCTGCGACATGAAAGGCTTCATCGCCGCCGCCGTGGCGCTGGCACCACTTTATGCCCGTAAAGCCACGGCCCGGCCGATCCATTTCGCCTTTACCCATGACGAAGAGATCGGCTGTCTGGGGGCGCAGGCCCTTGCCCACCTTTTGCAGGCGCGCGCGGTCAAGCCGCGCGTCGCCATCATCGGTGAGCCCACGCTGATGCGCGTGATCGAAGGGCACAAGGGCTGCTATGAATACTCGGTGCATTTTACCGGGCTCGAAGGCCATGGCTCTGACCCCGACCGCGGGGTTAATGCGGTGGAATATGCGGTGCGCTATGTCTCGCGCCTGCTGGAGTTGCGCGAAGTGTTGCGGGCCCGCGCGCCCGCCGACAGCCGGTTCGAACCACCTTGGACCACGATCAACACCGGTGCGCTGGTGGGGGGCGTCGCGCATAACGTCATCGTCGGTAAGGCACGGGTGGATTGGGAAATGCGGCCCGTACAGCCCGGGGATGCCGATCTGGTCAAGGCCGAGTTGCACGCCTTTTGCACCGATCACCTGCTGCCGCGCATGCGCTCCGTCGCGCCAATGGCCGATATCGTGACGGAAATCATCGGCGAGGTAGATGGCCTTGTCCCCGTCAGCGACAATGAGGCGCGCGAAATCGCGCTCGCGCTGACCGGCGCAAATGGGGCTGGCCTTGTGCCCTTTGGCACCGAGGCAGGAATCTTTCAGGCGATGGGCATGCAGGCGGTGATCTGCGGCCCCGGATCAATCGAACAGGCCCACAAGCCCGACGAATACATCGCGCTGGACCAGCTGGCCGAGGGCGTGCGCTTTCTGGAACGGCTGAGTGATCGGCTTCAGGTCGCCCCGTGACCGCGTTTTACCCTGTAACCGCCTTCTGGCGCGCGGCGCCGGTCGTTTTTCTGATCCTGTGGTCGGGGGGCTATGGCTTTGCCAAGCTGGGCCTCGGCTATGCCGAACCGATGACGCTCTTGGCGCTGCGCTATGGGTTGGCGGTGGCCGTCCTGCTGCCACTTGCGTTGGTGCTGCGCCCGCGCTGGCCGGTGGGAGCAGGCCATTGGGCGGCGGTGGCTGTCACGGGTTTTCTGATCCAAGGGGCCTATTTCGGCCTTGCCTATCTGGCGATGAAACAGGGCATGAACGCCGGGACCACGGCCATCATCATGGCCTTGCAACCCGCTCTTGTCGCGGCGGCATCGCCGCTGATCGGCGGCAAACGGGGCAGCCGCCTGCTGTGGTTTGGATTGGGGGTCGGCTTTTGCGGCGTCTTGCTGGCGGTCCTGTCAGAGGGATCTCTCGGCCCCAGCCCGCTGGGTGCGGCCGTGCTTGCATTGGGAGCCTTGGTCGGCATCAGTGCCGCAACGCTGTTTGAAAAGGCGCTTGGCCGCAAGACCGACCCGGTGGCCGGGGGGCTGGTGCAATACGCGGTGGGGTTTTTACTGGTGGCCCCCGTTGCGGCAATCAGCGAAAGCATGGTGATCGATTGGCAGCCCGAACTGATCGTTGCGTTGATCTGGCTGGTGCTTGGCAATTCGCTGATTTCGATTTCGCTCTATATTGCCCTGATTGCGCGAGGCGATGTCACACGGATATCGGCGTTGATGTATCTTGTGCCGCCACTTGCCATGGCGATGGCCTGGGCGCTGCTGGGAGAGGCGTTGCATTCCCTTGCGCTTGTCGGGCTCGCTATGTCGGCGCTCGGGGTCTATATCGTTACGCGCCAGACCAGATGAGGCTGTCTTGAATTTGATTCCCGATGCACTACCAACCGCACGCAATCGCTTCGACAGGATGCATACGGTCCTTCGACGTCGCATTTGCCTTCTCGACTATCCGCCCGGAAAACGTTTATCCGAAGAAGACCTTGCGTCGGAGTTCGGCACCAGCAGAACCCCGCTGCGCCGTGTCCTTGTTAGGCTGGAAAGCGAAGGGCTCTTGCAATCGGTTCATGGCGTCGGAACCTTTGTGACCGATGTCGAGATCGAGGAACTCGAACAGACTTATGAGTTGCGGCTGGAATTGGCCGAACTCTTGGGGGTTCTCGGCCCCAATCCGCCAGACCCAACTCTCTGGGATCGGCTGCAGCTCCTCTCGGCCGAAGTGCGCGCACTGGCCGAACGGCCTGACGCCCGGCGGTTTGCAGAGCTGAACATGGAATTCTTCCATGAGTTCCACGGAATTACTTCGAACCTCCCGTTGCGTGAAATCTGCGAGCGTTTGTTCCTGCAGACCTCGCGCATCTGGCTGAAATGCATGGCAGCGGCAAAAATCGATGTTGCAGCCGAGGTTCGTGTGTTCGCCGATGAGATCGACGAAGTTCTGCGTGCCTTGGCGATCGGTGATGTGCGGTCTGCGGCGTTGATCCACCGCACGCATATCTCGATGAGTTACAAGAGAATGCGTATCGCATCACGAAACTTGTAGTAGCCGAGCAGCATCAGCTTGGCGGCTCATTCAACCAGCGGTATCGATTGGCCATGACGGTCGCCATCTGATGCGCATACTGCAACCATCACGGGCACCATTGATCTTTCAGAACTTGACGACAACGGTATCGTTTCGCACTTCGGGGGCAGGACGCATGAGGTCGATGCCCTAACCTTCGGCAACGCGCCCGTGTCCATTGCCGAAGCGATCCGGGCCATCAATCAGAAAGTGAACCCTGGTTTGGCGCTGGAGATCGCCATCGACGCGGTTCGGCCGGGAAGCTTCCGCGCGCGCCTCAAGACCGCGAAGAAGACGTTGAAAAACCTGTTCAGCGTCAACATCCCGCGCGACATCATCATCGGCCTGTTGGCGACCTGTCTTTGGGAAAAGGTGATCAGCCCAGAGGAGCCGCCGCGGATCATAATCAACTACGACTCTGTGATTAGCGAGCACGGCTCGGACCGGATTTCGTCCCGAGATAGGCCTACGAAGCCAAAGCGAAGGTCGAGGCGAACCCAGACGTTAACCGGCACATCGCGCGCGCCATGGAAGCTATGGAGAGTGCCCCGTCGATCGCTTCTTTCGGTATCGCCAAAGGAATGCGAGACCCAGTTCCATTTATTGAGTTTCCTTGGCACCAGACTCATTGATCGTCAAAGCCAGAGCAAGACGGTTGCTGCGAGGACTATGCCCCATCACGGTGGGCGGTACAAGGATCTGGTCGGGGTGGACCTATGCTGAACCTTGCATCTAGGGCCATGAAGGTGGTGAACGTGCGGGCTTCATCGCTTCAAATGCGGATGCCACACAGGCTTGTTTCTTTTCAGCCTGCAAGGCGGATTTGTCTGAGGCGCGGCGCTATGCCCATTGGCAAGCAATGCCAACCAAGGGGCAAGGGGGACAGTGTCGCCGACGGCCAGAGTAGCGCGCGCCTTCGTCATACCACTTCCGGGCGATGCTGTCTCAGAATGGGCCGCGCAGCGACAGTGATGTTCCGTATGCGATGGAGTGGACGCCCCCCGGGAGACATCAATGTGCCAAGGTGGCGGGTCTTGATTTACCGCTACGCAGGGGAGCGTCCACCCCATCGCTTACAGCCCTGCTCTGTGCGTTCCTTCCATGGCTTGCAGTTCTTCGGGGTGGAATGAGGGCAACGTCCCTGCGCGCCGCGTTTCAGTCATGCCAGTTCGTAGTGCGGCAGGTCGGGGGTTTTGGGCTTGCTCATGCAGCCAGACTGAAAGGCTGGACCCGCGAGGTGAATCCTTCATCGGACTTGTGCAACAAAGCGTTTGAGATCGGATCCGGCCAGAATCCGCGCGCATCACCGCCTATCAAGTCCACACCCGTTGCAGCGTCCAGTCGTCGGCGAAGTGGATCATCCGTGCAGGGTGGCCGGGGATCAGGCGGCCTGCTTTCGCGCCGATCAGGTTGGCCGGGATGCGGGTTGCCATTGCAAGCGCCCGCGCTGGCATGATCCCGAGAGTGCGGATCAGATAGCCGACGGCCTGGGGCAGTGTCAGGTCGGCACCGGCCAAGGTGCCATCGGCCAGAGTCAGGCGTCCGTCGTGGCGGTAGATGGTACGACCGCCGAGGGTGAAATCAGCAAGGTCGGTGCCGGCCACGGCCATCGCGTCAGACACCAGAAAGAGGCCATCACTCCGCGCGGCGAATGCGGTCGTCAGCGAGGCGGGATGCACATGCAGACCATCCGCAATGATCCCGGCATGGACCCCGCCGCTCAGCACCGCCCCGACCAGACCGGGCTCGCGGTTGCCAAGCTGGCTCATCGCGTTGAACAGGTGCGTGGCACAGCGTGCGCCCGCATCAATGGCGGCCCGCGCCTGTTCATAGGAACATTCGGCGTGGCCGAGGCTGACAACCACCCCGGCGCGGGCCAGCCGGGCAATCTGCGCCGGGGTCGCGGCGGCGGGGGCCAACGTGACCATAAGAGCGGGCAGGTTCGCAGCGGCCACGCACAGCTGTTCAGCATCGGCATCGGTCATCGAACGGATCAGGGCTGGGTCATGTGCGCCTTGACGGCGCGGGTCAAGGTGCGGGCCTTCCAGATGCAGGCCAAGAAAGCCCGGCACATTCGCGCGGGCGGCTGCGATGCCTGCGGCGATCACGGCTGTCGTGGCGGCGGGAGTGTCTGTGATCAGCGTCGGCAGAACACCCATCGTGCCAAGCCGGGCGTGCGCGGCGCAGATCCGCGTCAGCTGGGTGACATCCGCATCGCCGTCGACCATGATCCCGTCACCGCCGTTGACCTGCAGATCGATCAGGCCGGGGGCAAGAGTGCCGCCGGGCAGCGTGGTGCGGGGGCCGGGTGGGGCTTCACTTTCGGGCAGGATGGCCGTAACCAAACCATGTTCAACCAGCAGCGCGTGACTGTGCAGCAGTCGCTCTCCGTCAAAAATCGTAGCTCCGGCGTAGGTCTGGATCATACTGTTTGGGTCACCTTGCGCAGGTGGGGTGGGGTGTCGGGGTCAAACCCGCGCCGCCGGGCAAGGTGTTCGACAAACGCATAGAAGCTGACGGCATTGACCAGCGCTGCAGTCAGCGGGTGCAAGCCGCTCACTGCCGGTAAGGACGTGCAGCCAAGCGCCGTGGTGCCGGTCAGGAACACGTCGGCGCCCTGGGCCGCCAGCCGTTCGGCGGTGGTGGCGATCTGGGGACGAGCCGCATCCTCCACCGTCAGTGCCAGCACCGGAAAACGCGACTGCACGATTGCCGAGGGTCCGTGCAGCACCTCGGCCGCCGAATAGCTTTCGGCGTGCAGACCGCAGGTTTCCTTGAGCTTCAGCGCCATTTCGTTGGCGATGGCATAGCCCGGACCCCGGCCAAGGACATAGGCTTGCTGCGCGCGCGACAAGCGGTCTGACAGGGGGCTCCAGTCCATCGTCAAAGCCTGCGAAAATGCGTCGGGCAGGGCGGCGACGGCCTGCCGCAATCCGGTATCGTCCTGCCATTCGGCCAGCAATGCAAGCCCGGCCACGACCGACGAGATAAAGGTCTTGGTGGCTGCCACGCTCAGCTCTGGCCCCGCAGACAGCGGCAGGCAGTGAGCGGCAGCCTCTGCCATCGGCGAGTCGGAAAAGTTCGTGATGGCGACGGTCAGCGCGCCGTTGTCGGCTGCGGATCGGGTCATGGCCAGGATGTCAGGGCTTTTGCCCGATTGCGAGATGCAGATGCAGGCCGCCCCGCGCAGCCGCAGCGGGCGGTCGTAGATCGAGGCGATGGACGGACCGACCGACGCCACGGGAATGCCCGCCATCAGTTCGATCGCGTATTTCAGATAGGTCGCGGCGTGGTCGGACGATCCGCGCGCAACCGTGATGACAAGATGCGGGTCGGCGGCGCGCATCGCCATGGCGGCGGCGCGCACGGCCGTGGCGCTGTCGGATAGAAAGCGACGGGTTGCATCGGGCACCTCGGCCACTTCGCGCGCCATGTGGGTCTGGCTCATACGGAGGTCCCTTGTTCTTCGGGGTCTATCTGCAGTTCCGCCGCAAAGTCATAGGCGTCGCCACGATAGATCGACCGGGTGAATTCGACGACGGCGCCGGAGCGAAGGTAGGAGATCCGCTCGATCCGCAGACCCGCCGCCCCAAGCGGCACACCCAGAAGGGCGGCGTCGCGTGTACCGAGGTTGGCCGCCGAGATCCGCTGCACCGCACGGACCGGGCGCAACCCGCGCGCCGAGAGGGCAGCGTAGAGCGACCGTTCGACCGAACCCGGATCTGGCAGGATCGCGGGCGACAGCGAGGCGCGTTCGATGGCCATCGGCTGTCCGTCTGCGTGGCGGACCCGTTCCAGTCGGGCGACACGATCCTGGGCGGCGAGGCCGAGGGCCATGACTTCCTCGGGTGTCGGCAGGAACAGGCCGCGCTCCAACCAGATCGATTCGGACTGCAGGCCGCGCCGGGCCATATCTTCGGTGAACGATGTCAGGCGCGACAGGGATTGCTGCACCCGGCCACCACGCGGCGCGATATAAGAGCCGGAGCCCTGTCTCTGCACAACCGCCCCGGCTTCGGCCAGCGCGCTGATCGCCTTGCGCACAGTCACGCGGGACAGGTCGGTCAGGGTGGCAATCTCGCGTTCCGGGGGCAGGGGGGTATCGGGCGCCAGAAAGCCGCTGTCGATGCCCTGTTCGATCCGGCGGCGCAACTGAACATACAGCGGCCCTGCGGCAGAGTTCAGCCAGTGTTCGGGGCGCAGGTAGTCGGCAACGCTCATGGCTGCTGCCTCGCGGCAAGGGCCAGTGCGCCGTCAAGAGCGGTGCCTCTGGCCGATATCGTGTCGATCCCCAGCCAGCGCGCATAGGCGGGTCCAAGTCCGCCGGTCAGGCAAAGCGGCTCGCCCGGCGTCCAGCCCAATAGCCGCAGCGCATCCCGGATATAGGCGGCGCCTTCTTGCATCAGGCGGGTTCCCAACGCATCGCCGGACTCGCCCGCTGCCACCACGACGTGGGCAAAGCGGGCGTAGTCCGACGGTTGCGACGCCAGCGAAAATTGCACGATCTGCCCCGGATCGTCCCCATGGTCGCGCAGGATGGTCCGGGAGAGATCGGTATGTGGCGCAAATCCGTCGACCGCCAGCATCACCTGTTCCAGGCAGCGGCGCAGCAGCCACGCGCCCGACGCTTGATCCCCGATGTAAAACCCCCAGCCGCCGACGCCCTGGATGCTCCCCGCGACCTGACGCCCGACGAACGATCCGGTGCCGATGGCCGCGACCGCGCCATCGGCCTCGCCCAGAGCGCCCGCGATGGTGGTGGGGCGGTCATCGGTGACGACGGCGGCGCGAATTGGCAGGCTCTCAGCCACGCGTGCCGCGATGGCATCGCTCATCACCCCGGCAAGGCCGAGATGGGCCTGCGACTGCGCCAGCGCGTCGCGTGACAGGTCGGCGCGGCTGGCCAGTTCTGCAAGCGCCGCGTTGATCGTGGTCAGCGCCGCCTTGAAATCGGTCGTTACATTCGCCGGCCCCAGCACCACGTCATGCCGAACGCCGTCCGGCCCCAACCGCAGCGTAGCTCGGCAGGAGGTGCCGCCGCCGTCGATGCCGATCAATAGGGGAACGGAGTTTGTCATGTAGATACCTTTATAATACCTATTCTGCTTTGGGAAGCACTTCGTTGGGCATTGATCTGCGCTATTTGCCTGTGATACGGCGATATCAGAACCAGATCAGCACTTTACACCAAGGGATCGACGTTTTTGTTGGACAACAGGTATTGGAAAGGTATGTTCTGATTATAGAAGGAGATTCGGATGTCGCTGCCCGTGACCGAACGCCTGCACCCGGCCGCAAAGGGGTTGGACATGCTGCCCGCCGAGGCTGTGCTGGCACATCTGCTGGCCGGGCAGGAGTTGGCGGTTCAGGCGGTTTCGGGGGCCTTGACGCAGATCGAGGAGGGCGCGCGGCTGATGGCCGAGGTGATGCGCGGCGACGGGCGGCTTGTCTATGTCGGGGCGGGATCGTCCGCTTTGATGGCGGTGGCCGACGGGATGGAATTGCAGGGCACGTTCGGCATTGATCCCGCGCGGGTCATTCTTTTGATGGCGGGCGGCTTGCCGGTCGACGCGCGTATGCCGGGCGATACAGAAGACGACAAGACCGAGGGCGCACGGGCGGCGCAGGTTTTGCGCGCGGGCGATGTTGTGATCGCGGTGACCGCTTCGGGGCGGACACCCTATGCGATGGGTGTGGCCCATGCCGCGCAGGCGGCGGGCGCGCGGGTGATCGGAATAGCCAATGCTGTCAACGCGCCGCTGTTCGACCATGCCGACATTGCCATTTGCCTGCCAACCCCGCCGGAAGTTCTAGCCGGATCGACCCGAATGGGGGCGGGGACGGCGCAGAAGGTGGCGCTGAACATGATGTCCACGCTGATGGGGCTGCTGCTGGGGCAGGTGCATGACGGAATGATGGTCGGTGTCATCGCCGACAACGACAAATTGCGCGCCCGCGCGGCGGGCATGGTCGCCGCGATAGCCGGGGTCGATCTTGAAAAGGCAGCGCAGGCCCTGGCGGTGGCGGGCGGCGCGGTCAAGCCTGCGGTGCTGATCGCGCAGGGGGAGGGTGCTGACAAGGCCGCCGCGCTATTGAAGGATACGAAAGGCAATCTTCGCGTCGCGATGGCGCGGACCCACAAAGCCGGCGCTTGACGCCGGTTCAAATCAACCAACGGGAGTTTTCGCATGACCAAGACCAAACTGACGGGACTGTTGCTGACCAGCACCTTGCTTGCAGGGGCGGCGAGCGCGCAGGATGTGACGCTGACCATCGAATCCTGGCGCAACGATGACCTGCTGATCTGGCAGGACACAATCATTCCGGCGTTCGAGGCCGAGCATCCGGGCATCAAGGTGGTGTTCGCCCCAACCGCCCCTGCGGAATACAACGCGATCCTCAATTCCAAGCTGGACGCGGGGTCCGCCGGCGATCTGATCACCTGCCGTCCGTTCGACGCCTCGCTGGAGCTTTACAGCACTGGCAAGCTGGCCGACCTGACCTCGCTTGCGTCGATGGCCAATTTCTCGCCCGTCGCAAAATCAGCATGGCAGACTGATGACGGGGCAGCGACGTTCTGCGTGCCGATGGCGTCGGTGATCCACGGGTTCATCTACAACAAGGACGCCTTCGATGCGCTGGGGATCGCGGTTCCCACAACCGAGGCCGAGTTCTTTGCAGCACTCGATACGATCAAGGCCGATGGCACCTATATCCCGATGGCGATGGGCACCAACGACCAGTGGGAAGCCGCCACGATGGGCTACAACAACATCGGGCCGACCTATTGGAAGGGCGAGGAGGGCCGGCTTGCGCTGATCAAGGGTGAGCAGAAGCTGACAGATGCGGACTGGGTCGCGCCGTTCGCAACGATTGCCAGGTGGAAGGATTATCTTGGCGACGGGTTCGAAGCGCAGACCTATCCCGACAGCCAGAACCTGTTCACGCTGGGCCGGGCAGCCATCTACCCCGCCGGGTCGTGGGAGATTTCGGGATTCAACACGCAGGCTGCGTTCAAGATGGGGGCGTTTGCGCCGCCGGTCGTGAAGGCGGGCGACACCTGCTATATCTCGGACCACACCGACATCGCGCTGGGGATGAACGCGGCGACGCCCCATCCGGAAGAGACGAAGGTGTTTCTGGACTGGGTCGGAAGCCCCGAGTTCGCGACGATGTATGCTAACGCGCTACCCGGATTCTTCAGCCTGAATTCGACCCCGGTCGTGATGGAGGATCCGCTGGCACAGGAATTCGTCTCATGGCGCGACAAGTGCGAGCCGACGATCCGATCAACCTATCAGATCCTGTCGCGCGGCACGCCGAACCTTGAAAACGAGACGTGGAACGCAAGCGCCAACGTGATCAAGGGCACCGAGACACCGGAAGCCGCCGCGGCGCGTCTTCAGGAGGGGTTGGCGTCGTGGTATGAACCGCAAAAGTAATCGCGGGTTCTGAATTCCGGTCCGGGAGGTTTCAGACCCCCCGGACCTTTGTAGGGTATTTTCACCAGCAGGATAGGGACGCGAAATGGCTGTAAGAAAGCCGGTGCGGTGGCATATCGCCGTGTTTCTGGCCCCGGCGGTGCTGGTCTATACCGCGATCATGATCATTCCTTTGTTTGCGACACTGAACCTGTCGCTGTATTCCAGCGTGGACCGGGTGACTGTGTTCAACGGGCTGGGCAATTTCCGTACCCTGTTCGGCGATCCGCGGTGGGCGGCAAGTTTCTGGAACGCGCTGGCCAACAACGGGTGGTTTTTCCTGATCCACATGCTGGTGCAGAACCCGGTGGGCATCCTGCTGGCGGCGTTGCTGTCGAACCCGCGGCTGCGGGGGGCTGCATTTTACCGGACGGCAATCTTCATTCCGACCATCCTGAGTTTCGTAATCGTCGGCTTTGTCTGGAAGTTGATCCTGTCGCCGATCTGGGGAATTGCGCCCGGGATGCTGGACATGGTGGGGTTGAAATCGCTGTTCGCGCCCTGGCTGGGGAAAGAGGAATATGCGCTGACCACACTGGCCCTCGTGTCGGTCTGGCAATTCGTCGGTATCCCGATGATGCTGATCTATGCGGCGTTGCTGACAATCCCCGATGAGGTGATCGAGGCGGCGGAGATGGACGGGATCACCGGGGCCGCGCAGTTCTGGAAGATCAAGCTGCCACTGATCCTGCCCAGCATCGGCATCATTTCAATCCTGACGTTCGTTTCGAATTTCAATGCGTTCGATCTGATCTATTCCGCACAAGGCGCGCTGGCCGGGCCGAACTTTGCCACGGATATTCTGGGGACGTTTCTCTATCGGACATTCTTTGGTTTCCAGTTGCAGTTGGGCGACCGGAATATGGGGGCGACGATTGCCACAGCAATGTTTTTCATTATCCTTGCCGGGGTTTGCGTCTATCTTTTTGCCATTCAGACGCGGTTGCGTCGGTATCAGTTCTAGGGGGGCGGGATGGCCGTATCGCACCGCTCGCCCGCCCGCAGTATTGCCGCACACGCGGTGTTGATGGCTTACACGTTGATTGCGCTGTTTCCGGTGTTTGTCGTCGTGATCAACGCGTTCAAGTCGCGGCGCGCGATCTTCAGCGACCCGTTGGCGCTGCCCAATGCCGAAACGCTGGATTGGGTGGGGTTTCAGACCGTTCTGCAACAGGGCGACTTCTTCGCCTATTTCCTGAATTCGATGACGGTGACGGTGGTCAGCCTGTTCTTTGTCCTGCTGTTCGGGGCGATGGCGGCGTTTGCGCTGTCGGAATACCGGTTTCGCGGCAATACGTTGATGGGGCTGTATCTGGCGCTGGGGATCATGATCCCGATCCGGCTTGGGACGGTGGCGATTCTGCAGATGATGGTGGCGAGCGGCTTGGTCAACACGTTGTTCGCGCTGATCCTGGTTTATACCGCACAGGGCTTGCCACTGGCGGTGTTCATCCTGTCGGAGTTCATGAAGCAGGTGTCGGACGATCTGAAGAATGCCGGGCGGATCGACGGACTGTCGGAATACCGCATCTTTTTCCGGCTGGTGTTGCCGCTGGTGCGGCCGGCGATGGCGACGGTGGCGGTGTTTTCGATGATCCCGATCTGGAACGACCTTTGGTTTCCCCTGATCCTTGCGCCGGCGGAAAGTACAAAGACGATCACGCTGGGCAGTCAGGTGTTCATCGGGCAGTTCGTGACAAACTGGAATGCCGTTCTGGCTGCGCTGTCGCTGGCCATTCTGCCAGTGCTTGTTCTGTATCTGATTTTCTCGCGGCAATTGATCCGCGGCATTACGGCGGGGGCGGTCAAGTGATGAACGGGGAAATGATCAGGGTATTGGTGGTGGGATTGGGCAACATGGGGCGCAGCCATGCGTTATCCTATCATCTGGACCCGGCGTTTGATGTGGTGGGGCTGGTCAACCGGTCGGACCCGGTGCTGGACCCGAGGCTTGCGGGATATCCGGTGACGGCGGATTTTCACGAGGCATTGGCGCGGTTGAAACCCGATCTGGTCTGCGTGGCGACCTATTCCGACAGCCATGCCGACTATGCCTGTGCGGCGATGGACGCAGGCGCGGACGTGTTCGTTGAAAAGCCGCTGGCCACCACGGCCGCTGATGCGCGGCGGGTGCAGGCCAAGGCGGTTCAGACGGGGCGCCGCGTGGTGGTGGGGTATATCCTGCGGCATCATCCAAGCTGGCAGCGGCTGATCGCCGAGGCTCGGAATCTTGGCGGTCCCTATGTGTTCCGGCTGAACCTGAATCAGCAATCATCGGGACCGACGTGGGAGGTTCACAAGGCGCTGATGCAAACCACGCCGCCCATCGTCGATTGCGGGGTCCATTATGTCGATGTGATGTGCCAGATCACCGATGCGGCCCCGATCGAGGTCCGGGGCATGGGGCTGCGCCTGTCGAACGAGATTGCGCCGGACATGTACAACTACGGGCATTTTCAGGTGATTTTTACCGACGGAAGCCTGGGCTGGTATGAGGCAGGCTGGGGCCCGATGATGAGCGACACTGCGTTTTTCGTGAAGGACGTGGTCAGCCCGAACGGGGCGGTGTCGATCCGGATGCCGGAAAGTGCGCGGTCAGACGACATCGACACGCACACGAAAACCTCGCTGCTGCGTGTTCACAACGTGGCCACCGGGGATACCGACATCTCGATGGCAGACGAGCCCGGGCATCAGGAGTTATGCAACCGACAAGCAGCCTATGTGGCACAGGCGATCACCCAAAAGCTGGACCTGACGCGGCACATGCAAGACGCGGTGCAGTCGCTCGCAATCTGTCTGGCGGCGGATGAAAGCGTGCGGTCGGGGCAGCCGGTGAAGTTGGGGGCCGATCATGGGTAATCTGACGCTTTCGGGCGTAACAAAGAATTTCGGTGCCACCAAAGTCATCAAGGGTGTCGACCTTGAGGTGAAGGACGGCGAGTTCTGCGTGTTCGTCGGGCCTTCGGGGTGCGGCAAGTCCACGCTCTTGCGGATCATCGCGGGGCTGGAGGATGCCACGGCGGGGGACATCCGGATCGACGGAAAATCTGTTGCGAACACCCCGCCCGCCAAGCGCGAGATCGCGATGGTGTTCCAGTCCTACGCCCTTTATCCGCATCTGACCGTGCGCGACAACATGGGGCTGGGGCTCAAGCAGTCCGGGGCGACGACGGCCATGGTCGCGGAAAGTGTTGCGCGGGCGTCAGGGATGCTTTCGCTGGACGCACTACTGGATCGCAGACCCGCCGAACTGTCGGGTGGGCAGCGGCAGCGGGTGGCGATAGGGCGGGCCATCGTTCGGACGCCGAAGCTGTTCCTGTTCGACGAGCCCTTGTCCAATCTGGATGCAGCACTGCGGGTAAATACCCGGATCGAGATTGCGCGGCTGCACCGCGACTTGCACGCGACGATGGTTTACGTCACCCACGATCAGGTTGAGGCGATGACCCTGGCCGACAAGATCGTGGTGCTGAACGGGGGCCGCGTCGAACAGGTGGGCGCGCCGATGGCTCTATATAACGATCCGGACAACGCCTTTGTTGCCGGATTCATCGGTAGCCCGCGGATGAACTTCCTCAAGGCCGCGGCGGTGGGTGAGCGGGGCGAAAGTCTGGGCGTGCGGCCAGAACATCTGGCGATTTCACGCGATGCCGGGCCGATTGCCGGGGCGATCAGCCATGTGGAAAAATTGGGTAGCGAAACGCTTATCTATGTGCGGGCCGACCCGCATGGCTTGCTGACGGTGCGCCGGTTCGGCGAGGTGGATTTTGCTGTGAACGAAGCGGTCTACCTGACGCCCGACACCGCGCGGACCTTTCGGTTCGACGTGGAGGGTCTGCGGCTGCGGTGAGGGTAGCGTATGATCCATGCCATTGATAATTCGGTCGACCTGTTCGGCTGTTGATGCGTTAACCTCCGCCGGGCTCGACCTTATTTTGTGAGGTGGAGCGGTAGCATTCTGGCCCTCAGCAAATTCGGACAACCCCTGCCGTAAAGGCACGATTCATCGTCTTCAACCGGTTGATCTGGCACTCAGCCTGACCATTGCTCCCCGGTGGTTCGATGGCGTTTCGAACAGCATCGAACCCATCCACAACATAACTGCCAGAGGGAAAGCCTCGGGCTTGTCTTGAAGTCGCGCAAGGGCCCAAGTTTTCTGATCTGAAAACTTTGGGAACCAAGCGACCAAACCTCATGTCTGTTCATGCGGACAAAGCCAGCTACTGTGATCAGACAGATTGCCCGATCTCAAAGTTCGCCAGCGTCTCCAGTGCTTTGACCATCGCCGAATGATCCCAGCCAATGCCGCCGTGGGCGATGCAGGAATTGAACAGTTCCTGACAGATGGCCGTGTTGGGCAGCGAAATCCCCATCTGACGCGCCGCCGCCAGGGCAATGTTCAGGTCCTTTTGGTGCAGCCCGATCCGAAACCCCGGATCAAACGTCCGATTGACCATCCTTTCCCCGTGCACTTCAAGAATCTTGGACGACGCGAAACCACCCATCAGCGCCTGACGCACCCGCGCGGGATCGGCACCGGCTTTGGCGGCGAACAGCATCGCTTCGCCTACCGCCTCGATGGTCATGGCGACTATCATCTGATTGGCCACCTTGGCCGTTTGGCCCGCGCCTGCTGCGCCGACCAATGTGATGTTCTTGCCGATCAATTCGAACAACGGCCGGACGGTTGCAAAGACCTCGTCCTTGCCCCCGACCATGATCGACAGCGTGCCAGCTTTTGCACCGACCTCGCCGCCCGAAACCGGCGCGTCCAGATACTCGCACCCCATCGCCTCGATCCTGGACGCATACTGCTTTGTCTCGATCGGTGAAATCGAACTCATGTCGACGACAATCTTGCCTTTGGACAACCCCTCGGCCGCACCGTTCCTGCCAAACAGCACCTCGGCGACATCCGGTGTATCGGTCACCATGATGAACAGAATATCACAAGCCGCCGCGACATCCTTGCTGGAGTCGCATTTGATCATGCCCCTTGCGATCAGGTCCGCTGGTAGATCGTTCCGTCCATATGCGAACACCTGATGACCGGCATTCATCATATGACCGGCCATCGGCGTGCCCATGATGCCCAGACCGACAAAACCCAACTTAAGCATGTTAACCTCCGATTTATTTGACATTTGAGGGCTTGAGTTTCCGGCACCTTGAGGTTTGGCGCCGGAAAGCGAATTTCAACGATCCGACTGACGCTATTCCGCAATCATCAGATAATTGAACCCGGTTCATGTGTTGCCAGCGCGCTGTTCAGAACGCTGGATGTAATCACGTCAGCATCGAAACCCGCCCGCCATGCATCACTGTTCTCTTGCAGGATGCGGCGCGTGATAGAGACGCTTTGTTCTGACATGATCGGCCTTCCTTCGTGAACAGGAGTTCAGGCGCTGTCATCGGCGCAAAGGGCGACCACTGCTTTTGCCAGCGCCGAATCTTCGTCAGGAGTCAGGCCGCTGATGCCGATACCGCCAATCACGCCCCCCCCGGCATTTTTCAGAACACATCCGCCTGGCAAGCCCGTCAGTTTGTCGTCGCAAAAGTAACTTGCCGGGATGTTGTTCAGGTGCAGCCGTTCCATAAAGGCAGCCGTATCCACGCCCGTCCGCGCCGATGTATAAGCCTTGCCTTGCGCAATTTGGATACTGCGCACCGGCACATCGTCCATTCTGACAAAAGCGGTCAGAAACCCGTAAGGGTCACAGACCGCAACGCAGATCGGGCGACCGTATTCAGCGCGGGCTTTGGCCACGGCTGCCGTGACCATTTTTCCTGCCAGTTCAGCATTCATAAGCCCGCTCCATTTGCTGTCTGCCTTTCGCAAAGCGATGAGAACACGGCATCGTTGCGCGTGAATTTAACGGCAAATACCCCTTCAGCCTCGTCAGAGAGTCGTCGATGACCAGGCCGTGTCCAACGGCAGATATTGCGCCAAGAGCGCAAGATCGACAGCGCCAAGCCGGTCGCTTCCGGTCAAAGCCTGATGCCAATAAGGGTACAGAAGCGGCAGTTTGCTGATCGCGTTCAGCCGCGCCATATAGTCTTCGGTCAGCTTCAGGGTTGCGGCGTTAAGGTTGGCGTGCAGTTGCTTCTCGGTGTTCGCGCCAATGATCACGGACGATACCGCTGGTCGGTGCAAAAGCCACGCCAACGCGATCTCGGCCGCCGAAACCCCGTGCCCTGCGCCAATTTCGACCAGCAGTTCGATGATGTCATACAGCCGGTCGGCGTTGCGGATCGGGGGTTCCCCGAAGCCTTCAAAGTTGCGGCCATTCTGAGGATTGGCCTGACCACGACGGTATTTGCCAGACAGCAGGCCCCCTGCAAGCGGGCTCCAGACAAGAACGCCAAGTCCCTGATCCAGCGAGATCGGAACCAGTTCGTATTCAGCCTCGCGTGCTTCAAGCGTATAGTGGATCTGCTGGCTGACGTAGCGCGCACTGCCTGCGCGATCAGCTACTCCGAGCGCTTTCATCAGTTGCCAGCCTGTGAAGTTTGACGCGCCGATGTAGCGGACCTTTCCCGAAGTCACCAATTGCTCCAAAGCTGCCATGGTCTCCTCAACCGGGGTCTGACCATCCCATTCGTGCATTTGATAAAGATCAATGTGATCAACCCCCATGCGCTTGAGGCTTGCGTCACATGCATTCAGAATGTGGTGGCGCGACAGGCCCTGATCGTTGGGCCCCGGCCCCATCGGAAATCGCACCTTGGTGGCCAGCAACACCTGGTCGCGCTTGCCCTTGATCGCTTCGCCCACGATCTGTTCGGAGATTCCTGTCGAATAGGCGTCCGAAGTGTCAAGCAGATTGACTCCGGCGTCGAGCGCTATGTCCACCATGCGTGTCGCACCGGCCTGATCCGTGTCGCCGACATACTGGAACTTACCGCCCCCGCCAAACGTCATTGTACCAAGGGTAAGCGCGGACACCTTCAGACCGGAGCGGCCAAGCTGACGATATTCCATTTTCGTGATTTCCTTCTACTTTGCTGAGTCACATTTTAGGCGGACTGATGTCGGTTACTTGATGATCCCGATCTTCTTGCGATCAATATTGATGAAGACGGCGGTGATCAGCACGACACCCTTGATGATGTTTTGCAGATAGGGATCCACGCCCGACATATTCATGCCGTTGGACAAAAGCGTGATGATAAGAACCCCGAGAATGGTGTTTGCGATACTGCCCAGACCTCCGGTCAACGGCGTACCGCCGACCACCACGGATGCAATGACATCCAGTTCAAGGCCGATACCAAGTTGCGAGGTGGCGGCCATCGTGCGCGCGCCTTGCAGTACGCCCGCCATGCCGCACAAGGCGCCCAGAAGCACAAACATCAGGATCTTTACGCGTGTGACGGCAATGCCGGTCAGTACCGAGACACGCTCGCCCCCGCCGATCGCCAGAACCTCGCGGCCAAAGACCGTGTATTTGGAAATGGCCCAGGCCATGATCGCCAGCGCCAGGCCAATCATAACCGTGTGCGGTATGTCAAAGCTGACATCGGAATAAGTGCTAAGGAAGCCATCGTTACCGATTTCGACCGGCGCGCCCTTGGTCACAAAAAGGACGACGCCACGGTAAACGACCTGCGCTCCCAGCGTTGCCACAAAGGACGGCACCTTGCCCACCGCAATCAGCAGACCGTTGAAGCAGCCACAGGCAGCGCCCACTGCAACAGCCGGAATGACCGCACCGGCACCCAGTGTGTCGGCTGTCAGCGCCGCGACCAGTGCGGAAACGGCAACGATGGCCCCCACCGAAATGTCGATTGACCCGGCCATGATGATGAATGTCGCACCCAGTGCGGTGACCAGAAGCACGGTGCCTTGTTCAAGAACGGTCGAAAAGTTGCCGAGCGACAGGAACCGCGGCGACATGATCGTAAAAACGATGACCAGCACCACAAGGAATATGGCCGGGAAGACCCGCCGCAGCATTTCGATATGGCGATCCTGTAAACCGCCTTTGGCTGCCGGAACTGTTGCGCCGGGTGTCTTTGTTTTCATTGCTTCGCTCATTGTCCTCACTCAAATCATGTGCTGCACGATGGTGTGCTCTTCGACGGCCTCAAGTGACTCGAACTCGTGGGCAATCACGCCACGCCGCAATACCAAAAGGCGATCTGCCATACCGATCAGTTCCGGCATGTCCTCGGACGACAGCAGAATGGCCAGGCCCTCGGAGGTTTTTTGGCGGATGATCCGGTAGATTTCCTCGCGCGCGCCAACGTCCACACCGCGCGTCGGGTTATTCAGCAACAACAGGCTGGGGCCGACGGCGAGGCACTTTCCAAGCACGACCTTTTGCATGTTCCCGCCCGACAGTGACTGGCAGGGCGACATTTCGCTGGACGCCCGGATTCCGATCAGCTTGATCAGACTTTTCGAAATGTCTCGGGCACGGGACATAGAGAAGAACATGCCGACCGCCGGCGGCCGCGCCATAACCAGATTGTCGAGAACGCTGAAAGGCACGATCAGTCCTTCGTTGCCCCGGTCGCCGGGCAGGTGCGCGATACCCTGTTGCCACGCCGCACGGGGATTGCTTGGGTAATAGTCCTTGCCATCAAGTTGCATCTTGCCTTGCAGCAACGGCTCGTCACCCACAATCCCAGCAAACAGCGCCTCCGCACCGGCACCCTTCAACCCGGCAATTCCAAGGATCTCGCCATGTCGGACTTCAAGGCTGATATCGTTCAGTTCGCGACCAACGGCCGCCTGCCTGACACGCAGCGCGGGTGCAGCAACAGAACGCGGCTGGGGCACGATTTTCGGATACATGCCATGCACGACATCGCGCCCGACCATGAGACGATGGATTTCGTTCGCCGCGATGCTGTTCGCGCCATAGGAACCGATAAACTGGCCATCTTTCAGGATGGTCAGATCGTCAGCTACGGCAAGAACCTCGTCCAGATGGTGTGAGACAAAGCCGATCGTCATGCCCTTTGATTTCAGCTCTTGCATGACAAGCAGGACCGCATCGACTTCACGGTGGTCCAGATAGGCTGTCGACTCGTCCAGCAATATGGCTTTGGGATCGGACGAAATCGCGCGCGCGATCTCGATGCATTTCAACTCGCCCAAGTTCAGCCGGTCAATGTTGGCGCTGACCAAAATCTTCACACCGATGCGGTCAAGGGCGTCTTGCGCCGCCGCCGCCATCTGCTTGCGCTTCAACTGGCCCAACGCGCCCGAATATCGGCGAAGATCACCGATAAAGATGTTCTCGGCCACGTTGAGCGAGCGGTTGATGGTAATCTCCTGATGAACCAGTGCTACACCGTTATGCGCCGCGTCAAAGGTTGAATGCGGCGCATAGGGCACGTCATCCAACGCCATCTTGCCACTGTCCGGACGAATGGCACCACCAAGCATGCGCAGAAGGGTCGACTTGCCCGCCCCGTTTTCGCCCACGATGGCATGAACAGCCCCCGTGCGCAGCGTTATCGAGATATCGTTGTTCGCAATCGTCGGCCCGAAACGCTTGTTCATATTGCTTGCAATTAGCATCACGGAACCCGATCGCGCCTGATTTTACCTAAAGAGTCGGCGGCGACGATGAAGACGCCGCCGCCGACAATGGTCGGAGTTAGCGCTGCATCAGTTAGAGTATTTCAACACAGCAGCGCCAATGGTGTCTGCGCCGGGTGCGCCGGGCGTATAGACCTTCGAGTGGGCCTTGAAGTCAAAGGCCGGCTGTCCACCCGGGAAGTCCTTTTCGAACTGCGGGACTTCGGCTTGGGTCATCGGCAGCAGCTTCAGCTTGATGTTGGCCTGATCGGGGGCAACCTTGAAGCCATGCAGGTAGTCATACATCACCAGCAGGGCAATGCCGCCCTGCAGCCAGTGACCGCCAATGCTGAACAATTGCTTGTTCTCTTTCATGGCAGCCACGTTGCTGTCGTTCAGGTCCATGCCGACGATCAGGATATCGGTGCCGGGGGTTTTGCCTGCCCGTTCAACCGCGCCGATCACGCCCATCGCCATCGGATCGTTTGATGCAAAGACGCCCTGGATCTCCGGGTGGCCCTGATATAGCGACTCAAACGCTGTCTGCGCCTGATCGCGGGTAAAGTTGCCATCGACTTCGCCTGCAATGGTCACCTTGTCGGCGCCAAATTCGGCAATCGCCTGATCCAGACCCTTACGGCGGTCAATTGCCACCGAAGTGCCGGGCGTTCCGTTGACGACACCGATCGTAACCTTGCCGTCCGCGCCGGGCTTGAGGGTGGCAAGCAGGGTCTCGCCCATGTGAAGGCCTGCGTCAAGATCGCTTGGCCCGACGAAAGTAATGTAGTTGGGCGCACCTTCGCTTTGCGGCAGGAAATCCGGATAGCTGTCGGTGATGGCAACAGGAATGTTGGACCGCCCGGCGAACTTGATGGTCGGTGCGGCAGAGGACCAGTAACCGACCGAAATGATGCCGTCCACGTTGCGCGACACCAAGTCTTGGGTGAACTGAATCATGTTGTCCGGCTTGTTGTCGGCGTTCAGGATAATCAGTTCGACGCCCAGTTGTTCGGCGGCAGTCTTGGTGAACGCGATGTATCTGTTCCAGAATTCCGAATCCAATGTCGGCACGATAATGCCAACTGTAGGATTGTCTTCAGCCCGGGCCATCGACCCAAACCCACCCACTGCGACCGCAGCGGCTGCGGCGAGCATGGCCGTTCTTCTACCCAACAAGAGTTTCATTTTCGCTCCTCCCTATTCCGGCGCGACGCGCCGTTCAACTTTGCTGAATGCAAAGATTCTGCTTTTTTGGCCGCGATCCTCTTCGAAAACGGCCTGCAATTTTTTGCAGTTAACGTTCGTTTCAAAAGCGAGTCAACACAAAGTTGACATATGTCGTATTATATTTGACATTTGAAAAAACCCTGGCACTTGGTGATGCGGTTCGTTCCAGAAAATCAATATTATTCATATGGTTAAATGAAAATGGACCGCAAGATCAGCCGCGAGATTCCAGATGAACCGCCGCCGATCGGCCGGTTTGATTCTGTCGGCCCGCATCCAAGGCAGGGCCCGCCTGATGCTATAGTTCACCCCCACAAAGCCTGGGAGTTTGGCCAGATGCCGCTGCTGCTTCCCATCGCACTGAAGGCCGGCCCGTTCCACGCCACACCGTCTTTGCTGTTGCACAAAACGGCTGGAACGGGTGAATGTATCCATATGACCGAAGCGATCCTTGCCTCTGACTTGGTGAACATTCTCCGCGCCATTTCGGCCCGGATGAACGAAGACAGAAACTACCTATCGGAACTGGATGGTCAGATCGGAGATGCTGATCATGGCGCGTCGATGGCGCAGGGTTTTGCCGCTGTCGTGCGCGCATTGCACGATGCCAACCCTGAAGATGCGCCGCTGTCAGACCTGTTTTCGATCGCAGCGCGGTCGTTCATCAATGCGGTCGGCGGCGCGCCCGGCCCACTTTACGCCTCGGCCATGATGAGTGCGGCGGCCTTTATCGGTGATGCACGACGGCTGACGCCCGCTCAGGCGCTGCAACTGATCGAGGCCATGTCCGCCGGTATCGCCAAACGCGGCAAGGCCGTGCCGGGTGACAAGACGATGATGGACGTCTGGAGCCCCGCCGCACATGCCGTGCGTACCGGACTGGAGGCCGGACTGCCGGCACACGAGGTTCTGGATCGGGCCTGTGCGGCGGCACAGGCGGGATGCGAGGCCACCCGCGCCATGATCGCGTCACGCGGCCGCGCTTCACGGCTGGGCGCACGCAGTCTTGGCCATCTTGACCCCGGCGCCGCCTCCGCTGCTGCGATCATCGAGGTGATCGCAACCGAACTTCGCGCTACGGGCAAAATGGGCCTTCGACCGGGCGCAGAGTGATGGGGCGTCCAAGATCGCCTGCCAACGCCGCAACAGCGCCAGACCGCGAAGACGGTATTCCCCTGCGTTTTGGCGATGATCCCCTGCTGTGGGCGGCTTGGCTCTACTATGAAGAGGGCATGACGCAAGGCGACATTGCCGAGGCGATTGGCGTTTCGCGTGCGACGGTCAATGCCTATCTTGCCGATGCGCGCGCACGCGGCGTGGTCAACATTCAGATCGTGCAGGAAAAGTTCCAGTCTCTGACAATCTCGAATGCATTGAAGGATCATTTCGGGTTGGAGGAATGTATCGTCATCCCGACGGATGGCGGCGATGGCTCGCTGATCCAGCGGCTCGGGTCCGTTGGGGCGCAGGTTCTGTCCAAGCTGATGAAATCCGGCGACACAATTGGCGTCACGTGGGGGCGTACGACGCTTGCCTTGGCAATGGCGATGCGTGGACGCGACCTGCAGGATTTGCGGGTCGTACAAGCCACCGGCGGAACGACCGCCAGGATCAAATGGACGCCCGAGGCCTGTGCCACCCGTCTGGCCGAGGCGATCGGGGCGCGCTGCATACCCATCTCGTCCCCTGCGATGGTCTCGTCGCCCGAAGTGCGCGACATGTTGCTGCGAGAAGCGGTGCTGACCGAACAATTCGCCGCACTTGCAGATGTCAACCGCATCGTCCTGGGGATTTCCAGCCTCAGACCGGAATCGACGATCCACACCTCGGGATTTTTCGACGATGCGCGCCCGCACAGCGATTATATCGAAGCCGTGGGCAGCATCGCGGGGCGCTTTATCAATGCAAGGGGCGAGCCTGTCGTGGGTCCGCTGGATGCCCGCACCATCGGGATCGAGCTTGCAGACCTCAAAAAGATACATCAACGCATCGCGGTGGCAGGTGGGTTTGACAAGGTGCCAGCCATGCTTGCGGCGCTGCGCGGCGGCTTTGTGAACGTTCTGGTCACCGATTCCGCCACGGGGCGCGGCATTCTGACCGCGGACAGCTATGTGGCCAGCACGCGGCGGTCCACCCCGGCACCGCCAAGCGAGGTTCCCGCAGCGCGACGGTCCATCGTCAAGAAGCTGATCAATAACCCGGCCGCCATCGTTTCGGAATCGCTCGAGGGGGCGGTTCTCGCGCACCCGCATCTCATCGCCCCGATTGACGGGTCTTTACGGTCGCTCGTGGCGCGTGACGGTCCACGTCCGGGCAAGGTCGGACTGGTCATCGGCGGTGGCGCGGGGCATGAGCCCGGTTTTCTGGGTTACGTCGGGCGCGGGTTGGCCGATGCCGTGGCCATCGGCAACGTGTTTGCGGCACCCCCTCCTGACCCGATCCTGGCCTGCACTCTGGCCGCCAACGGCGGCTCTGGCGTGCTTTACGTATATGGCAACTATTCCGGCGACGTGATGAACTTTGACATCGCTGCCGAAATGGCCGAGGCGCAGGGCATCACAGTGCGCACCATCGTGACCACCGACGACATCGCCTCCGGCCCTTTGGACAACCGGGGTGGCCGGCGCGGCGTGGCCGGCAACATGTTCATCTTCAAGATCGCCGGTGCTGCATGCGACCAGATGTTGCCGCTTGACACCTGCGAGGCACTGACACGCCATGCCAATGCCCGCACCTACACCGTCGGCATTGCGCTGGAGCCCTGTTCGATGCCTGATACGCGGCGGCCCAGCTTTGTTCTGGGCGACAATGACATTGAAATCGGGGTCGGCGTCCACGGCGAGCCGGGCGTCGCCCGTCAAAAACTTGGCACGGCAGATGACGCGGCAGACCTGATGATCGACCGCATCCTGTCGGAAATGAACCCATCAGAAGGCGACCGCGTGGCAGTTCTGGTCAACTCGCTGGGCGGCACTCCGATGATGGAGCTTTACGTTATAAACCGCCGCGTGCGGCAGCGGCTCAAGGCGCGCGGCATTGCAGTTCACGCAACCTGGGTCGGCCATTATTTCACCTCGCTCGACATGGTTGGCGCGTCGCTGTCGATTTTGCATCTGGACGAGACCTTGACCGATTTGCTGGACGCCCCGTGCAATGGGGCCGCGATTTATCGTCCCGGTCCTGCCTAAGGGGCAGTTACGAGTCGTTCGACAGACATGATCGGGCTCATTTGCGCCGATGAGAAAACTGGGACTGGACAAATCGGGCCGCGCCGCAAACTTTTTCTCTTCACGCGCGACGGCCGATGTTTCAAAGCGCATTTGGATGCATCAGGTGCGCAGGTCGGGCAGATTGGCAATGGATTTCAGAGGTGTGCCCTATCCGAAGGCCGTGTTCTGTCCCCCCGGCAGGGGTTTGCCTCTAACCCACGAGTGGGCTGCACGCGGTGTTTTTTCATGTCCGCCATGCGGTGTCCGGCGCGGATCTCGAAGAAATACATGGCCGCGTGCGGCGTTACCATTGATCACGCCACCATGAACCGCTGGGTAGTGAAGTTCTGTCCTTTAATGCCCCAAATGAGCGAGCCTGGAAACGTGCAACGGTGAAGTCCTGACGGCTGCCCTCTCGGGACGTTGCCGGGCAATGCCCTGCCGGGGAGCAGCTGAACCTTGCATCAAAGTCCGGCGCAAGTGGGCCTACCTGTGCCGCGCGGTGGATCAAGATCGCCAAACCATTGATTTCATGCTTTCCCAGCGTCGAAACCTGGCTGCAGCCCGGCGGTTTTTCAGGCCGGCTATCGGGACCATCGTCATGATCCGGCAGGTCAAGAACCTCAACGCCAGTCCTGAAGAACCCTCTCGTGGTTTGCACGCAAGCCCCTGCAGGGGAGAACAGATCGCCGGTTTCTCAAGCGAAGGACTTGCCCAATGAGGGGCTTCAAGGCCCTCCCCTCTGCCGCAGCAACCCTCACAGGGATCAAGGTCATTCATACGGTTCTAAAGGGTCAGTTCGCCGCGAATGGGCCAGGCGCCTTCCAACCATTTGCTGCACTGGCACCATAGTCATGTCCGCAGTCTGGCGTCTTCAAACCGTTACTCGAATTCACGACAGGGCCCCTGCAAACCGCCTCTGGCGGCCAACTGTGCCGTTCACCCCGGATGATATTTTGTATCCAGAGCCTTGATCGCATCTACATTCGACGCGCTGCGCCCCTGCGGATCAAAGCGTTGTGCCAGAAAAGCCTCGGCAATGGCTTTGGCAAGCTCCGGTCCGATGACGCGCGCACCCATCGTGATGATCTGTGCGTCGTTCGACAGTGCTGCGCGTTCTGCCGAATAGGTGTCATGGCACAGCGCGGCCCTTATGCCGGGCACCTTGTTGGCGGAAATGCACACACCGATGCCCGTGCCGCAGACAAGGATCGCGCGGTCAAACTGGCCTGCCATGACCGCCTGCGCCACCCGGTCGGCCAGATTGGCGTAAAAGGCGTCGGGCCCCTGATCGGTGCGCGACAGTTCGGTGACGTCAAAGCGGCCCTGCAAATGGGCGGCGAGGGTTGCGGAAAGCCCCTCTCCGGCGCTGTCTCCGGCGATTGCAATTTTCATGGTATCTCCTTGGGGGTGCGAAAAAGGGTGTCAGAGGGCAGCAGAAACGCGGGAAAGGATGTCAAGATAGCCCGCCACATCCCATGCCGCGCGCCCGATGAACAACCCGTCGATATGCGGACAGGCGATCAGGTCGGCGCAGTTTTCGGGGTTGACCGAGCCGCCGTAAAGGCAGGGCACACGGCGGCCAAGCACGCTGTTCGCCACAGCGATGATTTCGGCCTGACGGGCATCTGCATAATCGGCTGTGGCGGGGATGCCATTCGCGCCGATCGCCCAGACGGGTTCATAGGCCAGCAGCAGAGGTGCGGCATGTTGCGCGGGGTCAAGGCGGGAAAGTGCGGCCCGGACCTCGGTTTCCAACACCGCAGGCGCACGGCCGCTGTCGCGGTCGGCAAGGGTTTCGCCGATGCAGATCAGCGGGATCAACCCGTGACGGATGGCTGCCTCGACCTTGCGCCCCACGGTTTCATTCGTCTCGCCAAAATGCGCGCGGCGTTCGGAATGGCCAAGTTCCACCATATCCAGCCCGCAATCGACCAGCATCGGGGCCGAAATCTCGCCCGTCCACGCCCCCTCATCGGCCCAATGCATGTTCTGCGCGCCAACCTTGACAGAGCTTCCGGCAAGCGCCGCCTTGACCTGTCGCGCAGCCGTGAAGGGCGGGATCACAAAGCGCTGGATACGCGGATCGCGGGTGGCGTCATGCGCCGCCAGACCTGCGGCAAAGGCCAGCGCCTCGGGCAGGGTCTTGTTCATCTTCCAGCTTGTGCCGATCCAGAAACGGGGGGCCGTCATGGTGTATCCTCTGATTGGGCAAGGCGCTCGATCTGGTCGCAAAACGCAGTGATCAGCAGGGCGGCAGAGGCAGCGCCGGGGTCTGGGTGGCCCCGGCTGCGTTCCCCCAGAAGGGCGGCACGGCCAATGGTTGCGATCATGTCTGTGGTGGCTGCGGCCCCCGCCTGCGCAGCCGACCGGGCCGCCGCGATATCGGCACGCAGTGACCCCGCACCCAGTGCCGCTGCGGCAGGGGCAAACGCGTCAAGCATGGTCTTTTGTCCGGGAACCGCCTTGCCGCGCTGTGCAATCCCTTCGGCCATCGCGGCAATGATCTGCGGCGTGTCGGCCAGCGGCATCTGGGTGCGCGGCCCTGCGAGTTTGCCCGCACGCAGAAACGCGGTGGCGTAAAGCGGGCCAGAGGATGCCCCGACCGCATTGAGAAAGCCCTTTGCGGCGGCGTTGAACTGGTCTTGCAGCGTCACATCGCCAAGGGCCGCGACCGCAGTGTGCGCAGCAGCCATGCCCTGCGACATGGCGATGCCGTGATCCGCGTCCCCGATCAGCCCGTCCATCCGGCACAAGGCATCGCGTTCGCGTGCCATCAGGCTGGCGAAGCCTTCGAACAGGTCGGCAAGATGGCAGGTTTGATACAGCATGCTTCACCCCTGCCGGAACATCGCACAGTCGCAGGGGTGGTCGATCAGCAGCTGCAGCGTGTCATCCAGATGCATCAGCGTGACAGACGCCCCGGCCATTTCCAGCGCCGTGCAATAGGCACCAACCAGCGTAAGGTGAACAGCCAACCCCTCGGCCGCCAGCCGTTCGGCAATGCGGGCATTCAGGATGTAAAGCTCCATCAGGGGCGTTGCCCCCAGCCCGTTGACCAGAACGGCCACCCGGTCGCCCCGCGCGGCCTGCATTTCGGCAAGCAGCCTGTCCATGATCTCGTCGACCACCGCATTGGCCGGGCGCAGGGCGGCGCGGCGGATGCCCGGTTCGCCGTGGATGCCCATGCCGATCTCCATCTCGCCGGGGGGCAGGTCGAAATTCGGGTGGCGGGTCTGGGGCAGCGAACAGGCCGACAGTGCAACCCCCATCGTATAGGTGCGCGCATTGGCGTGACGGGCGATCCGTTCAACCTCGTCCAGCGTCATGTCCAGATCGGCGGCGGCCCCTGCGGCCTTGAAGATGAACACATTGCCCGCAACCCCGCGCCGCTTGCTACGGTCGGGCGACGAGGCGACGTCATCGGTCGTCAGAACCGTGCGCGCCTCGATCCCGTCCATCTCCAGCATCTCGGCGGCCATGTCGAAATTCATCACGTCACCGGCATAGTTGCCATACATGAATAGCACCCCTGCCCCGCCATGTGACGCCAGTGCCGCGTCGATGATCGGTTGCGGCGGGGGCGAGGCAAAGACATTTCCGATTGCCGCCGCATCGGCCAGACCGCGCCCGACATAGCCCAGAAACGCAGGCTCATGCCCCGACCCGCCGCCGATCACCAGCGCCACCTTGCCCGCCCTTGGGCCATGGAGTGCCACGATTGCGCGCGGCGCGGCCTGCCGCAGATGCGCGCCGTGGGCAGCCAGAACGCCTTGCAGCATTTCATCCACCGCATCATTGCCATCGTTGATCAGCTTTTGGGTCAGGGTCATTGCGGCCACCTCTCAAAGCGTCAGGTCCGAGACACCACTGTCGATATGTGGTGCCCAGAACGCAACCGATTCAGCGATCTGCGCGATGACTTGCCGGTCGTTCGGCTCGCGCTCCTTGAAGCTCAATTCCAGACAGATCTCGTTATCAACCCCGCCGCCATCACGAAAGGCGGCAAGCAGACGGTCGGGCGTGATCTGGCCCTTGGCGTTGAAATCGGCGGTAAAGGGGCGGTGCCCGCTTTTATCCAGCAGCGATTGCTTGATGTGGATGATCGGCGAAAGGCGCGGCACGGCGCGCGCCCAGGCGTAGGGGTTGTAATCATCGGGGTTGGGGCTGGTGACATCGCCGTGGTCGATATCGGCCATCATCCACATCGGAACGGCCATCTTGCGCGCCGTGATCCGGTCTTGCAGCGCCACAGCGCTGGCAATCGTATCACCGAATTCGCGGCCCACCGACATCGGCTCCCAAAACAGGAAGTTCAGGCCAGCCGTGTGGGCATGTTCGGCAAGGGCGGCCCAATGGTCCAGCGCGACATCAATCAGCGCCTCGCGTCGCGCCGGATCATCGAAATCGGTATAGGTGAAGATCGCGAATTGTGTGCCGACCGAGGTGCCGCCCAGATCGGCGGTGATGTCCACAAAGGTCTTGAACCAGTCAAGATAATGCTGCCGCACCTCGGCATCGGGGTGGCCGAAATGGTTCAGCCGCCCGTAAGGCCCGGTCATGCCTGAGGTAACGCGCACCCCGGTCCGCGCAAGGGCCGCGTTCATCTGGCGGATCAGGCGGTGCTGGGTTGCGGCGGGCCAGTGCGGGTTGATGAATTCATGCGTCAGTTGCAGGTCGCGGATGCGCAGATCGCGCGCCGTCACCTCGACCAGTTCGGCCACATCGGCAATGCGGTTCACCAAGGGGTTGGTGTTCAGCGAAAGGGTAAAGGCCATGGCAAATCCTGCGAAAGATCAAAGGCGGGAAGGATGTAATCGGGCATCGCTTCGGCGGCGCAAAGTGTATCAAGTGCCGCATCAGTCAGGTCGGCATGCAGGCCCGTGCGCACCAGTGCGGTCTTGTGTCCCGCAGCGCGCCCGCCCGCAATGTCATGCGCCGGGCTGTCGCCGATACACAGGATGCGGCTGGCGGCGATGCCGGGCAGATGACGCGCGGCCTCGGCATAGATCAGTGGATGGGGCTTGCCGATCCATTCCACAGGGCCGCCCAGTTCGGCATAGTCTTGCGCAATCGCGCCCGCGCCGGGGTGGCGGCCGGAGGGCGTCAGCATTTCAATATCGGGGTTGGTGCACAGCATCGGCGTGCGGCGTTGTGCGGCGGGGGCGAGCATGGCGCGGTAGTCGGCAAGGCTGATGCGGTCGGCCTGACTGCCCGCCATAAGCAACAGGTCGGCATCAATGGGGTGGTCGGTCCGCATAAGGTCCAGCCCGTCGATGGCACTGGTGTCATCGTCGCGCGCGTGCAGCCAAACCTTTGCGCCGCGTGGCAGGCTGGTTCCGATGCGGTGGGTCAGCGCCGAATGTGCCGCCTCACCCGACGACATCACCATCAGATAGGCGTCCCGCGCAAAGCCAAGCGCGGTCAATCGGGCCGCGTTGGTCCCCGCGCGCTTGCCCGAGTTCGACAAAAGCACGATCGGCTTTCCCAGACCCGCCAGCCGCAACAGGCTTTGCGGCGCGGTTTCGTAGGCACCCATGCCGTTCAACAGAACGCCGAACTGGTCGATCAGAAAGCCGTCGAACTGCGGCGCAATGGCAGCCAGCGTCGTGCGGATCATGCCAGCCCCCGTTGCGCCAGAAGGGCCGTTCCAAACGCGGCCTCAGCCGACCGTGCAGAAAGCAGCGGCGCGCCAAGCCTGCGGGCGCGGATTGCCGTCAGGGCCGGATTCGCCGCCGCCCCGCCCAGACTGCGCACCGACCGCAGCGCAGGCGCGCCAAGCTCGGCCAGCCGTGCAAAGCCAAGCGCCTCGATCCCGGCTATGCCTTCGAACAGCGCTTGCAGAAAGACGGCATCCGACGCCGGGCGGGGGGTGATGCGGGGTGCAAGGTCGGGGTCCGCGATGGGGAACCTCTCGCCCGGTTTGGGCAGCGGATAGTAATCCAGACCGGTGGGCTTATCCGGCGTCAGCATCGGGGTCAGCGCTTGCATCTGTGTGGCGGTGAAATGCGCCAGCAGGGCCGCCCCTCCGGTGTTCGACGCACCGCCCGCCAGCCACATCCCAAGGATACGGTGGCTGTAGATGCCATATTCGGGCGCAAAGATTGGCGTGTCGGACAGGATTTTAAGCGTCAGCGTGGTGCCGATCACCGTCACCCCGTCGCCCGCAAATGCGGCCCCGGTGGCAAGGAACGAGGCGCAGCCGTCGGTGGTGCCCGCAATGATCGGCACGCCCGCAGGCAGGCCGAACGCGGTGGCGGCATGGCGTGTGATGGTTCCGACCGAGATGCCCGGCTCAACCGTTTCGGGCAAAAGGGCGGGGTCAAACCCGGTCGCCCCGATCCAGTCCGGCCATGCGCCCGCCACCGGATCATAACCGGTTTTCAGCGCATTGTTGGCGTCCGACACCATCCGCCCGGAGAACTGAAACGCAATCCAGTCAGCCTGATGCAAAAGTTTTGCTGCACCCAGCGGCTGCAACATCAACGCCCGCGCCAGACCCGAGGTCGGGCCGTGCGCAGCGCTGGTCCGGGGTGCGTGGCGCGAAATCGCGGCAAGGAAATCCGCATCGGTGCAGGGGTCGTTATACATGATCCCGTCGGCCAGCGGCTCGCCTGCCGAATCGACCGCCAGCAAGGTGCCCGACGTGCCATCCACGGCCAGCGCCGCAATCCGGCCCCGGTCGATCTGCGCCAGCGCGCCCATCACCGCATGCCGGGCGGCCTGCCACCAGACCTGCGGATCGCGGAGGTTCGCGCCAAAGTCAGACATCGCAGCCTTTGCCGACGCAACCTCAAGGCCCGCGGCATCAATCACGACCGCCCGTGCGCCCGAGGTGCCCAGATCAAGGCCGAGGCAGAGATCAGCCTGCATCCAGAGCCTGCCGGTATTTCTCGGCATCCCAATCCAGAAGATCAGCCGTTTCCTGAACGCTTAAGGTCTGCACTGCGGCCTCGTCGGCCAGCCGCATCAAAACATCGCCCAGACACCGCGCCAGCGCCAGCGCACCCGGCGTGGCATCCGCCCGCATCAGCGCACCCGCGCCCGGAACCAACACCAGCACAGGCGGCGTCAGACCGGCCGCCGCCCTGCGCCGCGCGGCGTCAGCCAGCGTTTCGCCTGCGCCCAGCACCGTGACGCCACTGCCCAGAAAGATCACATGATCCGGATACAGGCTGCCCGCGCTCGCGGCTGCCGTAAGCTCCGCAGAAAGCGCCAGTTGGTGTGCGGCTTGATCATCAGGCAAGGCCACGAACTCCGGTGTCGCCCGCGCGGCAAGGGCCTGCACATCGGGCGAAAGCACGTCCCGCACCGGTGCCTGCAACGCCTTTACCACCCTGTCCAGCAGCACCTGCGCCGCCCTGACCGTTTCCGCGGCAACGATCAGGCCATGATTGCCCAAAAGCATGACATCGGTTCGGGGGCCAAGCGCTTCGGCCACCAGCGCCGCCAGTTGCGCGCCGGGTTTGGCATAGGGCACAAACGCCCAGTCGAACCCTTGCAACCGCGCCGCCAGATGTTCGCGCGCATCGGGCCGGATCACGAGTGCCAGCGTGTTGACGCAATGCACATGCACGACAATCCGCTGCGCAAAGACCGCGTGCAGCGAGGTTTCGATCGAAGGCCGCAACCCCACCGCCAGCGCGAATTCTGCCGGTTGATCGGCGCGCGGCTGCCGCCCGGCAATGGCCGCCTGCATCGCGGGCAGATCGACCGGCACGAAGATGTCTTGCGTCAAAGCATCAGCCAGCAACGTGCCCGAGGCCTTGATCCACATCACCCCCTGATCCTTGACAGACGTATTGCCCCCCGCCGCCTGAATAAGCAGCGCATCCGCGCCGATGGCCGCAGAAAGGTGTCGCAGATCGTGCAGGTCGTTTGGGGGTATCGGCATCTTTGACTTTCAGGAAAGCGTGGCAAACCAGTCGGCAAATTCGCCCTGTTGGGCGGGCGAAAGATGCAGCGCGTGTTTGGTGCGGCGGGTAAGCACATCCTCAGGAGTGCGCGCCCATTCGGTATCGGCAAGGTAGCGCGCCTCGGCTGCGTAAAGCTGGCCGCCGAAATGCCGCCCCAACCCCTCAAGCCCGGTGGCATTGCCGATCAGGATGCGGCTTCGCGTGCCGTAAAGCCGGGCGAAGTGTTCGGCCAGGGGCTGCGGCAACCACGCGAACTCAGCCATCAGGCCCTTGATGAAACGGGCAATATCGGCCCCCGGAACATCGCCGCCGGGCAAGGGACCACGCGATGTCCAGTCCGGTCCCATCGCGGGAAAAGTCGCGCGCAGTTGTTGCATGCCGTGTTCGGCCAGCTTGCGGAAGGTGGTGATCTTGCCGCCAAACACGTTCAGAAGCGGCGTGCCGTTGCTGTCCAGATCAAAGACGTAATCCCGCGTCACCGCCGACGGATTACCCGCACCGTCATCATAAAGCGGGCGCACGCCGGAAAAGGAATGCACCACATCCTCGGGCCGCAGGGTCTGTTTGAAATAGCGGTTCACCGCCGCAAGCAGATAGTCGATCTCGGCGGCGTCCACGGCTACCTTTTCGGGCGCGCCGTCATAGGGAATGTCGGTCGTGCCGATCAGCGCCTTGTCGCCCTCGTAGGGGTTGATGAAGATCACGCGCTTGTCGTGGTTCTGCACCAGATAGGCGTGATCGCCGTCCCAGAATTTCGGGGTGATGATGTGGCTGCCCTTGACCAGCCGCACCGCGCGGCGGCTGTTGGAGCCGACGACCCGGTTGATGATATCGGCGACCCATGGCCCCCCGGCATTGACCAGCGCCCGCGCCATCACGGTCTGCGGGCCCTGTGGCCCGGTGATTTCCACGCGCCACAGATCGCCCTCGCGCCGGGCCGACGTGCAGGCGGTGCGGGTCAGCACCTGCGCGCCCCGTTCGGCGGCATCCAACGCGTTCAGCACGACAAGGCGGGCATCATCGACCCAGCAATCGGAATACTCGAACCCCTTGCGGAACTGCTCCTTGAGGGGCACGCCTTCGGGGGCGCGGCGCAGGTCCAGCGTGCGGGTGCCGGGCAGACGTTTGCGCCCACCCAGATGGTCATAAAGAAACAGCCCCAGACGCACCAGCCACGCCGGGCGGTCAGTCGGGCTGTGAGGCAGCACAAAGCGCATCGGCCAGATGATGTGCGGCGCGCTTTCCAACAGCACCTCACGCTCGATCAGCGCCTCGCGCACAAGGCGGAATTCGTAATATTCCAGATAGCGCAGCCCGCCATGCACCAGCTTGCCCGACCGGGACGAGGTGCCCTGCGCCAGATCGTCCTTTTCGCACAGTATCACCGACAACCCGCGCCCGGCCGCATCGCGCGCGATGCCGGCCCCGTTGATGCCGCCGCCGATGATGAAAAGATCGACCGTCTGCGTCACCTGTCGGCCCCTTTGGCCTTGGCGCCGTAGATGGCAAAGCCTTTGGCCGTGTCGGCTATCTGGGCTGCGTCCAGCAGATGCGCGCCACCGATCAGCAAGGCGTGGAAATGCTGATGCGCCAGCGCCTCCAGCTCGTTCGCCAGCCACAGCGCGTTGGTCAGATTCGTGCCGCCCACGACCATGCCGTGATTGGCCATCAGACAGCCGCTGCGCCCGTCGATTGCGGCCAGCACTGCGGTCGAAAGCTCGGGCGAGCCATAGGTGGCATAATCCGAGCAGCGGACATCTTCGCCCCCGAACGCCGCCATCATGTAATGCACCGCCGGAATGGGTTTGCGCGCAACCGCAAGCACCGTAGACCACGGCGCGTGGGTGTGGACCACGGCCTGCATATCAGGGCGGGCGCGCAACAGGTCGCGGTGAAAGCGCCATTCAACGGACGGGGCAAGGGTGCCGTCCCAGTCACCATTGCCGTCCAGCGGCATGGTCGCGATATCTTCGGGCCGAATCTGGCGCGGCGGCACCCCTGAGGGCGTGATCAGCATCGTATCGCCGTCACGCACCGATACATTGCCCGATGCGCCCCGGTTCAGGCCGCTGTCAACCAGCGCCACCATTGCCGCGCAGATGTCTTCACGATGTCCCATATCAGCACGCATTCCTTGCTGGTTCGCCCGCCAGATATCGGCGGACTTCGTCTGCCGCCTGTTCGGCGGCAAAGGTCACGGTGCGCACCGATGCGCCCGCGATATGCGGGGTAATGGTGACATTGGGCAGTTGCAACAGGGGCCAGTCGGCGGGCACCGGTTCCACGGCAAACGTCTCCAGCATGGCACCACCCAGATGGCCCGAGGTCAGGGCATCATAAAGGGCGTCGTAATCGCACATCGGCCCGCGTGCGGTGTTCAGAAAGATCGTGCCGGGGCGCATCCGGGCAAAGGCGTCGGCGTTCATCATGTTGCGCGTCTCGTCGGTCACGCGGGCATGCAGGGTCACCACGTCGGACTGGCTCAGCAAACGGTTGAGGGATACCAGTTCCACCCCGGCTGCGGCATCATCCGGGGCAAGCTGAACATAGGGGTCATGCACCAGCACGCGCGCGCCAAAGGCCCGCAAAAGCCGCACCACCTTGGTGCCGATATTGCCATAACCGATGACGCCGATGGTCAGTTCGTTCAACTCGCGTCCGGTCACATCAGCGCGGTAAAGATCGCCGCGCCAAAGGCCCGCGCGCAACGCCTCGTGCCCTTCGGTGATCTTGCGGGTCTGGGCAAGCATCGCGCCCAGAGTGAATTCTGCCACCGCCGACGCATTGCGGCCCGGCGTGTTGACCACCAGCACGCCATGATCGCGCGCGGCCTGCATGTCGATGTTGACCGGGCCGCCGCGTGACACGGCAATCATCTTCAGCCCCGGCAATCGGGCCAGCATGGCGCGTGACATCGGCGCCAGTTGCGTGACCAGAATCTCGGCAGTTCCGATGAAATCCACCACATCGTCGGCGGTACCGAAATACTCCTTCAGCCCCTCCATCCCGGCAGTCGCATAGCCGTGTTCCATCGGGTCATCAGGCCAGTTGTCGGTGCGCGAACGGATCGTGATGGCATCCCCGCAGGCCTCGGTCAGTTTGGCCTGAAACACTTCGGGAAGCATGAAATGATCGCCGATGATTGCGACGTGTCTGGTCATGTCAGTGGTCCTGTTGAGGGGCAAGCCCGGCCCAGACCGGCACAAGCGCACGGCGGGCGGTCAGATAGGTCGGGTAAAGGGCGGCGTAGGTGGCGCTGAGGGCTGGGTCGGCGGGTTCGGCGTCACCCAGCAACGGCGTTACCCATTCTGCGATGCAAGCCTCCATGCCGGAGTAGTGGCCATTCGCCACCGCCGCCATCATGGCCGCCCCCGCTGCCCCGGCCTCTTCGCGCGTGGACACGCGGGTCGGGGCACCGATGGCGGCGGCATGCACGGCACGCAACCCGCGCGACCGCGCGGCACCGCCCGTCAGGCGCAATTCGGAGGGCATCGCTCCCATCGCGGCGTAGCAATCGCGCGCCGCCAGCCCAAGCCCTTCGACAACGGCGCGCATCAGATCGGCAAACCGGTGCGTTGCGTTCAACCCGATAAAGCTGGCGCGCGCGGCAGAGTCGACGAACGGCCCGCGTTCCCCCGCTTCCGAGATATAGGGATGGTAAAGCAATCTCCCCGGTGTCGCATCGGCCAGCCAGCCGTCAATGCGCGCCAGAAGGTCGGCCTTTGCAACAGGATGG
Source organism: Rhodobacterales bacterium (assembly GCA_038207585.1). Lineage (GTDB taxonomy): Bacteria > Pseudomonadota > Alphaproteobacteria > Rhodobacterales > Rhodobacteraceae > JBBQZP01. The sequence goes on along the minus strand of JBBQZP010000001.1, from coordinate 303,512 downwards.
CCCAGTTCGGCGGCCAGATCGGCGGCGACGGCAAGGGCCCAGTCGATGTTTAGCGTCGAGGCCATGTTGGAATGCATCTGCGCAACCATGCCCGCAATCGGCAGCACCATGACATATCCGGTCGCCTCGGCGTTCAGAACCACGTCAGCGGTGGGTTTAGCAAGCATGTGCATGCCGGTGGACCCGATGACAGTGCATCCCGCCAGCGCCCCTGCGGCAAGCCCTGTCCCGGTGTGGATGCCCGCCCCCAATGCGGTGCAGACCACATCGACATAGCCCAGACTGACCGGTGTTCCCGCCAGAAGCCCGGTGGCGTGCGCAGCCTCGGCGGTCAGCGCGTGCGTCGTCTGGCTGCCATCGACGATTTCGGGCAACAGATGCCATTGCGCGGTCAGCCCAAGGGCGGCCACCACTTCATCGTCATACCGGCGGGTGCGGAAGTTTCCGAAGGTAAAATTCGCCTCTGACGGGTCGGTCGCGCGGGTGCCAGTAAGGTTCAGATACAGCCAGTCCTTGGGATGCAGCGCCACTTCGGCCAGTGCCAGAAGGTCTGGCGTCGTTGTCTGCATATGCGCAAGCTGGCTGCCCATCTGACAGGCGTTCAACCCGCTGCCCGTCGCCTCGAACCGGGCGCGGTCGGTGGGCAGGGCGCGCAGGCGGCGCACGGTATTGGCCGCGCGCGCATCCAGCCAGATCCAGCCGTCGGTCAGGCTTTGGTTGCCCTTACCGACAAGCCAGGTGCCATCCCCCTGTGCGGTGACGGCAAGGGCTGCGGTGCGATGCGCAAGATCGGGCACGAGGTCCGCCAGGTCGCGCAAGGTACGGGCGCAATCAGCCCAGGTCTGATCCATCGACTGAAACGCGGCACCGTCGGGGCGGGTGGTATAGCGGTTGGGCAGCGATGCAGCAGCAATCTGGCGGCCCGCCAGATCAAAGGCGATCGACTTGATGACCGAAGTTCCGGCATCAATTCCGATCAGAATATCGCGCCCGACGCCCGCCATCATGCCAGCTCTTGCCCGTGGCTGAGCGCCTGACCCGAGCCTGCGTCGAACACATGCAGATCGGCAGGCCGGATCGTCACGGCAATGTCCTGCCCATCCGTCACATCCGCCCGGTCATGTTCAACCAGCACGATGGACCCACCGGCAAAGCTGGCCGCAATCTGCGACTGATCGCCCAGCCATTGGTTGGCAATAACCCGCGCCGCAGCACCGTGGTCGGCAAGATGCACGGCATGCGGCCGCACACCAATGATGACGCGGCCCTGTGACAGCATCCGCGCGCGCACCGGCGGGGCAAAATCCGCCTCGGGATAGGACAGGGTCGAGCCGTCCTGCAGCCCGATGTGCAGCTTTCCGTCGCTGGTTGAAATGGTGGCCGCAAAGACATTCATCGGCGGTTCGCCGACAAAGGTGCCGGTAAACAGGTTGGCCGGGCGGTCCTTGATTTCGGCGGGCGAGGCATATTGTTGCAGACTGCCCCCCTCCATCACGGCGATGCGGTCGGCCAGCGCATTGGCCTCGGTCTGGTCATGCGTCACAAGAATCGCCGTCAGCCCGCGTTCCTTGATGTAATGCTTGATCCGACCGCGCAGAAGGGTGCGCAATTGCGGCTCAAGCTGGCCCATCGGTTCGTCCAGCAGATGCAGATCCGCCTCGCGCACCAGAGCGCGTGCAAGGCTGGCACGTTGCTGTTGGCCGCCGGAAATCGAGAACGGATAGCGGTCCAGAATATCGGTGATCTCCAGCATCCGTGCGACGTGGGCCACGCGGGCCGCAACCTCGGCCTCGGGCTTGCGGGCGGCTTTCAGGGCGAAGGCGATGTTGTCGCGCACGGTCACGGTAGGGTAAAGCGAATAGCCCTCGAACGCCATCGCGACGTTGCGTTTGACGGGCGGCAGGGCCTGCACCTCGCGCCCGTTCAGGTGGATCTTGCCACGCGACACCGCCTCGAACCCCGCGATCATCCGCAGGGTCGATGTCTTCCCGCAACCTGATGAGCCCAGAAGCGCGATGATCTCACCCTTTTGCACATCCATGTTGACGGATTTGACGGCATGCACGCCCTGATCAATCGGGCCATAGAACTTGTCGACGCCCGAAAGGCGCAGCATCGGATCGGTCATGCGGCCACCCCTTTCAGGGCCGGGGACAAGCGGTCGCCGGTTGCCTTGTCAAACAAGAGTGCGGATGCAGCGTTGACCACCAGCCATGCCGGGCCCTCCGCCGGGCCGGATGTGTTTGCGGGGCGCGACACCATGATCTCATGTCCATCGCGGGTCAGGGTCAGGGTCACGGCCTTTTCATTCAGCGGGGTTTCGGTTTCAACTTCAACGGCAAAGGCGCCGGGGGTGCCTTCGGGCACGAACTGCAACGTCTCGGGGCGCAGGCCAAGCAGGCAATCATGTCCAAGGGCCGTCTCGAAACCTGGCAACGGCACGGTGCTGCCCGACAATTGAACCGCCATTCCAAGTGGCCCGGCTTCGGGGCGCACCTCCAGCAGATTGATGACCGGATCACCGAACAGGCGCGCAATCCCGACATTGGCGGGGCGCAGATAGATATCCTCGGGAGTGCCAAGTTGCTGGATGCCGTGGCCGTTCATCACGGCGATGCGGCGACCCAGCGCCATCGCTTCTTTATAGTCCTGCGTTACATAGATCACCGTGGCGTTCTGGTCTTTCAGCAGGCGCGGCAATTCCAGCCGCATCTCGAAGCGCAGCTTGGCATCGACGTTGCGCAGCGGATCATCCAGCAACAGTATTGACGGCGCACCCGCCAGCGCGCGGGCAAGGGCGGTGCGCTGTTTCTGGCCGTTCGACAGCTCTTTAGGTTTGTGGTGCAGAACGTGGTCGATTTTCAGAAGTTTCGCCACCTGCTGCACCGTCGCCTGCATCACCGACGCCGATTGCCGCCGCGCAGTCAATGGGGCCGCGATGTTGGCCGCCGCATCCATATGCGGAAAAAGCGCAAAGTTTTGGAACGCCATGCCGATGCCGCGATCTTCGGGTTCCACGCCGTCCATATTCGCACCGTCGATCCAGATCTCGCCACTGTCCGGTTCAATCACACCGGCGATCAGGCGCAAAAGCACGGTCTTGCCAGCCCCCGACGGGCCGAACAGAACCAGCGTCTCACCACTGTCGACCGACAGCGAGATATCGTTCAGCACTGTTTCGGTCTTGAAGCGCTTGTTGATGTTTTTCAGATGCAGGCTCATGTCTTTATCCTTTGACCGCGCCAAGCGACAGGCCTTCGACCAGATAGCGCTGTGCGTAAAGCGCCAGCGCCAGCGTCGGCGCGATCGAAAGCACGATCCCCGCCGCGACCTGCCCATACTGGATGCCCGAGGCGGTGATGAAGGCGAGCGCCCCCACGGTGACGGGTTGCTTGTCCGCCGAGGCCAGCACCAGCGCGAACACAAAGTTGTTCCACGCAAAGATGAACGCCAAAAGCCCCGCAGCCGCAATGCCGGGGCCTGCAAGCGGCAGGGCGATGCGGCGGAACGTGGCCCAGAAATTATGCCCCGCGATGCGGTAGGCATATTCGACATCGGCCGGAATATCCTCGAAATAGCCGCGCACGATCCACAGGATCAGCGGCAGGCAGATCAGTTGATACACCCAGATCAGCCCGAAATAGGTATTCGCCAGCCCCAGTTGCTGAAAATAGATCGTCAGTGGCAGCAGCACCAGCAAGGGCGGCGCAAAGCGGAAACTCAGCAGGGTAAAGGCGATATCTTCGCTGCCCCGGAACTTTAGCCGGGCAAAGGCATAGGCCGCAGGCACGCCAAGGATCAGCGCCACGATCACCGACGCCGTCGACAGGAACAACGAGTTGAACAGGTTGCCCATGAAATCGATCTTCAGACTGCCCGCCGCCGTTTCCAGTTGCCCCGAGATCAGGCCCCTGTAATTGACCAGCGAAGGTTCGGCCATGAACGAAGGCGGCACCCGCAGGATAGTTTCGTTGGTCTGAAAGCTCATCCCGAAGATCCAGATGATCGGGAACATGAAGAACAGACAGACCAGCGTGATGGCGATTCCGCGCAACAGTCGTTCCGGAAGGCTTACCGTGTTCATGGCGGTTCCCTATGCGTCGCTGCGGGTGCGTTCGCGCAGCCTCAGCCAGTTTTTGATAAAGAGGTTGGACAGGAAATAGGTGATGGCCCACAGGATCATCATCAGTGCCGCCGACCGCCCCACATTGGTGGATTGGAAAAAGTTCAGATACGCCTCGACCTGAAACACCGTCAGCCGGTCGCCGGGGCCGCCTTGGGTCATCGCGTAGATGATGTCGAATTGCTGGATGCTTTCGATCACCCGGAACAAGGTCGCGGTCAGAAGGTAGGGCGTCAGCATCGGCAGGGTAATGCGCCAGAACACGAACAGCCGCGGCACGCCGTCCAGTGCTGCCGCCTCGAACGGTTGCTGCGGCAGGCTGCGCAGTCCGGCCAGAAGCAGGATCATGATGAACGGCGTATAGACCCAGACATCAACCAGAACGACTGTGAACATCGCCGTCGACGGGTCTGACGCCCAATTGAAATTCTGGATGCCCAGCAGCCTTGCGAAATAGCTCAGGATGCCAAAGCCGGGGTTGGTCATCAGCTTCCACATCAGCGCCGCCAGCGCGGGCGCGGTCATCAGCGGCATCAAAAGCATGATCGACACAAAGTTGTTCACGCGCGATCGGCGTTGCAGCAAAAGCGCGATGCCAAGGCCCAGCAACAGCTCGATCCCCACGGTCAGAACCGCATAGGTCAGCGACACTTTAAGCGTGTTCCAGAACGACGGATCGGTAAAGAAATCCAGATAGTTCTGGCCCCAGTTCCAGCGCCGCGCAAAGGGCTGCGACAGCCGGTAGCGTTGCAGCGAATAGGCGACCGCCGTCAGGAACGGGATCAGAATCCCGATGCAGGTCAGCAGGGCGGGCAGGCTGAGAAGATAGGGCAGCCAGCGACGGCTGACCTTGAAACGGGAACGCCGGATCGGGGTAACGCTCATGGCAAGTCGGCTCCAATCGGCATTGGTTGCGGGGTGGCAGGGGTGGGTGGTCCGGTTTCCCGGACCACCCCTTCACATTTTACAGGCCAGCATCCACAAGCTGCTTGTTCGTGCTTTCGGCCAGTTGGTCCAGACCTTCGTCCACCGGCACCTCTTTCGCGACCATCTTCTGGAGCGTTGCCGCCCATTCGGTGGTCAGATCGAAGAACAAGGGCTGTGCGGTGAACTTGATCGACGCGCCGGGTGCCGACGAATCGTGCATCTCGACGTAGCCCGCGTAGGATTTCGTCATCTTGTCGCGGAATGCGCCATCCGCCCAGACCGAAGCCCGCGCCGGGTTGACCAGGTTCATCTCACGTGCGCCGAACATGTCGTGCTCGGCCCCCGTGACCCACTGCAGGAAGTACCAGGCCGCATCCTTGTTCTGCGAGAACGACGACATCGCCATTGCCCAGATCCAGATGTTGGGCGTGGCCGCCGTAGCCGCCGGATTGGCTGCGAAGGCCGAGAAGGCAAGATTGCCCGCTTCGGCATTGCCGGTGCCGTTCATGAAGTAGCCCAGAATATCGGCGTCAAACATCATCGCCGACTTGCCTGCACCGACATCGGTGCCGACCTGATACCAAGTGTGGGTGGACCAGTCCGGCGCACCCGATTCCTGAATCATCTGGACCCACTTCTTGTGGTATTCCTTTGAGACGTCGGTGTTCATCGCCGCGGTCAGCTTGCCGTCCGCGCTGATGTTGAGGTCTTTCTGGTCAAAGTTGGCGTAACCCGACAAGAAGCCCGGGTGGATCGTGGCCCAGCTGCGCGAGCCGCGCACACCGATGCCATAGCCGCCGTTCATCACCGCTTTCGCGGCCTTTGCAGTATCCAGAAGCTCGTCGATGTTGGTCGGAACTTTCAGACCGTTGGCGTCGAAGATGCGCTTGTTGTAGGTGAGGTTGTTCTGCTCATACGCCAGCGGAATGCACCACTGCTTCGCATCGTCCGACCCAAGCGCGCCACCCGGAACACCGTTCCACGCGCAGGACTTGATCACGCCGGGCAGGAAATCATCGAACGCATACATCGGGTTGGTCTTGGCGGGGTCCTTGATGTATTCGTTCAGATCGTCGATCCAGCCCGCTGGGCCGTAGGTCCAGGTCATGTAGGCACCCGACATGAACGCATCATATTCGGTCGATCCCGACGACAACGCTGCCGTCACCTTGTCGAAATAGACATCTTCCGGGAAGATGTCATAGGTGACTTCCATGCCGGTCATCGCCTTGAAGTTGTCGATGTTGGCGATCATTGCATCGGCATAGGGGTGCTTGTTCAAAAGCAGCTTCAGGCTGGTGCCCTTGAACTTCATCCAGTCAAAGTCCGCCGCCATCGCCTTGGTCGTGGCCATGTTCAAAAGCACCCCGGCCGTTGCAGCCGAAACGCCCAGCGATCCCAGCCCCCTGATCAGGCTGCGCCGGCTCATCGTTCCGCGCATGAACGCGTCGACAAGCCCTTTTTCCTTTTCGTACATCTGGTCTCCTCCCTTTGGTCGTGTTTCAGGACACTTGGTCCAGGCAAAGCGCTTTGGCCGTGCGCTCATCGGTGATGAGTCCCCGAAGGTAGCCACTCATCAAGACAGACCTGATTGCACAGGTCTTTTCGGTGCCGCCCGCGATGGCGACAATCCGGCGTCCCTCAAGCTTGTCGAGCCCAAGGGAAATTGTTCGGGCGGCAAGGGCTGTATCAAGTGGCTTGCCGTTGGCATCAAAGAAATGTCCCAGCATCTCGCCGCTGCCGCCCAGTCTTTTGACCTCATTTATCTCGGCCAGGTCGATCATCTGTGATGAGACAAGCTGGGCGTCGGGTTCTGACGTGCCGATGCCGACGATCATCAGACCGGCCTGTAATGCCAGATTAAGCACCTCGGAGACGCCGCGCTGCGCCAGCAGAACCTCGCGATCCTCCACCGAATTGGCAAAGAATGGCACCGGCATGACAAAGGCCGTGGCGCCGGTCTTTTCGGCCAGTCGGTGCATCACATCATGCGGATTGGCCGCATAGTTCCGTGTCAAACCACCCAAAAGCGAAACGAAACGCACCTTGCCCGCATCCAGACGGCGCATCTGCGCGACGCCCGCCGCAATCGTGCGCCCGTGGCCGATGCCGATGACGGCGGCCTGACTGCCCTCGATCTCACGCTGCAGAAAGGCGGCACCTGCAACACCAAGGCCACGCAGAGGCAAACCATCTTCGTGCAGATCAGGCACGACTTCGCAGTAGGTTAGGTTGTAGCGTTCGGCGATTTCATGTTCCAGCGCCACACATTCGATCACATCGCCTTCGATCGTCACCTTGATCGCGCCGTTCTCATTTGCCCGCGTGATCAACCGGTGCGCCTTGACGCTGGTAATTCCCAAACGTGAGGCGACATCGGCCTGAGTCATTCCGGCGGCATAATGCAGCCACGCCGCCCGAAGGGCGAGACTGTCATCGACATCTCGTTTGGTCGTGGACCGTGCCATTGCTCCTCCCCAGGTGCGCGGCAATCAAGAATCGCATAACGTGATTTTTTATTCGTTATGTGTAATTTATTACAGCAGGGGAGTTTTCTGTCAATCCTGCACGTCAGTCGTTGGGTGGCGGTTTCCAGTCCAGCCTTGCCGATGAAGCCGGGCTTGTCGGCTTTCACAAAGGGTGGTGGCCCGTGGACGATCTGTCACGTTCTGCGCGTTCGCCCCGCGTTGGCGACGGAAAGCAAGTGCCGCTCCCGCAGCATGTTCAACAAAATTGCTTGTCGCCTGCGCCGTTCTAGTGCTTGGGAACGGCACGTCGGGGCCTATCTTGACCTACAGTGCCCCCCAGCGCGGGGCGGGGGCTATGATCCTGGTGATCAGGTCGAACCCAAGAGTCGTGGTCAGAGAGACGAAACGGGCATTCTGGTAGAACGGCATGTTCATTGCATTCGCCGAACACTCAGGAGTATGGTAGATTTTAGAGAACCTATCCTGAATGGTAATCCAGATCAAAAACTGCCCCGAATGGCTCGCTTGAGGGTGGCCGGGCGAGGCAGACCGGCCCGGTTGAGCGCAAGAATGACAGATATGATCAAATCGCGGTCGTTCCGAAAATTCCAACAACGATAAGTGAAGCGGGATTGTTTCGTCGGCAATCGTATGATGACAGGATTCAAGACTGAGCCGGCGGATCTGGATGAGCAACGGATCTGAAACGCGCCCCGGACGGTTCAGATCTCAAGACCTTGAGGGTGGCATCCAAGCGTCGTTGCGGCGGCAATCAGGGTAATGTCAGCCCGGCCTCGGCACTCTGCATGGCGTCCGGCAGGTCGCGCAGGCTCTCCGGCCCGCTGACGGCAAGAAATCCATCGTTAAACACAGATGTATGGCTCGCCGCGCCTTGGTTTGCGCCGGCCGTTCCCCATCAGGACACGCTCCGCGGGTCTGCCGATCAGATCGAAGTCGGACAAGTCTCGGCCACTGCCGTCGCAAGCCGATCACGCGAAAGCGCCTGTGGAAGATGGGAGTGATCGTTCAACTCTTTCGGACGAGGCGACGCACCCACGGATGGGAACGTGGCTATTTCCACAGTGTCGGCAGGCGCAGGGCGATCCAGCCCGCAAGCAGCGGATGCACCGCCAGAAGATCAGCATTCTTTCGCTCTGGTGTCCGGACGCGCGCCTCTCCAATCCGCAAGGCCCAATCGAGAGCGGAGCTTAATCTCACAAAATAGCTGAATTTCCGCTTCTTAATTTGCAATCTTTTTAGGTCCAATAATTGCATTGTCGGGCACGATAAAACTATGCTCCGCAGCAAGGAAGAAACGCCCGCGACACCGTCCTCAGACACGCCGGATCGCCCCGATTTTCACGCGGACGACCAGGGTGTTGCGCAGGGCAAGGATACGGTCGCCCTGCCCTCTCATCTTGCTGGTTCCGGCGCGCTGGATCGGCTGGTGGAAACGGCGCGGGATTATGCCCGTGCTGCGGTGTCGGGCAAGACCCTCGCCGCCTATGCGTCGGATTGTGCCGCATTCGCGCGCTGGTGTCGGATGCGTGGCGCGGCTTTGATCTGGATCGCAGGAACCGCCACATCGCCACCGTGCTGGCCGGCATCCGCCGAAACCATGCCCGCCCGCCGCTGCAGAAAGAGGTAATCCTGCCCGATGCCGAGCGGATCAGGCTCTATACCGGCGATTCCCTACGCGCGGGTCTCGCATCATCTACCGAGATCGACGAACGCTATGTCCAGAAACAACTGGGCCACGCACCCGCCGAAATGACCCGTAGATATCTACGCCGCCGCGACAGGTTCAGGGTCAACCTCACCAAGGCTGCGGGTTTGTAGCGACAGGGGCGCACTAAACCTGTGCCGCGCTCAAGATCCATATGGCGGGCAGAATCTCCTATCCATCAGCGCCCAGGGCCGCGAAGAACGCCTTAACCTCCGCCTCCAGCCGACCGCGCTCGATTGCGGAAAATCACGATAGAGGCGCAACTCAACCTTGCCGGGGGCCGCCGTGCAGCGCAATTCGCCCTCAGGTCGCGCCAGCCGCAACGTCGTCTTGCCCCGGTTGGCCGAACGCCCCCGAACCGGATTTCCCCGCGGGGAAAGGACCGGTGCATCGGGCATCGCGTCGGTGACACGGTGTAGGGCGGCAGGCTCTTCATCCGGCCCCTTCCCCTTGGACGCCCTTAAAGTCTGCACTATTACAACCGCCGCACCGGGCACCATTTCTATGCGATGCGCGAGCGTCAGACCCAGACTGCGCGGAATAGCCTCGGGGAATTCCAGATGCTTTTCCAGATGCGTCAGCATAAAGGCAAAGCGCCGGATGTAGCTGCGCTTTTGCAGGTTGGCCAAGGCGTAAAGCTGGTTTACGGCGCGGTCCAGATCTTCGCAACACTCTACCCGGTCGTCCAAATAGGCCCGCGCCAACCGCGCCATTTCGGACGACGAGATATCCTTGCGGACCAGGTTTTGCATCCACCATGTGGCGGTAAAGACCGTCCATATTTTCACCGGCAGGCATCAGCGACGCGGGGATCGCGGCAAAGCGGTCCTCACCGGTTTCGACAAGCAGCGCCCGGAACGCCGACACCCGCTGCCAGCCCTGAACAAGTTCGCAACCCACCTGCCCCGCAGGCTTTACCAGAATCGGGTTGGATAACCCGATGGCAAGGATCGAGGATTTCAGATCATCCCGCTCCGGATCCAGCCGTTGTGAGCGGTCGCGCACCAGTTTGCCCGCGCGAATTGCGTCAAGGAGCACAACGTCCGTCTCCAGCCCCAGCCGTTTCAGCCGCACGAATTCATGCGCCAAAGCATCGTTTTCGGCGTGGATGTCAGCCTCGGCTTCGGCGCGGCGGCGGTTGGCCTCTGCGCTTTCACCAATGGCCGTCGCCATTGGGCCGCGACGTGGCGTGCCACCGATGGATTTCGTTTCCAGAACCGGTGCCTGGGGGGCTTCGACTTCCGGCAGTTCGATGTCGAACATGCGCCGTTTCTTGGTCATTGCGCATCCTCCAGATTGGCCCGGGCCGCCAGAACATGGCTCTTGAATTCCCCGTAGGCGGTATCGAACGTGGTACGCGCGGGGCGCCAGGTTTCCCGCATCATGTCGCGGTAATCAATCTTGTAGATCGACGAAAGGAACCGCCCCGATTGCTCCACGCGCGGGTATGCTCGATGGGGCTTTGCGTCGTGCGATCGCCGAAAACCTTGCCAAAGGCGTCGCGCATCGCACGGTGCAGATCGTTGCCAGGCTCATATCGCGTAAGCAAAAACCGCACGTCCAGAAACTCTTTGGGCAATCGTGATTTCCCCGCAGGGAAATCAGCGCCGAAATCGGCTAGGTCGGCCAGCGCCTCGGCCAACTGACCAATGAAGGATGTCGTGCTGTCATATTCCCAGTAACCGGGGCCCGACGGCACATAAAGCACATCCGCCGCAAAGACCGCGTTCCTCGACTGATATACGATGGCGGGCGGGCGGGCAGTCGAAGATCACCATGTCATAGGCATCATCGGGCAGGGCATCGAGTCAGCGCGACACGGCGGCAAAAAAGCTCCAGTCGGGCGAAAGGTGGCGATACTGCGCCGAGGCAAATTCCACGAACGCCGTATTGGTGCAGGACGGCATGATATCAATTGTCGGCCACGACGTCGGGCGGATGAAATCATTTACTCTGAATTCGCCAAGACCCGTGCCGGAAATGGAGGAGGGCATGCGGCGCGCCGCCACCTGACGCCCGCTTTCCGCCCCGGCCTGCTGCGCGTTCATTCGCTCTGTCTCGCGGATCAGATCGCGCGCCATGATGCCCCAAACGGTAAGGACAGGCAAGAGATGCGGACAGCGAAAGCCAGCGGGCCGAATGCACAGGCGATCAAATAGGATATCCTGACAGCGCTTGGCGTGCATGGCTGTTCCGGTGGCACGGCCCATCAGCGGTTGGTCCTGCGCTTTATCACTTTGATTGTCGGCCGCTACAAATGGACGCTTGACAGCTTGACCATCGGGCAACGCGAAATCGCGGCGCTGTGGAGCGTGAACGAAAGGTCGGTCAAACTCGAAAGGGCCAAGCTGCGCCAGCTTGGATGGGCCGAGGTCAAACGTCCGGCAGCGCCGGGCAGGGTCACGGAATACGGCTGGGGATACACGCCATCCTGACACAGACCCGCACCGTCTGGGCCGGGGTGGGCGCCGATTCCGAATAACGGCTGGAGGGGCCGCGCGATACCCCGCTGCCAAAGGGCAATATCATCGCCTTTCCCGGACCTACGCCGGATCAGGGGCTGTGGTCGCATGTGCAAGCCCGGCTGCACGCCGACGACCCGCATCTTTACAACAGTTGGTTCGCGGCCGTCACCGCCGTTCCCGTGGTGGATGGGATGCTGCGGCTGACCGCCCCTTCGCGGTTTCATTCCACCTACCTGCGCACCAATCATGCAGCCCGCCCGCTGGCGCTGGTGTCGGCCGTCGATGCCTTGGTGACCCGGATCGAGATCGCAACGGCCAGGGAATAGGACAGGGGCTTTGGATCACCGCTAAAGCGCTTGCAGGATGTCCGCGCTAATCGGCATCCGCGCTAGGCTGGCCTTGATCCGTTCGCGCCACGCGGGCCCGCGCGACTGTGCATCCGCAAAGGCATCGCGCAAATCGTCGGGGCGATCTTGCGCAAGGAGTGCGATCAAAAACGCCGCCTGACCGCGATCCTTGCGGGACTTGGCCTGGTCGGGGCCGCCAAGACGGCGGTCGGCGACGATCAGCTTGTGAATTGCAAACCGCTCCGGTCGCGGGATCTGCACTAGCACGCCAGAGCGATAGAGCGCAACCGCCGGAATGGGTTCGGCAATCAGGAAATTCAGATAGTTAAGCGCTTGTGCGCTGACGCCAAGTGCGGGCAGTGGCTTGATGGTTTCATCGCCGAAGGCGGGGGTCAGAAACTCTACCATCGCCTCGCCGTGGTTTTGCCGCCATTTCCAGACCTGCCTGTCCTTGATACCGGGCACAGGATCGAAGCGGAGCGATTTCAGAATATCATTCGGGGCCTCTTCGACGTGATCGCCAAGGGATACGGACAGACGCTCAAAACTGGCAAAATCAATGTCCCCGGTCTGCGCCAGTTCGTCGGAATCAAAGCGCACGCCCAACTCGCCCTGATAGAGCGCATAGGCGGCGGTTCCGATCAGGGTGCCGCCCAACCGGAACACGCCGCTGCGTGCAAAGGCCAGCAAAAGCGAGCCGGTGTCGCGGTCGGTCGTGGTGAAGCCTTCGGCGCGCAGGATGCGGGTCAGCCGCGCCATCGCTGTCCGGCGGTCATCGGCGTTGCCCTTCAGCTCTGCGCTGCGCGCGAGGCGGGCGCGCAGTTCGGGCGTGCCCTCGCCCAGATACCGGCTTTTCATTTCGGTGCCGATCCGGAACTTGTCATAGAGGTAACTGCGCCCATTGCGATGGCGCTCTTCGACGCTGCCGATCACGTCTGACGCCTGCGCCTCCAGATGCAGGCGCAACAGATCCTGATAAGTCACTTGCGCGATGCGCGAATACGACGCGGCGGCCATGGGAACCTCCAAAGTTTGTGCAGCAAATATACGTTTGCTGCACATCACACAAGTGCAGCAAAATAATTTTTGCTGCACACAAGATCAAACCGCGTGTTGACCGCGCCTGTGCCGATTTGGAATCCTTTGGGACTTACAGTAAAACGGAAAAGAAACTGCGGCGCGCCGGTTGAGATGACAACGCTGTCATTACAGGTTGTGAGCACCCGGCCTAAATGTGAAAGTAGCGCTCACCGGGAACGGGTGCCACAACACCCCGGACGCGGAACACGCCACCGGATAATCAGGACTGGAAGAAGGAGCGACCATGACCAAGCGTATCGTTTTCACGGGGGGCACGGGTAAGGCGGGGCGCGATTCTATTCCGCATCTGCTGGCCAAGGGCTATGACATTCTTAACGTCGATCTCAAGCCGCTGAACCTGCCCGGCGTGAACACATTGATTGCGGACCTGACAGATGGGGCGCAGACGTTCAACGCGCTGACAAGTCATTTCGGGCTGGAGCATTACGAAGATGGCAAGGTGCCCGGCCCGGTCGATGCCGTGGTCCACTTCGCGGCCATCCCCCGCGTCGGGATCGAACCGGACAACAAGACCTTCACAGCCAATGTCGTGTCGACCTACAACGTGATTGAGGCGGCGATGAAACTGGGAATCCGCAAGGTCATCATTGCGTCATCCGAGACGACGTATGGGGTTTGCTTTGCTGAGGGCGACAAGGATTATCATTCCTTCCCGCTGGACGAAAGCTATGACAGCGACCCGATGGACAGCTATGGTCTGTCCAAGGTGGTGAACGAGAAGACCGCCCGTGCCTTTGCCATGCGGTTTGGCGCGGACATTTATGCCTTGCGCATCGGCAATGTGATTTCGCAGGAAGATTACGCCAATTTTCCGGGCTATCTGGCCAACCCGCCCAGCCGCAAGCGCAATGCCTGGAGCTATATCGACGCCCGCGATCTGGGCGAGATCGTGCATCTGTGCCTGCAAAAGGACGGCCTTGGCTATCAGGTTTTCAATGCGGTGAACGACACCATTACCGCCAATGAGCCGACCGCCGCCTTCCTTGCCAAATACGCCCCGAACACGCCGATCACCCGCCCGATGGGAGAGTGGGAGGCGCCGATTTCAAACCAGAAAGCGCGCGAGGTATTGGGGTTCAAAGAGTCGCATCCCTGGCGTAAGTACGTGAAGGGCTAAGGGGGCCGCGCGACGCATGGCAAAGCAAAGGTATCGGCTGGCGGACCGCAAAAGCAAGGTCACCGTCAGTGATGTTGCACGCCTCGCCGAGGTCAGTGACAGCACCGTGTCGCGCATCATGCGCGGGCAGGGGCTGGTCGCTGACGCCACGCGCGAAAAGGTCATGGCGATGGTCAAGGTGCTTGGCTATGTGCCCAACCGTATTGCCGGTTCGCTTGCGTCGCTTGACAGCCGCCTTGTAGGTGTTGTGATCCCATCGCTGTCCAACATCGTGTTCCCCGAGATTTTGCAGGGCATAAACGCAGGGCTTGCCGGGACCAATCGCCAGTCGGTCATTTCCGTGACGGATTACGATCTGGACAAGGAAGAGGAGGTTGTCCGCAACCTGCTGGCCTGGCAACCCGCAGCTGTGCTGATTGCGGGCAGCGTTCATACCTTTGCCACGCAGAAGATGCTGGAGAACAGCGGCGTCCGGGTGATCGAGTTCATGGAGATCGACCATCCTCCGATTGATGCCGCAGTCGGTCTTTCCCATGTTGCCGCAGGCAAGGCCGCCGCCCGGCATCTGGTGCAGCGCGGCTACCGGCGCTTTGGCTATGTGGGGTACGGCGGAACGCAGGATCTACGGGCGCGGATGCGCTATCAGGGCCTGTGCGAGGGGCTGGCCGAAGCCGGACTTGGATTCGTGGCCGAAAGCGTATCAGACGGGCAGACCACGGTCGCCAAGGGCAAGGCGCAGACCTCTGAAATCTGCGCCCGTGTGCCGGATCTGGATGTGCTGACCTTCAGCAGCGACGACATGGCGGTGGGCGGTCTCTTTCATTGTATGAGCGCCGGTATCCGGGTGCCCGAGGATCTCGGCCTTTTCGGCTTTAACGGCCTTGAACTTGGGCGCGCTCTGCCGCAACCCCTGTCGACCGTGCGCACCAACCGGTTCGAGATCGGCAAGCGCGCGGTTGAGGAGTTTCTGTCGCACCCGACCCGGCCTGATCAGCCCAAGATCATTGATACCGGTTTCGAAATTTTCGAAGGCGCAACCGCCTGACACCGCGTTGCAGGCATGACAAAGGGCGTCCGGACCAGCCGGACGCCCCTATTTCATGTCGTCAGATCACTTCTGGATGCAGGTGTCGACGGTGTCCTTGGTGCATTCGTCCAGACCGGTGAAAATCGGATCGGCGACGGGCTTGCCTTCGATCAGATCAATCATGGCACCCGGTGCAAGGTAGCCCATCTCAAAGGGACGCTGACCTACCAGAGCGGTGACCAGACCTTCGCGGGCAAGATCAACCTCGGCGCCGATGGTGTCGGCAGCACCGATGACAAAGTCATTGCTGGCAATGCGGTCAGCCAACGGCCCGACCAGATCGCGGTAGGGCTGCGGCGCGCCGAACAGTGGCCAGCCGCCCATGATTCCGAAAGCGTCAAGGTCGGGGTTTGCCGCCAGAATGTCCGTCATCGCCTGAACGCCCTTGGCACCGTCGTCATTGGTGAACACGGGACAGCCGGGAGCTTCGGTCCAGCCACCTTCGCCAGCCAGTGCTGCCAGACCCGGAGTGCCGGTCAGCGCGTCGCGCATGCCTTGCGCACGGCGCAGGATATTGTCCGCGCCGGGGTTGCCTTCGATCGTGCAGATGGTGCCGCCATTCGGCTTGGCCTTCTTGATGTATTCACCGATCTTTTGCCCCATCAGGCTGTTGTCGGTGCCCAGATAGGTCTTGCGCAAACCCGCATCTTCAGACGCAAGGTCGGCGTCCACGGTCATGATGGGAATGGTCGGAGCAGCGGTCTTGAGCGTTTGTGCGATCAGCTTGGCATTCGAGGGCGAAATGGCCATCGCAACCGTGGTGGGCTTGCCCAGCATGTCTTGCACGATCTGCGCCTCGCCCGCCTCATCCGAGGTGGAAGCAGGGCCGGTATAGAAACACTCGTATTCGCTTTCCGCGTTTTCGGCGTTCCACTTCTGGCAGCCCTGATTAATCGCCTCGAAGAAGGGGTTATCCAGCCCCTTCACCACGATCACGAGTTGTTTTTTGTCCTGGGCAAATCCGGCACTTGTACCAAGCGCCAGAATCGCGGCCGCAGTGGCCAGCATCAAGGTCTTCTTCATCTCAGCAGTCCTCCCTAAAAGCCGCGTTTGTCTGGCGGCAAGTGTTGATGTCTTTCTGCACGAATCCGGAGGCTTGCGTTGCCCTTCGTGAAATCTGGATCGTGCCGCGCAGCTTATCCAAGTGTGTTCAAAGTCGGAATCCATGCCCTTCGGAGACGGCCCGAAGCACACCTGATTCTCTGGAAAAAATATCACAAACCAAATTTTATGACAGCGCTATTATATCAAATATTTCATTGACTTTGCAGGATCGGTGAATATTCTTCCAGACCAAATATGACGGGGTTTGGCAGGCGTTCAGGCTGGCGACCAAGGCATCGGTCGGTCGGTTCGGCGCCGCACAGGTCCGGGGGGTATGGGGCCTGAAGCACGCGTTGCCGTGCCGATCTTCGGGGGGAAGTAATCAAAGTGGCTGTTCTGGAGCTAAAACATATATCCAAGCACTTCGGTGCCATCGAGGCAGTCAAGGACGTGTCATTTTCGCTTGAGCCCGGTGAGGTGATCGGCCTGATGGGCGACAACGGCGCGGGTAAATCCACACTTGTCAAGATGATGGCCGGAAACTTCAGGCCCAGTAGCGGGTCCATCCTTATGGACGGCAAGGAAATCGTCATGCACCGCCCGGTTGAGGCGCGCGAGCATGGGATCGAGATTGTGCATCAGGATCTGGCGCTGTGCGATAACCTGACAGCGGCCGCCAACGTCTTTCTGGGCCGTGAGTTGCGGCTGGGCTTCGGGCCGCTGAAGATCCTTGACTATGCCAGCATGTACCGCCGCGCCGGCGAAATCTTTGCCGAACTGAAGTCGGAAACCCGGCCGCGCGATCTGGTCAAGAAAATGTCGGGGGGCCAGCGGCAGGCCGTGGCGATCGCCCGGACCCGTCTCAGCAATGCCAAGATTGTCCTGATGGATGAACCGACAGCCGCCATTTCGGTGCGTCAGGTGGCCGAGGTGCTGAACCTGATCCGCCGCCTGCGTGATCAGGGGATCACGGTTGTTCTGATCAGCCACCGGATGCCTGACCTTTTCGCCGTGGCGGACCGCGTGATCGTGATGCGTCGCGGCTCAAAGGTGGCCGACAAGGCCATCGCATCAAGTTCGCCCGAAGAAGTTACCGGATTAATTACGGGCGCCATCGAAACCGTCTGACCTCTTTCGCAAAGGCTTCCAATGACAAGCTCGCTGACAACTTCCATTGATCAAAGGCAGCAGACATGGCTTTCCAGCATTTTGGGAAGCCAGACCTTTTGGGTGTTCATAGCGGTGATTGCGGCAGGCATTGCCTTGTCATTTGCGACGGACAGTTTTGCCACCAGCAAGAACCTCTACAACATCACGCGCAATGTGGCCTTCACCGCGATCATCGCGCTTGGCATGACTTTGGTCATCATCACGGGCGGAATCGACCTGTCGGTGGGGTCGGTTCTGTGTCTGTGCAGCATGGTGTTGGCGGTTGTCATGCACGCCGGCTATTCGATCGAGGTCGGGATTGCGGCATCGATCGCGACGGCGCTTGTGGTGGGGGCCTTCAACGGATTCCTGATCGCCTATATCGGCTTGCCACCCTTTGTGGTGACGTTGGGGATGCTGTCGGTAGCACGCAGTCTGGCGATGGTGGCGTCGGGCAATACCGTGGTGTTCGAGTTCGGTCCTGACCATGACATTCTGCTGTCACTGGGTGGGGGGGCCTGGTTCTTCGGTATCGCGAACCCGGTGATGTACATGATCGTTCTGGCGCTGCTGACCGGCTTTGTTCTGCGCTGGACCCGGTTTGGCCGCCATGTTTTCGCAATCGGTGGCAATGAAAGCGCCGCAACTCTGACCGGCGTGCCGGTCAAGATGATCAAGGTCGCGGTCTACATGATCTCGGCACTTTCGGCGGGCATTGCGGGCATCGTGCAAACAGGCTGGCTTGGCGCGGTCACGACAAACATCGGTGCGGGGATGGAGTTGCAGGTAATCGCCGCTGCCGTCATCGGCGGTGCCAACCTTGCCGGAGGCGGTGGAACGGCCCTTGGTGCCATCATCGGTGCCATGCTTATCGAGGTGATCCGCAACAGTCTTGGCCTTTTGGGGATCAACGCTTTCTGGCAGGGCAGTTTCATCGGCGGTGCCATCCTGTTTGCAGTGTTGTTCGACCGCTTGGCCAACTACCGCAAAGACACCTGATCAGCGGCGCGGACGCGGATTAAACCTGAGTGGAGACTTTGCAGATGAATGTTGGCGTTGTCGGCCTTGGTTCGATGGGCTTTGGGATTGCGGCATCGTTGCTGCGGGCCGGGCATGCGGTTTGCGGGTCGGATGTGAACCCGGATGCCGTGCAAGGATTGGTGGCTGAGGGTGGGGCGGACCTGGCTCCTGCGTCGCTTGAGGCGGTGGTGGTTGTTGTTCTGAATGCGGCGCAGGTTGAGGCGGTTTTGTTTGGGGCTGAGGGTCTTGCGCCGAAACTGACGACGGGTGCGGTGGTGGTCTGTTGCGTGACCGTGGCCCCGGATTTTGCCCGCGCGATGGCGGCGCGGTGTGCGGCGCTGGGGCTGCATTATCTGGATGCGCCGATTTCGGGCGGGTCGGTCAAGGCGGCGCATGGCAAGTTGTCGGTGATGGCTTCGGGCACGCCTGCGGCTTTTGCGGCGGCGCGGCCGGTTCTGACGGCGACGGCGGAGAAGGTTTTCGAGTTGGGCGACAGTGCGGGCGCGGGCTCGGCCATGAAGGCGGTCAATCAGATGCTGGCCGGGGTTCATATCGCGGCGATGGCCGAGGCGGTGACCTTTGGCATGACCCAAGGCATCTCGCCTGAAAGCTTTGTGTCGGTTATCCCGCATTGCGCGGGCACCAGCTGGATGCTTGAAAACCGCGCGCCGCATGTAGTGTCGGGCGATTACACGCCCCATTCGGCGGTTGACATCTGGCCCAAGGATCTGGGGATCGTGCTGGACGTCGCACGGTCGTCAAGGTTTGCGGCCCCGCTGACGGCGGCGGCCCTGCAGCAGTTCGTGGCAGCCTCGGGCATGGGTCTTGGGCGGCAGGATGATGCGGCGGTCGCCAAGGTTTATGCCCGCAACGCCAGCCTGACACTGCCCGGCGAGGATTAGGCGGATGGCCTTTTTCGGCGCGATTGCGGATGATCTGACCGGGGCCACCGATCTTGCCGGGCTTCTGGCGCGATCTGGCGTGGCGGTCTCGCTGCGGATGGGGGTGCCGACCGAACCGCCCCAAGCAACCGCACCCATCGAGATCATTGCCCTTAAATGCCGCACCACCCCGGTGGCCGAGGCGGTGGCCGAAACGCGGGCGGCGCTGGCATGGTTGCGGGCAGCCGGGGCGCAGCGGTTCTTCTGGAAATATTGCTCGACCTTCGATTCCACGGCGCAGGGCAATATCGGCCCGGTGGCCGAGGCGCTGATGACCGATCTTGGTGCTATGCAGACGATCTATTGCCCGGCATTCCCGGAAAACGGCCGCAGCATCTTTATGGGCAATCTCTTCGTGGGCGAGCAGCCGCTGGCCGAAAGCCCGATGAAGGATCACCCCCTGACGCCGATGCGCGACAGCAACCTGATGCGGCTTCTGGCCCCGCAGGTCACAATGCCGGTCGGGCTGGCCAACCGTTTGACGGTGGCCAGAGGCGGGTTGCGGCAAAGGTTGGACGATCTGGCGGCCGCAGGCGTGGCGCATGTGGTTGTGGATGCGGTCAGCAATGACGACCTTGGTCTGATCGCCGAGGCCTGCCAGTCGATGCCGCTGTTGACCGGCGGCAGTGCGCTTGCCATGCCCTTGCCGGCGCTGTGGCTGGCACAGGGGCTGGTGGCGCAAGCCGATGCGACAACCTTGCCGCAGGCCGGGGACGGCCCGGCCATCGTCTTGTCGGGCAGTTGCTCTGCCATGACCAACCGGCAGGTTGCGGCCTTTGTTGCGGACCATCCGGCATTCCGGCTGGACCCGGTCGCACTGGCCCAAACCGGTGCCGCGCCAGCGCTGGCATGGCTTGCCGCGCAGGATCTGGATGCGACGCCGATCATCTATGCCACCTCTGCGCCAGAGGCGGTGCAACAGGCGCAGGCGCTGTTGGGAACCGATGTGGCGGGCAAACTGGTCGAGGATGCCTTGGCCGATTGCGCCGCCGCCGCCCTGCGTCTGGGCGTCAGGCGGTTCGTGGTGGCGGGGGGCGAAACCTCGGGCGCTGTGGCCCATGCACTTGGCATCAGCCGCCTGCAGATTGGCGTCGAGATTGCCCCCGGCGTGCCCTGGTGCTTTGCCCGCAGTGGCGGACACGCGGTTGCGATCACGCTCAAATCCGGCAACTTCGGGCAAGAGGGCTTCTTCGCCCAGGCACTTGCGGTGCTGCCATGACGGCAGAAGCTGCCCTGCGCGAGCAGATGTGCACGCTGGCAAGATCAATGTTCGACCGGGGGCTGACCGGCGGTTCGACCGGCAATATATCGGCCCGGCTGCCGGACGGCGGCTTGCTGGTATCGCCCACGGGCACCAGCTTTGGCAGGCTGGACCCGGCAAGGCTCAGCCGGTTTGACGCACAGGGGCGGCATGTCGACGGCGACAAACCGACCAAGGAAATGCCCCTGCACGCCGCCTTTTACGACACGCGGGTCTGTGGCGCGGTGGTGCATCTGCACTGTTGCCATGCGGTGGCACTGTCGACCCTGCCCGAGGCCGACGCGGATGACTTTCTGCCGCCGATCACGCCCTACGCGGTCATGCAACTGGGGCGGGTCAAGCTCTTGCCCTACTTCCGGCCCGGCGATCCGGCGATGGGGCAGGCGGTGCGCGGGCTGGCCGGCAAGCGCAGTGCGGTGATGCTGGCGAACCACGGCCCGGTCGTGGCGGGGCGCGATCTTGAGGCCGCCTGCAATGCCATCGAGGAACTGGAGGCCACCGCGCGGCTGGCCCTGCTGACCCGTGGGCTGGCGCCCCGCGTTCTGACCGGGCCGCAGATCCGCGATCTTGTCACGACCTTTGATGTGGAGTGGGACACATGAAATTCTCGGCCAACCTTGGCTTTCTGTGGGCCGACCGCCGCTTGTCCGATGCCATCCGCGCCGCCCATGCCGCAGGCTATGACGCGGTGGAATGTCACTGGCCCTATGACACGCCCGCCGCCGACACGTTGGCCGCGCTGCATGAAACCGGTCTGCCGATGCTGGGTCTGAACACACGGCGCGGCAATACGGCCATCGGCGAGAATGGGTTGGCCGCCCTGCCCGGCCGCGAGGCGGATGCGCGGGTCGCCATCGACGAGGCCCTTACCTATGCCCGCGCCACCGGAACCCGTGCGGTGCATGTCATGGCGGGCAATTCCGGCGGGCCGCGCGCAAGGGCGGCCTTTGTGGCGAACCTGACCCATGCCTGCCAACAGGCCCCGGAGATCACCATCCTGATCGAGCCGCTAAACCCCTATAACGCGCCCGGCTATTTCCTGAATTCCACCGGACTTGCCGCCGATATCATCCGCGAGGTGGGCCAGCCCAACCTGAAGCTGATGTTCGATTGCTACCATATTCAGGTCATCGAGGGCGACGTGACGCGGCGGCTGGAGGCTCTGTTGCCGCTGATCGGCCATATTCAGATCGCCTCGGTCCCCGACCGTGGCACGCCGGATCACGGCGAACTTGACTACGCCTATGTCTTGCAACAAATCGCCCACCTGGGCTGGCCCCACCCCCTCGGTGCCGAATACCAGCCCGGTCAAGATATGGATATGGGCTGGATGAACCGATACAGATAGGAACTTGATACAGTTTGCCTATCTGTAGAACCGCCTCACATCACCCTGATACATTCGGAGAGCAACAATGACGAAAATGCATGAAAAAGTCGGCTTTGTCGGTCTTGGCCTGATGGGACAGGGGATGGCCAAGAATATCGTCGAAAAGGGCTATCCGCTGACCGTTGTGGCGCATCGCAAACGCGCGGCGGTGGATGATCTGGTCGCCCGTGGTGCGGTGGAAGCGGCCTCGATGGAAGATCTGGCGCGGGGGTGTGATGTTGTTTTCCTGTGTCTGACCGGCGCGCCCGAGGTTGCCGCAGCGGTGTCGGCGATGAAACCGGGTCTGGCGAAGGGCGCTGTGGTGGTGGATTGTTCGACGTCGGACCCGACCGTCAGTCTTCGTCTGGCGGCAGAACTGGCCGGGATCGGTGTTGATTTTGTTGACGCGCCCCTAAGCCGCACGCCAAAAGAGGCCTGGGAGGGCACGCTGGATTGCATGGTCGGCGCAAGCGATGCAAGCTTTGCGCGGGTGCAACCGATCATTGCGTGCTGGGCGGCAAAGATCGTGCATATCGGCGCGGTGGGCGATGGCCACAAAATGAAGCTGCTCAACAACTTCATCTCGCTTGGATATGCGGCGCTGTATTCCGAGGCGCTGGCCCTGTCACGAAAGGTCGGCATCCCGGTGAGCGAGTTTGACAAGGTCATTCGCGGCGGCCGGATGGACTGCGGGTTTTATCAGACCTTCATGGGCTATGCGCTGGAAGGCAACCGCGAGGCGCACAGGTTCACCCTGGGCAATGCCTACAAGGACATGCGCTATGTGGAATCGATGGCGAATGCGGCAAGCGTTGCGACACCAATGGCAAGCAGCGTGAAAAACGCCTTTGCATTGGCAATGGCGACAGGTGGCGACGGACCAGAGGATTATGTGCCGCATCTGTCGGATTTCATCGCCAAGGCAAACGGACTTTGACCTGTGTAATTATACGGTGATTGTCGGGTTCAGTGGATTGGGTCAGGAAAACATCATCAGAGCCTCTGGCTGTGACGCTGGGCGCTTTTCTGACGCTGGCCGGTAACGTGTCGGGTGCGATTGCAGTTCCGAACTGATCCTGAAGAAACTGATATCCGCACGGGTATCAGGAAAGGCCGGTGCCATCCCAGAATGATGGCACCGGCACTTCCAACACAGCGCCGGACGATCAGTCGCCCCTGCCGATATCACAGCCAGACATAAGGAATGCAGACGATGCGCGCTGGATCCATCATGATTGTCGCACCGGGCATCGCGATTGTAGGCCGGCCCGCATGCGTGGCCTCGCAGATGAGCCCGCACGGCCCCGTTCCCGCCGCCGAAGCCCCGGTTGCGCCGAAAAATACCGTCCTCGCGCTGGCCGCGCGAAAGAAAACCCCTTTGGAGCAGCGATCACGTTCGAGGATCTGTCTTCACACGAATGGCCCAAGGACAATTTGCCGGAAGGTGCGTTCGCGACAATCTCGCCGGTCATCAATCCCGATCTAGGCGTGCGCCGTGCCGAGCATGCGATCAGCATCGCCAGATCATTCTTCCGGGCAAGATTTCCGAATTCAACGAAACCGTAACAATCCTTCACAAACTGGGCGCAAACGCGCGCGCGATCTCGATTCAGGTGGATTCGGTCACCGGGTGTGGGCGGCTTTGTCGCCCCCGGAGACAGTGTGGGTATCCATTCTGACGCAAGGCATCGGTGCCGGGTTGCAGGCGGCGACAATTCTGCAGAACGTACCCGTCATCGGCGTCGATCAGGATGCAAGCGCCGAGCAGCCGCGCGCGACCGTTGAGCGTACCGTAAAGGTTGAGGTCACCCCGCAGACCGTGCAGCAAAGTTTCGACGCGGCACTGTCGAATATGTCGAGTGCCAAGGCTTTGGATGGCAAGGTTGCAGCACAATCGAGCGCGGGGCACGCGGTCGTCGCCTGTGGTGTGGCGCCCCTGATGTTCTGCATTCCCGACGCCGACTACCGGTCGCGGCCAGACCGTCGGATGCCGAGGCTCTTTTGAAAAACACCAAGGCAGACCGGCAGGTATCTTCCGGGCCCTCATTCCCAAAAAACGAGATCGAGCGGACCGAGGTGCGCATCCATCTTGTGCAGGCCGGGTTTGGTGGCCCCAACGCCGTGCACAATTTCTAGCTGATGCGCCTTGAGTTGGAGTGTATCGGATCAATCGTGCTGCTGATTGCGTTGGCGTTTCAAAACACTCTGCTGCTGCCCGAACGCATCGTCACGTTCCGTGATGAAATGTCCCATCTTCGGATCACCCTGAAGATTTCTGTCACCCTAACCGTCGGATTTTGCGCGTTAGGCTATTGGCTTGAAAGCCGGATCAGGGTGCGCAAACGGCGCATCGAAAAGGGCTTTCCGAACGCGTTGGACGTGTTTCAGATTTCTGCCGCTGCGGGGCTGGGGTTTGATGCCGCCATGCAGCGTGTCGGGCGCAAATTTGTTGCGGTATAGCCCGTTGTTTCGGTGGAATTCACGGTTGACCTGACGTCGGAAATTGTCCGTTTGGTCGACTATCCGTCGCTTTCGGTTCCGAAGTATCTTGGTGACCGGGCTTTCAATGACGATGCGCTGTGCACGAGCGATCCTGACGCGGCCGGGCGGATTGCGACAATCTTCAAGCAAAGCGGCGCACATGAACCTTCGCGCCCGTTGGCAAGACCTTTTGCGCGCAATTAGACGTTTAACCCGGTGTTATGGCCTGTGCCTTATTCAGGAAGGGTCTGCCCGAATGGCAGGTCTGATTTTCCCGGAATGGGGGCGGGCGTGATCCATTCCTTTGTCGCGGGGTCGCTGCGACGGGTCGATACTTCACCGTCCTTATCCGAAACTGCAAGGTGAGGTTCAACGATGTCCACTGTAACGGGCGGCAGCGGCAACGATACGATCAACGGCACACGCTACAGCGACTCGCTGTCGGGCGCGGCGGGCAATGACACTGTTTACGGTGGCTCTGGCACTGATACGCTGAACGGCGACGCGGGCAACGACACGCTTTATGGCGGCAATGGCACCGATTACATGTATGGCGGCACCGGCGATGACAGCCTGATCGGCAATGATGATGCCTCGGATTGGTTGAATGGCGGCGACGGCAACGACACGATCAGCGGCGGGAATTCGACAGGCACGGATTCCATCTGGGGTGGCGAAGGCGCTGACAGTGTCACGGCAGGTGCTGGCAATGACATCGTATTTGGCGGCCGTGGCAATGACACCGTGTCGGGGGATGATGGCAACGACACGCTGGTGGGCGAGGCGGGTGCCGATCAATTAAGCGGGGGGCAGGGCAGCGATCTGATTGTTGCTGGCAGCGGCAATGACACGCTGGACGGCGGGACAGAGAATGACACGCTGTCGGGCGGATCGGGCAGCGACTCGATCATTGGCGGCAGCGGCGACGATTCTCTGCGCGGCGACAGCTTTGTTTACACGACGCTGTCGGCTTACGCGTCCACCGGTTCAGGCTCGGCCACCACGATGCAGGTGCAGAACACCTCTGCCGCGGCCATCGACCTTTACTTGATAGATGGCGCAGGCACCCCTGTCTATTATGCCACGATTCCGGCGGGTCAGACCTACAGCCAGCCAACATTTTCCAACCACAATTGGTTGATCACCGAAGCGGGAACGATGAACGCGTTCGATGTCATACCCGCGCCGCCACCCGCCACCTATGCGTTCAACGACACGTTCGACGACACTCTTGACGGTGGCCTGGGAAACGACACGATTCTGGGCGAACTGGGCAACGACATCATTTACGCCGGTGACGGTCAGGACCTTGTCTATGGCGGCACGGGCAATGACCAGATCTATGGTGGCGCGGGCAACGACACCCTGAACGGCGACGAAGGCGATGACACGGTCTATGGCGGCGACGGAAGCGATCGGGCCAATCTGGGCGACGGCAACGACCGCTTTGGCGACTGGTCGACCGAGGGCGGCAATGACACGGTTTACGGTGGTGCAGGCAATGACACGATCATCGGCGGGGGCGACGACGATCTGCTTTACGGCGATGCCGGGAATGATTCACTCAGCGGCGGCGTTGGGACCGACTCTATCTACGGCGGCGCGGGCAACGACGTTCTCGTTGTCACCGACGACCACCAGTATGATTATTTCGATGGCGGCACCGAATGGGACCAGATCCAGTTTGCCAACTATCTGGGCACGGCTGGGGTTACCGTCACCTTCAGCGGGTCTGATGCGGGCAGCTATGTCTATGGCATGGGCGGGGCCACCGGCAATTTCATCAACGTCGAGGCCATTCAGGGCACGGTTTATGGCGATACGATCAACGCAGGTGCAGATACCAATGGCACGACGCTGGAGGGCGGCGGCGGCAATGACATCATCACCGGCGGGTCAGCGGCTGACGTTGTCTATGGCGGTGAAGGTGCAGACTCGCTGACCGGCGGCGCGGGCAATGATTATCTGATCGGGGGCAACGGGTCGGACACGTTTTATGGCGGCGACGGCGATGATGTGATCGACGATGAGCCGGGTGCCGCGTCGGGCAATGGCCCCGACACTGCATACGGTGGTGCTGGCAACGACACGATCTATCTGGGCGATGGCAACGACCTGATATATGGCGGCGATGGCAATGAACAGATTTGGGGTGAGGCTGGCAACGACCGTATCCTTGGCGATGCCGGCAATGACCTGATCTATGCAGGCTCTGGCAATGACACGCTGACCGGCGGCACCGGCGATGACACGGTCTACGGCGAAGAGGGCACTGATCTTATCCAGTTTGCGAATGGCTGGGGCAACGACACCGCCTATGGTGGCGAAAGCAGCGGCGATCTGGACCATGTCGATCTTTACACGGTCACCACCGGGCTGACCGTTACCTTTTCCGGTATCGAGGCGGGCACCATCACCACCTCCGGCAACAGCCTTACCTTTGCCGAGATGGAGCGGTTCTCGCTCGGTTCGGGCGCGGACGTGGTTTACGGCGGTGCCAACACGTCGGGCATGATGGTCGAGGCTTATGGTGGCAATGACACCGTCACCGGCGGGTCGGGCAATGACACGCTTTACGGCAACGATGGCAATGACAGCATCGTAGGCGGGGCTGGAAATGATCTGATCAGCGGTGGTGCCGGAAACGACATCGCGGCCGGTGGGACAGGCGACGACAGCATCTATGGAATCGATGGCGATGATACCCTGACCGGGGGGGCTGGGAACGACGTACTTGATGGCGGGGCAGGCACCGACCGGGCGGTCTATTCCGGGCCTGCCAGCAATTACACGGTCACCCAGTCCGGCGCGAATGTGGTCGTGACCGACACTGTCGCCACAGACGGCAGCGATACCATTTCCGGGATCGAGCAGATCGAGTTTGGCGGCGTGGTCTACGACCTGCGCGCGGGCACGACCGGCAACGACACCTTCAGCGACACCGGTGGCAACCCGGATTTAATCGTGACGGGCGACGGCGATGACAGCATCGGCGGCACAGGCGGCGCTGACATCATCTACGGCGGCGCAGGCAACGACACGTTGAGTGGCGGGGCAGGAGCAGACTTTGTGAACGGTGGCACCGGTTTGGACATCGTCGATTATTCGACGTCCAGTGCGGCGGTTTCTGTTGATCTGCACAATGGCACGGCAAGTGGCGGCGATGCGGCGGGTGATACGTTTTTCGGTGTCGACGGCATCATCGGATCGGCCTACGCCGACACTCTGATCGGCTCGGATTGGGAAAGCGCGACACCCGGTGATCCGTTTAGCACCTGGATCGACGGTGGTGCTGGCAGCGATTACATTGATGGCCGCGCCGGCAACGACACCCTGCTTGGCGGCACGGGTGCCGACACCATTGTGGGCGGCGCAGGGGCTGACAGCCTGATGGGTGGCGATGATTCCGACGTCATTTATGGTGGCGCTGGCGATACTGTCATTGGCGGCGAAGGCGGCACCGACAGTGACACGCTGATCCTGAATTACGGCGAAGTCGAAAGCATCACCTATGGCGGTGGCACCGGCGAGGCGGGGACGGTCAACTTCACCTCGGCCAGCGGTGGCGGCACGCTGACGTTTTCCGAGATCGAGAACATCCAGTTTACCGGCGCGGTCGATGGCACCTCGGGCGATGACAGCATCAGCGCGGGCTATGTCGATGCGCAGGGCGATGTGGTTGACGGCGTGGATGGCGATGCGGATGTGATCTTCGTCGGGGCGGGCAATGACGCTGTAAATGGCATGCTCGGGAACGACACGATTTACGGCGGCACGGGCGATGACACGCTGGAGGGCGGCGACGGCGATGACACGCTTTATGGCGGCGCGGATGACGACCGGCTGACAGGCGGCGACGGGGCCGACAGTCTGACAGGCGGAACCGGGGATGACACCTTTGTTCTTACGCAGACCGGCAGCGCAGACACGGTTACCGACTTTGACATGACGCTTGATGCAGGCAGGACGGCAGATCAGCTTGATGTGTCGGATCTGCGCACGCCGGGCGGCGACCCGATTGCGTGGCGCGATGTGGTGGTAACCGATACCGTTGGTGACGGGTCGGGCGATGCGGTCCTGACCTTTCCAGGCGGGGAAAGCGTTGTGCTTCAGGGCGTCGCGCCCGATCAGGTCGACACCAAGCAAGAGATGGCCTCGATTGGTTTGCCCTGCTTTGTCGCGGGCACCAGAATTCTGACGCCGACCGGCTGGAAGATGGTTGAGACGCTGCGCCCCGGCGATATCGTTGTGACGTCGCTTGGGGCCAAGTCGGTGATCTGGGTCGGGCAGCGCCGCCTTGGTATGGCCGCTTTAGCGCGGCATCCGGCATGGAGGCCGGTTCACTTTCCGTCAGGTGCGGTCGGAAACACCGAACCCCTGAGGCTTTCGCCACAGCACGGCGTGCTTGTAATCGATGCCAGCGGCGCAAAGGTTCTGGTGCGCGCAAAGCACCTTGCCGAAACCGGATTTGGCGGGGCGCGCGTGGCAAACTGCGTGCGCTCTGTCACCTATCACCATATCATGCTTGGGAAACACGCTATCCTTTGTGCTGCAGGCGCTCCGACAGAAAGCTTTTATCCCGGCCCGGTCGCCATGGCGATGCTGGACTGGCCCGCGCGCCTTGACGTGATTGCAGCCATTGCCGCAGCATCGGGTCAGATTGCACAAGGTACGCCCGAGGTGATCTCGAAACATTACGGTGCCCGCGCCTATGCTCTTGTGGGCAAGAAAGCCGCGTCGGGATACTTGCTGCCGGCAAGGTTTGGGTCCTTCGAACACGCGGGGGCAATAAGCAGCAACCCTTGGGGTTCGATCCCGAAGGGTCGCGCAGGCGGCGGAAACACCAGAATTTCATAGCCAACCGTTCCCAATGATGCCGGGCCGGACCGGAAAGCCGCATCCACCTTGGCAGCGATCAGCTATATACGCTCGTCGCGCAGCTGATCGTCGGCACGCACCAGATGTGACGGTCAGGGCAGGACGCCGATCTTGTGCTGAAGGCTCGATTGGCCGTTGCCAGCGGCGTCCGTGAAAATACTGCATCCGAACGCCGCCGTGACCCGTCAGGACATGATCAGTCCGCCGTCGATATTGATCGTCTGCCCGGTGATATATGCTGCATCGGGTGAGGCAAGAAAGGCCACAAGGCCTGCCACCTCTGCCGGCGTACCGGCCCGCCCCATCGGGATTCCCTTTACCCATTCCGCCATCAACTCGCCCGGCCCGTAATTGCCCAGCATCTGGCCCCAGACGCGGTCATTGTAATCCCACATCTCGGTGTGGATGATTCCGGGGCATATGGCGTTGGCGGTGATGCCTTCGAGTGCCAGTTCCTTGGCCAGACTTTGCGTCAGCCCGATAACGCCGAACTTTGACGCGGCATAGTGGGGGGTGTAGATGAACCCCTGCCGCGCCTGACCCGAGGCGGTATTGATCAGCCGCCCCTTGGTGCCGCTGGCCCGGAACCGGCTGATCGCTTCCTGACAGCACAGAAAAACGCCCTTTGTATTGACATCAAGGTTCATGTCCCATTCGCGTTCGGTCAGGTCTTCGATCCGCGCAATGGTGATCACACCGGCATTCTGCACGGAAACTGACAGGACACCCAGTCTGGCCTCGACCTCGGCAAAGGCGGCCTTGACGGCGGGCGCATCTGTCACGTCCAGCACCAGACCCAGCACTTCTGCGCCGGTTTCATCGGCAATCGCCTGTGCGGCTGTGGCTGTATCGGCGTCGATTGCCGCAATGGCGACCTTTGCGCCCTCTGAGGCAAAGCGGGTGGCAATGCCGCGCCCGATGCCCTTGTTTCCACCGGTCACCATCATCGTCTGGCCTGCAAAGCGTTTCATGCTGTCTTCTCCCATGTAACGCGGCAAGCCAAAGCGCCCGGATCAAGGATCAGGCCGTCAGCCGTGCCGCTGTGAATTTATCCGTGACCAGAACGTCTATCACGCCAAGCCTTAGTGCCCCTGCAATCGCATCCGTCTTGGCCTCTCCGCCCGCCAGCGCCATGACGCGGTCGGCTTTGCGCAATTCTTCCATCGAGATGCCGATGACACGTTCGTTCAGCGGGGTTTCAACGGGCTGACCATCCTTGTCATAGAACCGGAACGAAATTTCGCCGACCGCCCCCGCCTCATACAGCATGGCCAGTTCCTGTTTGGAAAACCCATTGCCCGACCGCGCCAGAAGTTCCGACGGCTCCACCGCGCCGATCCCGATGATCGCAAGGCTCAGACGGCCGAAAAGATCCATCGTCTCGCGCAGGACCGGGTCCGCCAGCATCACCAGTTTCGCCTCACGCGATGATGCGACACCTTGCACCAACAACAGGCGCGGGTCGCCGCCGGTCAGTTTCGCCAGACGCCCGGTCAGTTCGGTGGCATGGTTCTGCACCGAGGCGTCGCCCATGCCACCAAGGATCTGCACGACATATTTCGCCTTTGCGCCCTTCAGCGGGTGGATGTTGTCGACCATGCGCAGCAGGGTCTGGCTCCAGCTGGAAACGCCGATGACTTCGCCGGGTTGCAGCGTCACTTCCAGAAAATGTGCCGCAGCCTCGCCGATGCGGGCCATGATCGCGCCGTCACGGTCTTCGGAGCAGTCGATCACGATGGCTTCGGTCAGTGCATAGCGCGCGCGCAGAGCCAGTTCCAGATCGGCAAAAGTGCCCGGCGGCGGGATCACCGTGGTGCGCACGATGCTTTCCTGTTCGGCCCGTTTCAGCATCCGGGATACCGTGGCTTGCGACATGCGCAAAAGGTCAGCAATTTCGGCCTGACGGCGATGCTCGACGTGATACATCTGCGCCACTCGGGCAATCAGGCGCAATTCATTGACACGACCCATGATCTCTCCTGTGAATTTTTATTCACGCCTAAATCAAGACGAAGGGCAGGTCGAGCGGGTAATTGCGTCGTTCCAGACCGCAAGGCGGCGGGATCGGTCGGTTTCGCGAGGTCTGATGTTTTGCCTGTTGCGCGGCAGGGACGCAATGGCGGCAAGATCGGGCCAGATGCCAAGGCTCAGACCGGCAAGATAGGCGGCACCAAGGGCCGACGCTTCGGAGGCATCGCATTGGATCAGGGGGTGGTTCAGCATATCGGCCACGCATTGCATGAGAAAGGCGTTCTGACTGGGCCCACCATCGGCGAACAACCGGCCAAGGGGCGCGGGCGATTGGGCGGTCATCGCGGCGAAAACGTCATAAACCTGAAACGCCATGGAGTCCGTCACCGCCCGCGCCATCTGCGCGCGGGTGGTACCAAAGGTGATGCCGCAAAACAGCGCCCGCGCATCGGCGTGCCAATGCGGGGCGCCCAAGCCCACAAAGGCTGGCACAAAGCCCGGCCCATCGGGGCTTGCGGTGGCTGCAAGGTCGGTCAGCGCCTGCACATCCGGCAGACCCAGCAAATCAACCATCCACGGCAAGGCTGCGGCGGACACCAGAATATTGCCCTCGAACGCATAGGTGGGCTGGCCGGCTATCGCCCAGGCGATGGTGGTGGTGATGCCATTTTTCGGCGCGATAAAAGCGGGAAGCGTTGTCATGATGGATGATCCGGTGCCGAACGTCACCTTGCCGTCACCCGCATTGAACGCCCCGTGCCCGAACAGCGCCGCGTGGCTGTCGCCGACCGCTGCCGCAATCGGGATGCCGTCGGGCAGGCCTCTCAGGCCGTGGGTGACGCCAAAGGACCCGGCACTGTCGCGCACCTGCGGCAGGCAGGCCATCGGCACGCCGAACAGCGCACATAACTCTGCGCTCCAGCATTGGAGGTTCAGGTCGTAAAGCTGGCTGCGGGCTGCGTTCGAGGCGTCGCAGGCATGGACCGCGCCGCCGGTCAGACAATGGATCAGCCAGGCATCAATCGTGCCAAGGCGCACCGCTTGACCTGCCGGTGCGCGGTCCAGCAGCCATTTCATCTTGGGACCCGGAAACATCGGATCAATGGGTAACCCGGTCAGATCCTGCACACGCGGGGCATGGCCCGCAGCCGTCAGCGCCGCACAATCGGGCGCTGTGCGGCGACATTGCCAACTGATCACCGGCCCCAGCGGCTGCCCCGACGCTGCATCCCAGATAGTAACGGATTCGCGCTGGTTGGAAATCGCGATGCCGATAACGTCAACGCCGGGGGCTGTTGCCAGACAGGCCGAAATCGCCTCTTGCACCGATGCCCAGACCCGCAAGGGGTCTTGCTCTACCCAACCCGGTTGCGGGTGGCTTATACCGACAGGGGATGAACCGCGTGCCAGAATCTCTCCCCCGGTCGAGACGAGAACGGCCTTTGAATTGGTGGTGCCCTGGTCGATGGCAAGGATGGCGCGGGTCATGCTGGCTCCGGTCACAGGATCAGGCGGACCGGGGCGCAACAACGGGAGGATATCGTTGCGCCCCGGTCAGGTCGCGGCAGGTGTCAGACCCGCCGCGACTTTCTGGCTATAAGGTCTTTTGCTGCCTGCGCCACAGCCGCAGGCGCCATGCCGAATTCATTCAGCAGGAACTCTGCCGATCCGGTTGGCACAAAGATACCCGGAACGCCCAGCATTTTCATCGGCGCGGGGGCCTCGGCCACCACAACCTCGGCAATCGCTGACCCCAGACCGCCAAAGACCGAGTGTTCCTCGGCCGTCAGGATGGCCCCGGTGTCGCGCACGGCGGCAACGACCGCGTCAACATCAATCGGGCGCACGGTGGCCATGTTCAGAACGCGCGCCTCTATCCCCTCGGAGGCGAGCAGGGAAGCGGCCTTCATCATCCGGTGTGTCAGCGTGCCATTGGCAATAAGCGTGACCGCATCGCCATCACGCAGCAGGTTTGCCTTGCCCGGCGCAAAAACATGCCCCGTGGGCAGTAGGTCCGGCACGCCAACCCGCGACAGGCGCAGGAAAACCGGCCCCTCGTGCGCCGCCGCCCATTCCACCGCTGCCGCTGTTTCAATGGAATCGCAGGGTGCAACGATTGTCAGGTTCGGAATGACGCGGGTCCAGGCGAAGTCTTCGGTCGAATGATGGGTTGGCCCAAGCTCGCCGTAGGCCATGCCCGACGAGATGCCCACAAGTTTCACATTGGCGTTGGAATAGGCGATGTCCGCCTTGATCTGTTCCAGCGACCGCCCGGTCAGAAAGCACGCCGCCGCACAGACAAACGGCAACAGTCCGCCATTGGCCAGCCCGGCACCGACACCAACCATGTTCTGTTCGGCGATGCCCACGTTGACCAGCCGGTCGGGGAACTTTGCCTTGAACCCACCCAGCTTGGATGAGCCGACAGAATCGTTGCACACCGCGACAATGCGGGGGTTTTCGGCGCCCAGCCGTTCCAGCACCGCAACGAAGGCATCGCGG
This sequence comes from Rhodobacterales bacterium, assembly GCA_038207585.1. GTDB lineage: Bacteria > Pseudomonadota > Alphaproteobacteria > Rhodobacterales > Rhodobacteraceae > JBBQZP01. The sequence goes on along the minus strand of JBBQZP010000001.1, from coordinate 269,535 downwards.
CAATCGTGAAGTTTGGACGAGGTGGTTACAGCGTTCATCACACGGCCTCCGACAGTTCTGAAAGCGCGATCTGGTATTGCTCAGCGTTCGGCACCTTGTGGTGCCAGTCAACGGTATCTTGCATGAACGAAATTCCCTGACCCTTGTTGGTGTGGGCAACGATGGCATGCGGCCTTTCCGTATGCTTTTCCAGCGCGGGCACGATCTGCGCCATGTCGTTGCCGTCAATTTCGGTCACATCCCAGCCAAAAGCCAACAGCTTTGGCGGGAATGGTGCCAGATTGTTGGTGTCTTGCAACGAGGCCCCTTGCTGAAACCGGTTGTGGTCGATGATCAGCGTCAGATTGTTCAGCCCGAACTGCGCGGCCGAACTGATGGCTTCCCAGTTGGAGCCTTCCTGCATCTCGCCATCGCCCGTCATCACATAGGTATGATAGGCGGCACCGGTGATCTTGGCAGCCTTGGCCATCCCCACGGCCACGGGCATGCCATGCCCCAAGGGGCCGGTGTTGGTTTCAACGCCGGGCACCTTGTTGCAGTTCGGATGGCCGTTCAGGCGGGAATGCGGTTTCAGAAAGGTCGAGATTTCGTCTTCAGGCAGAAAGCCGCGCTTGGCCAACGTGATATAAAGCGCCAGCGCCACATGGCCCTTGGACAGAATGAACCGATCCCGGTCCGGATTTTTCGGCTGGTCGGGTGTTATGCGCAGAACGCGGAAATACAGCGCTGTCAAAATGTCGATACATGACATTTCGCCCCCGATATGGCCTGCGCCAGCCTCATAGACGGCCTGCAGATCGCGCTTGCGAATCTGGCGGGCGATGCTGCGAAGATCGTTGGGCTGCATGATTCCCTCATGGTGAATAAATATCCTGCTAGGGTTATACATACATAGAGGACATGCAAGTCAAGTTTATTCCACAATGATCGAGGCCAGAGGTGTGGTTATTGCGGCTTGACAGGGATCAAGTGAATCATATACGAATTAACAGCCGATAGTGAATAAATATGCTATCACACTATTTGCAATGCTTGCGAAGAGGGAGGGCTTTATGCTGACGCAATCGAAGGGTCAGGCCGGTCAAGCCGGACGCGAGCTTTTAGGATCAATGAAGGGCGCTACCGGCCCGCTGATCGGGCTTTTGCTGCTGTGCGTCTTCCTTACATTCTGGACGGATACGTTCTTTTCGGTCCGGAACTTTCTGAACATTCTTGATCAGATCACGGTGCTTGGCATCATGGCTGTCGGGATGACGCTGGTCATCCTGATCGGCGGGATTGATCTGGCCGTCGGCTCTGTCATGGCTCTGGCAATGATGGTGCTGGGCTATCTGAATGTCGAAGCCGGTCTGTCGATGGGGATCGCGGTTCCATTGGCACTTGGTGCCGCTGCATTGAACGGGCTTGTTGCCGGTCTGCTGATCACCAAATTCAACGTGCCCGCATTCATTGCGACGCTTGCCATGATGTCGATCACGCGCGGGCTGGCCAACATGATCACCAACGGTCAGCAGATCATCGGCTTTCCCGGCTGGTTCAACATGGCGGCCATCGTGCGCTATGGCGGTTTTCTGACCATGACGGTCGCGCTGATGCTGGTCGTTTTCCTGCTTGGGATTCTTTACCAGCGCTATCGCTACGGCGGGCGCGCCCTTTATGCGATTGGTGGCAACCCGGAGGTCGCGCGGCTGGCGGGTATCAACGTAAAGCTGATGACGGTGATGGTCTATGTGGTGTGCAGCGTGCTGGCAGGTCTTGCCGGGATCGTTCTGGGCGCGCGGCTCGACTCGGTGCAACCGTCTTCGGGCGTCGGCTACGAGCTGGATGCGATTGCGGCGGTGGTGATCGGTGGCACGTCATTGTCGGGTGGCACGGGCGGCATTGGTGGAACCATTATTGGCGTCTTGATTATCGGTGTCTTGCGCAACGGGCTGAACCTGCTGAGCGTGTCACCGTTTTTGCAGCAAGTGATCATCGGTGTGGTGATCGTGTTGGCCGTGACCGCAGAAACTTTGCGCAAACGCAACTGACAAGGACTTCTCCAGATGGCGGCAGCGTCATCTGGTGTGAAAGACGATGGGCAATAATGCCCGTCGAACGGGGAGGGGTCTACCGCCATGACGGATGCCCCAAATTCATGTCGGAGGAAAAACACATGAAACTCAAGACAGTGCTGATGGCCGCAACCGCCTGTATCTCATTGCTTTCGCCACTTGGCGCATCCGCCGAGGGGATCAAGAAGATCGGTCTTGCCGTGCCGAACCTGCAGGCTGACTTCTTCAATCAGATCAAGCTGGGCGTGGAAAACTATGCCAAGGAAAAGGGCATCGAGGTTGTGGTGGTTGACGCCAAGAATGATACCGCCACTCAGGTCAGTCAGGTTCAGGATTTGCTGACCCAGGAAATTGACGCCTTCATCTACATCCCGGCCGGGGCTGCTGCTGCTGCCGTTCCCACGCGTCTGGCCCGTGAAGCCGGCATCCCTGTCATCAACGTTGACCGTTTCCCCGAAGGCGAGCCGGGCGATACCTTCATCGGCGGCGAGGGTGTGAATTCATCCTATCAGGTGTGCAGCGAGATCATCAAACGCGCAGGCGGCGCAGGCAAGATGGTCATCATTCACGGCCAGAAAGGCACCACGCCCGAAATGGACCGCACCGCAGGGTGCATGAAAGCCATTGGCGAAAATTCCGGCGTGTCCCTGGTGGACGAGCAGTGGACCGAGCGTTGGTCGGCCGACGAAGGCTTTGCCATCGCTCAGAACATGCTGACCGCCAATCCCGATATCACCATGATCTTTGGGCAGGCGGACGGCATCGCCATGGGTGCAGCCAAAGCGGTTGACGTGGCGAACCTGTCGGACAAGGTCATCATCGGTGGCTATGACGGTGACGGATCGGCGCTGGAGTATCTTGCCAAATGCGAAGGCCCGTTTGTGGTGACCGCAACGCAAAGCACCCGTCGCATGGGCGTTCTGGCTGTGGACTCGGCCATTGCGGTTGCAGCTGGCGAAAAGGTCGAGCCTTCGCAAGTGTCCGAAGCGGTTCTGACCACCTGCGACAACGCCGCAAAGTTCGTCGCGGACCACCCGTAATTTCGATGGAAGGGCGTTAGCCATGTCCGCGCCATCACCGATCCTGTCCTTACGGGGTATCCGCAAATCCTATGGATCAATCGCGGTTCTTCACGGCATTGATCTGGATATCTATCCGGGCGAGGTGGTGGCGCTGCTTGGCGAAAACGGTGCCGGGAAATCAACCGTTTCAAACGTGATATCCGGCACCGTCCAGCCGTCTTCGGGTGAAATGAAATGGCTTGGGGCGGCGTACGCCCCGGCCACTCCACGTGCCGCGATGGATGCCGGTGTCGGCATGATCCATCAGGAACTGAAACTGTTGCCCAAGTTGTCGATTGCGGAAAATGTCTTTGTCGGCCGCTATCTGATGAAAGGCGGCCGCGTTGACCGCAAGGCCATGGATGATCGCGCGCAGGCCGGGCTGAAACGTCTGGGTCTTGACCTGCCGCCCTCGCGCCTTGTCGAAGGTCTGTCGACGGCAAACCAGCAGCTTATTGAAATTGCCAAGGCGCTGACCCTGAACGCCCGCCTTCTGGTTCTGGATGAGCCGACGGCGGCGCTTGGCGGCGATGAAACGCAGCTTTTGTTCCGCCAGATCGAGCGGTTGAAGGGCGACGGTGTCGGCATCATCTACATCTCGCACCGGTTGGAGGAAATCCGCCAGATTGCCGACCGTATCATCGTGATGCGGGATGGAAACAAGGTGCAGGAATTTGACCGGGGCGATGTGCCTGTCAGAACAATCGTTGAATCCATGGTGGGCAGATCCCTTGACCGGATGTTCCCTGCAATTCCGGTGCCATCAGCCGAGGTAACGCTGGAAGTGCGCGGACTGACCTCACCCAACAACACGTTCCGCGACATCAGCTTTTCGGTGCAGCGCGGCGAGGTCTTCGGGATTGCCGGTTTGATGGGGGCAGGGCGGACCGAACTAGTGCGCGCGCTGACAGGGGCCGACCCGATCTCCAGCGGAACCGTCACCTTGAACGGGCGCGAGATCACGCCGCGCTCGCCGATCGACGCCATCCGCAACGGCATGGTGCTGGTGCCCGAAGACCGCAAACTTCAGGGCGTGGTGCTGGAACATTCCATCGCGGAAAACATCGGCTATGCGAACCTTGGCGAATTGGCCAGCGGCGGCTGGATCACCGCCCGCAAGCTGAACGCCTTTGCCGATGGTTTCATCAAGAAATTTGGGGTCAAAGGCCACGGTAGTCAGAACGCAGGCGAACTTTCGGGCGGCAATCAGCAAAAGGTCGTGCTGGCAAAATGGCTGGCGCGCAAGCCGCAGGTCGTGGTTTTGGATGAACCCACGCGCGGCATCGACGTGGGGGCGCGATCCTCGATTTATGAGTTGATCATGGACCTTGCCCGAAATGGGGTGACGGTTGTCGTCGTCAGTTCTGATCTGGAAGAGGTTCTGGGTGTGTCAAACCGGATCATGGTTATGGCGCAAGGCAATCAGGCGGGTATCTTGGACCGCAAAGACGCCAATGACGTGGCAATCATGGAACTGGCAACACTCTGACTTTGGGAACATATCATGTCGAGCATCACACTTAACGCGCCGAAAATGTTTGATCTTTCGGGTCAGGTGGCCTTTGTCACAGGTGCCGGCAGCGGCATTGGCCAGCGTATTGCAATGGGGCTTGCCCAATGTGGGGCGGATGTGGCCCTGCTGGACCGGCGCACCGATGACGGGCTGGTGCAGACCGCCGCCTTTATCGCCTCCGCCGGGAGACGCAGCCTTCAGATTGCTGCCGATGTGACCAGTGGTGAGGCCCTTAAAGATGCCGTGGCAAGGACCGAGGCGGATCTTGGCCCGCTGTCTTTGGCCGTCAACGCGGCGGGCATCGCCAACGCCAATCCCGCAGAGGAAATGCTGGAAAGCCAGTTCCAGACTATGATGGACATCAACCTGAAGGGCGTGTTCCTGTCGTGTCAGGCCCAAGCGCAGACAATGCTGAAACACGGTCGCGGATCAATTGTGAACATCGCCTCGATGTCTGGCGTGATCGTCAACCGCGGGCTGATGCAGTGCCATTACAACGCGTCCAAGGCGGGCGTTATCCACATGTCGAAATCCATGGCAATGGAATGGGTCGGGCGCGGCGTGCGCGTCAATACCATCAGTCCCGGCTACACCGCCACGCCGATGAACACGCGTCCGGAAATGGTGCATCAGACCAAATCGTTCGAGGAACAGACGCCCATGCAGCGCATGGCCAATGTCGATGAAATGGTCGGCCCTGCGGTATTCCTGTTGTCCGATGCTGCAAGCTATGTCACCGGCGTTGACCTGTTGGTTGATGGCGGTTTTTGCTGCTGGTAACAAAGAACGGCGCGTTGCAAACTGCTGCTGGCAACTGAAAGTTGAACGCCTGACAAAGATGGCGACAGGTGCCGTTCACTGTGCGGAACATACGATGGGGCACAATTGTGCCGTGTCGCACCTTCAGTCGCGTCATGGGTGTGATTGCGGATATTTAGGGCGATACGATGCCGCAGGATGCGGTGGCTCGTTCGGCCCGATGCGCCCGCAGTCTACATCAGCGGTGACAGCGATTTCATGATGAACGGGAAGGAACCGGCGACGGCCGTGCAATATGGCCTCGCCCCGATGTTCATCATCATCGACAAACCAAAATACTCACTATTCGGGGCAATCAGGAAACCCGCTATCCGGGCCGGGTGTCAGGCACCACGCAGAGCAACCCCGATTTTGCGGCGCTTGCGCGAGGCTACGGCGGGCTGCGGTCATTCACATTCTGGTCGGGCCCGATAGCCTGGGGCCGGATCACCCTCTGGAGGGCGCGCAAGGATGCTGTCGGACATCCTGTAAACCGTGCCCGCCTCGCCCATCGGCGCCACGTTCAACCGCGCTGCGGCATTGAAGCGATCGAGGCCGGGCAAACGCGCTGTACCGCCGCCGACGTAGCGCCCGACATGAACGCCGCCGTAGTGCGAAAATTACGGTGCGAGAACGGGCTGACGTTCGATCTGTCGCAGATCGTCAATGCGGCGGGGGCGAAACCGCTGATCGCGGGCGCGATGAAAGCCATTTTGCGCCCCGGAGATAAGGCCATTGGGACCGCGCCGGTCTGGACCAGCTATATCGGCATGATGCGCGCCCGATCTGGACGACCGACTTGCCGCCTATCGGCACCGTCGCGTTCTGGCGGCTGCTGTCCCGTTCTGGGCCGATCTGGGGCAGCGCTGGCTGACGGTGGATCACACCCATTGCAAGCCCTGTCCCTGCTCTCGCTGGTCGCACCCGTCCGTCGACGTCGCGGGTGATCTGATGCGCGACCGTGCGCTGACCGATGAACAGATCGCCGGGGTGGAAATCCGCACCTTCCACATGGCGACCCGCCTTGCCAGGTTCGAACCTGCGAGCCTTGATGAATTCAGCTATGGTATCGCCTATCTGGTCGCCGCGTTGATCATGCGGGCAGAGCATCTCAGATTCAGAAATCGGTGAGAAGTTCCATGTATTTGCCGATGATGTCCTCGGCCCGCAGCGTACCGCAGCAATTCCTGACCGGTGCTTCGTCGCTTGGCGTCTCATCCGTGTCAGCTTTTGGCTTTCTGGGGCTTGCCGCCCCCGCATCGCTTGCCGAAACCCCCAAAAGGGCGGTCATATGCGCATCAACATGGAAACCAGGGCACTGAAGGACCCGCGCCGGTTCGACTGGCCGGAAACGAGCCATGCCACGCACGGCTATCTGGGATTCTTGTCCAGTAGAACCGCGACGGCACGTTGCGAGGGCAAGATGCTGGACAGCGGGCAGGCCAATGACGATGCGACGGAATACGCGCTCAACGCCCGTCTTGGCGTCCAACGGAACAACGGCGATGATGTCACTGCCGAAGGCGGGGCTTTCAACATCGCGCGCTGGTGTGATCGCAATGTCGAGGGCAGCTCGATGGCCGTGCGGATGGCAAGCCTTGCCGATGCCACCACGTCTTCCCGAACCATCCGAATATGCCAAACTGTCAGCGCAAACCGTCGACAAGGCGGCTGCGAAAGCGGCACCTGAGGCTGCGGCGCAGGGCGCGCCCGAGTTCGATCGACGATAGCTGGCAATCCGCAAGCTGCAATGCTGTGGAAGCCCAGATCCGTGATGCGGGCATCAATATCAAGCGCAGAATCCTGCCGGGATCGACCTTCTGGAACGACTGGACGAAATATCCGTTCTCGGCCGCCGATTGGAATATGCGCCCGCGTAGCGTGCAGATTCTGGCGCTGTCTTATCCGTCGAGCGAGGCATGGAACGAAACTGCGATTAAGAACCCCCAGTTTGACGCCCTTCTGGCCGAAGCGATGGCAATCTCGAATGTCGAGAAGCGGCGCGAGGTGATGGCCAAGCTAGAGGCGATCATGCAGGAAGAGGGCGTGCTGATCCAACCCTACTGGCGGTCGAACTGCCGGCACCATGTCGAAAAGGTCAAAGGGGCGGACATGCACCCGACCTTTGATCGGCAAGTCATGGACATCTGGCTGGACGCCCGACACTGGGCTTGCCTGCGGGGTTTGCATGTGGTGTCACGCTTTCCGCCAGATAACCGGCTGACAGCACATGGCACGCGGTGGCGAGTTTCAGCCCGGCAGCCTGTATCTGGCCCAGACCGAAGATCGCGAACACCAGTTGCGGCTACAATAGGCCAAGGCGCGGCGCTATGGCATGAACTTTCACCCGGTCAGCCGGGAATAGGGCCGAACGCCTGCACCCCCTTGTCAACTTCGATAGCATGCCACTGCATAATGTTCGAACCCGATGGCGGCAATGTCGACCCCTCGGGTGTGACCAATGCTTATGATGTCGGCGCACGCCAGCACGGCGCGGAAATTCACCGCTTTATCCGCGTAACGGACATCGAAGTGCCACCAGACAGCCACTGGATCGGGCCCGCCGACACGGGTGATATCCGCGCGCCTTGAGTGGTGAATGCCGCCGGTCTGTAGGGGGGTGAAGTGGCGGTAATGGCGGGGACCACCTTGTCCCTGATCCCGAACGAGCATCAGTATTTCGTCACCCAAACCATCCCCGAGATTGCTGCGATGGGCCGCCGCCTGCCGTCGGTTTCCGACTGTGACGGCGAATATTACCTGCGCCTGGGATCTGGCGTGCTATGGCCATTGGGCGACCAAGGTGTTCACCAGGGGTCGGGTGCGCGATCAATATGCCAACCGCTTCAAGATCCACTTTCCGTTCAAGGAACGCGAGGCTGGCCGACCGCTGCGAACACGCCTCGTCCATGCAATGCAAAAGGATATGGGCGCGATCTTCGGGTAGAACTACGGATTGGAGCATCCTCCGTGGTTTGCAGCCCCCGGCGAGCATGCGCAGGAAACCCACAGCTTCACCCACCAGAACTAGTGGGGACCGGTCGGTCGTAAGGCGCGGATGCTGCGGGAAAATGTCGGACATCACCGACATCTCGAACTTTGCCAGATCCCGCTGCAGGGCGGTCGTGCCTGACGCTGCTGATCGTCAAGCGCGGCGGGATTGCGGGCGATTTTACTGTCACAAAGCTGGCTGAGGGCGCGTTTCGGATCTTGGGTCTGGCATGGCGGAACACTTTCAACAGCGCTTCTTCCGTCAGGTTCCGATGCCCGTGGGAACCACATTCGGAAAGCCTGACCGACAGCCACTGCGGCTTTGAGGTGGCCGGCCCGCGCGCCCGCGATCTTTCGGCGCGGCTGCCAATGCCGATCATTCCAATGACGCCTTCCCCTTCATGCGGTCGGCGCGGATCGTCGTCGCGGACGTCGATTGCCTTGCGCTGCAAGTCAGCTTTACCGGCGATCTGGGTTGCAAATTGCACTGCGCGCAAGAAGACCAGACAGCCCTTTACCCAGCCCCGCCCTTTGACCCGACCGGCGCACGGCTGAAAGGCTGACACGGGATCGCCGCCGGCACTTGCACCGGGCTGCAAATACGGCGGATGGTCTGTGCCCGGCCCGGACGTTGGTCCGAAAACAGTGCCGACCTTTGCCGGATTTTGGTTGCACCTTGGTCAATAGTGCGCGGCCGGGGTCGATGGCAGTTTGTGGTCATTAACGCATCAACAAGGAGAATGACCATGAAACTGAACCAGATCCTGAATGTTTCCGCCTTTGCCCTGATAGGGTTCTGCGCGCCGATGGCTGCAATGGCCTCGGTCAACGCGGATGCCGTGACCGGCAATCTTACCATCGTGAAAGTCGAGACAACGCTGCCCACCGGCGGGTTCGAGCTGTCGCGTCGCGGTCGGGGCGCTGACGATGGCCCCGGGCATGTGCGCGGCAAGGGTCGTGGCCGTGGTGCCGATGACGCGCGCACCGGCATGACCACTGTGGCAGACCCCTTCATGATGGCCAGCGGCGGTGGCGATGACCATGGCCGCGGTCGCGGCCGGGGCAGCGATGACAGCGACGGTGATCGTGGCCGGGGCCGGGGCAGCGACGACAACGGCGGTGATCGTGGCCGGGGCCGGGGCAGCGATGACGGAGCGGGCCACCGCAGCGGTGACCACAACAGCCGTGACCACCGCAGTGGCACGACCGAGTCGGGCAGTGGCCGCAGCCGCCCCCGGGTTCCGGGTGGATCGGGCTGTGACAGTGCAGGCGACGTCGCCGAACACGGAGGCTGCTCGTAAACTCTGCAACGCGGGCGTTTGCAGTCGACTGCAAACGCCCGACCAACGTCCGATGAACTTTTTTGTCCGTTAGGATAACGGGTAAGCTGCATCAGATTTATCCAGCAGGATCAAGACTCCCCATGCCCGCAATTCCATCTTGCACAGTTCTGGCCGTTACAGTGGCGCTGGGTCTGTTTGCGGCGGCAATGCCGGTGCAGTTTACCCTTTCGGGCGGCACTCCTCTGACGATGGGTGTCGCTTTTGCGCATGCCAAGGGTGGCGACGATGGGGACAGCGGAGGAAGCGACGGCGGCGGCGGTGACCGCAGCGGCAGGGGTGGCGGCGATGACAGCGACGGCGGCAGAGGCAGGGGGCGAGGCCGGGGCGGCAGCGATGACAGTGGCGGGCATGATGACAGCGGCGGCGGCGACAGCGGCGGCGGCGGGGGAAGTAACAGCAGCGGCAGTGGCAGCAGCGGCGGAGGGTCAGATGACCACGGCGCGTCAGGCAACGGCAACGGCGGGTCCAAGGCGCGCGGCAGCAGCGGCAACCGGGGGAGGGCCAGCATCGGCGGAAACGTCGAGCTTCGCTATTCGAACGGCTGGCGCGAGCGTATCCGCAATGGCCGCTACCGCCTGACCGATCCCAAGGGCAGAACCGTCCGCGACCGCCCCGCGACCCAGGAAGATGCCGTGCGGATGCGGGACGCCCAGATCCAGTAAACGGGCCACGCAGGCCATACGCGCCACAAAATCACAGCCCCGGTCAAACCGCGCGTCGCCAGTCTGCACGGCCGACGTAAGCTAGCCCTTGCGCCAGGCCTCTTGCGCCATCAGTGCTGCCTCTACCCGGTTGCGCGCCTGCAGCTTGTTAAGGATGATCGTCATGTAATGCTTGACGGTCTTTTCCTGAATATTCAGATCCTTGCCGATTTCGCGGTTGCTCTTGCCGGCGGCAACGCCTTTCAGGATGTCCTCTTCGCGTTTGGTCAGATCGTCGATCGGGTCGCGGGCCTTGGGTTTGGCGGTTTGCATGATCCGCAACATCTGCGCCGCAAGACCGGGCGATACATGCGCCTCACCCTTGGCCAGACGGCCCAGAACATCGCGCAATTCGCCCGCCGATACGCCCTTGAGAAGGTATCCGATGGCCCCGGCCTGCATTGCCGCCGTCACATCGGCGCTGTCCTCGGATACGGTCAGCATTGCAATGGCACGGGCCGTGCCTGCCTCGGCGATGCGGGCGGCTGCGGTGATACCGTTCCCGGGCATCGAAAGATCCAGCAGTGCGATGTCTGGCCGGTGTTGCAGCGCCAGAGCCACCGCCTCATCCGCGGTGCTGCCAACGCCGACCACGCGGAACTCGCCGGTTTCCTCGATGCTCTGGACCAGACCGCCCCGGAAGATCGGATGGTCATCGGCCAGGACGATGCGAATGGTCATGATACGGTTTCTCCGGTTGGCAGTGTAAGGGTGACACGGGTGCCCTTCGCCGGGGCCGAAAGGATGCGGACCTGTCCTCCGATGCTTTCGGCGCGGTCTGCAAGGCCGAACAGACCCTGCCCGCCATCCGCGCGCAGGACACGCGGTTGCGCAGGATCAAACCCCCGCCCGGTATCGCGCACCTCGACCGACACATCCTGCGCGCCGATCAGTGTGGTCACATCGACAGCGTCCACCTTTGCATGGCGGCTGGCATTCGATAGCGCTTCCTGCAAAAACCGGAAAACGCAAAGCTTCTGCGCGTAATCCAGCAAGGGCTGCGGCCCGTCGGCCAGATGCAGATGCACCGCAAGCCCGGTCTGGCGTGTATGATCGTTTGCGGCACGGTCAATCAGCCCGGCCATGTCAAGCGCATCCAGATCCGGCAGGGCCAGCCCGCGCGAGATGATGCGCAATTCGTCCAGAGCCTTGGCCAGCGCGTCGCGCACCAGCCCGGCATCGGCCGGACTTCCGCCCTTGGCAAGCGCTGCATCCAGCCGCAAGGACGCCAGTGACAGATATTGTGCCGGCCCGTCATGCAGTTCAAACCCGATACGGCGGATCGCGCGTTCGGTCTGTGCCGTTGCCCGCGACGAGGCGCCGACCGCACGCTTGCGCAGGCTGACATTCTGGCGCGACACGTCTTGGGTGCGCGTCAACTGATCCTTCAGCGCCTCGCGCTGTGCCCGGATGGTCCGGCCCCCGGCCTGAACGATGCCGAACAACAGCGCGCCGCTGGCCAGAAACACGCTGCCCACCACCAGCCAGCCGGTCAGACGCGCCTTGCGCAGGTCTGCGTCCAGTTGATCGGCGCGTTCATAGAATTCGGCAACCGCGATGATCCTGCCTGTCCATGCCTCGCGGATCGGGCTGTAGATCTCCAGCAGGGGCACGCCCAGTGCGGCCTCGGCCTTGTTTTCCAGATCGTGTAGATCCTCGAACGACGAGGCGACCTCGCCGGTCAGCGCCAGTTTCATGTCATCGGCAGGTGGAAAGGTCTTGCCGATGATAGACGCATCCGACGCATGCACCACCAGCCCGTCGGGCCGCCATATCTTGTAAGAGGCGACGCGTTCACCAAGCGCCGTGCCGTCAAAGATTTCGGCCAGCGCCTGCCGCGCCGGGGGCGACAGGGTGTCGGTATCGGCCAGTTCCTGACCAAGCGGTGAAATGAAGCTTTCCATGAAAAGCGCCGCCGTCGCCGCCGAGTTCTGCACGACTGAATCCTCGATCCGCCGTGAAATCCAGTTTCCGACGATGATCATCGCAACAACCATGACCACTGCCCCGGCCATCAGAAACTGACCCGGAAGATTGAGATCGCGCCAGTGGAGCTTTTCGGTCGGTGACGTCATGCCCGCGTCTTAGCATCCCCTCTGCCGCGAACCTACAGACTTTGGTCTGAGCCAGCGCAGAGCCACGCGCCCCGAAAGACAACACCGAAGCGATGTCAGGACGTCTGGCCGCTACCGGCTAACTGGGGTGTCTGTTCGCGTCCTTGGCTGTGATGGCCAACGTCGCAGGCCGCCTGACATCCGTCGTGCGGATGGCGGCAGGGACAAAGGCGGTCTGCTTGCCGACCGATCACCCCGGCGTGCTATTCGGCCGTCCACCCACCATCCAGCATCACGGAACTTCCCGTCATCAGGCTGGAGGCATCGGATGCCAGAAACACCGCAGCGCCGACAATATCATCAACCGTTCCAAGCCGGCCCAGTTTTATCTTGGACAAGATGGCTGACCGAAACCCAGGATCGTTGATATAGCCCTTTGTCATCTCGGTTTCGATGAAGGTCGGGCAGATCGTGTTGACGCGGATCTGATGGCCACCCAGTTCGATGGCCAGAGCCTTGGTAAAACCCTCCAGCGCCCATTTGGAGGCACAGTAGAGGGTCCGATTGGCACCGCCGACATGACCCATCTGCGAGGACATGTTGATCACGCTTCCCCCACGACCTGCGGCCACCATTCCGGCGGTGACAACCTTTGCCGCAAAGACCGCCGCCTTCAGGTTCAGGCCAAGGACCGCGTCATAGTCGTCTTCTGTCACTGTGGCCAACGGCTTGGGCCGATTGGTGCCCGCGTTGTTCACAAAGATATCAAAGGGCGCAAGCGCTGTGATCTGTGCGGCAAAACCCGCCACATCGGTCACATCACCGACAAGCGGCGTGGCCTGCAGACCTGCGTCGCACAGCGATTTGGCTTCGGCTTCGACTTCAGACCGCGTTCGCGCACACAAGGTGACACTGGCACCGGACCACGCATAGGCCTGCGCTATGGCAAGGCCGATGCCGCGCCCTGCACCCGTGACCAGCGCCCTCTTGCCATCCAGACGGAAGTTCGGCGCACCAACGCTCATTCCGCCGCCGCACCGTAAGGGACATTGCGTTTGCCATAGCGGCGCACGCGGATATTGCATTGTTCGGCATGGCCCACGAAACCTTCCAGCATGCAAAGCCGCGAGCCGTAAGCGCCGATCATCGTTGCGGCCTCATCCGTCGTGATCCGCTGATAGCTATGGGTCTTGAGGAACTTTCCGACCCAAAGCCCGCCGGTATAGCGGCCGGCCTTTTTGGTCGGCAATGTGTGGTTGGTTCCGATGACCTTGTCACCGTTCGCAACATTGGTCCGGGCACCCAGAAACAGCGCGCCATAGCTGTGCATGTTTTCCAGATACCAGTCGTCACGGTCGGTCATGACCTGCACATGTTCGGACGCGATGTCGTTGGCCATCATCAGCATCTCGTCATGCCTATCGCAGACGATCACCTCGCCGTAGTCCTGCCAGCTTTTGCGCGCGGTGTCGGCGGTTGGCAGAATGGTCAACAGGCGTTCAACCTCGGCCATGGTGGCCACGGCCAGCTTGCGGCTGGTTGTCAGCAAAACGGCGGGTGAGTTGTAGCCATGTTCGGCCTGACCCAGAAGATCGGTCGCACAGAGTTCGGCATCCACGGTATCATCGGCGATGATCATGGTTTCGGTCGGCCCTGCAAAGAGATCAATCCCGACTCGGCCAAAAAGCTGTCGCTTGGCCTCGGCCACATAGGCGTTGCCGGGGCCGACCAGCATATCCACCGGCTTGATCGTCTGGGTCCCCAACGCCATCGCGCCAATCGCCTGAATACCGCCCAGTACATAAATCTCATGTGCGCCGCCCAGCTTCATTGCCGCAATGACCGCCGGATTGGGTTCGCCCTTGAAGGGCGGCGTGGCTGCAATGATGCGCGGAACTTTCGCAACCGATGCCGTGACCACCGACATATGCGCCGAGGCGACCATGGGAAATTTGCCGCCGGGAACGTAGCAGCCGACCGATTGAACGGGAATGTTGCGATGCCCCAGAATGATACCCGGCAGCGTCTCTATCTCGATATCCTGCAGCGCGGCGCGTTGCGCGCTGGCAAAGTTGCGCACTTGAGTTTGCGCAAAGCGGATATCTTCCATGTCGCGGGGGGCCACACGGTTCATCAGCGCCTCTACCTCGCCATCGGTCAGACGAAAGGCGGGGGGCGTATAGTTGTCGAACTTTGCAGACAACTCGTGCAGGGCAGCATCGCCCCGGGTTTCAATATCTGCCAAGATCGCCTCGACCGAACCACGAACCTTGGTGTCATCTTCGGACCGCGCGGCCTCGGGCTTGCCGTGTTTCAGATAGGTAACGGTCATCATTCTTTCCTTATAGATCAGATAGTTGGTCAACATTTATTGGGCAGGCACGGCCTTAGTCTGCAAGGCGATTGGATTTCTTGAACGCGATCAGACGGCCCAGAACGCCATCCCGCCACGCCCGGCGGTCCGCCAGCCCGTCTTTGGGCAAGGCCAGACGGCGTTCTGCGGTGGCCTTGGCGATCAGCGCATCCGACCACGGGCCCAGCGGCGGGACGCGCGCCATCCCGGCATAAAGACCGCGCAGGCGGGCGGCATAATCCTCGATCCCGCCGGGGGCATTCAGGTCAATCGTCTCGAACGGGCCCATGAACGACCAGCGTAGGCCAAGCCCCTGCGAAATGGTCGCATCAATATCTGCCAGACTGGCGATCCCATCCTGATACAAGGCCCACGCCTCGTTCAGCAGTGCGCCCTGCAAGCGGTTCAGGACAAAGCCGTCAATCTCGCGTGTCAGGCGGACGGGAACCTGATCTACGTCGGCCATCAGCTTTGCCGCAAGGTCTAGCACGGCGGGGTCCGTCCAAGGCGCCGGAACCATTTCCACAACCGGCACAAGGTGCGGCGGGTTCACCGGATGCGCGATCAGAAACTGCGCCCGGTTGGTGCAGCCTTCGGTGAACGACGACGCAGGTATACCCGACGACGACGAACCGACCACCGCATCTGCAGCCATCAGCGCGTCGATCTGCAGGCAGACTTCGGTCTTTGCCGCCACCGTCTCGAACACCGACTCCTGAATGTAGAACGCATCCGCCAACGCATGCGCAAGGTCGGAATGCACTCTGATCCGGGCCAGAATGGCATCGGTCTGATCCACCAGACCAGCCTTTTCCAGCTGTGCCAGACTGTCTTTGGCCCATGGCAGAATCTTGTCGCGCACCCCGGCGACAGGGTCATAGGCATTGACCTGATACCCGGCGCGGGCAAAGACAAGCGCCCAGCCGGACCCGACCAGACCTGCACCAACAATGGCAACCGGGCGCTTGTTTGTCATCATGCCACCTTTGATGCCTCGCCATCGGCGAGACATATTTCGCTGATCCGCAGTCCGTCTTTCGTGATTCGCGACGCAAAGGCATCGCGCAGCCCTTCTTCATGGATCGGGATCACCCGGCGTGCCTCATACCCGGTCTGGCTCATCATTTCCTCGGTCGCGAGGATCAGATTGGTCTGGCTGCCGACGGCAAGGCCGACGGGCGTGTACATGGTATCGACATCCACGACCGCCCCCGAATTGCTGAGGTTGGAGAACTGATAGACCAGATCGCCGGCCAACACCCAGGTATCCTGCGACGGATTTTTGCCATCATTGCGCACGGTAACCCACATCGAGCCCCAGGTGTGACTATCGGGGGCGGCATGCAGATCAATGCCGGGTAGGACGTTTTCCATCGCACCATCCACCGTCACCAGCCGTTTTTCGGCAGCCAGCCCGACGCCGCGCACGATATCGCCGGGGTCAACCGCCACCATCATCCAGCGCATCCGGTCGGGAAGCGACATCGCCCAGACCCATTTCGAGATCTCACGTTCCTGAATGTAGAACTTGGCTTTCGGGAAATCCTCGACATTGCCGAAATGGTCAAAGTGCGCGTGGCTGATGAAGCAGGTATCAACATCCTCTGGCTTCAAGCCGATTTCGGCCAGTACGGCCTTGGGGTCACGCCAGTTTTCAACGCCGAAACGGTCACCCAGAACCTTGCCATAGGCTTTGTCATTGTAGCCCACATCGACCATCGCCACATGGTCTTTGCTTTTGATCACAACGTAACAATAGGGCAGCTTCACATAGCCCTGATTGTGCGCGCCATAAAGCACGCCGCTTTTGTGATATTGGCTGACATAGGCGTATTCCAGCACCCAGATCGAATAGTCCGCCATAGTTTCCTCCCATCAGGCTTGGTTTTTTGCGTTTGGTCCGTGTGTAGGCTGAGCGCAGGCACAGCAGGCATGCGTGAAGTCGACCATCTGCAACCCGGCTTTGGTCGAACTGGCCACGTCCAGATGCGCATAGGCCCGCTTTATCTGAACCGACATCAGGTCAAGCTGCGGGACTTTATCGCCCGAGGGTCGCAGCGCCCCGATCCCGTTCAGAACAAGCCCGCTGAAGGAATGGGCGTTGCCCAGTTGCACCTTGTGCGCCTGCAAACCCGTTGGGGCCTGCAACGCGGCAAGACGCTGTGTGGCATCGTCCCATCGCGCGCGGCATTGTTGCAGCTCCGGCAGATCGGCCATTTCGGTCCGTGCGGTAAGCCGGGCCAGGATCAGCAAACCCGCCAGTTGTCCGATAACCCGGCGCAAATCCTCATAGATCGGTTTGCAGGCCTGCGCATAAAGCGCAACTGCGTCAGACCCAAGCGTGCGGGCCATGCTTTCCGGGTCGGGAACGGGTTCTGGCAGTGGACCTTCCAGCGACAACATGCAGTCGGGTTTGTGGGTTGCCGCCAGCCGGGTGAAAAGATCAAGGTCTGTCATCTGATGTCTCCACTGCGGCGGTCACGCACGGTGCTGCGTTCGACAAGGTCGCCCGGCGGAACACGCAGGATGCGCTGCGTGATCTGGCGTTCGGCGGTCAGATCACGCGCAAGGGCAACGGTGGCCGCCATCATCTCGTCCAGCGGTTGCGCGATAGTCGTCAGGCGGTGCGAGGGCCAGCTTGCCATGGCGATATCGTCATATCCGATCACGGAAACATCCCCCGGAACGTCGATACCCAAGCCCTCGCGCAGCGCTTCGATGAAGCCGATGGCAACAATGTCATTGGCGCAAAAGACCCCGTCCGGCCTGACGGGCAGGGCCATCAATCCCAGACCGGCGCTATAGGCCGCTTCATAGGCGAACAGTCCCGCCTCGATGATCTGCGGCGCAGCAAGGCCGCGTTCCACGGCGCGTTCACAAAAGCCGCGCTGCCGTTCGACATTGGTAGATGCGCCGGGAAAGGCCGATACATAGGCCAGCGCGCGGTGGCCAC
Source organism: Rhodobacterales bacterium (assembly GCA_038207585.1). GTDB lineage: Bacteria > Pseudomonadota > Alphaproteobacteria > Rhodobacterales > Rhodobacteraceae > JBBQZP01. Next base: position 251,714 of record JBBQZP010000001.1, on the reverse strand, counting down.
GGTCGATCAGATGATCGGCCGCCCGCCGTCCGCCCTCGATATTGTCACAAGATACGCCAAAGCCCAGACCATCGGCGGACAGGCGGTTGAAGAAGATCACCGGCGCGCCCGCCGCCTCGCATTTTTCGCGGGCGTGTGAGTTCAGGTTTGTGGCCAGCACGATCATCAGGTCAGGCCGATAGGTCAGCAGCAACTCGACGGCCTCGTCTATCTTGTCGGGGTGATCGGCGGCGGCAAGCATCAGGTTGATGCCCGCCTTTTGCAGCAACGCGGTCAGGCGGGTCATAACTTCGGGATAGAACGGATTGGTCAGGTCGGATACAACCATGCCCGCAATCTGGCTTTTCTTGGTGATCAGGCTTTGCGCGAACGGATTGGGCCGGTAACCGATGCGGGCCGCATGTTCCAGCACCGTCTTTCGGGTGTCTGAGGCGATGACGGCATCGGGATAAAAGGCGCGCGATACGGTCGACACCGACATGCCCAGATCGCGGGCAAGATCCTTGACCGTCACTCTGCCTCGTGATGCTGACTTGTCGACGTTCATGGGGCCTCTCCTGCGACATCTGGTTGAACGGGCGCCAAAAGCCGCGATGCGGTGGATCAGAAATGGTCTGCCGGCATGCCAGCAAACGGGTTGCCCGACCGGGGAAGTATTGGTCGGGCAACCCAAGGGGCAGGGGTTACGGCTGAACCGTCGCCTCGACCTTGGTCAGTTTGTACAGGTCCGGCGCTGCCTCGCATGGGTCGCAGTTGATGCCGGGCTCATTGTTGGCGGTCACAACGGCGTCGGCGGGTAGGGGTTGAATCGTGGCGCCCGGAACCGGCGTGCCGTTCAGCGCGGATTCAACGTTGATCTCGGGCAAGAGAACCGGGTTCAACACTTCGCTGACAAACGACGACGGCACCTTTGATTCCGGGAACACGTTGCAGCCGTCGGTGTAAGTATCACCTTCGCACATCTTGACCTCTGACGCGGGAACCCACGGCAGCGGATATTCGATGTTCTGCGGCGCCAGTTCACGCTGGCCGGTCAGAATCTCCATCGCCAGCTTGAACGCATAGCCGGATTGCGCCGGGCCCGACCCGGACGAAACGCCGCGCAGACCCTTGGCCTGCATCTCGGGGTCGGCCAGCGCACGACGGAAGCCGGCCGAGTTTTCCCCTGTCATCGGAAGCAGAGGGTGGTTTGCATCCAGCAGAGCCTGAATGACGCCGTATTCACCGGCCTGCGCCCAGACACCCTGAACATCGGGGTGGGCGGCCAGTGCCTTGGCGGTTTCCTGCTGGGTCGTGCGGTCATCCCAGAAGGAATAGTATTCGGCCACAATCTCGATGCCGGGATATTTGTTGAACACCGACATCGCACCATCAGTATGCCGCTGGTCAACCGAGTTACCGGGAACGCCGCGCGACAGGAAGATCTTGCCCTTGCCGCCCAGTTCGTTGACCAGCGCCTGCGCGGTATTCTCACCAAAGCCACCCGACAGGAAGCTGACGTTATAGGCGCAATCCTCGGTCACGGTGCCGTCATACATAAAGAACAGCACACCCTCTTCGCAGCCGCGCTTGATGGTCCGGTTCAGCGCGGTGGACGAGATCGGAAAGCTGATGATGGCGTCCGCGCCGGCGTCGATCATGCTTTCATATGCCGAAATCTGGGCCTGCGGATCGGTGCCGGAAATGTTCTCGATCAGTTCGACCTGCTGGTCATAGGGCGCGGTTGCCGCCAAAGCCTTGACGATGTTCGCGGCCTCGGACTGCCAGGCGTTGCCCGAATAGCTGAGGCTCAGGTAGACCTTGAATTTCTTGCCATCCTGAGCGTCAACCTGGGTTCCCCAGACCAGACTTGTTCCCACCAGTGCCGCCAGAGCGACCGTATTTTTCAGCCAGTTGAGTTGCATTTGTAGTCTCCTCCTCCGTTTGTGTTTTCCTGTGGGTGGTGTTGGTCAGCGCCACAGGCTGCGCAGTTTCTGAAAAAGCTCTTCGCGCAGCAAAAGCAGCGCGATAAGCACGATCGAACCTTCGATGACCGTTCGAAGCCCGAATTCAAGACCGAGGGCAGAGATGATCGTGCCCAAGGCGGTCAGCAGGATTGCCCCACCCACCGTTCCAAGATTGGTGCCGCGTCCGCCCAGGATCGACGATCCACCGATCACGACCGCAGCGATAGACGGCAACAGATAGTCGTCGCCCATGCGCAGCGTGGCACCGCTTGAATACCCGACAAGCGCGATGCCCACGAACCCTGCGCACACAGCACTGATCACATAGGGCAGGATCTGCATGGCTGTGACCGGCACGCCCGCAATGCGTGCAGCGTCAAGGTTTGTGCCAATGGCATAGAGATAGCGGCCATAGATCGACCGGCTTTGGAACACCCAGCCAAGGGCTACAAAACCGATCAGCACGATCACCGGCAGCGGCCAGCCAAAGACCTGGGTCTTCATCAGGGCGACCGCTGCATCGGGTGCGGCCCCGCGCGGCGTGCCGCTGGTATATCCCAGCAGTGCCGAGGCCACGATGATCGACATCGCCATCGTCATGATGAACGGTGGCACCCGCAGCCAGACAATGCCGATACCCGACACCAACCCGACCAGTCCGCAAGCCGCAAGGACCACCGGCAGCAGATACCATGCGCCCGGATCGGTGGCACCCACCCAGCTTGTCGCCAGAATTCCGCCCAGCGTGATCGTGGCTGGCAAGGAAAGATCCAGCCCGCCCGACAGGATCACCAGCCCCTGCCCATACGACAGCACGACCAGAAAGAACCCAAGCACCAGAACGGTTTCGACCTGCGACCACGACCCAAGGGCCGGGCTGACAAACCGGCTGCTCAGCAACAACACCACGCACAGCACGGCCACCGATGCCGCACTGATCGTATCGCGGCTGATCCGGGCCGAGGTGCGGGTATCGCCGGGCTGGGCAAAATCGTCTTTGGTCTTGACGGCCGGGTTGGTCATTTCGCCTGTCCGATCCGGGTCAGAAAGCCGCTGAACACCACCGCAAGGATCAGAGCAACGCCCTGAAACATGCCGGTGTAAAACGATGAAACGCCGCTTGAAAACAGCACCTTTTGCAGCAGCATCAGCAAGGCCGCACCCATGACAGAGGCGAACAGCCCGCCCCGCCCGCCCGACAGCGACGTGCCACCAAGCGCCACCGCCGCAAACGACAGCATCAGCAGCGGCGTGCCCGACGTGGGATTCCCGGTCGCTGTCTGGGCGCTGAGCATAAAGCCCGCAAGTCCGTAGACGGACCCCGCCAGCACGAAGGTTAAGAACCGGACGCGGGCGCTGTTGATCCCCGACAGGGTGGCCGATTGCTCGTCTGCACCGATGGCATAAAGCGCCAGCCCGAAATTGGTGCGGCGGATCACCAGCCACACCCCCACCACAACCGCGACCATAAGGCCCGATACCGGAACGATCCCCCACAGGCGGCCGGTCATTTCATCGGCAATCCAGTTGGAAACAGACCCCCCCGGCGCTTTCAGGATGACCAGTGCAATGCCCTGACAAATGATCATCGTGGCCAGCGTCGCCGCGATGGATTGCATCCGCAATCCGGCCACCAGCACGCCATTCACCGCCCCGACAACAGCGCCGATCGCCATGCACAACAGCACAGACAACACAGCGCCGCCCGGTCCCTCCATCGGATAGACCGCCAGCGTCACATTGCAGATCGAGATCACCCCGGCGACCGAAAGATCAAACCCCCGGCTGATCACCACCAGCGCCTGCCCCGCGGCCGCCAGCGCCAAGGGGGCCGTGTTGTTCATCAGCGCCGCAATGGACGAGGCGCTCAACGCCCGGGGCTGCTGATAGGCATACAGAAGATAGACCGCCAGATAGATCAGAACGATCAGACCCGCCCCCTTGGTCAGCCTGACCAGCAGTTCCTGCCAACGCGGGGTTGTCGGGGCTTGTGGACGGGAAACGGTCAAGACGCCACCTCCGCCGGGGTTGCCCTGTGGCCAAGAATGGCCGCGACCAGCCGCTGCTCGGCGATGGCTTCACCTGCGAACTCCTCAAATATCTGACCGCCATAAATGGCCAGACACCGGTCTGCCAGTTGCACGATCTCGGGCAGTTCTGACGAATAGAACAGCACCGACCCGCCACCCGCGGCAAAGGCATGGATGGCCGCATAGATGGATTGCTTGGTGCCCACATCGACACCGCGCGTCGGATCATACAGCAGCAATATCCGCGCCCCCGTTGCCAGTGTGCGCGCGACAAGCGCCTTTTGCTGATTGCCCCCCGAAAGATCGCCGATGGCAAAGCCCAGATAGCGCGGGTTCATCTCGACCTTGGCTGCGACGGGGCCTGCGGCGCGCAACTCGGCCGCCGGGCTGATCATCGCGGCAAAAGCAGCCTTCGGCAGCACCGGCAGCACCACATTCGTGGCTGCCGTCAATCCGGCCAGAATACCTTCGGTCTTTCGTTCTTCGGGCAGATAGGCCACGCCGCTGCCCGATTTCAGCGCCTGACGCGGCGACGCAAGGCGCGCGGGCTGTCCGTCAATCGCAACCGTGCCACCCTCGGGCGCGTCCAGCCCGGCCAGCATGCGGAACAAACCGCGCTGGCCTTGCCCTTCCAGTGCCGCCACACCCAAAATCTCGCCGGGCCGCAGATCGAAGGAAACTTTGTTCAGCCCGTGCCCGGTCAGCCCGTGAACCCTTAACCGCGCGGCAACTCCGGCCTGCGCCTGTGCCTGTGCCTGCCCGGCACGTTTGCGGGCCGAGTGGTCGACCCTGCGCCCCACCATCATCTCGAAGATATCGTCATCAGACGCCTGCGCCAGACTGACCGACGCAATCGAGCGGCCATTGCGCAGCACCGTCGCCTCTGAACAGATCTGGCGCACCTCAGCCAGCCGGTGCGAGATGTAAAGAACCGCCGTCCCTCTGGCAGTCGCCATCCTGATCCGGTCGAACAGCCAGTCGGTTTCGGCCAGCGCCGCCGTCGGCTCATCCAGGATCAGGACGCTGGTGGCGTTTTCGATGGCACGGACAATCTCGATCCGCTGACGCTCGGCCAGTGGCAGACGGTCAACCTGCATCATCGGGTCAATCCGCTGCAGCCCGTGCCGTGCTAGAATGGCGTCGCCCATATCCTGCACCCGGCGGGCCGAGATCAGCCCGACAGGGCCGCGCGGCAACGCAGGCAACAGCAGATTTTGCGCCACCGAAAGGTTGGGCACCAGACTCAATTCCTGAAAGGCGGTGGCCACGCCGCGCCCCCGCGCCTCCAGCAGGGACGTCGGATCATACGGCCTGCCGTCCAGCATGATCTGGCCTGCATCGGCCTTGACCGCACCTGTCAGAATACGAACCAAGGTCGATTTCCCCGCGCCGTTCTCGCCCAGGAGCGCATGCACCATCCCGGCGGCCAGAACGATGTCGGCATGTTCCAGCGCAACTGTCGCGCCATAGGTCTTGCGCAGACCCGTGGCGCGCAGGGCAATACTGCTTTGTTCGGCAACCGCTTGCGCAGTGCCGGATCGGACGTCGGTCATAGAAGTCTCCCCCCCCATTCTCTGGCAGATTACGGCGCTGAGAATGTTCTCTGAGAACGTTCTCATAAAGTCATACTGCCGCAAATGCGTCAACAGATTTTTGTCACCGTCTTGTGCCGTCAGGGCATCCGTGCGGGTGCAGTACTTGCCCGCCTTGACACTGCGCCGACGCTTGGATCATAAGATCGGCCAAGGCAAACCAGCTGATACTGGCGCGCCCGCTTTTGCCTGATCCATGAACTTATATTTATAATCAAATACTTCGGTGGCATGAACCGGCATCAGCCTGTCCGTTGCGGGGCATGGCTGCCGCACCGTGAAAACGGGTTGCCCTGAACAGGCCCGAACAGGAAGGAGCAGCGCGTGTCAGCCAATCTTGCCCTTACGATGGGCGATCCGTGCGGTATCGGACCCGAGATTACGATTCGTGCTTTGGGTCTGCTGAAAGACCGGCTGCAAGCGGGCACGCTGAACCTTACGCTGGTCGGCAGCGCCCGAATTTTTGCCGAAACCGCCGCCCGTCTTGGGCAGGATCTGAACGGTCCGGGCGTGGTGATCGCCGACATCGACGCCCTTCATCAGCGACGCCCCGACGACATGCGCATCGGTCAGATTTGCGCGGGCGGTGGGCACCTTGCCTATCTGGCAATCGAGCGGGCGGTTGATCTGGCGGTTGGCGGGCAGGTCGACGCCATCGTGACCGCCCCCATTCAGAAAGAGTCGCTGCATCTGGCGGGCTATCCACATGCCGGACATACCGAGCTTCTGGCAGCCCTTACCGGCGTGAAGGGCACCGTGATGATGCTGGCGCACGGGGCCTTCCGGGTCAGCCATGCGACCACCCATGTTGCCTTGCAGGATGTGCCCGCGCTGATCACGCCAGACCGCCTGATCCGGGTCGCACAGCTGACACATGACGCGTTGCAACGCATGGGCATCGCCCGCCCGCGTATCGCTTTTGCCGCGCTGAACCCCCATGCCGGTGAAGGCGGAATATTCGGGCGTCAGGACATTGACGTAACCCGCCCCACGGTGGAGCGTCTTTGCGGACAGGGAATGGATATTACAGGCCCGGTTCCCGGCGACACCGTGTTTGTCAAGCATCGCGGCGGACAGTTCGACGCCGTTGTCGCGATGTACCATGATCAGGGCCATATTCCGGTGAAACTGCTGGGTTTTGACGTGGACCCGGTCACTGGCCAGTGGAAATCGTTAAGCGGTGTGAACATCACGCTGGGTTTGCCGATCATCCGCACCTCGGTTGATCATGGCACGGCACTGGATATCGCGGGAAAGGGCATCGCCGACGCGACCAGCATGATCGAGGCGATCGAGATGGCCGAGCAATTGTCCACCCGCTCAGCCCGCGACGCCTGATTGTTCATCCTGGCCGACGATCTGACCGGCGCCATGGACGCCGCCGCACCGTTCCACCAGAACGGCGCAAGTGCGACCGTGTGCTGGTCCGCCGATAAGGCGGGGGACGCAGAGGTGGTGGCGGTGAACACCAACAGTCGCGGGCTGGCACCCGACGCGGCAGCGAGAATCGTGGCGCAGCAAATTGCGCTTTGGAACGCCCGGCCCGACCGTGGTCTGCTGTTCAAGAAGATCGATTCCACTCTGCGCGGAAATACCATTGTGGAAGTGATGGCTGCCTTTGCAGCGGGGCAGTTCCGCACTCTGGTCTTTTGCCCGGCCTTGCCGGGTGAGGGGCGGGTGGTGCGCGATGGTGTGTTGTCTGTTCATGGCCGCAGTCTGGCAGAGTGGTCGGGGCAATCCGGTCAGGCCGCCCCGTCCCGCATCGACGCGCATTTCGACGCATCCGGCCCCGCGCAGATCGTGAACCTGCGGCCCGGTGATGCGGTGCCACAGACGGGTTCACCGCAAATACTGATTTACGATGCCCGAACCGATGCCGATCTTGATCAGATTGCCAATGCCGCAACCGGAATAATCGCGCCGCTGCTGGCGGGCAGTTCGGGTCTGGCCGCAGCAGTTGCCCGCAAGCGGCCACGATCAAGAGAACCGTCCGCACCACTGCCCGCCGCCAAACGGGTTCTTTTCGTGATCGGCTCGCGCAGCGCGGAAAGCCGGGCGCAGATTGACGCTTTGCGCCGGGCTTTGCCAGCCGCGAACATCCTTGCCGCAGCGCGAAAGCCAGGTTCAGACGCCGCCCTGATCGAGCAAGAGCTGGCCGAGCAAACCGCCCTGCACATCCGTTCCGCCGCCCCCGACACGCTGTTTCTAAGTGGCGGGGCCACGGCCGAAGCCGTGCTGCACCATCTGCAAACGCGCTCTATCTCGCTTTGCCCACCGCCGCTTCCCGGCATTGCGGCAGGTATCTGCACCACGCGCTTCGGCCCGATGCGCCTTTGGACCAAGGCCGGAGCCTTTGGCAAACCCGATCTTCTGGTCAGGCTGACGGAAACCTTACACGGCCCGCTTTAGGCCGCCTGCGGGCCAAACGTCATGCAATGATCAGGTCCGCGCATTTTTCCCCGATCATGATGCAGGTCGCGTTGGTGTTGGCGCTGACCACGTTGGGCATGATGCTTGCGTCGGCGACCCGCAGCCCGTCGATCCCCTGAACGCGCAAATCGGGGGCCACGACGGCCATGGCATCAACCCCCATCTTGCAACTGCCGCAGGGGTGCCAGATCGTCGAGGCCATCGCGCGCACAAAGGCTTCCACATCGCGGCGGGTCAGCGCCTGCGGGCCGGGCCAGATTTCGCGTGCGCCGATCTTTTCAAACGCAGGGGCGGTGCCGATCTGTCGGCAGGCCAGCACCGCGTCAACGGTCAGCTCCAGATCGCGGGGATCGCTCAGATAGCGCGGATCGACGGCCGGTCTGTCCAGCGGATTGGCACTATGCAGTCTGATCTCGCCCCGGCTGTGGGGGCGAGAGACGTTGATCCACATGCCAAAGCCGTGCCGGTCGGCAACGCTGCCATCGGTCCGGTCTGGCCCGAAATCAGGCTCGAAATGCACCTGCACGTCGGGGTGAACCGTGCCGGGGCGCAGGCTCAAGAACGCGCCCGCCTCGCACAGATTTGATGCAAACGGCCCGGACCCATCGGCCAGAAAATCCGCCGTTGCGCGATCGGCCTCGGCGTCTGACATGCCGTAAAGCGACAGGGGTTCGTCGATCTGGCAGCGGTAGCCGACCTGCAGATGGTCCTGCAAATTCTGCCCCACCCCCGGCAGATCGGCGGCAACGGCGATGGCGTGCTGGCGCAGATGGTCGGCAGGCCCTATCCCCGAAAGCATCAGCAATTGCGGCGAATTCAGCGCCCCGCCGCACAAGATAACCTCATCGGCCAGCACGCGGTGCCCCTGCGAGCCGCTGACATATTCCACCCCCTGTGCGCGGTCGCCCTGCACGATGACGCGCGTCACCAGAGCGTTCGTGATGACGCGCAGATTGGCCAGATGACGCACCGGTTCCAGAAAGGCGCGGTCGGTATGGCACCGTCCGCTGGCATCCGCCGTCATCTGAAAATAACCGTAACCGTACTGCGTACCCCCGTTCACATCGTCGTTCCAGCGCATCTGGTTCTGGGCGCAGGCCTCTAGAAAGATTGCGGTCATCGGGTTGCGACCGGGCTGGTCGCTGACGATCAGGCCGCCGGTGGTCCCATGATAAGGCCCGCTGCGCCCCGTGTTGTTTTCCGACCTTCTGAACAGCGGCAGAACGTCGTCGTAGCCCCATCCTTCATTGCCCAGATCGCGCCAGCCGTCATAATCGCCGCGATTGCCGCGCATGTAGACCATTGCATTCATCAGGCTGGTCCCACCCAATCCCTTGCCCCGCGTCAGAAAGATGCGGCGGTTGTTCAGACCCTCTTGCGGCACGGTGCGGATGCCCCAGTCAAGCTCGGTATCCATCAGTGAATAGTATAGGCCCGGCACCCGAACTGCGGGTTGATGCGCCTTGGCCCCAGCCTCGATCAGGGTCACATCCGCTCCGGCTTCGGCAAGCCGCGCGGCAAGAACTGCCCCGGCTGATCCGGCCCCGACCACGATGAAGCTGCCTTGCGCGCCCATGTCCTGCCCCTGCTTTGCCTGCCGACCCCAGCTTGAGCTGAAAACAACCGTGCGACAAGACGCGAGAGCGGGTCAGCCCCAGTTGCGGAAGCATCTGGTTGAAATGCCGGTGTGGCTGCGTGACGGCGCCGCCTGCATCGCTTGTTCGCACGGACAAAAGGATTGGTCAGGCGAAGATGTCTTTCAGACGAGCATGGTCCAGCGCCCGGCATGTGCCGCCTTCGGGTTTGACGGTCGGCGCGTCTTCGCCGGCGACAAGCGCATTCACGACCGCTTCTTCCACAGACTGAACAGCCGCAAGATATAGGCCGTCCAGAAGTTCGATGTTCAGTTCCTGCTTGGTCACCACCGGCGGAGCAAATTGCGGCATCGGTCCTGCATTGGCGGTTGAAAAGGCCAGAAAGATGTCGCCAGAGCTGTTTCCTCCCGGTGTACCGCCCCGCCCGATTCCGATGGCGGCGCGTTTGGCCAGCTGGCGCAGCGCAAGCCCCGACAGCGGGGCGTCGGTGGCAAGAACTACGATGATCGACCCCATCTCGGCGGAGGAGGGATCATCCTTCGGCATCAGTTGGCCCACGGGCTTGCCCAGAATCGTCAGCCAGGGGCGGATACCGTGGTTGGCCTGCACAAGGGCAGCGATAGTATAGATCTGACCACCCAGTTCGATCTGGCGCGATGACGTGCCGGTGCCGCCCTTGAACTCATAACAGATCATGCCATTGCCCCCACCGGTGGACCCTTCGGCGACCGGACCGGTGCTGCGCGCCGACAAGGCGGCTATCGCGTGATCGGGCTGCACATGCAGCGCGTTGATGTCATTCAGAACGCCGTCATACGTTTCCGCCACCACGGGCATGGCCCAGGCGTGCTGCCGGGCGAAATAATCCGCGTAATGCGCGATCATCCAGCGCGTGGCCCCCAGATGCGCCGCCCCCACACCATGCGTGTTCGTGATCAGGACCGGCCCCAGAAAATAGCCCGCATCATTTATCCAGTGCGTGCCGGTCATCTCGCCGTTGCCGTTCAGTGCGTATTGCCCGGCCCAGACCGGTTGCGGATCGGTCGACGGGCGCGGCAGAATGGCGGTTACACCCGTTCGCATCTTTTTGGCCGGATCGGTCAGGGTGCAAAAACCCACCGCAACACCCGGCACATCGGTGATCGCGTTCAACGGGCCGGTCATGCCGGGAAACGGCAGGCCAAGATCCCGTGCCCGTGGTCTGGCGTGGGGTTTTTTCATGTCAGGCGGTCCCTCGTGCTGCGCAACCAAACTCCGGAAGCGGCGATCAACACCGATGTCCGAATGAACAGGGTGAACGTCCCGTTGATCTCCGGCAACATCCTAAGGCGGATCATGCCAAAGATGAAACCGGCAATGTGGTGTCTGCTGGTTGTCACAGAACGATGCGCGGGCGCTGCTGCGGTTCTGTACAGTTGACACCTTACGGTGCGCGATACGGGTCATGCTTGAGCGTTTTGTTGCGCCGTGGTTGCCCTTGGTCGATCAACCGCTTGGTCATTCCATCCCTTGCAATGTGATTTACGGGCTGCTCGGCAGTGGGACGTGATCGCTGGGAGCGTCATTGGATAAGTTTGTGATCATGCGACCCGCACAGACCCCGCCTTGCAAACGGATGTTGCAGCCAATCTTTCCGGAATCTGAATGCCTGTGTCGCGGGACGCGGCAGGAATTTGATGCAGCGGGCACGGAACTCATATCGGCCCGCAAGGTTTTAGCAGTCAGGACCACAGCGCAGTGAGGAACATTGCCATGTCTATGAACGTCAAAGATGTCTTGCACCAGATCCATACCGCAACGAACGATGTGCTTGAAGGATACGGGGTGATGCTAAATCGCGCAGAACGGGAAATCCGACCCACGATTATTCTACTGACCCAGATCCATGAACGCCACGCCAATGCGCAAAGGGCCGCACTTTCAAACCTTGGTGAAAGCGCGGACGGCGATATGTCGTGGCAAGGTACGATGAATAAGGCGGTTATCACGATGAGGGATTGGGTGAGCGGCCTTGACGAAGAAGCGCTGGCTTCTGTGCGGCAGGGCGAGGAGTCGCTGCTGGATATCTATGACGAGGCAATGGCCGACTGGCCTGCAGGCGAAGCGCCTGACGTCTCGACTATGCTGACAGAACAATTTCAGGAAATCTCCGATTTCATCGGGGTTTTGCCTGAAGCGTGATGTCGGGCGCGTCGGGGTGGCCAAAATGAAAAGGCGTTCGTTCTTGTTCGGAAGTGTCAGCAGCACAATGTCCTACGCGTTATTCGGCGGGGGCGTCGCGGCGCCTTTGACGGGCTTTGCGGCGCCGGTCACAACAAGACGCAGGGAACAGTTGCGCGAAGAGATGCGCCAAAAGGCAAGGCAGCTTGCCGCCGAACCCTTCGTGGCACAGGACAAGTCGGTTCCACAGGAACTGGCGCAATTGGATTATGATGCTTACCGCCGCATCGAATTTCGGAATGACCGCAGCCTTTGGCGCGACAGTCCGTCCGGGTACGAAGTACAACCCCTTCACCGAGGCTTCATCCAGACCGCAAAAATGAAAATCTACCTGCTGGACGAAGGCGGTGTCCAAGAGCTTGCCTATGATCCGGATCTGTTCGAATTTAACGGCATGACCCCGCCATCGCCGGCTCTCCACAAGGACCTCGGATATTCTGGCGTGCGCCTTCTGGGCCAGCTTGACGACGTCAAGATAGCCCGCGAATTTCTTGTGTTTCAGGGGGCAAGCTACTTCCGCGCGATTTCTGCCGGAACGGCTTACGGACTTTCGGCGCGCGGCCTTGCCGTCCGCACCGGCAATCCGGCCGGTGAGGAATTTCCCGCGTTCACAGAGCTTTGGATAGAACGCCCGGCGTCAGCGTCGGATGATCTGATCATGCATGCCCTGCTGGATGGCCCTTCGGTTACCGGAGCCTTCATGTTCACGGTAAGAACCGGCGTGGATGGCCCGGCGGGGGCGTCGCGGGCCACCCGGATGGGAGTCAACCTGAGCCTGTTCCCGCGTGTCGATCTTGATCATATCGGCATCGCACCCTTGACGTCGATGTACTGGTTCGGGCCGCTTGAGCGCGGCAGTGTCGACGATTACCGCCGGCGTGTGCACGATTCCGACGGACTTTCAATTTGTACACCGGACGGAGAATGGCAGTGGAGGGCGCTTTCAAATCCGGCAACCCTTCAGGTTTCATCCTTTGGCGAGGGCAACGCCGCGCTCATCAAAGGGTTCGGCCTGATCCAGCGCGAACGCAACTGGAAAGGGTATCGTGACATGGGGGCGGACTATCATCGGCGACCAAGTTGCTGGGTGATCCCCCACAAGGAATGGCCGGAAGGTCGTGTCGATCTGATCGAGATTCCCACCGACAGCGAATATCATGACAATGTCGTTGCTTATTGGCGCCCACGCGATGTACTGCCCGCCGGAAGTGAATCAACTTTTGGATATGATCTTGTATGGTCGGCTGAACCTTCGACCGGTTTGGGCCTTCTGCAGGTAGCGGCAAGCGCTTCCGGCGCGGTTCGGCAGGGTCTTCGTCAGATCGTCATTGATTTTACCTGGCCCGAAGCAAACGAAGACGGGATAAATGTTGAAATAACGGACGCTATTGGAACGCTTGTTGCCAAGGTGGACGCACCAAATGCAAGGGTTGAAGCAATAGCACTGGCAGCAAACCCCGAGATGGCCGGAATTCGCCTTTCGTTTCTGATTGAGCCCACCACGCAAGAGTGTGAAGTGTCGGCAGTCATTTCCCAATATAACCGCCAAGTGTCGGAAACCTGGATTTACCGGTTTCAAGGTTGATTTTTTATTTCAACGGAACTTTCAATTCGGGTTTCAGCCTGAAATAATCATTTCGCTGCAACTCTTTCAACAATGTCCGGCCCCCTCTGGTCTGACCGGCTTGATCACCCGATAGCATCAATATTGCGGGACCGTTCGGTGAGTTCGGTCATGAAGCCGTCTGAATCGTAGATATTTTCCAAAGCCCGGCCCAGCTTGCCTGCCGCCGCATCCTCGCCAAGGGCTTGTGCGAAGGCCCTGGCCGTTCCAAAACCCGCGATGCCGTAATGGCACATGCGCTGAAACTGGGCGATTATTGTGACATCCAGCGCGGCCTCGCCCGTATCTGCATTGACTGCTTTCCTGCGCGCCTCGTCTGCGAGGCCTTCCATGCCCTTGCAGCGTTCGGTCGCGGTTTCCGCCCCGGTATCGCCAAGAAGGGATTTCAGCATCCGCGTATGCCCGTCGATCCCCGATTTGGCGCTGCTCAACCGGTCGGCAAGAACGTGATCGGACGCTTTATCGGCCATCTCGGCAACGACCTCGGCCATAAGATCATTTGCCAGCATGAGGTCGCGCAATTCTTCGATGTAAAGGTCTTTCAAGGTGGTCATACTAATTGTCCTTTCCGGTCATGCGCCAAAATCCGGGCCGACTGCATCGCCCACCAAAGGGGCAACCTGCCCGAGCAGGGCAAGCGGCGGCGCGCTCAATGCCGCTTCCAGCAACGCAATATGAGGGTGAAGATCGCGGGCCCGCAAGCGATGCCGCGCCGCCACTTGCAAAGGCCAGGGGCCAAGGCTGTTGTTGTTGGCGGCATCAATAAGCATCTGTGCCGGTGGCAGGGCGTCATCAATCAGATAATCGGCGCGGTCGGCGCGGACGCGCAACGCTTCGGCCATACCGCCAGCCGCACGCCCTTTCAGCCGACAAGAGGCTGCGACGCGCACATCACCCGCGTGACGTACAGCGTATCCCGCAGCCTTCAGGCGCCGCACGATATCACGGTCCTCGCCCGTTGCCAGATCGGCAAAGCCACCGATGCCGCTATATGCAGCAACGGTCATGGCAAGGCTGGCGCCCGCCGCGCAACCATGCGCGCCGTCAAGGCCGAACGGACCCGGCATGAACCGGCGATAGAAATCGGTCACCAGCCGTTCATAGCGGCCCTCCATCTCGGCGGGCGCGATGTCGATCCCGTCAAGGACCGACAGTTCGGATGCCATCGGTTCCACAAGGCCGCACACCGCCGTGTCGTGCTGCAGATGCCACCTGTTTCGGGCGATCCAATCGTCAGCGACAATGCAATCGGCATCGGTTGTCAGAACCTCGCGCACCCCGGGCCATACCGCCAGACTGTGCGCAACCCCCAGCCGCCGCGCCGCACCCACGCCGGAACCTTCGGGCAATATGCACTCAAGGATATCAAGCCGAAGCCCCGGAGTGTCAGCCACCAATCCGGCCGCCTGCACCGTCCGGTCGGTGCAGTTGTTAGCGACCAGAACAACGCCGAAATCTGACCCGGCCTGCCCCGACAGCGCCCGCAGGCACGCCGCAATGCGCCGCTCTTCGTTGCGGGCGGGGATGACCACCACTGACCTTACGGCAGATGCCATCACGCGGCCCCGTCGCAGACGCCATGATCAATCCGGTATGTGCCGGTATCAACAACACGCACCAGATCAAGGTGCGGCCGCATTGCCTTCCGGAACAGGGTCAGAGCCTCGGCTCCCTGCAAGGCTTGCTCGGTATCGCCAAGATATGTCGTGCAGATCACCTCCGCACGGGGGGCGCGTTCTGCGATAACGCGGGCCAATTGCGCGATGGCTCCGGGCGTCAGGAAATACAGGATCTCGGACAGGATAACGAGGTCATAGTCCTTATCCGGCAATGGGCAGGGATAACAGCCGACATCGAATTGCGCGGTCGGCACCTTGCCACGCGCCGCGTGCACGGCACGTTCAACAGCATCGATTCCAGTGTAATGTGCGCAGAGCGGGGCAATATGCGCGGCCAGCGCGCCGTTGCCGCAGCCAATTTCAAGCGCACAGGCATATTGCGCGCGCATCAGCGCATTGCGAGTGGCGATGAATTTCGCCTGCTCGTAGGGACTGTGGTCAAAATTCCATGGGTCATCGGTATGGGCATAAAGCCGATTCAGGTGATTGAGGGTGGAATTCATTTCCTTGTTCTCCAATAGATTTCCAACCCATCTGCGAAGGCATCGACAAAGTCCTGTGACATGACAAAGCCCGCAGGATCGTCGGTGATGACACCGCCCAGTTGCGTTGCATGGGCGCAGATGGCAGCACGCTTTGTGGCCCGCCAGCCGCAAGGATCAAAGGCGACGAGGTCATGACGGGCGCAGTCCGCCCAGAAAAACGGATCGTCCCAGCGGCTCCACACGGGATAAGTGAACAATGTGATGCCCGGCGTCTCATCCGCCAGCCGGGCGGCGATGCGGGCAGTCGAGCGGTGGTCTTCGTGATGATCCTCGGCTGAGGGCGCGAAGACATGCCACGCACCAACCCTTCGGCAAATTTCGGCAACCTGCGCCACCACCGCATCCTGATCCTGCGCGCCAAGCCAACCGTCGGGGTAGCCAAGCCAGGTCATGTCGGCCTCGGTTCCGCCCAGATATCCGATGGCCTGCGCCAGTTCGCGCCGCCGCTTTGCCGCAATCCGCGCGGGCGGCCACTCCTGCGAACCCGGATGCGAGGCAGAGCTGTCCGTCATGCAGATCACATGCGCGCCGTCATTCGCAAATGCATAGGCAAGAAGCCCGCCGCAGCCCAGGGTTTCATCATCCGAATGTGGTGCCAGAACAACGATCGGTGCGGCACCGGTCAGGATGAAGGCATCCACGACCGGCGGCGTACGCGATGCTACAGATACGTCCAAAGCGCGCCCTCCTGTTTGAAACAGGCCTCGCCGACGCGAACCTGAAATGCGTCGCGGGCGGCCTGACGCAGATAGACCGCCAGATCACGCGCCTTTCGGCCGGTCACGGAACCATCCTCGAAATGCGCAAGTCCAAGGCATTGTTCGACCGCGCGGATGACGTCCAGCGCCACCTCTTCGGTTAAAAGACGCGCCGCCGCCGACATTGCGGCTGCATCCGAGGGTGCAAACCGCGCACCCGGTTTTGCGGTATGTGCAGCGCGCGTGGTCAGCGCGTCCGCTCCCAGCGCGCGGATTGCGACGGTGGACAGTCGGTGCATCTGTGCATGTGCATCCAGCCGGTCACGCGCGCGCAGGTCGTTTGCCGCCGCATCAAGCAACCCCAGTGCCGCGCCGATCTGAAGCGCCGCAATCCGCCAGACACCGCCCACGAAATGCGGCTCGGTCAGGTAGTCACCGGGGCCGCCTATCCACAGGATATCCTTTGCGGCGATACCGTCGAAATCATAGCGCCCTGACGCCGTCGCGCGCATCCCCTGCATCCGCCAGACCGAGGCATCCGCACGCGCGCCATTGCGTACATCGACAAGGGCAAGCCGCACCTGCGGGCCGGACGAGACGGTGACGACGGCATGGGTTACAGTCCCAAGACCCGAAGCAAAGTTCTTTTCGCCGGTCAGTTTGATGCCATCCGCCGAAAGCGCGACCGCCCGCGTGCCGTCGGCACCCCAGACGCCCATAAAGGCGCCCTCTCCGACCAAAGCATCGACACGGGCGGCGGTTGGCGCATCGCCGTGAACATGGGCAAGATACAGCGCATTCACATGCCCCTCCCACAACCGCCCGACCGGCAGATTTGCCGCCCCGACACGGGCCAGCCGCCGTACGGTAACGTCGGGGTCCGACGTCCCGTCATCCTTCAGCCACCCGGCCTGCCGCAGCAGTGACGTCGACGTGCCGATATCAGCGTCGCCGGTTTCCTCTGGCCCCGCCGCCGCACAAAGCTTTGCAGCAACGGTGTCAAGATCGGCACCACTTACCTTGTCCGGCTTCCCGCCCGCCGAGACCGCTTGCAACCGTGCCATCTATGCCACCCTGCGCAAGGCTTTGGTGCCCGCGCCCGTGATCTCCAGCAGATCAGTCCACTGCTGCACCACAGCGCCCAGCCGGAACGCCGGGTTGGCGCGCACTTTCGGCCACGAGACGCGCCACTGGCGGAGACGGTTGATAACCGCGACAATATCGGCGCCGTCGACAAGCTGGCCGGGATCGCCCGCAACCTCGGCATTGGCACCCAGATCGTGGTGGACAAGGACCGGCAGGCCCACTGCATTGGCCTCGGCCAGAACGAGGCCGAAGGTTTCGGCAAAAGCGGTCTGCGGATAGAACAGGCACCATGCACGGCGCATTTCGCCGATCAGAGCGGAATGCGGCAATGTGCCAAGAAACGTGACACCTTCGGGAACCGGTCCGGTATCCCACGCCAGATAGCCGGGGTCAGCGACGGCCAGCGTCAAACTTGGGATCGCCGCACGCACAGCGCGGAATTGCCCGAACACCTGCGCCAGCCCCTTGTGCGGCGAACTGGCAAACAGCAGGCGGTCCGGGTCGCGCGGGGTGCTGTCGGGCACCAGACTGTCGTCAATGGGGTTGTAAATGTGGTTGATTTGCAGCGGCAGTTCACCCTGCACAAAGCCGCGCAACTGCCTTGCGTGGCTTTGCGAGACACAGATCACCGCAATGTCCGCATTGCATAGTGCGGCAGACATGGGCCGGTTATGGCGACCGGGGTTGACGTGAAGCCACAGCACAATGCGCGCGTCGGGATGCCGCTTGCGCAGCTTGCAGGCAACCTTCCACGAGTTGATGACGATGAATGTCATGGCGGCACCCGGTACGAAGGCATCCGCCAGAGGCCGCATGAAACCCGCATCGGTCATTTCGGGAAAGGCGCGGCCGTGCTGGAAGTGGCTGATTGCCACGCGCGGGGCCAGCGCACCTGTAACCCGCAGCACCGTCGCCTCGGTGCCGCCAAGGCCGCCCGCAGCAAGCATATCCGGCGTGTATCCGGCAGCACAGCACGGGTCGACGATGGCGATTGTGAAGGGGGGCAAGCCGGTCATTCCGCAGCGAACTTGTCGCTCGACACGCCATGCTGCGCAACAGCGCGGGCCACCGCAACGCGGGTCGCATCCGTCATCGGCATGTCGCGCGCCCTCAGGCTTTCGGGATTGCTGACGAATTCCACGTCTAGGTCGGGAAGACCCACCGGCACCGGATCAACGCGGCCTTCAACGCGCCACTGCCGCACCCTGTCCCAGACCATGGCGCGGTCGGATTTGCGCCGGGCGCTGTCATAGTCGGTTTCCGTTGACTGGGTCAGACTGTCGACCGTCTCGATCTTCGTCAGCAGCAGTTCGGGCACGATCCACACGATCTCTCCATTAAAGATCAGGCGGTTTCGGAACTCCCGATCCTCTTCGATGCACACCGCGAAACCGCCGTTGCGCGCCAGCACACCGTGGCGGAACAGGCCCGAATTGATATGCGTCCACTCGCCCGGCACCTGACTGCCCATCTGCAGATTCGGGAACACATCGTCGAACAGCGACAGGTCGCGGCGGATCGGCACGCGCCGGCCGTCCGGCAGGATCAGTTCGTGCTGCACAAGCGCCACGCCGACCTGCAAAAACGACCCCGGCTGATGCCCGACCATCCGCCAGTTCAGACATTCGTGCGCGCCGATTTCGGGCTGCGACAGGATGCGCGCCTGATGCAGCACCTTGTCACGGTGCGGGATGTCGTCGCTGTCGTGAAATGTCACGGCATCGCCATCCGTCAGAAGCATCCCCACGTTCTTTGCCTGCGCCGTGCCGACGTTGCGTGCAAGGCGGATATAGGTGAACGCCGGATCGTCAAAGAACCGTGCCAGCACGGCCTGAGTCTCGTCGGTGCCGCCGTCGTCTATCACGGTGACGCGGGTATTCCACCATGACTGGTCAAGCGCAGCACGGACTGCCGTTACGATGGAACGGGCGCGATTGTAGGTTGGAATGATGATATCAACGGCGAGGTCATTCATGCGGGTGCTCCCATCATGGGTGGTGTCAGGATTGCGCGATAGCGGCGCAGGGTGCGCGCCGAGGCGCAGGCGGCGGGAAACGGTGTCATAAGGGCAAGAACGGCAGCGGTTATAAGTGGGCCAGCCGTGACCGCTGCGGGCAGAACGCACAGTGCCACCGCGAACAGCGCAAAGGCCGGAAGGGGCAGCGCGTGCAGCCTGTCCGGCCTGCGCCCGGACTTGTCGGTGACAACAAAAGACAGCGGTCGTCCGGTCAGAACCTTGGCCGTCGCCAACGCTGATACAGGAGCCAGCGCCAGTCGGTTGCAGATTGCGGCAAAGACGACGCCGGGCGCGGTCCGGTCATGCAGCCCGCGCCATCCGAGGCGGGCGACACTATCGCAAAAAGACAAAAGAACTGATCCGGCGGCGAGGGTGGTCATGGCCGGGCCGCCTTTGTCCATCGCCAACGTCACCAGCAACAGAACGGCTGGAACCAGCGACAGGTTCAGCCATGCCGTCAGTTGCGACAGGATTGCCCCGCGCCGCTTCCAGCCCATGCCGTCCCGGCCCAGCAGGATGGCGGGGGCATGGGCGATAAGGGTTTGCAGATTGCCTCCGGCCCACCGATGGCGTTGCTGTTCAAGGTCGCGCAGCGAAAGCGGCAGATAGCCGCGACCCACCACCCGGTCTATGAACCGCCCGCAGAACCCCTGGTTGCACAGACGCACGCCTATCTCTGCATCTTCTGTCGTGGTGCGGCCTGACCAGCCTCCTACGGCCTCCAGTGCCGATCGCGATATCACACAAAGCGTGCCGGTCAGCAGCACCGCTTCACAGCCGTCCGCCATGCGCGCATTGTTCCGGAAATACTCTTCAAGTTCGGCGTCCACGCCCGCTGCAATGGCCGTGCAGGCGACATAGGCCTGAGGAAACTGAACATAGTCTGCACACGTCCTGTGCAGCGCGCAGGCGGCATGGGACAGAAAATCCCGGTCCACAACGTAATCCGCGTCCACAGTGACGATATGAGTGGCATCGGGCCGTGCACGCGCCAGCGCGATGTTCAAGGCCCCTGCCTTTGCGCCTTGCACCCCCATCCGGTGGAGAAAGGAAAACTGCGGCCCAAGATCCGCGCAAAGGGCTTCGATGGGCTGCCAAAGTGCAGTGTCAGACGTGTTGTTGTCGATGACGACGACCTCGTATCTTGCGATTGGCCAATTCTGATCTGCGAGCGCACGAAGCGTTTTTTCCACCATCTGCGGCGGCTCGTTGTGGGTCGCTACATGGACCGAGAACACCGGGTCCGCACAAGGGACCGTCCGCGACATCCTTGGCAACTCTACCCGCGACACGGCGGTGCGAATTGCCAGCACACTTATCTGCATCACAAGAATTGCCCCGACCAATGCCGTGCCGACGCCCGGCAGAATCGAGACGAAAAACAGCAGAATTGCCATGGCCAGCGCAGCCGACATCAATCACCCTCCAAGGTGTTTTTCAATACATTACAAAAGCTTACTCTCGCATTCCCGAAGTGAACGCTTGTTCTGACCGAAGGTTCCCGCTCAACGGGGAATCAAAAAGCCACCGCTCATTCATGACAGCTCAGCAAGTGGCGCGCATGAAACTGGTTTGATGAGAACCGATCAGTTTTCCGGAAACCACGACGTATCCATGTCTGCGTAACGGTCATAGAAATCCGTCATGTCGATCAGATCATCTTCGCGCAAAAGATGTACACCGTCGCCGGTTCTCTGAATGTATCCGTCTTTTTCAAGCCGAAGGAAGGTCCGGCTGATGTAGACATTCGTAAGACCAAGGTAATCGGCAATCTGACTTTGCGTCAGCGGTAGGCGCATGGTGTCAGTCATCGCAGAGTTTGTAATCCGCAACCGGGCAATCAGGTCGAGCAGCATGTAGACGACCCGTTCCTGCGCGTTCATGCGGCCCATCGCCCGCAAAAGATCAATGAACACGACCTGATCGCGCAGTGCTATCGACAAAAGCAGGGCAGACAGGCGCGGCGACTCCCTGAATATCACATCAAGCGCAGATTTCGGAAACGGGCACAGGCAGACTTCTTCGGCGGTCCGCAGTGTTGTGGTCACATGCTTTAGCGCGACGTCCGGAAACCCCACGATGTCGCCGGGATGATGTATCTTGACGACCTGCCGCCTGCCATCGGGAAGGTCGGTATAGCTGAACAGCCAGCCCCGTTTCACGACGTAAAGATCGCGGGCCGGATCACCGCCTTGGTAGATTTCGGCAGAGGCCGGATAGTTGCGCTCGGACTTCTCGATCCCGGCAAGATGCGCCCGGTGACTGTCATCCAGACGAATGTAGTGCGAAAGCTTGTCGACAAGGCAGCTGTTTTGTCCCGGCATCGGATATCCTGTCTGTTACGCAGCGTGAAGCATTTGCTCAGGTTCAAAACGGCGCAGATCAGGATAAAGATGCACGGCGCCCGCATGACGTTACGTAGCCTGCTTGCCATGCCAATCGAGCCTGCCACTACCGCACAACGGACTTGGGAATTGGGCGGCCTGATCCCCCCGCCCCACCGCAGACCCGGTCGCACGGGCGAAATGATTTTCCACCGAAGGGGAACATTCCGGAGATGCCAGCGTTCACCCAATGAAAGCCACCGCGCGGCGCGGGCGGCAAAAAAAGGGGTATTTGCTATGGGCGGAATTATTTATCTTGTTGGGCTCGTCGTTGTCGTGATGGCAATTCTTTCCTTCGTTGGTCTGGGCTGACCTGTTCTTTGAAAGGAGCGATACGATGAGCACTTCCCTTCCCGTTTCAACGACTGACGGTTCCTATGTCGACTGGCCCGCAATCTTCGCCGGGTCTGTGATCGCAGTCGCCATCGGCATGCTGTTTGCAGCGTTCGGCACCGCGCTTGGACTTGCTTCCATCACGCTGGATGGCAGCGATCAATCTTCCACGACAGAACTGGTTCTGACCGTGCTCTGGTTAATTCTGACAATGGTCGCGGCCTATCTGGTCGGTGGCTATACCGCCGGTCGGATGCGACGGCGCGTCGAGACAGCCACGCCGGACGAACTGACCGTCAGAGACGGCGTCAACGGCTTGGTTGTCTGGGGACTTGGCACCATTCTTTCGGCAGTTCTGATCTCGAATGTGATCAGTTTTGCCGCGAATACCGCCGGCACAGTCGTTGCTGGTGCGGGTCAGGCCGCTGGTGCCGTCGCACAGGCCGCAGGCACTGCGGTGGGCGGTGTTGCAAGTGGCGTCGCGGATGTGGCCGGGGCCGCACTTCCTGATGCGGGCGAAGTCGATCCTACAGAATATCTTTCAAACCAGTTGTTGCGGCCTGCGCAGGTCGATCCGACGACAGCCGATGCGGCGCAACTGGCGCAGCAGTCCGCCAGCATCATGGCGAACGTCTACCGCACTGGCGAGATCAGCAACGAAGATCGCGCCTACCTTGCCAGCGCAGTTGCGGCCCGCACCAATCTGACCCAGCCCGATGCAGCCGCACGTGTGGATCAGGTGATCGCGGATGCACAAAATGCCCGGAACGAGGCCGCCGACGCGGTCGAGGCCGCCCGGGTTGAGGCGCAGCGACTGGCCGATGAAACCAAAGCAGCTGCAATCGAGGCGGCCCGTGTTGCACGCAATGCAGGTATCCTGACGGCCTTTCTTCTGGCTGCCGCCGCGCTGGTCGCAGGGGTCGCAGCATTCGCCGGTGCCGTGCGCGGTGGCCGTGACCGTGATTCCGGCCAGACGGCCTATGGCCTGCGCTACACTGGCTAAGTTGCAAAGAGGCCCCGTTAAGATGGGGCCTCTTTCATCACCAATCGTTCTTGATCGGATGCCAGCATTGGTCAGACGCACGACAACCGACAGGCCGCACCACCCTTGAAAAACCGGAGAAGACGATGACCGACATGACAATCGAAGATCTTGCTGATGCCATGGCGAAGATCGACTTCACCATGTTGACAACAAAAACCGAAGGCGGCGCCCTGGCCAGCCGCCCGATGAGCAACAACGGCGATGTCAGGTTCAACGGCGACAGCTATTATTTCAGCTGGGACAGCGCGCGGTCTGTCCGTGACATCGAGGCCGACAGTCAGGTTGAACTTTCATTTCAGGGCAGCGCGGGTTTGCTTGGTAAGCCTCCGATCTTCATCGCCCTGGCGGGTCACGGCAGAATTGTGCGTGACAAGGCGGCCTTTGCAAATCACTGGAACGCTGATCTTGAGCGCTGGTTTTTCGACGGAATCGACACGGAAGGGATGGTCATGATCCACATCCACGCCGACCGGATTCATTATTGGGATGGCGAGGACGAAGGCGAGTTAGCGGTCTGAAGGGAAGCTCGTTACTGGGTGTCCAACGGAGCCCCGGCGGATCGCTCGAGTACCGGTATTGCGCGGCCATCGTCGGATGCGTACGCATGGTGCAACCCGTCAACGCTGGCCCGCACCCATTGAATGCCACATTTCTTGTTCGCCACGGTCTAGTTGAGCGTACATCCCCGGCGTGGACGTGCCGTCACACTTTGGCCAAACTTTTCCCCGACGGTCCGTGAAGGGGACGTATTTTTTATACGGGGAACGTGCGGATGTTGCGGATATGGATTACCGGGTGTTTGTTGGTTACAGCAATTGCAGCACTCAAAACTGTCGTAGTGTTGAAATTCGTAATGCCGGACGCGGATGCCAGCATCACATTGATTTCAGGCATGTTTGCGTTGTTTTTTGCGCTGACGGCAGCAGTCGCTTATCTGAGTTTTGTGCAGATTCGAAACCACATGGAGCGCCAGCGCAAGGTCAAGCTGGCACCGGGTGCGGGCGAGCCTGCAGCGAAGGAAACGGTTATTTTGCGCAATGCTGCCGACTGGGGGCTTTCTCAGGCCGAAGCGGATGTCGCAATTTTTGTCGCAAAAGGCTTTTCCAACAGCGAAATTGCCGAAATGCGGGGTTGCGCAATTGCAACAGTAAAATCGCAACTTAGCCGGATTTACGCTAAATCGGGTTTGGATTCGCGCTATCAGTTGATCGGATTTGTCACCGACGAAGTGTGCGCGATGGCCAAGGAAGCTGATGATCCGAATATCCGGATCATTACCCGCAAGGTTCTGCCGCTTGTCGGTCGGTCCCAGTCCGCCGCCTGACATTCAAATCACCTGCCTTTTTGCCCGCCCCTTTGACCAATGTCAGAGAGGCGGGTTTGATTCATTGAACCAGCCTGATCGGTTCGCAGTGATGCCCGATCAGCGTCAGTTCACCCTCGCCCAGTGCCAGCCCCAAGGCGTCAAGCGTGCTGTCCAGAATGTTGTCAACGGGTGTCACCAGTGCGGCCAGCAACTGCCCCGGCAACAGTTGCAAAACGCCCGCCACAATCGGTGCTGCAAGGCCAGACACCAACCCCGCCTGCCCCGGCTTGACCCGCAGTTGCAGGTTCTGGCTGGACAAAAGATCACCCACCGCCGTGGACAAAAGATTGCCCGATCCGAAGGTCTTGGTGTTCTGGCCCGATGCAATGTCGGCCTTGGTAAAGGACAGCGTCCGGATCCTTGATTCACCGACCGTAACATGCGACCGGCCCTGAATGGTGATCCCCGCGATTTTCAAATCGGGCAGCAGGGGCACTTTCACGACAATGTTGATCTCGACCAGATCCGCAAAGGCCAGATCATCGGGGTTGATCGGGGTTTTCCCGGACGCCCCCTGCGGCAGCGTGCCCAGATAAAGCGCCCCCACCGACGTGCCATTGGCCGGGTTCAATGGCGTGGATGCCGTGCTGAACACCGCCGCAACGGATTGCGCAGTGGGCAGGCTGCAATTCAGCTTGTCCAGTGTGGCGGTTGCTCCGGCAAGTTCGGCATGCAGAGGAATGTTCAGTTTCGCCGCCGTGACACCCACCCCAAGACTGCCCAGAAGGGTCGGCTCGACGGACACGTCGGATTTGATGCGAACGGCGGCGCGGTGCAGCTGAACCCCCTCTTCTCCCAGCGCGATCCAACCCGATTGCGCGGGGGGTTCGCCACCTGAGATCGTCGTATTCACCGACAACACGCCCGGCACAGCAAGCGCCGCGCTCAGCGCAAAACTTGTCCCTGATCTATCCGCAGCGATCAGCGCCTTGACGACATCAAGCCCCGAAAGCCTGATCTGCGAGGCGAACTCTGATGCCGTCAGCCCCAGATCGGTGTCGATACCGCCCACCAGACTCGCCACCTCGAACGACGTGTTGACGCCGCCCGTGGTCAGGCCAGTCAGACTGTTCCCCACAAAAGGGGGCAGCAAGGATTGCAGTGCGCGTATGATTACCGCGTCAGTGGTGGTGGCGTTCAGAATATCCGCCGGGTTGCGAGAGGTGTTTCCGGTCTGCATGGCCAAGGCATCCAGCAGTGCGCCAAGGTCGATTGTTGCATCGGCCAGCGCATCAATCTGCACAGCGCTCAAGCTGGCGCTGGCCCCGAACCGCAACTTGAGCGCCTGATTGAGGTTGGTGCCGTTCAGGTCGGCCAGGTGACTGTCCAGCGAAAAGCTGGCGGCCCCGGTGCGGGTCGCAACGGCGGTGCGGTCCAGCGTGACGAAGGTTGCCTTGGAAATGACCTTCGCAAAGTAAAGCGGTGCGTCGTCTTTCAGCTTTACCCGCACGGCATTGATCCCCGGCGTGCCAACGGGCGGCACCATAAAGCGGTTTGTCGCGGCAATGTCGGGATTGCGCAGATAGCGCCCGGTTTCCAGACCGTCCAGCTTTTGCCCCGGTTTGGCGTTGCGACCGATCACATAGGCGGCGCGGGTTGTGGCATCGTCCGGCAAGGCCATGGCGCTGAGCGCGGTCAGATCACCCACGGCCTGTAGCTGCGCGCGTTCGCGGTAAAGTGCGGCCATGTCAACGCCGATGGCCACAAAGCCCAGAAGCACCGTCAGCATCAGCGCCACGATTACAGCAACGGTTCCGTCCTGCGCTTTGGCAAAACGTGCAAGGGGGTCAGTAGGCAACATATGCACTCCCATCAACTTCGGTCATGCCAAGGCCCAGAAGACCATTGGCGATACCCAGGAACGAACCTTCGACAGCATAGCTGACCGTCACCGTGATCCCCTCGGGATCGGTTCCGTTCAGCGCGACCGCGTTTGTCAGGCTGTGCGCGCCAAGCAGGGGATAGCGGCTTCCGGCCTGTGACAGATAGGTATTGGCAAGCGACGTGCGCTCGATGTCATCAATCCCCGCGACCGATGCGCGCGCGGCCCCGGCGGCAAGTTGCTGGACCGAATGGCTGATGCCCATGAAATAACCGACCGTCACGATGCCGAACAAAAGCGTAAGCAGGATTGGCGCGATCAGCACGAATTCGATGGCGACAGCACCCGATTGGTCCTTGCGGAAGCGGCGCAGCAGCGGGGCGGGGGAAAGGGTCATGGCTCAGCTTCCGGTCAGGATATTGTCGATGATGCTTAAAACAGCGGGGCCGACCAGAACCACGAACACCGCAGGCATGATGCAAAAGATCATCGGGATGGTCATGATTACCGGCAGGCGCGCGGCCTTTTCCTCGATCAGCATCAGACGGTTGACGCGCTGTTCGGCGATCAGCGTGCGCATGGCGCGTGAAAAGGGCGTGCCATAAGTGTCGGATTGATCCAGCGTCTGGGTAAACACCGCGATTTCGGGCAGTGGAACGCGCGTGTTCAGCTTGTCATAGGCGGCGCGGCGGTCGTT
This sequence comes from Rhodobacterales bacterium, assembly GCA_038207585.1. Taxonomy (GTDB): domain Bacteria; phylum Pseudomonadota; class Alphaproteobacteria; order Rhodobacterales; family Rhodobacteraceae; genus JBBQZP01. Next base: position 224,665 of record JBBQZP010000001.1, on the reverse strand, counting down.
CGTCATCCGCATTTCCGACACCATCAGCAGAACCTCTTCGGCAAGCTCGGGGCTGGTTGTAAAAAGTTCGGACGCCACGCGCTGCAAGGCAGGTTGCGGGCCAAGCCCCGCCTCGGACGAGATCACCAGAAGTTCCAGCATATCGGGGAAGGCGCGGCGAATACGGGCCATGCGCGTTTTGCGCCGGCCATCGACAAAGAAATCAACCCCCATCGACAGGGCCAGCGCCGCAGCCAGAACGCAGCCCGCTGGCCAGATCATTTCCAACCCGAAGCTTTTGGTGCCCAGCACCCAGAACGACCCGAACAGGGCCGTAACCAGTGGCAGGACAGTTTTCAGAAAGGCATAAATCATCAGCGCGTCACGGCCCCGATATCCTGCCGACGACAGTTTGGCCGCCGTTTCGCGCGCCTCTCCGCCCAATATCACCGCCAGACGTTCGCCCATCTGCAAGATGATCTGGCGTAGTCGCTGCAGGGTATAGGCAAGACTGCCGCTGCGGGCCATGCCGGGCGCCAAGCGCCGGGCGCGGGCGGTGCCATTGGCCCGGCCAAGGCGGGCGGCGACACGGCTGCGCATCCGTTCGGTCTGCAACAGGGCCGCAAGTCCCGACATGGTGATGACAAGGCCGGAAAACCCAAGCCAGAAGACGCCGTGCCACATGAAATCAGACATCCAGCTTTCCCATCCGCGCCATGATGAACACCCCAAGCGAGATGCTGCCAACCGCCGCCAAAGCCATCAGACGGCCCCGCGCGTCAGCGTAAAGCGGCTCCAGATACCCGCCGTTCAAAAACCCGATCACCAGTGCCACCGCAAAAGGCAGCGCCGCCAAGATCATCGCAGAGGCCCGCGCCTCGGACGTCAGCGCACGTGCCTTTTTCCAAAGCTTGCGGCGCTCGCGCAACTGCCCTGCAAGTCCCTCCATCGTCTCAATCAGATTGCCGCCGGTTTCGGCCTGCAACGACGTGGCAACCGAGAAAAAGCTGACATCTGGCGTGGCGATCCGTGCTTTCAGACGGGCCAGGCTTTCGGCCAGCGTGGCACCCATGCTGATCTCGTCATGGCAGCGGGAAAACTCGCGCTGAACCGGGCCGTTTGCGGTGGTGACTACAATTGCCAGCGAATCCGCAACCGGACGCCCCGCCCGCAAACCGCGTGCAAAGACATCCAATGCCTCGGGCATCTGCGCGGTGAACGCCGCGCGATACCGGGCTTTCGCGATGTTCAGGACCAGCAGAGCAATCATCGCAGGCACCGCAATTGCGATTGGCAGGGCCATCACCGGATGAATGTTCAGCGTCAGTACGCCCGCGGCATAAAGCCCCAGTGCGGCCAACGAAAGCTGCACGAACAACTCGGTCACCGTCAGCCGCAGGCTGGTTTGCGCCAAGTGCCGCTCGATGCGCACGACAAGCGAGTGTTTCTCTTGCGGGTCCGTTCGCGTGCGGCGTGCAGACTTGACCGGAATGGCAGAAACATCGGGGCGCACCCGGCGCAGACGCGCACGGTGTTGGCGGCGCAGGCGGTCGGCATGAACCAGAAGGCCCAGCACAAGCCCCGCGAACACAAGAAAGCCCAACGCGAATATCAGAACCATCACCGACATGCCGCACCCCCAAGAATATCGTCAAGATCGTCGCCCACGCCGTATTCGAAGGCGCGCGTCGCGAATTTCGGGCGGTAGCCGGAATAGCGGAATTCACCCTTCACCTCGGTGCGCGTGCTGGTGTCAAAGGTGTCAAACGTGAACAATTCCTGCAGGGTGATCGCATCGCCCGCGATGCCCGCAATCTCGGAGATCGAGGTGACGCGGCGTTTGCCATCGCGCATCCGCGACACCTGAATGATCAGATGCACGGCGTCGGTCAACTGCCGCCGCACGACACCTGCCCCCGGCGCAAACCCCGCCAAAGCAGCCATGCTTTCCACCCGCGTCAGGGCCTCTCGCGGCGAGTTTGCGTGCAGTGTGCTCATTGACCCGTCGTGGCCAGTGTTCATCGCCTGAAGCAAATCAAGCACCTCATCACCGCGAATTTCGCCGATGATGATACGGTCGGGGCGCATACGCAGCGCGTTTTTCACAAGGCTGCGGATCGAGATTTCGCCAGTCCCCTCTACGTTCGGGGGGCGGGTTTCAAAGCGCACGACATGGGGCTGTTGCAGGCGCAATTCGGCAGCATCTTCAATCGTCACCAGACGCTCGTCCGCAGGAATGAATTGCGACATTGCGTTCAGCAGCGTGGTCTTGCCCGACCCGGTCCCGCCCGAGATCAGCACGTTCAGCCGCAGCAGCGCGGCCAGCCCCAGAAACGCCGCCATCTGCGCCGACAGGCTGCCGCCCTGAACCAAGCGGTCCAGCCGGACAGGGGCTGTGGGGAATTTGCGGATGGTGATGGTCGGCCCGTCAATCGCCAAAGGCGGAACCGTCACGTTGACCCTGCTGCCGTCTTTCAGGCGCGCATCGACCATAGGTTGAGACTCGTCAATCCGTCGTCCGACAGCTGCCACAATGCGGCTCGCCACGGCATGAACATGCGCGTTGTCGCGAAACCGGATCGCCGTCAGTTCCAGCTTGCCGCCGCGCTCTACAAACACCTGATGCGGGCCGTTCACCATGATGTCGGTGACCCGCTCATCCGCCAGCAAGGCCTCAAGCGGGCCAAGGCCCAGCATGTCGGCCAGCACTGCATGCACCAGATCGGCCACTTCACGCCCGTTCAGGTGCATCTTGCGGTCTTCCGACAGGGTGTGAATGGCGCGTTCGATCAGCCTTTCCTGTTCGGCACGCGGCTGGCGGACCAGTTCAGAGAAATCGAGGATATCCGACAGGGCGCGGACGATCTCATTCGACATATCCATCAGATCGCCAGATGGCCCGGTCTTTGGCGCAGGTTTGTCCTGCGCGGTGGCTTCAGCCGGAATACGGACAGGGCGCGGTTCGTCGCGCGGTGCGGGTTCCGCGCGCTTCGGTTCCACAGTAGCCGGCCTGGCAGGTGCCGCGACGGGCGTTTGCAAGGCTGCGGGCTGGGCCATGTCTGCCTGCAGGGCAGCCGTTGCTTCGGCAAGAACCTGGCGCTGCACCGACAAAGGCCAAGGCGTGGCAGAGCCATCAACGATGCAAGACACCGCCACATTGGCCCTTTCAGCGGCAGAAAGGCCAGCGGCATCAATCCGGCTGGCAATGGCCAGAACCTGCGCCAAGCCGTCATGCTGCGAGGATTGCAGAAGATGCAGGGTCATCCGAACACCCGTTTGATGAAAGAGCGGCGCGCCGGTTTGACAGCAGCCGGGGCGGCAATCGTGGCTGCCCAGATTGTGCCGATGGCCTTGGCATAGGGGCTGCCCGGCTGATGCTCTGCCATCGGGCGCGCAGCACGGTGTGCGCGGGTCAATGCCACGTCGCAGCGCGGCAAGGTGGCTGCCAAGCCGCGGCCGATGGAGGTGGTGATATCCTTGCGCGACAAAGCTGCATCGGCACGCAGGTCAGAGATGACAGGCAAAATCCGCAGGTCAGGGTTCTGCGCGTTCGCCCATTCGATCAGGCGGCTGGCCGCATTCACCCCGGCGAACCCTGTCGGAATGACCACGATCAGCGCGTCAAGCCGGGCCACAACCTCGGGTTGCTGCACCAGAACGTCACGCGGAATATCGGTGATGACGACGGCGAACTTGTCGCCGATCGGACGCAGCAGACGCGGCAGGCCCATATCGTAGGGCCGCGCATCCTGACCCAGCCGGATCTGGTGCGAATAAAGCGACAGGCGGTCGTTGAGATGCTCCATCGTGGCACTGATGAAGGTATCGTCGATCCGGTCTGGAGCCTTAAGGGCCTCGAACAAGCCACGCGTCTCATCGCGGTCAAGGTCGATTGCGTGCGAGCCGAACTGAAGATCCGCATCAATCAGCGCCGTGCGGCGGTTGCCGCCCTTGGCCGAGGCCGCGTGGAACGCCAGGTTCTGAGCCAGAAGGCTTGCCCCGACACCGCCCTTGCAGCCCACCACCCCAATCGAAAGGCTGCGGTTTGCCGCAGTCACGCTGGCGCGGCTGGCAGGCAAACCTTGCTGCACCTCCAGAATTTCGTCAGCCGTAACGGGGTAAGTGAAATATTCCAAAGCACCCGCGCGACGCAAGGCGCGGTAGGTCGTCATATCGGTCTGAGCGCCCATGACGATCACGCGCGCACCCAGCGTGCAAAGCTCGGTCACACATTCGCAGGCCATGTCGACCGAAAGGTTCCCGATCTCGGCCAACAGAATGTCAGAGCTCAAAGCCTCGGACGCAAGCCGCGCCGCCCCGCTAAGACCACCACCATGCAAATGCGCGCGGTTTCCGCCGTTTTGTTCAATCACGGACCGCGCCACAGCCGCCCCGGCATCGGTGCAGACATAGGCCACAATACGGGCGGTGTCGCGGGATGTCTGAATATCAAAGGGCATCGGTGATCCTTGCATGGTCAAAGAAGTAACGGTGCGCACCGGGCGTGCGCACCACTTGTTTGAGATTTCTTGCTTGCGCGAACTACTCTGCGGTGATGCCGGAGTCCGTGAGTGCATCGCTCATCTGCGTGAATCCGGCGTTGGTCTGGCCACCCAGTGTGGCAACCGTGCCAACGATCACAGCGCCGACAAGGGCTGCGAACAGGCCGTATTCGATAGCGGTGGCGCCATCTTCATCTTTGCAGAACGTGCGGGCGACGGTTTTCAGGGCGGTACGGGTAAGGGTCATGGTGTGGTCTTTCTCTGTGGTTGATGGGTCGAAAGTGACCCGATGAGAGGAAGATGAACGAATCGTTAAAATTCCATATCCGTCAAAGGTCGCAACGTGATGCTTCCCACCGCACGGCGCACCTGTTTCATACCAAGGTCGTACGCGTTTAAGGCAGATCAAGGCACTCGCCGGGAACCAATGTGGCAGGCAGATGGCAACGGAGAACATGCAAGAATCCGGCGGCCAGAAAGGCGGGCCGGATGGATGGAACAGCGCAGGCCGTGCGACAGATTCTCGCCCGTGGAAACGATTTCCGGGGCAGTATTTTAGCCCGACCCGAATCATCCGACAACGCACGCCCTGAGCGTGTCCGCGCTTATATTCACATGTCCGGGGCTCTCCACGTTCCACGGATATCGTCGGACTGCACTGGATCAGTAATGCAGCCGTAAAGCTGGCGGTTTTCAAATGCGGGTATGCCGCGCGCGTTCCACCGGGACGTTGACGCAGGTGCCGCATCAAGGACAACGGCGACTTTTCAACACTTGCCAGGGAACGCTGCATCAATAGTCCGGGTTATCGTCGTGCACTTCAACCAGTGGAGCACCCCATGGACGATAAAACTCCCCCGGCCTCATCCAAGGTAAAAAATCCGAACGCAGTTCGCCCGGACGGCGGCGAGCTGCATCAGCCCCAAGGCGGCGACGTGCCGTTGATGACCAGTGCCAATGGCACACCCCTGTCTGATGACGAGAACTCTTTGCGGGCCGGTTCCCGCGGTCCGACCCTGATCGAGGACCAGTTTCTGCGCGAGAAGATCTTCCACTTCGACCACGAGCGTATTCCCGAACGTGTGGTCCATGCCCGCGGCGTCGGTGCACACGGCTATTTCGAGGCGACAGAAGATCTGTCGGATCTGACGCGGGCGGCTGTGTTCAGGAAGGGCGAAAAAACCGATGTCTTTGCCCGGTTTTCCACCGTTGCCGGCAATCAGGGTTCGCCCGACCTTGCCCGCGACGTGCGCGGGTTCGCGGTCAAGTTTTACACTTCCGAAGGCAATTGGGATCTGGTGGGCAACAACATCCCCGTGTTTTTCATTCAGGATGCGATCAAGTTTCCCGATCTGATCCACGCCGCCAAACAGGAACCGGACCGTGGCTTTCCGCAGGCCCAGACGGCGCATGACAACTTCTGGGATTACCTTTCGCTGACACCAGAGTCGATGCACATGGTCATGTGGATCATGTCTGACCGAACCTTGCCACGTGCGCTGAGATTCATGGAGGGGTTTGGCGTCCATACCTTCCGGCTGGTGAACGACGCGGGCAAATCGACCTTCGTCAAATTCCACTGGAAGCCGAAGGGTGGCATGCAGTCGGTCGTCTGGAATGAGGCGGTAAAGATCAATGGTGCCGATCCGGATTACCACCGCCGCGACCTTTGGGCCGCCATCCACGCGGGTGACTTCCCCGAGTGGGAACTGGGCATGCAGCTTTTTGATGACGACTTTGCCGACACCTTCCCCTTCGATATCCTTGATGCAACCAAGCTGATCCCCGAAGAAGATGTTCCGGTGCGCATCGTCGGGCGGATGGTGCTGAACCGCACCGTCAACAATTTCTTCGCCGAAACCGAGCAGGTGGCGTTTCAGACCGGCAACGTCGTTCCTGGCATCGACTTTACCAACGATCCGCTGCTGCAGGGGCGCAACTTCTCGTATCTGGACACGCAGCTAAAGCGGCTGGGGTCCACCAACTTTACCCATTTGCCGGTGAATGCGCCCCGATGCCCGTTCCACAATTTCCAGCAGGACGGCCACATGGCCTTTCATGCGCGCAAGGGCCGCGCGAACTATCAGCCCAATTCATGGGGCGGTGAGGAAGGCGGGCCGCGCGCAGATCCCGACAAGGGTTATGTCTCGTACCCCGAAGCGATGCAGGGTGAAAAGCGCAGGGTCCGCTCGGAAACCTTTGCCGACCACTACAGTCAGGCGCGGCAGTTCTACATCAGCCAGACAGAGGTAGAACAACGCCACATCGCTATGGCCCTGACGTTCGAACTGTCGAAAGTCGAGACGCCCCACATCCGTGCAGCAATGGTGGCGCATCTGGTCAACATCGACAAAGTGCTGGCAGAGTCCGTTGCTGATGGTTTGGGAATGGATGTTCCAGCCGCCGCAAAGCCCGCCCGACCGGTGCAGACGGATCTGGCAAAATCGCCAAAACTGTCGATCCTGCTGAACGGGCCCGAAAGCTTTGCGGGCCGCAAGCTGGGTATCCTTGCAACGGACGGCGCTGATGCGGCGCTGCTTTCGGGCCTTCGATCGGCGGTCGAGGGCGCGGGCGGCACGGTTGAGATTGTCGCACCCAAGGTGGGCGGTATCATCGACAGCAAGGGCACGAAAATCCCTGCCGATCAGAAGGTGAACGGCGGGCCATCGGTTCTTTACGACGCGGTTGCTGTGGTCACGTCCAAGGCGGGAGGCATGCTGCTGGCTAAAGAGGCAACAGCAAAGGATTTCGTCAACGACGCCTTCGCCCATTGCAAATTCATCGCCTATGTTCCCGAGGCGCTGCCGCTGTTCCAAAAGGCCGGTATGGCCGAAGACATGGACGACGGCTGCGTGGATATCGGGGCTGGGGGTGTCGATGACTTTGTGGGGAAGCTGGCCAAGCTGAGGCACTGGGTCAGGGAAACGAGCGTCCACTCTGTCTAGGGCATCATCAAGTCCAGTGTCCGGGAAAGATGAAGATAACCACATCGTTCCTCGTGTGCCATCACGACAAAAGCTCGTGTGCCATCACGACAAAAGGCTGATCCCGCCGCGCCTGAAGTAAACGGGCACCGTTCCAGAAACACCCGATATGCGGCGGGGTGGGCTGAGCTTCCCAAACGCAACGCGGGGGATCACGGTTGACAAAGGGCGTGGTGGGGAATCATTCCTTGCCGGTGGCATAGAGGTGAAGCACCTCGTGCTCACCGACCCCCCCGACGGCGTCGAAACCTTCACCGGCGGATTGAAAGTCCGACATCTTCAGCTTCGGAAAGGCGAAATACTTTGCCGCGACACGGTCTTGAGTTGCCGCATAAATCACACGCCGTATCCCGGCAAACCGCATGGCCGACAGGCACATCTCGCAAGGCTGAAGCGAAGAGATCAGCGTGCAGTCGCCCAGATCCTTGCGGTCCTTGCGTTGCGACAGGGCAGCAAGGGCAACCATCTCGGCGTGTTTGGTGGGATCGCTGAACGCGTTGACTTCGTTCTCGGCAGTTTCAAGAATCCGGTCCCCCGAAACGATCGCGGCGGCGATGCCGTTTCGATCAGCGCTGCGGGACGCATCAAGTGCGCGGTCAATGACCTGCCGCAATGCAAGCGCCTCGGTGACAGTCAGCCGGGAGTCCTCAATTCGTGTCATTCCTCTGTCCTTTGATCACGTCCATATTCACCCGCCGGTATCCCGGGCGCGGCGTGCAGGGTTTTCAAAAACGTCATGGGCCTAACCCCGACAACCCGCGACGAAAGGCGAGGTTCCTTTGACGTAGCAGGCGCAGCCTCTGTTTCCACGATCCTGACGGTCACCTGATCACGCTTGTCGGTACTTTGGGAACCTCGCCCGGTCATTAAGGGTTGCATGGATAGATTTGTCATAATCCGTCAAAGGATCGGGGCACTGCAGACACTGGAAAGCGTGGCGCAAGATGGAAGATCCGGTCGTTCCCTTTGATCTTGTCCGGATGTTTCTCGGAACCGAACCACCTCTGTTCTACCTGGAAATCCTTTTCCGAACCTGCGTGATCTACGTATACGCGCTGATCCTGATCCGTTGGGTCGGGGGCCGCGGCATCGCGCAGATGTCGACGGTCGAATTCTTGCTGGTCATCGCCCTGGGGTCTGCGGTCGGCGATGCGATGTTTTACCCCGATGTTCCACTGCTGCACGCCATGCTGGTTATCACGGCCGTGGTTGTGATCAACAAGGTCCTCGACGTGCTGATCTATCGCTATGACACTGTTGAGAAAACCATCGACGGCCGCACCGCCGAAGCGATCCGCGATGGCGTTATCGTTGTAAAGACCCTGCGCGACGCCAATATCGGCAAGAGCGAGCTTTTTGAAAGTCTGCGCCAGGCTGGGTTTGTCAACTTGGGTGAGGTGCGGCAGGCCTATCTTGAAACGTCCGGTCGCTTCAGCTTCTTTCGGGCCGAAAAGCCTAGACCGGGTTTGTGCGTGGAACCAGCATGGGATGTTGCGCCGCCTGCCGTTTCCGGGCCGGGCGTCCGCACCGGCCCTGGGGTCGATATGGTGTGCTGCTCTTGCGGAACTCTTGTATCAGGCAGCAACGTTCTGCCCGAACACTGTAGCCACTGCAACGGCGTGGCTTGGACCACGGTCGTCCTCCCGGAAACTTCCTGAGCGGCGGGCTACGTCCGACAATCAGCCGCCCGCCCCGATTGACACTCGCTGCCGGTTGGTCAGAAAGGATGCTGCCCGGTGTGCTCTGATGCCTCGGCTGAAAGCCGGGGACCTTGCCAAAGTTATGGCACAACTCTGACAGGGGTGCCCTTGTAGGCGGGGGTCTGAGACATCTTTTCATGCGATGACAGGGGCACAAGCGGATTCAGTTCCGGGAAATACCCCGCGATGCAGCCAGGCGGCAGGTCATAGGCCGTGATTGTAAACCCATCCACGCGCCGGACGGTTTCAGTATCGACCGCGCAGACAAGGCTGACCTTCTGCCCTTCGACCAGACCAAGGCGGGCCATCTCGTCGCGGTTGATCATCACGATCTCGCGGCTTCCCTCCAACCCGCGCAGACGGTCGGAAAATCCGTAGATCGTCGTGTTGAACTGATCGTTTGACCGCAGGGTGATCAGGGTCATCACATCGGGGCCCGCAGGCCGTTCACCCAAGGCCGACAGGGTGGTGGGCACGGTAAAATGCGCAAGGCCGCTGTTGGTTTTCCAGATGCGGTCTCGGGCGGGGTTGCCTTTGTAAAAACCACCCGGTTGAAACAGACGGTCGTTGAACGGAGCAAACTGGTCCGGGTAAGTGGCCTCGATCAGATCGCGGATCCGATCGTAATTGCCGGTCCATTCCGTCCATTTCAGTTTTGGGTTCGGCGGCAGCGTCGCCTTGGCAATTGCGGCCACGATGGCCGTCTCGGACATCACTTGCGGTCCGGGCGGTTCTGCCGTGCCGATCGACCCATAGATATGCGACAAGGAACACTCGACCGACACCGCCTGAGGGCCGGTTTGTTGCATGTCCTTGTCGGTGCGGCCAAGGCAGGGAAGCAGATAGCAGGTCTTTCCGGGGGCAAGATGGGTGCGGTTCAGTTTTGTCGCGATGTTCACGGTCAGCGCCAGATCGGGCCACGCCCGTTCCATACGCTCGCGATCGGGCAAGGCGCGCAAAAGGTTACCACCAAGCGAAACCATTGCCTTGACCCGACCTGCCAGAATGGCCTCGCAGACCTTCACTGCGTTCATCCCGTCCTCCTCGGGCGGGTCAATGCCGAACAGATCACGCAGCTTGTCAGCCGGCATATGCGCGGACTTTTCGCCCACACCGACAGTGCGCTGCCCTTGTACGTTCGAATGACCACGCACCGGCGAAATCCCGGTTCCCGGCCGCCCGATATTTCCCCGCATCATCAGAAGGTTGCACAGCATACCAAGGTTCAGCCACCCGTTCACATGCTGCGTCAGCCCCATACCATAGATACCAATGGCGCGGTCTGCTGACAGATAGATATTGCCCGCCTCTTGGATCATTTCGCGGGTCAAGCCGGAATGATCCTCGATATCGGCCCATTCCATCGCACGCACGGCCTGCGCGGTAGCATCGAAACCGTCTGTCTGGCTGGCGATGAAAGCGTGATCCAGAATTGTGCCCGGTGCCGCATCTTCGGCCGCCAGCACGCATTTCATCAGGCCCGCCAGCACCGCGATGTCGCCGCCCGGCCGGACCTGATAGTAGTGCTCGGAAATCTTTGTGGATGGGCCGACCAGCATCTGCGCGACGTTCTGGGGATCGACAAATTCGATCAGGCCACGTTCCCGAACCGGATTGAAGGTCACAATCCGGCAACCGCGCTTTACCGCTGCCTTGAGCGTGTGCAGGAACCGCGGGCTGTTGCTGCCGGTGTTCTGACCAAAGAAAAAGATCGTGTCGCACTGGTTGAAATCCTCAAGCGTGCAGGTGCCGACCGGGGTTCCAAGATAGGCAAGCAGGTTTACAGAGGTCGTCTCGTGGCACATGTTTGACGATTGCGGCAAGTTCTGGTGCCCCATCGCGCGGGCAAACAACGCATAAAGATAAGATGCCTCCAACCCGGCGTGGCCCGAGGCGTAGAACACCGTTTCCTTGGGGTCCATGCTGCGCAACTGACCGCCGATATCGGCAATCGCCTCTTCCCACGTGACCGGCAGATAGCGGTCGCTGGACGGATCAAAGCGCATCGGATGGGTCAGGCGCCCGGATTTTTCCAGATCATGGTCATGCCAGCCCCGCAGGTCTGAAACACGGTGGGCGGCAAAGAAATCGGGATCGGCGCTGCGGGTGTCAATCTCCCACAAGGTGGCCTTTGCCCCGTTCTCGCAGAATTCGAACGCTTTGGGGTCGGCAGGTTTCGCCCAGGCACAGGACGCGCACATGACGCCCTTGGGCTTGTTCAGCTTGCCAAGAATCGACAGCGCGCGCGTCGAAAAGCCAACCTCGCCAAGTGTGCCAAGCACTCCGCGGAGCGACCCCCACCCCCCCGATGCATTATCGTCGAACGGGGTGTCAGCATCCTGCTCTTCGCTTTTGTGCTGTGACGTCATGATGCGCTTTCCACCTTCCGCTTTTTCCAGAGATGCTGAATCCCAGGTCTAGACGATGCCAATTCAGTGTCAGATTCTGTCTGAAGAAAACCGGCCACATCACGCTTGCGCGGGATCGGGGAACTGACCAATCGCCGAGCAAGGGGCCGGTCTGGCCGACCCCTCTTTGTTTGCGGCTTACAACTTCGGCTTGCCCAGCTTCTCGCGATCGGCGACGTCGATTGCCTTTTCGGCAACTTGCTGACCGGCGCGGACCACTTCGTCCACGACTGCGCCGACGACAGACCGGTCGCCAGTCACCCTGTCAACCGCTTGCTTCTTGTCATCCAGAATGGAATGCGCTTCGCTCAACGCCGCATTCGCGACCGCCTCCAGCTTGCGGCGTTCCTCTTCGTAGATACGCTCAGCGGCCCTGATCAGGTCGTCACGACGCGCGCCGAAATGCTCATCCTCGAACCGGTTGCGTGGAAGAAGGCCGCCCAAGGCTGCGCCGAACGCCACGGCAACCGCGCCTACCACCAGCGGCTGACTGTTGAAGTAATCCTGCGTAGTCTGCGCGCCTGCACTTACCGCCGCGCGCGTGGAGCGACCGGCCGCCACTGCAGCCTGCCGCGCCGCGATCACGCGTTGCCGCGCCTCCTCCGAGAAATCTTCGGTGCCTTGCGCGATATTCGATCCGATCGCCTTTGCCTTGGACGCGACAGTTTCGAGTGCCGCGCTGACTTTGCCCTGTGCATCACCGCCATCAGCGGAATGAAGCGTGTCTTGGTTATCAACGTTCATAATAGAGCTCCTTTTGCGTTCCGTCAGCCGAGGCCGGACGGGGGTGGGTGGAACCGGGCGTCCCGGTCAAAAACGGCGCGCCAGAGGATGGATCGTCGCCGCGAAACCATTCAGGATCGGTTGGCTGGCGGGGCAAGCCCATCCTCTCGCGACCACGCGCCGCCCGCACTTTGGATTTGGCAGACCCAGTTGCCAGCCAGACCAGTCCCAACCCTATCAGTGCCACGGCAAGCGGATTGGTTCGCGCGGCGCGTGAAATCGGGCCCGAAATCTCTATGAAGTTCTGGCGGAGCATGGATTTTGCATCCGTCACGATGGAGTCAGGCGACAGGCGTTCCTGCAACTCGGCGATGCCCGCCCCGATGTCGGCACGCTTGCGGTCAATGTCGCGCTCGATGTCTTCGATGCTGCGGTGTTCGTCGCTCATGACATTGCTCCCCCAACAACTGTCGCATCGCGCTTCAGGCTGCGCGCCGTGCGTGTGGGTGACAGACTGACACTGCGCAGCTTGCGCACGGCAAAGGCCACGATCAATGCGGCAATGACCGCGTAGACCACGCCAACAACCAGCGCAGCCATCCCTGGCGTCATGCCGGAGTTTACGAGTGCCGCGACAATGCCTCCGGTCAACACGTTCAACGCAACAAAGGCGATGACCATGGCGACAAGGATCAATCCCAGCGCCGATGCGGCCGATTTGGCAATTTCTGCGACCTCGGCACGGGCAAGATCTACCTCGTTGAGAACGAGGTCTGACACATCGGTCAGAACGCCGCCCAGCAGGTTCGCCGTCGACTGGGTGGGCTGCGCGGCGCTCACGACGGAATCCCCCGGTCGCCCAGAGTGGTATCAAAGGAAGAACCGCCATGCGAGGACGCCTTCAAGAACCGGGCTGCAGCGAATCCGAGGAAGATCGCGCCGCCGACAAAGACCACCGGATTGCGCTTTGCAAGATCGGAAGCGTCCGTGACCAACTCGCCCAGATCCTTTCCCTGAATGAACTCCGACGCATCGGCAAAGCTGTGCGCGATATGCCCAAGCGAGCGCTCCGCCACAGACCCGCCCGACAAGCCGGAGGCTGCCTCGCGCAGCGCTGATGCGACACCCGAGATATGCGATGCCACCTCGCCCTTGGCCTTTTCTGCAAGACCATGAGCCTGATGCGTTGCCGTCTCTGACAAATCGCCAACGGCAGATTTGATGGACGCGGATGTGGTTTCGCCAGCCGCTTGTGACTCTGAGTTGATCGCCATTTGTTCCTCGCTTTCGCCTTATCAAAGGCCTGTGAAATTACGCGTTCACACAATCACTCGCCACACTTCCAAAACTTCGCAGCCTGGAATTCAGTTCCGGCCAGGCATCGGTTTTTTAGATTTGGCATCAGCGTCACCGCGTTCCGGGTCCGGCCCCTTTTTGACCTCTCCTGCAGCCTTCGTGTGCAAACGCCACTTCGCCGGAGGTGCTTGTCGATAGCTTTGACGTCGATGAAAAATGCACCGCAGCGGTTCTGTTTTCACGGTTGCCTGAGCTTCGCGCTGCTAACAATTCGGAACGCAATGCAGGGCCACGCGTTCAGACAGGCAGCGCCGGAACAGACAGGGAGAACGCTCATGCAGACCAAGCTCACGATAAACAGACAGGACCATCTGCTTGACGCCGATACGCGCACCACGTTGCTTGACGCCCTGCGCAACCATCTGGGCCTGACCGGCACCAAGAAGGGCTGCGATCACGGCCAGTGCGGGGCTTGTACCGTTATCCTTAACGGACGGCGGATCAATGCCTGCCTGACGCTGGCCTGCATGCATGACGGGGACGACATCACGACGATCGAAGGTCTGGGCACGCCCGATAACCTCGCGCCCCTGCAACGCGCGTTCGTGGCACATGACGGGTTCCAGTGCGGCTATTGCACACCCGGACAGATCTGTTCTGCAACAGCCATGCTGGACGAGGTGAAAGCCGGTTGGCCAAGCCACGCAAGCGCGGATCTGACCGCTGACATCGCCTTGTCTGACCCCGAGATTTCAGAGCGGATGAGCGGCAATCTGTGCCGGTGTTCTGCCTATCCCAACATCGTCGATGCAATCCGCGCAGTGGCGGCGGGGGATCGGTCATGAGGCCGTTTGAGTATCAGCGCGCCGCAGCTACCACAGACGCAGCCGCCGCTTGCGCCGACGGTGCGACCATAATCGCGGGTGGAACAAACCTGCTGGACCTGATGAAACTTGATGTCATGCGCCCCGAACGCCTGATCGATATCACCCGACTTGATCTGCGCGCTATGACCGATGCTGACGGCGGTCTGCGGATCGGCGCGCTGGTCACCAATTCCGATCTGGCAGCAGATATGCGGGTGCGTCGCGACTGGCCGGTACTGGCACAGGCGTTGCTTGCGGGGGCCAGCGGGCAATTGCGCAACAAGGCCACGACGGGTGGCAATCTGCTGCAACGGACCCGGTGCTATTATTTTCAGGACACAGCGATGCCCTGCAACAAGCGCGACCCCGGTTCGGGGTGCCAAGCCATCGGCGGGGCCACGCGTCTGCATGCCATCCTTGGCAGCAGCGACTCCTGTATTGCCACGCATCCCAGTGACATGGCGGTTGCTATGACCATGCTTGACGCCGGGGTTCAGATTGTCGGCAAGGGCGACAGGGCGCGAACGGTGCCGCTGCGCGACTTCTACTGCCTGCCGGGGGACACACCACATATCGAAACAGTGCTTGAACCCGGCGATCTGATCACTGCGGTGATCTTGCCACCCCCCTCCGCAGGGCGGCAGACCTACCGCAAGGTGCGCGACAGGGCATCTTACGCCTTCGCTCTTGTGTCGGTTGCCGCGCGGATCGAAGTTGTCGATAACCGGATCGCGGGTGCCGATCTTGCCTTTGGTGGCATCGCACCGCGTCCGTGGCATGACCCCGCTGCCTGCGACCTTCTGTTGGGCGAGGCACCCTCGCCGGCGCTGTTTTCGCGGGCCGCAGACGTTTTGCTGGCCGACGCCACCGCGCAGGACGGCAATGCCTTCAAGATCCCCCTTCTGCGCCGCACCCTGATCGCCACCCTGACCGACCTTTGCCGGGAGACACCGCAATGACCGTGCATCACAAGATGGACGAACCCGACCGCCGCAACCGACTTGATGCGATGGTGCAGGGCATCGTCGGAACCGGAATGGATCGCCCCGACGGGCCGGACAAGGTGACAGGCCGTGCCACCTATGCCCATGACGGACAGATCGACGGCATGCTGCACGGCGTCATGGTGCGGTCCACGGTGGCGAAAGGCCGGCTGGAAAGCATGGATGCCACAGCGGTCGAAGCGTTGCCGGGGGTGCGCCGCGTGCTGCACGGCGACCGTTTCCTGCGCAATCCCGCGCAGGGCACGGCCAACGAAGCCCCGGTGCAGGGCAGCGATGATATCGCCTATTTCGGCCAGCCCATCGCCCTTGTCGTTGCCGACACCTTTGAACAGGCGCGGCACGGGGCGCAAATGCTGCACGTCCTTTACTCTGCCCTGCTGGCAAATGTAACGCCCGACGGTGCGACCGCAGAGAAGCCCGAGGCAAAACAGTCTTCCACCGGCGATCTTGACGCTGCAATGGACGCGGCCGCCCACACCGTTGATCAGACCTACACGACCCCCGGCCACAACAGTGCCGCGATGGAACCGCATGCAGCTATTGCCACGTGGGAGGGTGACGCTCTGACAGTGCGGGCCGCGTGCCAGATGCTGAAATATAACGTCAACGAACTGGCGGATGCTTTGGGCATCGCCCCGGACCGGGTCCGCATCCTGTCGCCCTTCGTTGGCGGCGGCTTTGGGTCAAAGCTGGGGATTTCGCCCGAAACGGTTGCCGCAGCCCTTGCCGCGCGCACGCTGGAACGCCCGGTTGCCGTTGCCCTTTCCCGTCAGCAGGTGTTCGAGGCGACAATGCGCCGTTCAGAGACACACCAGCGCATCCGTCTGGCAGCGGATGCGGGTGGCCGGCTGACCGGTATCGGCCACGAAGCGCTTGTCTCCAACCTTGAGGACGAAGAGTTTTCCGAACCGGTGACGCAAGCCACTGCATTTCTTTATGGTGGCGAGAACCGCGTGATCGGCCACCGCATCGCGCGGGTGAACCGCACCTGCGCAGGCTCGGTCCGCGCGCCCGGCGAAGCGGTGGGCGTCACCGCCTTGGAAATCGCGATGGACGAACTGGCAGTGGCATCCGGCATCGACCCTGTCGAATTGCGCCGCCGCAACATTCCCGACCTCGACCCCAGCGACGATCGCCCCTTTTCTTCGCACATGCTGCGCGCCGTGCTTGACGACGCAGCCGCAGCCTTTGGCTGGGACACGCCGCCACAGGGCGACAAACGACAAGGCGAATGGCTGAAGGGCCGAGGCATGTCGTCCGCGGCGCGGGTCAACACGATCGGTAAATCGTCAGCGCGCGTGACGCTGAACCCGGACGGCACCGCCCTGGTTGAAACCGATATGACCGATATCGGCACCGGTACTTATGCGATCCTGAACCAGATCGTCGCAGAAATGCTTGGGTTGCCACCCGAGCGCGTGCAAAGCCGTTTGGGAGATTCCGATTTGCCCGCCTCTGCCGGATCAGGCGGGTCATGGGGGGCGTCGTCGGCGGGAAGTTCGGTGTTTCTGGCGTGCGAAAAGATCCGTCAGAATATAGCAGCGCTGTGCAGTTGCGAGGAGGAGGCGCTGACCCTCAAGGATGGCACTGCCATTTCCGACAATCGGCAACGTGCGTTAACCGATGTGCTTGCTGGCACGACCATTGTGGCTGTGGGTCAGATCGAACCCGGCAAGACGAAAAAGGCGGTGCGACAGGCCACGTTTGGTGCGTTTTTCGCCGAGGTTGCGATTAATGCGGTCACCGGCGAGACGCGTCTGCGCCGGATGCACGGCAGCTTTGCCGCCGGGCGCATCCTCAATGCTAAGACGGCCCGGTCGCAGTGCCTTGGCGGCATGACCTTCGGCATCGGCATGGCCCTGACCGAAGAGTTGATCCACGACCCGCGGGATGGTCACATCGTGAACCGCGACCTTGCCGAATACCATCTGCCGGTCAATGCCGACGTGCCTCAACTGACCGTCAACCTGCTGGATGAGCGTGATCCCTGGGCAAACCCGATCCAGTCCAAGGGCATAGGAGAGTTGGGCATCTGCGGTGCGGGTGCGGCCATCATCAATGCCATTCACGACGCGACCGGCATCCGGGTTCGGGATCTGCCCGCCACTCTGGATAAGCTGCTGCCGGGTCTGGAAGATATCGACGCTCGGTGATGGTCAGGCACCGGCGGTCATGTCACGCCGCCCTTGTCCCGTTGCGCCATGAAAAAGCGCAGCATTTCGGCCGAAGCGTCAGGCCCCGTTGCGTCCGTGTGCGAGCCTTTGGGATTGCCGCCTGACCACGCATGCGCCAGTCCGTCGATCAACCAGTGTTCGGCCAGACCCTGACCTTCTGGCCCCAGAGCCGTGGTCCGGCGATACCCGCGACCGTTCGCTGTGCCTTCGTCCAGCACTTCTGTGACCGACCCCGCCTTCGGCAAGGCGGCGCCGTAAATCTGCATGCCGTTGGTGGGCGCAACTGTCTTGTCAGCCGACCCGTGGAATACGATCGTGCGCACCGACTGGTCCGGATTGCCGGTCGATCCATCGGGGAACCTGTCGCCCTGCCCCGCCATGGCTGCAAACGCCTCATTCACGCCCCGGGCACAGCCGTAGGGCAGGCCCGCATGCGCGCCCACTGCAGCGAACACCTCGGGATAGGTCCGTCCAAGGATGACGGCCATGGCGGCACCCGCCGAAAGACCTGCGGCAAAGATCGCATCGTCCGGCACCGCATATTGATCAGCCACCTGCCGCGTCAGGCCCGCAAGGATAGCAGGCTCGCCCCGACCGTGGTGCTGATCGGCCCCGCTGAACCAGTTCCAGCACGACTGCGCGTTGTCACCGCGCGATTGTGCGGGCCACACAACGACCAGCCCTGCCGCCTGCGCCAGCGCATCCAGCCCGGTGCCGGTTGCAAAATCCTCGGGTGTCTGGGTGCAGCCGTGCAGCATCAGAACCAGACCGCGCGGCGGTGTCGCAGCGTCGGGCGCATGCACCACATAATCGCGCGCACCCGATGCGCAGGTGAACCGTTGACGCTTTTGCGCCTTGCCCATAGGGGCGTGTGGTGCGTGCCGACCAAAGCTGCCGGTGTCCGGCACCAGACCCGCAGGTGCTGCCAATCCATGCCGTGCAAGCGTCGTTTCAACCAGCGCTTGCGGATCAAGGCGTGGGCTGGTTTGCGCAGCTTTCATGGTCTGCCACAGCGTGTGGAGCGTTTTGGTGGGCATCAGATTTTCCTTTTTTCCCGGTCGTTCCCGGTCAGGGGGTGTTCAATGTATCCGGTCTGCAAGTGCGGCCTTTACCTCTTTGCTGGCCTGAAGCGCGCCCAGAACGGTGATCGACCCGATGGTCTGGCGCGCAAGGTCGGGCGTCACGTCCGGCGCGATCCGGGCCAGCCCGACGACGCGCACATGCAGCACCTCGCCAGCGTCGCGCAGCGCCTTCAGATCGGCGGCGGTATAGTCCCGCAGACCCAGTTCCATCGTGTGCCGCTCTATCGTCTGCGTCACCGTGCCCGCGTGGGTATCAAGCTGATTACGGATCGCGGTTCGGATGAAATCGCTGCGGTTGGAATAAA
This sequence comes from Rhodobacterales bacterium, assembly GCA_038207585.1. Classification (GTDB taxonomy): domain Bacteria; phylum Pseudomonadota; class Alphaproteobacteria; order Rhodobacterales; family Rhodobacteraceae; genus JBBQZP01. Next base: position 205,642 of record JBBQZP010000001.1, on the reverse strand, counting down.
AGCCTTCCTGCACCAGTAGGTCGATCCGCCCCAGATCGACATAGCCAAGATTGATCGTGACCTTCTCGGTTTCCGGTGTGCGGTCGCGCAGTCTGATAACATCCGGCATTCAATTCTCCATCCATGTGGATGGTATATGGCATCTGTTTTCCAACTTGCAAGGGAGGGGTCTTGTGTAACGTGTTGCGGTCGCGTCAGGGTCCTGACACATTCCGCAAAGTAACCGTCGCGAACAGCCGTGCGGTACGGAACCAGTCTGCCCCGAAATTCATTCCCCCAAGCGTCGAAGGTCTGATCCTTTGCCGAACCCCGCATCCTTGCCAAAACCCCACCCCTACCGAAAAGGTCAAATCTTCATGGCGCTTCAGATCGACGTCCGTCTTAATTATGAAATCAGCGCTGTGACCGATATCCTGGCACAGGTCCGCGTGGCGTCGACGGGCGAACAAAGCCTGCGGTCCGAACATCTTGAGGTGCCCGGAACCCTGCATCAGGCGGATGTGCCCGCTGATGACGGGATCGGGCTAAGAACATGGGTCCGGGTGCCGGAACGGTTCGATTTCCGCTATTCTTGCACGGTCGACGTCACCCGACCGGACATCGACATTGCAACACTTGCCGCCGTCCCGCCGCATCTGCTGCCCGGAGAGGCGGTGCGTTATCTGATGCCGTCGCGCTATTGCCCGTCTGACCAGTTTCAAAGCTATGTCACCACCGAATTTTCGGATGTCGAAGGCGGCCAGCGTGTCGCCCTGATGCGCGACTGGATCGCCGAGAAGATCGAATACACCAGCGGGTCAAGCGATGCGCGCACCACCGCACTGGATACGTTCGTTCAGCGCCGCGGGGTCTGTCGGGATTTTGCCCATGTGCTGATCGCGCTGTGCCGCGCGTCGGCAATCCCCGCACGGTTTGCAAGCGTCTATGCCCCCGACGTTACCCCGCAGGATTTTCACGCCGTGGCCGAAGTGTTTCTGGACGGACGATGGTATCTGGTTGACGCAACCGGCATGGCGCGCGCCTCGGAAATGGCGGTTGTCGGCGTGGGCATGGACGCAAGCGCCGTTGCGTTCCTGACCAGCTTTGGGCCGCTTGTGATGCAGGACCAGTCGGTCAGCGTCACGCGCACCGACTGAACGTTTTCGTTGGGGGCGGGAAAAGTTCACCGCATGGGTCATTTCTGGAAAGTGACGCGCACACGATTAACTTGGGAACTCATTTGCCATGTCTTCGTTTCCTCAACTGGCGTGCTGTGAATACCCCACGCCCGGAATGCAAAGCGCCAAAAGAGAAAGCCCGAAGAACATGACAATGCCCCTGACCCGCCGACACCTTATCGCAGCCGTTGCGGCCCTCTCGCTTTCCGCCAGTGCCGCATTTGCGCAAGATGCCGTGCGCGTCGGCTCCAAGCTGGACGCAGAGGGGGGGTTGCTGGGCAGCATGATCGTTCAGGTGCTTGAGGCCAACGGTATCAAAACCGAAAGCAAACTGCAGATGGGCGCCACCAACATCGTGCGCGCAGCCCTTGTTGCCGGCGAGATCGACATTTACCCCGAATATACCGGCAATGCGGGTTTCTTCTTCAAGAACGATACCGATCCTGCGTGGAAGAACGCCGAACAGGCGGCGGCCAAGGCGGCCGAGCTTGATGCAGCCAACGGGATTGTCTGGCTTACCCCGGCACCTGCGAACAACACCTGGGCAATAGCAGTGCGCAAGGATCTTGCCGATGCGGAAAAGCTTGCGTCAATGGACGATCTTGCAAACTACATCAACGCCGATGGCACGTTCAAACTTGCGGCATCGGCCGAGTTCGTCGAAAGCCCGGCGGCGCTGCCCGCATTCCAGTCTGCCTACGGGTTCACGCTGAATGCAGATCAGACGCTGGTTCTTGCAGGCGGAGACACGTCCGCCACCATTCGCGCAGCGGCTGAGCAGACCTCAGGCGTTAATGCAGCAATGGTCTATGGCACCGACGGTGCGATCGCTGCCTTGGGGCTTGTCGTGATGACAGACGACAAGGGCGCGCAGGCGGTATATGAGCCCGCGCCCACGATCCGCAAACCGGTGCTGGACGCCAATCCGAGTATCAGGGATCTGCTGGACCCGGTGTTCGCGTCGCTTGATGCGCAGACCCTGCAAGGGTTGAACGCGAAAATTCAGGTTGACGGGCAGGATCTGTCGGCGGTCGCAAAAGAATACCTGACCGCCCAGGGCTTTCTTAAGTAAGCCAAGCCCCCGCCCCACACTGGGGGCGGGCCTTTCCCGTGCCAAACGGCGGAGTGTGCGTGATCGAGAACCGGCCTTTGTTTGTGCTGTCACTGCTGCTGCTTTTCGGGGCAGTTGCCCTGCCGTTTCTGACCCACGCGCCAAACCGGTTGATCTCCGGTCAGCCGGTATTTCTTTGGCAGTTGCCGTTGCAGGCGATGGCGATTGCTGTGCTACCGGGCATCATGATCTTTGCGGGGGCATTCGTGCCGCAGCGCCCCCGCGTTCCCATCATTTTGATTGTCGCAACGGTGTTGCTGCTGGCAGGGATCGTTTACATCGCAGGCACTGGCGCCCAACGATTGGCGCAAACGGCGGCCAGCACATCGGCGCGCACGTCGTTCGGGTCGGGCTTCTGGTTGATGATTGCCTCAATGTCGCTGGCCTTAGCCGACCTGACCGCGCGCGCGGGGTTGGGGCCGGTGACGCGAGTGTTGACCGGGTTCGCGGCCAGCCTGCCAATCGCCGTCCTGATCGTGGCGGGGCATCTTGACCAGATGTCGATCCTGAAAGAATACGCCAACAAGGCCGATCTTTTTCAATCCTCGCTTGCGCGGCATTTCGTGGTCGTTTCTGCCGCATTGCTGCCGACGCTGCTGGTCGGTATTCCGCTGGGCGTTGTGGCGCATCGTCGCGAACGGCTTGGCGGTGCTATTCTTTCGGTGCTGAATATCATCCAGACGGTGCCGTCGATTGCGCTGTTCGGGCTGCTGATCGCGCCGCTTTCAGCCCTTGCCGTGGCCCTGCCCGCGCTGAAGGCGATGGGGATCAGCGGGATCGGCCTTGCGCCTGCGATCATTGCCCTGACGTTGTACTCCATTCTGCCCATCGTGCGCAACACCGCCGAAGGGCTGGCGCAGGTGCCCGCCGCTGTGGTTGACGCGGCCACGGGCATGGGCATGACACCGCGTCAGGTCTTCTGGCACGTCGAGGTGCCGCTGGCCCTGCCGGTGTTCCTGTCGGGGTTGCGCATCACCGTCGTGCAGGCCATCGGGCTTGCCGCAGTCGCTGCCCTGATCGGTGCGGGCGGGTTGGGGGCGATCATGTTTCAGGGGCTGTTTTCCAACGCGCTTGATCTGGTGTTGCTTGGCGCTTTGCCGATCATAGCCATCGCGGTTGTGGCCGATGCACTGTTCAAGCTGGTCGTTGTGTTGTCGCAAAAGGGTGCCGCATGATCGAGTTTCGCAATATCTCCAAGTCTTTCGGCGATACGCTGGTGGTGCCTGATCTGAACCTGACCATTGCGCGCGGGGAATTCTGCGTGCTGATCGGGCCTTCGGGGTCGGGCAAATCGACCATCCTCAAGATGATCAACCGGCTGGTCGAACACACATCCGGCGAAATAGATTTTGCGGGCGAGCCGATCCGCAGCTTTCCGCCCGAAGTTCTGCGCCGCCGGATCGGCTATGCAATCCAGTCGGTCGGGCTGTTTCCGCACTGGACGGTGGAGGCGAATATCGCCACGGTCCCCCGCCTGCTGGGCTGGGACGCCGCCCGTATTCAGGCGCGGATTACCGACCTTCTGCGCCTTTTGAACCTTGATGCCGCACGTTTCCGCTCGTCCTATCCGCATCAGTTGTCGGGCGGCCAACAGCAGCGCGTGGGAGTAGCCCGCGCCCTCGCCGCGGATCCGGACGTCTTGCTGATGGATGAACCGTTCGGCGCGCTTGACCCGATCACCCGTGACAGTTTGCAAGCCGAGATGACGCGCATTCATGCCGAAACCGGCAAGACCATCGTTTTCGTCACCCATGACATGGATGAGGCGCTGCGGCTTGCCAGCCGTGTTGTCATTCTGGACAAAGGCCGGATCGTGCAGGCAGCAAGCCCGAGCGACATCCTGAATGCGCCCGCGAATGATTTTGTGCGCGCGTTTCTGGGCAAGGATGATTACGGCCTGAAACTGCTGTCGGTTGAAACGGTCGGCGACCGGATGCGCCCCCAGATTTCGGCCATGGAGAAAGACTCGGTTCTACCTAGCGACAATCTGCGCCTTGCCCTGTCGCGGATGGTGGTGCTGAAATCCGACCGCATCGGCGTGCGCGACGAGGCGGGGGCACCGGTGGGCACGCTTTACCTGTCAGATGTGGTGTCGTGACAATGGCCGTAGCACGCCCGCGCCGTCTGGGATGGCCCCGGTTTCTGGCCGCACTGGCTGTGTTTGTGACGCTCCTTCTGGTGCTGCCATACAGCGGGCCGCTCTTCGCCGCCCTTTTTCCCGATCTTGACCGCCCGCTTTATCAGCAGCAGTCGTTTGTATCGCTTGTTGTGGCACATCTGTGGCTGGTTGTTGCAGCCGCGCTGACGGCCACCGTGTTCGGTATCGGTGCAGGCGTTTTCGTCACCCGACCGCAGGGGCGCGAATTTCGCCGACTGATCGAAACCCTTTCCGCGATGGGCCAGACCTTTCCCCCGGTTGCGGTTCTGGCCCTGTCTGTGCCTGTCATCGGTTTCGGGTTCTGGCCCGCCTTCATTGCGCTTGCACTGTACGGGATACTGCCGATTTCGGAAAACACCATCGCGGGTCTGGAAAGCGTCGACCCCGCCGCCAAGGAAGCGGCTGAAGGCATTGGGATGACGGGCTGGCAAAGGCTTTTGCAGATCGAACTGCCGCTTGCCGCACCGATCATTCTTGCGGGTGTGCGCACATCGGTGACGATCAACATCGGCACGGCAGCGATTGCGTCAACCGTGGGGGCAATCTCGCTTGGCTCGCCGATCATCATCGGGCTGAACGGCAACAATATCGCCTATGTCATTCAGGGCGCGGTGTTGGTGTCTGGTCTGGCCATTGTGGTGGATATGGGGTTCGGTGTGCTGTCGCAGCGCATCGGCCAATGGAAATCAGGGCAGGCATAGACCAAAACGATGAGCTTTCTTTCACAACGCCTGTCACCGACGCGCGTCACCGGCCTGCCGGTAACCGTGCTGGTGATCGCAACCGCCTATTTCGCGTTGCTTTACATAGGCACCATGCTGAACATCTTTCGGGACAGCCGCATCATTCAGTTCGACGTCTGGCTGTCGGAGGCCCTGTCAGGGTTTCGCTCACCGCCCGTGTTGCGGGTGTTCGGCATCGCAACGGCGTTTGGATACTGGGCCGTTGTCATGGCGATGGCGCTGGCCGTGTCGTGCCAGCTTTGGCTGAACGACAGGCAGCGCTACCTGCCCGGACTTTGGATTGCGCTTGCGGGCAATCAGATCACTGTCCACGTCTTGAAGATCATCTTTGAAAGAACACGTCCCGCGCTGGCCTATTACCCTGAGGCAAGTTTTTCCTTTCCCAGTGGGCATGCCGCGGTCAGTGCGGCCTTCTTTGGCTTTGTGACCTGCATGCTGATCAGAGAGCGCGTTGTCGGCACGCTGATGCCAAGGGCAGGCGGGTTGTTTGCCATTCTGCTGGTCGGAACCAGCCGTCTGGTGCTGGGCGAGCATTACCTTAGCGATGTTGTGAACGGCTATCTTGTGGGCGGATTGTGGGCGTGGTTCGGAATGTGGCTGGTCACGCATAACGGCACCGGTCCGGCTGCAACGCCCGTAAGGTCGCCCGTATGGCACCTGTTTGTCGGCCTTGCCATTCTTGTGCTGACCACCGTCGGCATCTGGATGTTGGCGGCGGATTATCTGGCCACCAAAACCATAATCGCACCTGTCGCCGCAGCACCTTGACCCGACAGCTATATCCAGCCGTCCGGTGTTTTGTGGAACGTAACAGCGCCCATGGCCGAAAACCCGGCGGCGCTGTCGGCAAAGGCGTGGCGGGTCACGGTAAGTCGGCCCTTCTCTACCTCGATCAAGTTGAAGTCGTTGACCTCATCACGCAGCCGGTCGGAAAGCGTGGTTCCAGCATGCACTTGCAACGCGGACATGCGCCCCTCTGTTTGCACAAAGGGTTCGGCGCGCCAACTGTGCAGGTGGCCCGACAGCACCGCGTCAACACCACAATCACTCAGCCGCCGCAAACCCTTTGACGCACCGCGCATCAGCGATTTCGCCTCTCCCGGCAGATGTTCCAACGGGTGGTGGGCGACAACAATATGTGCCCGCGCGCCCGTCGATGTGCCAAACGCGGCACAGGCGCGCCGCATGGCCCGTGATCTGAACCAGCCCCGTTGCCATGCGAACGGATTGACCGTGTTCACCCCGATCACGACCATCTCGTCGTCTTCAAAGCTGGGTTGAAGATCGGCGTCGATCCACCGCCTATACCGCCGCCAAGGCATGAAGATGCGGACGAACAGATTGTGCAGTGGCACGTCATGGTTGCCCGGAACGCTAAGCGTCGGGGCGCGCAATGCCGCAAGGAACGACGCCGCCGCCGCAAACTGCTTTTCGGTTGCGCGCTGCGTGAAATCGCCCGAGATAATGATCAGATCAGGTGCCAGCGCATTCACGGCCTGCGTCAAAGGGCCCAGCACCTCGGCCCGGTCGCGCCCGAAGTGCAGATCGGACAAATGGACAAGCCGTCTCATCGCACCTCGGCTATGCGTCCGGCTGGCACAAGAACACGCAGCCCTTCCTGCACAATACGAAACCGGTAAGGGCCCGCTATGCGCTCACGCTCTCCATCCTTGGCGATGGTGCGCTTGCCGCGCGTGGGCCGGTCCAGGTTCTGGATGTCAATTTCCCGGCCGCCCACCAGTTCAAAGTTTCGCTCGACCGACGCAAGGCCCGTGGCAACCGCCACTGCATGACGCAATATCCCGAAACGCGTGGCATCGGGTGCAATGAACAGCGCCATCTCGCCCGCCTTGATTTTTTCTGCACCGTCCAGATTCATCTGCTCCAACTGATACGCATTGTTCACAACGAAGACGAGAGGGGCGCGGACATCGCGGCTTTTACCGTCAACGGTAAGCCGAAGTCGCATCGAACGACGTGCCGTCAGCAATGTCTTTATGACCGCCCAATAGGCCGCAGCCCGGCTACGGCCCCACCGGCGGTAGATATCCTCGCGGGCCGCAAGAATGGCCGGATAGGCCCCCAGGCTCGCGTTGTTCAGAAACATGCTGTCGTTCACCATCCCGATCCGCAGGGGCATCGAATGGTCTTTGACGATCACGCCTGCGGCTTCGGTAATATCCATCGGCAGGTCCAGCGAGCGGGCAAAATAGTTGAATGTACCCAAGGGCAGAATGCCCATTGCGATGGTCCCACCGTTCAGAACACTCGCGACCCCGCAAATCGTGCCATCGCCGCCGGCGGCAACAATGGTCTTGTAGCCTTCGTCGACGGCCTTGCGGGTTTCAGCCAGCAATCGCGACCCCTTCCTGATGACCTTGAGCGTGATCTCGGCCCCGTGCGACGCGAACGCTGCCTGGATATTGTCGGGTTCTGATTTTGCATCAGGCTTGCCCGATCCGATGTTGAGGATGACACAAATACCGTGATTTTTCAAAGGGGTTCCTTACGCGCTGAACGGGTCCGAAGGGTGCGGCAACACCCGTGCGAAAGGCGTCCCGGACTAGAAGTGTTCAGGGTGCAATCTGGTTCCGTCAGCGCAGGAAATGTCACCAGCTGTGGCCAACCTGCGCGCGCGGTGCTTGTTCAATGCCCGCGCAATATGCAGGTTCGCCGCTTTGTTTCAGTGCATTGTGGCGGCGCTCTGACGCAAGTCGGTGCAGTGCAGTCATGCAACTGCGCCCAACGTGACCGTCAGCTTGTGCGCGCCGTTCCGCAGCGGCACGGTCACTCCGTCTTTTACGACGGCAAGTGCTACGCCGTCCAGTTCTGCCGCCGCAATGCCACTGCCGCTGCCCCCCGGATTCAGGATTGTGATGGCAAATTGGGCGTCGCCCAGGGTGACGGTTGCCGAAAGCCGGGGCCAGGCTTTGGGAAAACACGGGTTCAGCGAAAGATCTGTTCCGGCCCGGTTCAGGCCCAACAGGCCCTCGATCCCCGCTCGGTACATCCATCCGGCCGAGCCTGTATACCATGTCCACCCGCCACGGCCCTCGTGGGGAGCGGTTGAATAGACATCGGCGGCAATCACATAGGGTTCCACTTTGTAAACGTCAGCCGCCGCAGGTGTCAGCGCGTGGTTGATCGGGTTCAGCATGGCAAAAAGCTGGCCCGCCGCATCACCGTTGCCCAACCGGGTCTGCGCCAGAACGGCCCACATTGCCGCGTGGCTGTATTGGCCACCATTCTCGCGCAGGCCGGGCGGATAGCCCTTGATATAGCCCGGATCATCCGGCGCGCGGTCAAAGGGCGGGGTGAACAACAGCGCCAGACCGGGATCAGGGCGCACCAGATGTTCCGTCATCGAGGCCATTGCCATCCGGGCACGCTCCGGATCGGCTGCGCCTGAAAGAACGGCCCAGGATTGCGCAATGCTGTCGATCCGGCATTCTTCGGATGCAGCAGAGCCAAGGATCGTGCCGTCGTCAAACGTGCCCCGGCGATACCATGCGCCATCCCAGCCGCTCGTTTCAATTGCCTGACGCACGGACTGTGCGTGCAGCCGCCACCGGGCCGCGCGCGCAGGGTCACGGCTTTCGGCAAGCGGGGCCATCATGTCGATTGTGGCGATCAGCAGCCAGCCCAGCCAGACACTGGTGCCCGCCCCACCTTCGCCAACGCGGTTCATCCCGTCATTCCAATCACCGGTGCCGATCAGAGGCATGCCGTTTTCGCCGGTCAGATCAATCGCCTGATCCAGACCACGGGCGCAGTGTTCAAACAGGCTGGCGGTGGTTTCCGAAACGATCGGCTGGAAAAAATCGTCATGCGCACCGGGCGGCACCTGTGGCCCCTGAAGGAAGGGCACCGCTTCATCCAGAATTGCTGCGTCGCCTGACACCGCAACATAGCGTGCCACGCCGTAGCCAAGCCAGACGCGGTCATCGGAAATGCGGGTGCGCACGCCTTGCCCGGAATGTGGCAGCCACCAGTGCTGCACGTCACCTTCGGGAAACTGGCGGCTGGCTGCGCGCAACAGATGCGCCCGTGTCATCGCAGGCTGGCTGAAGGTCAGCGCCATGCCATCCTGCAACTGATCGCGAAATCCGTAAGCGCCGCTGGCCTGATAGAACCCGGCCCGCGCCCAGATCCGGCAGGCCAGCGTCTGATACAAAAGCCAGCCGTTCAGCATGATATCCATCGCCCGGTCGGGCGAGGTGACCTGCACCGCCGTCAGCAGATTTGTCCAATGCTGTTTCACCCTGCGCAACGTGTCGTCCAGATCGGCTGCGCGCATCCGCAGGATCAGCTCACTGGCAGCCGCTTCGCTGGCGGCCTGCCCGATCTGAAAGACGATCTCGACCGTCTGACCAGGCTGCACTGTCACGCGGCGTTGGAGTGCGGCGCAGGGGTCAAGTGCCGGGCCTGTTCGGCCAGAAAAAGGCTGGCCGTCAAGGCCTGCGGGTGCTGCAAGCGTGCCACCCGCGCCGATGAACTCCGCCCGGTCCGCCGTCAGACTGCTGATATCCGCGCCAAGATCGGCAAAAGCAACGCGGCCCGGAAATGCGGTGCTGAAAGTGTTCTGCGCCAGAATTGCACCTGTAGCCGCATCCGCCTTTGTGGTCACGTAAGCCGCCGCAGCACTGCGTGAGGTGCCCAGAACCCAGTCAGCATAACCTGTGATCGACAGGTTGCGCACCGTTGTGCCGGTATTGCGCAGCGTCAGCCGGGTGATCTTGACCGGCGTATCCAGCGGCACGAATTGCACCATGCTGGCCGCGATGCCGTTGCTTTCATGCGCAAAACTTGAATAGCCAAAACCGTGGCGGGCAATATAGGTGCCGCGCCCCCGGATCGGCAGGGCTGTCGGGGTCCAGACCTGATCGGTATCCAGATCATGCAGATAGATCGCCTCGCCAGCGGGATCGGTGACAGGATCGTTCGACCATGGCGTGATCTGGTTTTCGCGGCTGTTTTCCGACCAGATGTGCCCCGAGCCTTCGGCCGAAACCTGAAACCCGAACTCCGGGTTGGCGATAACGTTGATCCATGGCGCAGGTGTGGTTCGGCCATCCTGCAACACCGTCACATACTCGCGGCCCTCGTCCGCAAACCCGCCTGTGCCGTTGAAAAACTCCAGCTCCGGCAAGGTCGGGGTCGGTGGGGTTTGCGCAGGCACGGTCAGGCGGGGGGCAGCGACGGGGGGCAAAGCGGAAAGCTGCGCCATCTGCTGGTTGATCGTGCCGCGCCCCGCCACAAGAACCAGACGGGCCACCGACAAAAGCTGCGCCCGTGCACCGGGGTTCAGAATGTCGGATCGAAGGGTATGGATCGCGCCCTTGATCGGCGCATGAATCCCGGTTGCCCGTGGGCGGGATTGTGCAGCGCGCACGGCGCTGTCGATGGCAATCTGAAGGTCCTGCACATAGGACGACATCCTGTCGTTCAGAATGACCAGATCCACCGCAAGCTGCCGCATGCCCCAGTATTCATGCGCGGCAATGATCTGGGTCAGAACCGCGATGTCCTGCGCATCGTCGATCTGCACCAGCACGATCGGCAGATCGCCCGAGATACCCTGCGCCCAAAGCGCCGATTGCGGCGCGGCACCGGCGGTGATCTGAGCGCTTGATGCACGCAGTCGGTGGTCATGCCGCATGATCATGCCGCCCAAGGCCTGAAAATCGGCAGCATCGGCATGGCTGATCCCAAGATGGCGCAGTTGCACCTGCGCCTGAGTCCATGACAGGGTGGCCGCGCGCGCAAAGGCCGACGGGTCGCGGTGCCGGTCAACCAGATCAAGCAGAGCCTCCGGCGATGCGGCGAGCATGGTCCAGAACGTCACACGGGTGACGCCGCCGGCTGGCACGCTGACCCGGCGGCGGATTGAAAAGATCGGGTCCAGCACCGTGCCCGTGGTGCCGGAAAGCGGCGCTTGCGTCATCGCCCCTCCTGCAAGACTACGCCCGCGCCCGATGAATTTTGCGCGGTCAGTTTCGATCTGGATCGGCCCTGTCTCAGGCCCTTCGACCACGGCGATATGTGCGGCCCACACCTCTGGGTCGCTGGACGAGCGGCGGCGACGGGTGGCGATGATCACCCCCAGTTCAGGCAAATAGTCCGTCACAACGAACATCTTGGAAAACGCCGGATGCGCCTGATCGGCCGAGGGCGGGGCCAGCACCAGTTCGGCGTAAGAGGTAACATCCATTTCACGCGCAACGCTGCCGGTGTTGGTCAGCGTTACGCGCCGCGCTTCGGCATCATCCTCCGCCGAAACGACAACCTCGGTCAGCGTGGTGAAGTTCGATGCCTGATGGGTGAACGCCGCATGATGCTCGCTGAACACGGCCCGGTGCGGAGCGGCGTCGGTGTGCAGCGGCTGAGCCCCGGCAGACCACAGCTTTCCCGAAGCCGTATCGCGCACGAAGATGAACGATCCAAGGGCGGCCTCTGTCGCCTCGGACCGCCAGCGGGTGATCGCCAGATCGCGCCAGCGGCTGAACCCCTCGCCCGTCGCGGTCAGCATCACGCCGTAATTTCCGTTCGACAACAGATGAGCCGTCGGAACCGCCTGCCCGGCTGCGTCAAACACGCGCATCATGGGTGCATCGGTGATTTGCGCCGCCCCCACAAGCACATCCTTGGCGCGCGGCGGTGCGGCGGGCACGTCACGCGGCACACGTTCATGCAGCAGCAATTCAACGCTCTGGATCATCGGCTCGGCATGAAACAGGGTGCGCAGTCGGCCATTCTGCAAGGTATTGGCGATGCTGGTGATCGTCATGCCCTGATGATGCGCCATGAAACTGCGCACAAGCGCGTGGCTTTCGTTTTCCGGAATACGCGCGGCAGTGAAATCGACAGCTTCGTAAAAGCCGTAACGCCCCTGCGCGCCAAGTGCGGCAAGCCTGTCATAGTTCTGCACCGCGCCCGCCGGATCAACCATCGCGGCCAACCCTGTTGCATAGGGCGCGATCACCCTGTTCTCGCTCAGTCCCCGTTTAAGACCCAGACCCGGCACGCCAAAGTTGGAATACTGATAGGTCATCTCCAGATCGCGAGCATTGTAGGAAGACTCTGAAATCCCCCAAGGAATCCCCAGCGCCGCGCCATAGGTCTGCTGGCATTGAACAACCAGCCGGTTTGTCTGCTCCAGCACCGAGCCCACGGGAGCGCGCATCACCAAAGACGGCATCAGGTATTCAAACATGCTGCCCGACCATGAAATCAGCGCTGATCCCGAACCGAGCGGCGTTGCGGCACGGCCCAGCCGAAACCAGTGGCGCGTATCAACATCGCCTTTGGCAATCGCAAACAGGCTGGCCAACCGCGCCTCGGACGCCAGAAGATCATAGCAATTCGGATCAAGCCGGTTGGTATCCAGCGAAAAGCCGATCGACAAAAGCTTCTTTTCCGGCTCCAGCAGAAAGGCGAAATCCATGCCGACAGCGTTGGCGCGCGCCATCTTTTCAACGTCGGCCAGAATATCAGCATCCGTCGGATTTTCCAGATCGGACAGGTGGTCTTGCAGGCTTTGGTGGCTTACCCCTGTCCAGAACGCCAAGTCTGACCCATCACCCACCAGCAGCAGTGCCGCATCATGTGCGGCGCTCGCAAGGGCTATCAAGTCGGTCAGCTCCGTTGACGGTGTCGTGGCTGCAAAAGCAAGGGCCTCCAGCCTTGGGGCAAGGGCGGAGGCGTCGGGAGCCTCGCGCAGCGCCTCCTGCGCAAGGCGGGTGGTGTCAAACAGCGACTGGCGGATGGTGGCATCATCGACCAGAGTGCCTTGCCATTTCTCGCAAGCCTGTGCCACGGCAATCAGGTGTCCGGCCAAGTTGCCGCTGTCAACGGTCGAGATATAGGGCGGATTCAGCACACGCAGATCACGCGTATCGTGCCAATTGTAGATGTGGCCACGGTAACGGGGCATCCGCTGAAGGGTCTGCAAGGTATCCTTCATCCGTTGGAGTGCGGCGCGCTGCCCGATCCAGCCCATGTCGCGCGCCACAACCGTCGACAACAGATAAAGGCCGATGTTGGTGGGCGACGTGCGGTTGGCGACGGCGGGCTTTGGTGTTTCCTGAAAGTTGTCGGGCGGCAGAAAATTCTCTTGCGCGGTCACAAACGTCTCGAAAAACCGCCAGGTCCGGCGCGCCGTCAAACGCAGCATGCGCGCCTGATCCTGCGTCAGGGGCGGCACAGGTCTGGCAAGCCGTGGCAGGCTGATCACGCGGGCCAGCCCCGGTGCCGCCACCCACGCCAGCGCAAAGGGCACCAGCCACGGCACCAGCACCGGATGAACCGCCGCAGCCACTCCGCACACCCCCAGCCCAAGGATCACGCCCGGTGCCATTCGCCAGTATTGCATTGACAGCGATGGCCTGGCGCTGCCCCGGGCATGGGCTGCGGTAACCCATTCCAGCATATGCCGGTGCGAGACGCCAAGCCGCCAGATCGTACGCGCAATCGCATCCAGCATCGAGGCCGCCGTATCCGCAAGTAGGATGATCGACAGCGCGATTTGCCCAAGTGCCGTCAGAACGTCATTGCCCAAAGCCGCAAAATGGCTGCGCGGCGTGACGCCCCGCCGCTCAGGCACCAGACCGAAGGGAAGCGACAGCAGGCGCGGTACGGCCAGCAGGATCAGGATCAGCGATGTCCAGATCAGCGCCACACCCGGCTGCATCGTCCAGCCGGCAAACAGCGTGATCATTGCCATCGGTGCCAGAAGCGATCGGCGCAGATTGTCGATCATCTTCCACCGGCCCAAGGCCGGAAGGCCGCCAGCACCAGCGCCTGTGGTCCCGTAAACCCACGGCAAAAGCTGCCAGTCCCCCCTGACCCACCGATGACGGCGGAGGGTATCCACGTCATACCGGGTCGGGAAATCCTCGACCACTTCGATATCAGTGGCCAGTGCCGCGCGGGCAAAAACGCCCTCAAACAGATCGTGGCTCAGCATTGTGTTGTCGGGAACGCGACCCTCAAGGGCTGTCTGGAATGCATCGACATCATAGATGCCCTTGCCGGTGAATGACCCCTCACCGAACATATCCTGATACAGATCGGACGTCGCCATGACATAGGGATCAATTCCACCGGGGCTGGAAAAGATACGCTGATAGATGGACCCGTCTTTTCCCGTCGGCAGATCAGCGGTCACGCGCGGCTGCAAGATGCCATAGCCCCGCGCCACCCGGCGCGACGCGGGCTCGAACACCGGCTGGTTCAACGGATGCGCCATCTTGGCAACCATCTGGCGCACGGTGCCGTGCAAAAGGCGCGTGTCGGCATCCAGCGTGATGACATACCGCACACCCTGCGGCAAAGGGCTGCTGATCGTGCCGAAACTGGTGTCGGTGGCACCGCGCAAAAGGCGGTTCAACTCTACCAGTTTGCCGCGCTTGCGCTCCCACCCCATCCAGACGCCTTCGCGCGGGTTCCACAACCGGCGGCGGTGCAGGAAATGGAAAAGCGGACCATGATCCGACGGATAGCGCCGGTTCAGATCGACAATCGCCGTCAGGGCAGCTTCGATCAGCGCCTCATCCCCGGCCGTCACCTCGGATGAGGCATCGACGGCATCAGACAGCAGCGCAAAATGCAGCGCGCCGCCCGTGGTGGACAGATGATGCACTTCCAGCCGTTCGATATGTGCGTGCAAATCGTTGATGTCATAAAGCAACACCGGCACCGCGATCACCGTGCGCAGATCAGGCGGGATGCCTTTTGACAGATCCAGCCCGGGCAGCGCCATCGGCGTCACCGACCGCGTGATGATCAGGTTTACAATCGCCGTGCCGACCTCGGCCGCAATCGCAACGCCGGTGATCGCCAGCAGCACCAAAGACAGAGCCCCTGCCCCCGCAACCGATGCCAGCGACAGCCCGAAGCCAAGGATCAGCACCGACAGTGCGGCAATTGCGGCCAGATACCCCGGCAGACCAAGCTGGCCGATGGCGCGGTATGCGCGCAGACGGAACGACGGTGTGAAACCCAACCGGGCCTCAAGCGCAGGCCGCCCTTCGTCAATCAACCAGTACCCCGGTTCGCGGGTGTGCGGGCTATCGCCCTGCACGGCCATGTCCAGCGATGCCCCGGCCACGTCGATTTCGGTATGCGCGGTGCGGCGCGCAATCACCTCTATCGCTGTGCGGTAGCGGTTGCGCGTGGCGAAATCCATGTCGGAAAACCCCGACGCGCCCCGCATGCGCGCATCAACCGGGCTGACTTCTTCAAAGAAATCGGCCCAATCCATTTCGGATATCAGCCGCATCGACGTCACGATGTTGCGCATCGTCACGTTTGAAGCCGCAAGCCGGAGCTGTGCGTTGGCCACCACCTCCTCTATCGAGGTGCCCTGCCGGATCAGCCGGTCTTCAAGCCACGCAAAAAGCGGCGTCTGCGCCGGATCAAACCCGCGCAGACGCTGGGCGATCTGGGCCGCGACAATTTCGGGCAAAGGCTCTTTTTCGTAGCCGCTTACCATTTTCTGCATCATCGACAGATGCGACTGTCCGGCGCTCTGATCAGCGGCAAAAACAGCGTTGACGATTTCATCGGCATGACGGCGCTGCGCATGGCCTTCAATGATCTGAAGCGTCAGGCGGCGCATGTTTTCAATCAGCACGACGCGCAGGGTGATTGCCACTGCCCACAACTCACCGATCATCAGGGGCTGAACCTGCTGATAGGCGCTGACATAACGGCTAAGAACTTTGCCGGAAATCAGGCTGTCGGTATGGGCGATATAGGCCCATGCAATGCCCAGCACGCGCGGATAGCCTGCAAAAGGCCCGTCCGCCAGTTTCGGCAACTGGCGGTAATAGCCCGGCGGCAGATCTTCGCGGATCTGGCGCAGTTGCTCCTCAACCAGATGGAAATTGTCCAACAGCCATTCGGCGGCGGGCGCAATCGTCTGACCGGCTTCCAGCGCCTGCGCACAGGTCCGGTAGCCACCAAGCAGAACCGCCGCATTGTCTTTGACGCGCCGGTCCAGCCTCGGCACCCGGTGCGTGACTCCCGCAGACACGGCTTGCGCGGCGGCCAGTGTCTGTGCGTGGTGTTCAAGCCGCTCGGTGCCGAAAAGATCGGCTCTGACCGGTGACGTGTCTTTCCACACGCCCAGTTCGGGGCCGTCAGAAAACCGGGGCAAAAGCCGGGATGCCTTGGTAAAGAGGCCTTTCAGGTTCAAATGGTCAACTCGGCGTCGCCCGCTTGCGCGTTCTGTGCGCCATCGGTAACAGTCCGGTCGGCCACGATGTTTCTGCCGGGGTTTGTCTTGAACATGCGGTCAGGCAACGCCGTGGCTCTGTCAACCCGTGCAAACTGTACGTCAGCACGAACGCGACACGCCATTGCAGCCCATTTGGTTTCAATCTGAATCCAATCCATTGGTTTCTCCTTTCAAGTTATGACATTGGCAAAATGCCCAGAGTCCGCACCGTCAGGGCGACGGGCAACTCCACTGTGGTTCGCATCGCGTCGGTGCAATGGCTGCGGCGCAAGCCTTAGGATGCGCGCCGGGCGCCCTGTTCCGCACAATCGGGACCATTGGCTCTTGCCGCTGTTCCGGACAGAGAGGCTGGGCGCTTGTGCGTAAACGTTGCCGCGACATTGCACGCCTTGACAGCCGCCTGACGGGCGTTCGACGCCGCGAGCAGACCGTCAAGATTTCCGCAGTCATAGCGCGCCCCGGAAAACCGGAATGCGGTCAGCGCCACAGACCGTGACGCCACCTCAATGGCATCGGTCAATTGCAATTCTGCGCCAGCGCCTTTCGGAGTATGGCTCAGAATTTCAAAGATCATCGGCGACAGAATGTAACGCCCAACCGCGGCAAGCGATGATGGTGCCCGATCAAGCGGCGGCTTTTCAACCATGCCCACAGCCGAAACGGAAGTACCTTCTGAAGACCCGCGTACCACGAATATACCGTATTTCGAGACATCCTTTTGCGCAACATCCATGGCCGCGATCATGTGCCCGCCGGCGTAGCTTGCCACCATTTCGGGCAGACAACTGCGGCCCAGAATAACATCGTCGGGCAAGATCACGGCGAACGGGCCTGGCAGAGTCAGCCCGTTGCAGCACAGCACTGCATGGCCCAGCCCCTGAGGTTCATCCTGCGTGACGTAAACGATTTCCGGCATCGCCCCGCCCGAGGCGTTCATCGCATCATCGGCGTTCAGGGCATCACTGACAAACTTGCGGATGGATGCCTTTTCCTTGCTGATAACTATGATGATCCGTTCAGCGCCAGCGGCAATAGCCTCTTCTACGGCAAGTTGCATGACTGGGCGATCATACACGGGAAGAAGTTCCTTGGCCGCAGCCCGGGTCACCGGCAACATCCGCGTGCCTTTGCCAGCAGACGGGATGATCACCGTTCTGATGGTGCGATTGGACAGTATCATTGGAAAATTCCTCGTCGTCGGGCGTTCTGATCTGTAACGCAATCCTGTTGCGGAAGGTTCCATTGCTGGCTTCAACAAAACAAAGCCCTGAGCCGCGATGTCTGAACCACGGGGCGAACGCCCGAGCGGGTCGCGGTGCTGGCGCAGGTCGCTCAGACGCGGCGAAGCGGTTCACGCGGCGTTACAACAACAATATTCAGCGGTAAAACATCGTAGATGGCCTGACGATGAACCGGAAGACGGTGAAGAACGTTATCGGGCGAAGGATCTGAAGATGTCCATTCAGAACAACGGCCAAAGCTGTTCACCAAACCGGAGTTGCAATGCGTATCAGCGGCCTGTTTCTTGGCGTGATTGTTGTCGTTGCACTTCTTGCACTTGGCCAGATTGACGTCGCCGCCGTGTCAGACGCCGTGTGGGCGACAGAACCATCGGTGTTCTGGAAATCGCTTGCACTTGGTCTGGCGGGCATGGCCGCGATGGGGTGTTACGACATTCTGGCCTTGCGGGTGGCAGCGCCGGGTCTGGTTGGCGACGGATTTGCCTGGGCGACCGGTGTAAAGGCTTACGGCATCTCGAACCTGCTGGGCTTTGCCATTTTGACGGGGGGTGCGGTCCGGTTTCCGATCTACCGTGAACGGGGCGTTGATCTGGGCGCGCTGACCAATGCGATGGCGATGTCATGGGCGGCCTTCTGGCTGGCAGTGACGGGGGTGATTGCCGGAGTCTTGCTGTTCGACCCCGGCAATACGGCGCGCTTGTTCGATGTCGCCCCGGTGGGTTTGCGCTGGCTGGGCGCGGCATTGGCAGCAGGCATGATTGTCGTTCTGATCTTTATCGGGACCGGCCGAAGGATAGTGCGCATTCGCACGTTTACCCTTGTCTTCCCGACGTTATGGGTCGCTTTGGCGCAGACTCTTGTTGCGCTGGCCGAAGTTGGGCTGGCCGCAGGTGCCCTTTATGTGGTGTTGCCGGAAGCTGCCGGTCTGACATTTGCGCCATTCTTTTTCGCCTATGCCATTGCAGTCAGTGTCGGGCTGATCAGTCATTCACCGGGCGGGCTTGGGGCGTTTGAAGCGTCGCTTCTTCTTCTGACAGGGCTTCGCGCAACACCGCAGGTGCTGGCTGCCTTGCTGGTCTACCGGCTTGTTCGGTTCATCATTCCGTTTGCGCTTGCCGCCCTGTGGCTTTCGATTGACTGGGCACGCAGGTCTGCCGTTCGTCAGCAGAAATAAAAACCGGCCGCCCTCTTTTCGCCGGTATTCACGCGCGCGGCAGTGTCACGAAACCATGCGGGGCATCCTGATCGGTGCCGCCGCGCCAGATGAAAAGCAGTTGTTCCAGACGGCTTGCGCCGATGATGCAGGCGGTCAGCGGCAAAAGCCCCTCCCAACCGGTGATCAGCATGGCAGGCCACAGGGCAAAGAGAAACAGCGCTCCCAGCTTGGCCGATAGGAAATGAAACATCATCAACGATCCGGTCCACAGTCTGGCAACCACAAGGTACAAGAGCGGGACGGCAAACAGGACGAAAAGCGCCATCGGGTGGCGGCCGCCAACACCGGGAAAGGCAAGCAGCAAAAACGGAAACGTCGCCAACGAAAAGAGGTTATCGACAATGCCGTCAAAGCGCGCGCCAAAGTCGGACGCCTGCGCGTAACGTCGCGCCAGCCAGCCATCCACCATATCGGTCAGTGCCGCCACAATATACACGGCAACTGCCATTCGCGGATGGGCAAACGCCAGCAACACCACGATGGGCAGAATCGACACCAACCGGGCCAGCGTGACCAGATTTGCCAGCTTCATCTGCCCACCTTCGTGCAGCACGCTTGCGCCGAATGTCATGCTTTCACCCCGGCGACAGATTGTTCATCCAGCCTGAGGGTCGTTGGCCGCGCAATCAACCGCTCGATGGAATAGGAGTTATGGTGCAGCGGGCAAACGATGCGGTCCTCACCGTCGACATAACCGAATTTCAAGGCGCCACCGCGATGCGGGCAGTGATTGTGAACCAGATAAAGCACCCCTTTATGCCCGACGATGAAATAGTCGCGGCCCTCGCGCCGGATCGGCGGAAGATCCCGCCCGATCCAACTGCACTGACGCGCCGTTTCAATCATTCACGGCATCCATCCGGCCTATCGCCCCTGTCGGAAACGCAGCGAAGGCTGCCGGATCGGTAATCCGGCCAAGCCCACCGATCTGGAATGGTCCCTGCGCCAAGGCTGCACGTCCGGGGGTGATCGCCCGCCCGTCCGGAATTTGGGCCGGCATCCCGTATTGCGCCTTTCCGGCATCCACGGCGCGGTCAAAGGCCTGTGACAGCGCCAGCATATGCGCGTCGCCCGCACTGAAAACTGCGCGTGTGGCTTGCGCACCCAACACAATTTCCTGGCCTGCCTGCGGGCCGAACTTTTCGACCAGAGGGATGACCACCTCGTCAATGACCATGCGCGTGTGGTGAATGTCGATATGCGCATGCTCGCCAAAATAGGTGCCATCCACACCGGGGTGGTGCTTTTTGAGGTGGCGAAAATGCTCGCCCGTGGAATGCTGGTAGGCCGTTTCGGCAAACAGAAGAAATCCGACCTGCTTGAAAAAGTGGCGCGGGCTTTGGAATATGCAGTGGATCGTGTTGTGAATGTTCAATGCCGGGGTATCCCACAGCGGCCAATAGGCGTTGTATTCCGTATCAAGACCAAAGCCTGAAAGAGTTTTGCGGAACAATTGCGAATGCTTTTTAGAGTGTTCACCGTACCCGAATTCATCAATCAGAATGCGGAAAAGCGCAGATTGCGGCGCACCGAACTCCCCGATGATGCCTAGGGCAGACGCAGACGCCTCGGCCAGAAGATCGGCCGACGACTGAATCAGGAAATTCCGGTAATGATGCTCGCGAAACGCCGAAGCGTCGAGGTAGGCCAGAAAAGCGGACGGTGGCGCGCTGCGAATTGTGGGCAACAGCGCCTCGACATAGGTCCGCGCATCGGTTCGTGCCGCTTCATGTGCCGCCGCTGCGAAAAGCGGGCCGATCAGCTCATCCTCCAGATCGGCGCGCATTGCATCCAGAGCAAGCATGCTGCGCGGGTCGTAGCGGCGCATAAGTTGGTCGACAATGTTGCCGTCAGGGGCAACGCTTGGCAACAGGACATATCGCCCCTGATAAGACCGCAACAACGCCTGATGTCTGGCATGCAGCGCCCGTTCCGGCGCGCCGTCCAGTTCGCCGCCATCCATGCGCATGTCGTAAACCGCCAGCGTCGGCGCGCTTGCGGCAAGCTGATAACTCCGTTCTTCCAGCGCCTGATCGGAAATCATGCTGCCATCTGACTGTCGCGAACCGACTTTCTGGCATAGGTCGCAACACCAACATCGCCGATGCACTGCCAGTCAGTGACCTTCCATTCGGAAAGCGCCATTTGCGCTCCGTCCAGATAGCTCGGGGCGCGCGGATCGCCTGCGACCACGGGTATGTGCTTGATGACAATGCGATCAACCAGGTCTTCGCGAAAGAACGAATGCAGCAACCGGCTGCCACCCTCGACCATCAGGGTTTTAACACCTCGGTTTGACAGTATATCCAGCAGCTTGCGCAGATCGACGCGGGCCTCGCCACATTCAACGCTTTCGACCGACGGCGCGGTGTAGCGATGGTCATGGCGGGCTGGCACAGCCAGAAGCGTCGCAATTCCGTCGTTCAGAATGGTGCTTTCCTGCGGCAAGGGAATAAGGCCAAGCGGGATGACGCGAAGCGGGTTGCGTCCGGGTGCATTACGAACGGTCAGTTCGGGATTGTCGGCGCGCACAGTTCCGGCCCCGACCATGATCGCGTCATGTGCCGCGCGCTGCGCATGAAACCAATGCGCAAGTTCCGGGCCGTAAAAGTTGAACAGGTCCTTTGACGACCGACCGTGGCCAAGCGACAATTTACCGTCAATCGTCAGTTCCGAGAATGTTGTGACCTGCAAAATCGCGCTCCTTTTCGGGCGTTAACGCAACAGCGCGGCGTGGGTTCCCTGATGCGGCGAGGGGTCCCTTCGGTCAGGGTGCCCGGTTGCGATTTGTTGGGGGTCCGGGCATCGTGCCGGCAGGACCAAATTCGCGACGCGCCGATTGCTGCGCCACGCAAATAGCTGTTTTAGTCCACGGTCAGGATATGCGATGCTGTTGGCTGAATGACCGGTCAGGACCCTTGAATGGCGCGAACCAGCCAGACCAGAAAATCTGTTCTAACGCCTGCTGACAACTGCTGGCAGATTGCGCGTGCAGACAGGTTGCGGGTGATCGTCGATGCTGCCGATTATTTCAAGGCAGCAAAAGAGGTCATGCTGAAGGCACGCAACACGATTTTCCTTGTTGGATGGGATTTTGACACAAGGATCGGTTTTGAGCCGGAAGACGGCACAATCGAAGGGCCAAACAAGCTGGGTGATTTTCTGTCATGGCTTGTCGCACGCAATGACGCACTGGAAATACGCCTGCTCCGATGGGATCTTGCCGCTATTGAATCGGCCTTCCGGGGTGGCCTGCCGTTGATTGTAAAGGATTGGCTCACCGATGACAGACTGATCCTGCGACTGGACGCCGCCCATCCCCCGGGTGCCACACATCACGCCAAGATCATCCTGATCGACGACAGCGTTGCGTTTTGCGGCGGAATCGACATGACGGCGGGTCGGTGGGATACGCGCGACCATCTCGACGACGATCCGCGCCGCACCCTGCCGGGCGGTGGTATAGCCCCGGCTTGGCATGACGTGACCACAGCCGTTGACGGCCCTGTTGCACTGGCAATCGGCAATCTTGTCCGCGACCGATGGGAGCGTGCGACCGAAGAAAAGCTGCCACCGGCGGATCACACGTCGGACCTTTGGCCGACAAACCTTGAACCGGGCCTGACTGACGTAGACATTGCGATTTCACGGACTTTTCCTGAGTGGCAAGACAATCCGGAAATACGCGAGATCGAAAACCTTTATCTGACGTTGATCGCCGAAGCCCGGCAGACGCTGTATTTCGAGACGCAGTATTTTGCCTCTCGCCGCATTGCCGAAGCGCTTGCCGAACGGCTGCGCGACCCTCAGGGGCCCGAAATCGTGATCGTGATGCCTGAAACTGCGGATGGCTGGCTGGAAGCGAAGGCAATGGACAGCGCGCGCACAAAACTGATTAACCTGATCCGGTCGGCTGACAGGTTTGATCGTTTCCGCATCTATTTTCCTGTCACAGCAGGCCGGAACCCGATTTACGTTCATGCAAAGGTCACCGTATCGGACAACCGGTTCCTGCGCGTCGGATCGTCGAACCTCAACAACCGCTCGATGGGGTTTGACACGGAATGCGATCTTGTCGTGGACGCGGTAAATGCCAAAGACGAAACCGCCGCACGACGCGCGATTACGGACATTCGTGATGATCTGATCTGCGAACATCTTGCTGTTTCGCGCGACCAGTTCCGGCTGGCGCTGGCGCATGCATCGGGAAGGCTGACAGACACGATTGACACGTTGATTTCAGATCGGGAGCGAAGCCTTGTCCCTCTTTCGGCCCGCAACCTGTCAAAGGATGAAAGCATACTGGTCGAAAACGAACTTACCGATCCGGAAACCGCGTCTAAAGGATTTGGCACTCGTCTGATCCATGGAATCGGAAAGATCACTGGTATTCTGCCAAAATAGGCGCGCTGAAGCGCCCTGAAAACAATCCCCCGGTGTCAAGGGCCGCACCTATCGGCGCAAATAGTCACTCCGGCTCAATTCGGGTCGATTGATTTCTGCCTCGGTGGCAAGGCCTGCCGGTTAGCCCGACAACCCGGCTTCATCCAATTGCTCGGCATCCGGCAGGTCGCGCAGGGTTTCCATGCCGAAGGAGGCCAGAAAAGCGTCGGTGGTGACGAATGTATAAGGCGCGCCACGCTTTGGCTCTCGGGGGCCGGTTCCGATCAGGTCGCGGTCGGCCAGTCGCCCGATCACGTCGCGGCTAATGTCTTTGCCGAATATGTCGCGCAGCCCGTCGCGGCTGATAGGCTGGTGAAAGGCAATGGCCGCCAGCACCGCCAGATCGAAATCCGACAGGTTCAGCGCCTGCCCCCCACATCCGCCGCGGTGCGGATGACTGCGGCATAGACGGGCTTGGTGCGCAATAATCAGGCGGAAGCGATCCGAGCCACTTCGTGAGGGCGGTCCTTCAGTTCCGCCGCCAGATCCTCGATCAAAAGATCGACCGACGTCCCCTGCCCCACGACCCGTGCCAGATTGTCGCGCGCAACCGGCGTGGCGCTGGCAAACAACACCGCCTCGGTCCGGCGCATCCAATCGCGCCAGCGCAGATCGGCTGGCAGGTCAGCCAGTTCGCGGTCCAGTTGCGGCTCGTTGTGCCCCGCCATGGTCAAACGCCGTAAAGCCGGAACGTGTCCCGCCCGGTCAATTCGCGCACGACGCCCAGGTCCAGCAGCCGGTCGCACAACCTCCGCGCGGCACGGTCGGACAATCTGCCCGGCATATCCCTGGAAAGAGCCGCAGGCGAAAGCGCATCACGCGACAGGAAAAGATCGACGGCCCGCGCCGCCCCCTTGGCCCGCAGCTTCGGGGCCACCGCCCGAAGCCGCGCGGCCGCCTGCGCCAGATCGCCCGCCATTGGCGGCGCCTGCCGGGCCCCGGTCGCGACAGCCCTGTGGCATGCCAGACGCAGATCGTCGCCACACAGACGCAGATCACGCGGTTTCTGGGCCAAAGACAGCAACGGCAGCAGATTATCCTGTCCAATGCCTTTGGCCAGCACCGCATCGGCCAGTATCAGGGCCCCGGTCTCGGCACGGGGGTTGTCTTCCAGCACCGCCTCGATCACCAGTGCTGCGCGGTCCACCGGCGTCGGGCCCACGGCGTCAAGGCACAGGGCGATCTGCTCGGGTGTCACGCCCTCAAGCGCCTTGGCCAGCCCCGCCACCGAGATCGGCCGCGCCACCGCCCGCGCCCATTGTCGTAGAACATTTCCCGCCGGACCGGGATTGTCGCCGGGGCGCGACAGATGCGGCGCATTGCGCATCGCATTCGCATCTTCACGGCGCCCCGCAAACCCCGCGCAGAGCACCGCTGTGGCCAGTGCAGCCGATCACGCCAAAGCGCCAGTGGCACGCCGTTGATCGCGTCCACAAGGCTCAGGTGCGCCAGCGCCGCGCCCGACCGGAACGCTGCCGCCTCAAGGCTTTCAGTCGGCGCGGACACGATCCCGCCCGGAAGCGTGGGAAGCACAGGCAGGGGTCCGGGGGGATCGGCACGACGTTTTGACCTTCCGGCAGCCTACCCCGCGACGGCGCTTTTGGCGAGCATAGCAGAGAAGCAGCGCCGCTTCGCGTGAACCAGTTTTATGTCCAATAAGTTTGCAAAACCTTGCGCAAGTTCCACCCCGCCGAGGTATCAGAACTGACCGGCATCTCGATGTCAAACATCAGAACACGCCATCAGGATGGGGATTTTCCAGACGTAGAAACGGATGGCCGACGCCTCAACTCAACGGAGGAAATCGATCAGATCCGGCGCGTAATGGCTCGTACTAGTCGCAACGGCGAGACCTACCTTCCCGGGCGACGCGACGGTGATGGCCTTCAAGTCATTTCGATCGTCAATTTCAAGGGCGGTTCAAGCAAAACCACCACGGCCATCCATCTTGCGCAGCGGTATGCATTGCGCGGCGACCGTGTCCTTGCGGTCGACATGGACCCACAGGCGAGTTTGACGACTATGTTCGGATACCGCACCTAAATCGAATTCGCTGAGACAGGGACAATCTACGACGCACTTCGCTATGAGGACCCCGTGCCCCTCAGCCAAGTGATCCGCAAAACCTACTTTCACAATCTGGACCTCGTGCCCGCGGGCTTACTGCTTTCAGAATATGAAACTGAAAGTGCTTATGCGCTCCAGCACCGCATCGAGCCGCCCTTCACCTAACGTCTTGCGATCGCGCTGGACGAGGTGGAAGACAAGTACGACCTCGTCATTATTGATTGCCCACCACAGGTTGGCTTTACTATTATGTCGTCTTTTTTGGCGTCCACTGGTTTGCTGATCACTGTCGTCCCAAGCATGCTGGACGTGGCGTCTATGGCGCAATTCCTTGAAATGGCAGGAGAAACTGTCCACACATTGGAGGAATCCACCGGTCCGACAGATTGGAAGTTTCTCAAGTTCCTCATCGCACGATATGAACCAACTGATGTGCCGCAAGCCCAGATGGCGGGCTTTCTGCGTTCGACCCTTTTGGATCAGGTGCTAACCACTCCAATGCTCAGATCCACCGCGATTTCTGACGCTGGTATGACGCAACAGACGATTTACGAACTCGACCCAAACCAGGTCGTACGCAAAACGCTCGACCGCATTCTGGAAAGCGTGAACGGCATGGCAGACGAGTTCGAAAAAATCATCCAGCATGCCTGGGGACGGAGAACCACCTGACGGCACGTCGTAGCATCTTTCAGCCACTGCCACCTCCTACTGAAGAAACAGAGCCCAACTCCGCTGACTCCCGGCCGCGCTTTCCGAACACTGGAGCAATGTCAGGTGTGAAATCGACATTGCGCGACCTGTCTTACAATGCGGTGAAGGATCTCGACCCGGCTTTGATTGACGACGATGGTCCAAGGGACCGCCTCGCTATTTCGGATGCAGACGTGGCTGAGCTTTCGGAAAGCATTCGCCTGCACGGCCAGCAAGTCCCAATCATGGTTCGCCCGCTGCCTGACGCCCCAGGTCGTTATCGCATCGTATACGGCAGGCGGCGCCTCCGTGCGCTGAAGCTAGCCGGCCTTCCGGCGAAAGCGCTGGTCCGAACTTTGACGGGCGAGCAGGCCATTGTTGCACAAGGACAGGAGAACAGCCTACATCTTGACCCGAGTTTCATCGAAAAAGCGGTCTTCGTAAATGAGCTCGCGGATGCCGGTTATGAACCGACAATCATTCTGGATGCCTTGGCCATAGATAAGCCGATGCTTTCCCGCATGACAAAGGTGGCCAGAACGATCCCGGCAGAAGTCATCCGGTTTGTTGGTGCCGCACATGGCGTCGGACGCAGGCGTTGGGAAGAAATGGCAGACGCGGCACGGAACCACTCTGTTGATCTTACGATGCTTTCCAACAGCTTGGGTGCCGGGATCGCAGAAATGCCATCCGATGATCGGTTCGCGCGGCTACAAGAGGCTGTGACGAGAGAAATTACAGAGGCCCCTACCGGCCCAGGTGGGCGCCCAGCCCTGCCCGTAACCGACAACAGCGGCCTAAAGATAGTCGAGGTAAAATCTACTGCGCGCGCAGTTACCATTCGCATCGCCAAGGACGAGTCCCCTGGCTTTATGGAATGGATGCGCGAGAACGCGGAATTCGAAATCCTACGCCTCTATGAGGCTTGGAAGTCGGAAAATCCGTCCGACTGACTTGGATTCAGCAACGCAACAACAAGGGAACACATAAGCAGCCACAGGAAACAAAAGAGCCCCCCAAGGTCACCCTCGGAGAGCCCAATCTGTTGCTTAGCATCGACAGATTTAACGGCTTCTCCCATCAGTCAAGGCAACCGATTCGGTTGTCCTGTATCTTTTTGACCTAATCAGGCAAACTGCTCGACTTTGGTCTGGGCAAACACCCTTGTTTGGTCTGGGCAAACACCCTTGGTTTACCGTGAAAAAGCATGAGTTTCAAAAACGCTTCCGCGCCGATCTGTGCGCGGACTACAGAACCATTGTCCGCGGACAATGCAAAGCCGGATCGTTTCACGTTGAACGACACGGTCCACGGTGCTGCTTCAGAACTGCAAATCGGACCGCCTGTCATCGCAACATTGGACGCATTGTTGTCCTGTCTTCCGCCGAACCGCACTCATGACCTCGTGTTTGCGTCAAATGCGACACTCGTCATGCGGAGGAACGGGATATCCGACCGTACGCTTCGTAGGCATCTGGCTGACCTTGTCGAAACTGGTTTGCTCACCCGCGTCAATAGCCCGAACGGCAAGCGCTATTCAAAGCGCGACCCGGCAATGGGGACGGTCCTTCGCTTCGGGTTGGATTTGGCCCCACTCTTCGCATTGTTCAATCGTCTTCACAAAATTGCACAGGAAAACGCGGTTGCCATCGCGCGCAATTCTTACCTCCGCACCAAGCTGCGCGTTGCGATCAACCTTATGAATTCTCACAAACCGTAGACCCTGTGACATCCTTGTGAAAGGGATGCGCGATTTCGAAAAAACAAATGATTTCAAGTAGTTTATAGATCATTCTCGATCATCACGAATTACGCGCCCTACCGGCCGAGCTTCAGCGGCCTTGTGCGCAGCATGTCGCACCGACCCCTCGGCATATGTCGTGCTAATTCGCGGGTTTGTCGGCAGTTTCGGCGTCGATGATGTCGACGATCTCATCTTGCGAGACAGGCGTGATTGGTGTGCCTACGATCAGCGGAAGCAGTTCTGTTCCGGTGGGGCTGGGGCCGGCTCCCTCGGACGGTTCACGCCAGCTTAGAGTATCGAACCCGCCGCAATTGTCACAGATCGGGCCCCAGTTGGCGTGGATCGCCTGACATTTATCACAGCACCATTGCGGGCCACGGGGCGCTGTCAGCGCCCGTGCCAGCCAGCCGCGCACCACGGCATCATCGGCGCCTTCGCCCCGTTCAATCGCCGCCATGATCGCCAGCGAACGCGAGTTCGGGTGCGACGTGGCAAGGTCACCCAAGGCCCGGCGGGCAGCAGGAAAATCTTCGGCACCGATGTTCAACTCGGCCAGCAAGAGTTTTGTCTCGGCATCTCCCGGGTTCACGCCCGTCAGAACCTTGAACCGCTTCAGCCGGGCGGAGGGTGTCTCGTCCGGCACAATCTCGGCAAAGGCAGCCGCAAGATCGGGGTGCGGGCGCGCGGACCAGGCCTTTTTCAGCACCCGCGTCGCATTGCGGGCGTCGCCCTTGGCAATATAGCTGCGTGCGGCCATCGCGGCAGCGGGAATCAGGTCGGGCGACAGCCGGTTGGCCTCGATCGCCGCCTCGCGCGCTTCGATGCTTGAGGCGTCGTCGATCACCGTGCGCGCCTCTTGCAGAGCCAGAACGGCGTCGCGGCGACGGTGCACATCGCGCGGCAGTGTGCCTGATTTCAGCTTGGCCCCAAGGGTTGCGCGTGCGCCCTTCCAATCGGCCTGATCGGCCTGCAGTTTCAGCAGGATATCCTGCGTATCGGCATGACGAGGTTTCAGCGCAAAGGCCTTTTCGGCCAGCTTCAGCGCGGTCGCCGTATCGCCTTCGACAATCTTCTGTTGCATCAGACCGCGCACGCCGATGAAGCGGGTCTTGTCATCCGAAAGCAGCATCTTGTAGGCCGCCGTCGCCTTTTTCGTATCGCCTGCCATCTCTGCCGCCTGTGCGGTGATCAGGGTTGTCAGTTCAGGACGCGCCAAGAACTTTTCGGCCTTGGCCGCACGCGACATCGCAATGCGGCCTTCACCGGCTGCCAAAGCGATCATCCCCTCGCTGAGCGCCTGATAACCTTTGCGTTCGCGGTTGCGGTCGAAATAGCGCGAAATCGCGGTTTCATCACCATTCAGAAACCGGAGAACGGCCACCAGCAAACCCACGAGCTTCAGGACAACCCACACCAGAACCAGAAGGATCAGCGCGCAGATTGCCGCAGCAAGTGGCCCTAGTGTGAATTCATATCCTGCCGCTCTGATCTGGATGCCGCCTTGCGTGTCCATCAGAACCCCGGCGCCGAAGGCCAGACCGGCAATCGCCGCAACAAAGAGCAGAACTTTCAGAAGTGACCAGACCATCGCGTGCCCCTATTCTGCTGACAAGGCGTTGACCGCCGCCGTCGCATCCAGCCGCAACTGCGCCTGATCGGTCCAAGGCTGCATCGCGGCCACGCCTTCGGGCGGCAAAGCTGCAATCTCGGTCAAGGCGCCGGGCAGATCACCCGCCCAAATTGCCGCCTCGGCTCGTGACAGGATCGCGTCCGGATCACTGCCCTCGCGCGGGGTCAAAGACCGCGCGCCGGTGGTGGACCGCAGGAACGACGACACGCGGTCGCCAAACCCCTCACCCACGGTGGCTTTCAGCGATGCATCAAGCGCCGTGCGCGCAGCATCGGGGAAATTTGCCTGCAACATCGTCAGGGACGGCACACCGGCATCGGCGGAATCGGTCAGTATCTGTGGAACCTCGACGCCCTGCGTCGCAAGATCCTGCAACGCTGATGGATAGGGCGCGCCGCTTTCCAGCGCCGCCTGTATCCGCGCCTTTGCCCCCGAAACCGCAGCCGCCTTCGACACCGCTTCGGCATCGGCCTTCAAAGTTGCGGCCTGCGCCTCGGCTTCCTGCAAACGCGCCTCGGCGGCGTCTGCTGCAGCCTGAACATCCGACAGAATGCCCGCACCGGCCCCCGCCTGCGACGCAACCTGATCTTTCAGCGTCGCCAGTTCACCCTGCAACACCGACAATTCTGCCGGGCTTATCCCACCGCCTGACGATGGCGTGTTTTCCAACTGCGTCACGCGGTCTTCCAAAGCCGTAAGGCGCGGGACGGAGTCTTGTGCAGCGGCATCCAGCGCCGACCGCAGCGCGGCCACTTCGGCCTCAAGCCCAGCCACCCGCGCCTCATCCGCACCGGCGGGTGCTGCCTTTATGCCCTCAACCTCTGTCGCGACCGAAGCGATCTGGCCTTCCTGTTGCGACAGCCGCTGCGAAAGCTCTCCCTGTCCGGGGAAGGGCCAGCCGTCGGGCACCGCGTACCGCGCGGCAACGAACCCAATGCCTGCCGCAAGCGCGCCACCAAGCAACAACGAAACCGCGCCGGCACCACCGCGCGACGCTGATGAAACGGGTTCCGGGTGTGACGGAAATTCGGCCCGGGTGATGACCGGATCGACAGGCTCCGTCACTTCGGCATCATCTATCTTTGCAGAGGCCCCGGCATCGACGCTGGCATCATCAGTCTCAAGGATCGTCGGGTCGGATACATCGTCTTTCGGTGTCTTTGGGTCTGCCACGATTCTTTCCCCCGCAGTCTGGCCCCGGCATGGGCTATTGATGAACCTAGACGCTGGGGCGGCCAGTCTCAAGCATCACTAACAATCTTTGTCAGTTCAGCCACCGCATCCAGCATCGAATCGGCGTCTGGCCGCGCGGCGATGACCAAGCGGTCATCGGTCAAAAGACTGATACCCGCCGCACTGAACGCCGCCAGCCAAAGCGGGGCGCGCGGTAGTTCGGGCCGTGCTGCCGCCAGCAAGGATGCCGTCCGGGGCGAAAATACCGGGGCAATGACTGGACCCAGACCTTTCAGCAGCACCAGTGCCGCGTCCGAAAGGGGTTGCAACTCTTGTGCGTAAACGATCACCGCTTCGGTCGGGCATCCGGCGGCGGTCAAGCGTTCGGCTACGTCACCCCGGCTGTCTTGCCCGCGCAGGTGCAAAAGCGACCCGGTTTCCCCGCCAGACAAGATCAGCGCAACCAAAGCATCGGCATCGCCATCGGCCGAAATCGCCCTTAACCCAGCCTCCAACGCCCGATCGGCCGTTCGTTGGCCCACGCAATAGGCTTTTAGACCCTTGCGACCCGGCAAGCGGGCATAAGCCTCGACCCCGGTTTGCGATGTGAAGATCAACGCGCGGTTGCCCGACGGCAGTTCCGGGTCCAGAAACCGCGGCGTGATAAGTGGCGAGATTTCGATCCGCAGATTATCCCCGAACCGGCCCTGCAGCGCCTGCGCAAACCGCGCACTCTGCGCGGCCGGTCGGGTCAGAAGAAACGGGGGCAGATGGGATTGTGCGGCCATGCCTGCGGTGTTACGCCGCTCCATTCCCTTAGGCAACCGGCCCCAAATGCACAGCCTGACCTTCCTTGGCATCGAAAGCAGTTGCGATGACACTGCCGCCGCAGTGGTGCGCCATGTGCCGGGTGCACCGCCCGAGATCCTGTCTTCGGTCGTTCTGGACCAGACCGCACTGCATGCCGATTTCGGCGGCGTGGTGCCGGAAATTGCCGCCCGCGCCCATGCCGAGCGGCTGGATCATTGCGTCGAGGATGCGCTGGCACGCGCAAATGTGGCTCTGATATCGCTGAATGGCGTTGCTGTGACGGCCGGGCCGGGGCTGATCGGCGGGGTGCTTTCCGGTGTGATGTGCGCCAAGGGCATCGCGATGGGCGCGGGCCTGCCGCTGGTCGGGGTGAACCATCTGGCCGGTCATGCGTTGACCCCGCGCCTGACGGACGGGGTAGAGTTTCCTTATCTGATGCTGCTGGTTTCGGGCGGGCACTGCCAGTTTCTACTGGTGCGCGGGGTTGATAATTTCACCCGGCTTGGCGGTTCCATCGACGATGCACCGGGTGAGGCGTTCGACAAGGTCGCAAAACTTCTGGCCCTTCCGCAACCGGGGGGCCCCGCGGTTGAGGCCGAGGCCCGCAATGGCAACCCCAAACGCTTTGCCCTGCCCCGCCCGTTGTTGGACCGCGACGGGTGCGATTTGTCCTTCTCGGGCCTTAAAACCGCCGTTCTGCGCCAACGTGACAGCGTGATGGCGGCTGCGGGCGGGTTGCGCCGGACCGACCGCGCCGATCTGTGCGCCGGATTTCAGGCTGCCGTGGCCGATGTGCTGGCTGAAAAATCGCGACGCGCGCTGGGCGTTTATGCCGATTTTGACGCCCCGCAGCCAACCTTCGCCGTAGCCGGGGGCGTCGCCGCAAACATGACCATTCGAGCCGCACTAGAGACTGTTTGCGATGCCGCAGGCGTGCGTTTTCTGGCGCCCCCGTTGGCGCTTTGCACCGACAATGCTGCAATGATCGCATGGGCCGGGATCGAGCGGTTCCGCGGCGGAGCGGTTGACGGCATGGACCTTGCCGCCCGCCCGCGCTGGCCTTTGGATACCACCAGCCCCGCGCTGATCGGGTCGGGAAAAAAGGGCGCCAAGGCATGACCGGCGTTGCCATATTGGGCGCAGGTTCTTTCGGGTCAGCCTTGGCGGTGACGATGGCGCAGAACGCGCGGGTTTCGCTTTGGGGGAGGAGCATCCGGACAGATCGGAACGCTTTGCCGGAATCGGTGATACTGACGGACGATCTTTCCCTTGCGACCCGCGCTGACACGATCTTGCTGGCCATTCCGACGCAGGCGCTTTCTGGCTTTCTCGCGGATAATACGGCTCTGTTACGGGGAAAATCGCTTGTTGCCTGCTGCAAGGGCGTTGATCTGACCAGCGGGCTTGGCGCGTCTGCCCTGATTGCGCAACACTGCCCGTCCGCAAGTGCCGCCGTGCTGACCGGCCCCGGCTTTGCCGCCGATCTGGCACGCGGCCAGCCCACAGCGATGACGCTTGCCTGTGCCGATGATGCGGTGGGTGCCGCCCTGCAACGCCAGCTTTCCACCCCTAACCTGCGACTTTACCGAACAACCGATGTGACCGGGGCCGAAATCGGCGGTGCGTTGAAGAACGTGATCGCGATTGCTGCGGGCGTTGTGATCGGGGCGGGTCTGGGCGATTCGGCCCGCGCAGCACTGATCACGCGGGGTCACGCGGAAATGGTGCGATTGGCCGTCAGCCTTGGCGCCCGCGAAGAAACGCTGGCTGGGCTTTCGGGCCTTGGCGATCTGGTGCTGACTTGCACATCCGATCTGTCGCGAAACTTTCGCTATGGCCGCGCCTTGGGGGCGGGGCAATCGCTGACAGGCTTTGGCACGGTGGAGGGCATTGCGACTGCAAAGGCCGCCGCAGCGCTGGCCCGTCGGCAAAACGTCGCCGCCCCGGTGACCGATATGGTCGCCGCCCTTGTTGACGGGACCGCCACCTTGCCCGACGCTGTGCGCGACCTGATGACAAGACCATTGAAAGAGGAATAGCCGATGCGCGTCGTTCTGATCTGCGAAGATAAACCGGGGGCCTTGCAAATCCGCCTCGACACCCGCGCCGCCCATCTTGCGCATATCGAAGCGACGGGCTTGGTTGAACTCGCTGGGCCGTTTCTGGATGGCGAGGGGCAGATGACCGGTTCGATGATCGTGCTGAATGTCGGCTCGCTGACCGAGGCCGATGCCTGGGCCGCCGCCGACCCCTATGCCAAAGCGGGCCTCTTTCAGAACGTCACGATCCGCGAATGGAAACGGGTCGTCGGCTGATGCGCTATTGGCTGTTCAAATCCGAACCCGACACCTGGGGTTGGGATGCGCAGGTGGCCAAGGGCCGCGCGGGTGAGGAATGGCACGGGGTGCGCAACTATCAGGCGCGCAACAACATGCGGGCGATGGTGGTGGGTGACCTTGGGTTTTTCTACCATTCCAACATCGGCAAAGAGATCGTGGGGATCGTCGAGGTCTGCCAGACCTCTGCCCCCGACAGCACGACCGATGATCCGCGCTGGGATTGCGTGCATATCCGCGCGGTTCGGCCCTTTGTGCGGCCCGTGACGCTGGACGACTGCAAGGTGCAGCCGGGGCTGGAGGCGATGGTGCTGATCAACAACTCACGCTTGTCGGTGCAGCCGGTAACGGCTGACGAATGGCGGATTGTCTGCGGCATGGGCCAGACCGACCCGTAACCGGACGCGCAGAGGCAAAGCTGAACTGGGAAACTGTCTGGAGCGGAGGGCTGCACGCCGAAAGCTACGCTGAGGGCTGAAATTAAATGGAGGGCCCCGACCCCATCAGGACCCTCCACCACCCCACGTGCTCCCTTGGCACCACACGTGTTCTGAGAAAGGTCCCGGACATACTGTCCTGTTGATATGAACCTAGCGGAAACTGGGATTCGCCGCAAACACCAAGCATCCGGCATTTGTAACAACCGCCGCCGCGATTCCTTCACCCGCCATAAAGCAAGCCGCCCGCAACCATCGCTGCGGGCGGCTTGAA
Source organism: Rhodobacterales bacterium (assembly GCA_038207585.1). GTDB lineage: Bacteria > Pseudomonadota > Alphaproteobacteria > Rhodobacterales > Rhodobacteraceae > JBBQZP01. Next base: position 171,170 of record JBBQZP010000001.1, on the reverse strand, counting down.
TCGTTCGGTCCGCTTATTTGTAGACGGCTTCCTTGCCGAAATGTTTGGTCAGCATGTAGTAAACGACGGCGCGGTGCTTCTGACGCTCGGACTTGCCGTAGGTTTCGATCACGGCGTTGATCCCTTCCATCAGCTTGGGGCTGTCGGCCAGACCCAGTTTCTTCATCAGGAAATTCTTTTTGATCGTTTCAAGCTCGCTTGCATCGCTGCCCGCAACGGTAGAGCTGTCGGCGTTATAGATCGCCGGACCGCAGCCGATGGTCACTTTTGTCAACAGGCCCATATCGGGTGTCATTTTGCATTTAGCCTTCAGGTCTTCCGCATATTTTGCGATCAGTTCGTCGCGTTTACTCATTCCAAGCCTCCATTCTCGGTAAAATATTTCATTTTGTTTCAGATCTCGCGTGACCCACGCGCCACGACCTTATGGGAATGTCACCGCCGAACAAGGGGGAAGATTTCCCTTGACGCGGCAGATTGTTAACGTCTTGGCAACAAAAGGCGTGTTTCGGGCAGGGGAACAGGAACATTTTGAGCGATTCCACTGATGAGCAGTTGTATGGAAAGCTGCGCAGGCTGTCAGATGGTGGGCTGTTTGTAGATCTGTCGAACCATGTCGTCGCTCTGGTTCCACAAGGCTCCAGAAAACTGGTGGTGACTTTCGACAATCTTGCCAGCCGGCGGATCACCGAAGATTGCATGCCGTGGGGCTATGATGTCCTTTCCCGTGCAGGGTGGGATGTGATGGGCGTCCTGTCAAAACGCCCGAACTGGTTTCGCTGCGCCGATCTGAAAGATACGTTCGACGTGCTGAAGGCTGAGGGCGTGTTTTCCCGCTATGACCAAGTTGCCTTTTATGGCGCGTCGATGGGTGCCTTTGGCGCGCTGGCCTTTGCTCCGGTTTCGCCGGGATGCACGATTGTGGCGATGGCCCCGCAGAGCACCCTGAACCGCAAACTTGCCCCGTTCGAGACCCGCTACCGCTTTGGCCGAAGCCTGGGCGATTGGGACGATCCAAGGTATCGTGACGGAGCAGAGGGCATGGCCGAGGCGCAGCAGGTTTACGTGATGTATGATCCGCTGGTACCTCTGGATGACGCGCACGCCCGACGGCTGACCGGGCAGCATGTGACCCACATTCGGTTGCATGGCACCGGCCACAAGATCCCACCGGCCTTGCAAAAGATGAAAATCCTGAAACCGGTTGCGCTGGACGCACTGGAAGGTCGTCTGACACCGCCCCAGTTCCGGAAACTGTTCAGGGCACGGCACGGCTCTATCCCTTGGGTCATTTCGTTGCTGGAGCGCGCTCAGTGCCGGGGCCAGCAAAAAATTGCGTTGAACGCCGGAGAGTTTGCTTTGAAGCACACGCCAAATTGGAAAATCAGGAAGTTTGTCAAAAAATTGCGCTTGGCGCAGGCGGCCTGACGGACCGGTTCAGGCCAAAGCATGGCACAAACAAAAGGTGTGTGCCGCGCCGGATCACCCGCGCGGCACGGTCTGGTCAATAGCGATAATGTTCCGATTTGAACGGCCCATCGACATTCACACCGATATAATCGGCCTGATCCTTGCGCAACTCGGTCAGTTTCACACCGATCTTTTTAAGATGCAGGCGGGCCACTTTTTCATCCAATGCCTTGGGCAGGATATAGACGCCGGGCTTGTAATCCTCGCCCTTGGTCCACAGTTCGATCTGCGCCAGAACCTGATTGGTAAAGCTGGCGGACATCACGAAAGACGGGTGCCCGGTGGCGTTGCCAAGGTTCAGAAGGCGGCCTTCCGACAGCAGGATGATCCGATGCCCGTTTGGCATTTCGATCATGTCGACCTGTTCCTTGATGTTGGTCCACTTGTGGTTTTTCAGGGCTGCGACCTGAATTTCATTGTCGAAATGGCCGATGTTGCCGACGATCGCCATATCCTTCATCTCGCGGATATGTTCGATGCGGATGACATCTTTGTTGCCGGTCGTGGTGATGAAGATATCGGCAGCGGAAACCACATCTTCCAGAATAACCACTTCGAACCCGTCCATCGCCGCCTGCAGCGCGCAGATCGGGTCAACTTCGGTGACTTTCACCCGCGCCCCGGCCCCTTGCAACGACGCGGCAGAGCCTTTGCCCACGTCACCATAGCCGCAAACCACGGCGACCTTGCCCGCCATCATCGTATCGGTCGCACGGCGGATGCCATCCACCAGCGATTCCTTGCAGCCGTATTTGTTGTCGAATTTCGATTTCGTGACGCTGTCATTCACGTTGATCGCCGGGAACGGAAGCTGACCCTTCTTGTGCAGATCGTAAAGGCGATGCACGCCGGTGGTCGTTTCCTCGGACACGCCTTTGATCGCGGCCCTGGTCTTTGCGAACCAGCCCGGCGATTCCTTCATCCGTTTCTTGATCTGCAGCTTGATCACTTCTTCTTCTTCGGATTGCGGCACGGCCAGCACGTCTTCGCCCGCCTCCATCCGCGCGCCCAGAAGCACATACAGCGTCGCATCGCCGCCATCATCAAGGATCATGTTCGCGCCCTCGGCGAACATGAAGGACTTATCCAGATAGTCCCAGTGTTCGGTCAGGCTCTGGCCTTTAACGGCAAACACCGGCACGCCGGCCTTAGCGATGGCGGCAGCGGCGTGGTCCTGGGTCGAGAAGATGTTGCACGACGCCCAGCGCACATCGGCGCCAAGGGCTGTCAGCGTTTCAATCAGCACAGCCGTCTGGATCGTCATATGCAGCGATCCGACGATGCGCGCGCCTGTCAGCGGCTTTGTGGTGCCGAATTCCTCGCGGCAGGCCATCAGACCGGGCATTTCGGTTTCGGCAATGGTAAGTTCCTTGCGGCCAAAGTCGGCCAGCTTGATATCCTTGACGATGTAATCGTTCATGTCGCGCCTGCTTTTGATGAATGTTGCCGGGACGCTTACCATCTGTCGGACGTTGGAACAATGCGGCGCGATGCGCAAACCGGCAGGGGTTCGATTGCGCGGCTATTGTTTCCCCGCTATCCCAATGTGGTGACAATCAGGGCCGACCGCCAATGACAAAACAACCCCGCGCCTGGCAACGAATGCTTTCTGGCCGCAGACTGGATCTGCTGGACCCCACGCCCGTAGATATCGAGATCGAGGATATTGCGCATGGTCTGGCGTTCGTGGCGCGCTGGAATGGGCAGACCCTTGGCGATTTTCCATATTCGGTGGCCGAACATTCGCTGCTGGTCGAAGAATTGTTTGCGCGTATGCAGAGCGACGCTCCGGCCAGATGGCGGCTTGCGGCCCTGCTGCACGACGCCCCGGAATATGTGATTGGTGATATGATCAGTCCGGTAAAATCAGCCGTTGGCCCGGGATACGGCGAAATGGATCAACGTCTGACCGCTGCGATTCACATTCGCTTTGGCCTCCCGGCAATTCTTCCGATTTCGATTAAAAAGGCGATAAAGACCGCCGACAAGGTTTCAGCTTGGCTTGAGGCCGTGCAAATCGCGGGGTTTCGAACGGCCGAGGCCGACAAGCTATTTGGCGCACCTGACCCAACAATCCTGAAAGGCCTGTCAATAAGACTTCGCGCGCCAGTCGAGGTGCGGGCGGATTTTACCGCCCGTCACCACAATCTCTTAATCGCCTGCGACCAATCCTAGATCGCCATGCTGTCTGCGGACTTTCCAGAAGCCAGCGCTGCGGCAAACCAGCGTGGTTTGCGGCCGCGCCCAGACCAAGTATCTGACTTATTAGAAGGATTTGCATATTTCGCAACCGCAGGCGCGCGCTTGCGCGGTGCCGAAGCTCCGGTCAGTTCAGCAAGAGAAAAGCCCATGTCCCGGGCCTTTTCTTCAAGCGCTGCCAACGCCTCTTTTTTCTTGCGGTCTTCAAACGACGAAATTGCTTTGGCAACTTTTGCCTGCAATTCTTTCAGTTCCTTCAACGACAGTGAATCGATATTCATGGATGTTGGCTCCTTTTGATTGAGCGAACTCCTAGAATACATTTTTCAATGACGCAAGTCTGCCATTTGCCGGTGATTTGCGATAACCGGAATTTCGCCTGTACTCTTTTTTATCGCGGGCTGCGTTTGGCCAGAATGCGTTGCAGCGTCCGGCGGTGCATGTTAAGGCGGCGCGCCGTTTCCGATACATTCCGCTCGCACATCTCATAAACGCGCTGAATATGTTCCCACCGCACTCGGTCGGCCGACATCGGATGATCGGGCGGGGGGGGCAACATTTCCCCTTTGGCCAAAAGCGCTGCTGTCACCTCATTGGCGTCGGCGGGTTTCGACAGGTAGTCAATCGCCCCGATCTTGACCGCCGCAACCGCCGTGGCAATTGCGCCATATCCGGTCAAAACGACAATGCGGCAATCAGGTCTGCGGCTGCGCAGCGTTTCCACGACGTCAAGGCCATTGCCGTCTTCAAGCCGCAGATCAACAACGGCATATGCGGGCGGATGCGCCTCGGCTGCGGCTTTTCCCACGGCGACGCTTTGCGCCGTTTCAACCTGGAACCCGCGCTTTTCCATGGCCTTGGCCAGCCGTTTCACGAACGGCTCATCATCATCAACCAGGAGCAGTGTCCGGTCATCGCCAAGTTCCGCAAGATTTTCTTCAGCCATTTGTTATTCCACCTGTACCGCTTGGCCTCTAAGTAGGGTTGCACAGGGCAAGCGTCAAATCAGCGGCCCGTCAACTTGCTTCGACAAAGCAGGAAACCTTGTCGGCTACCTGATCAGCCGTCATTTCCCGAGGAAAGAAATCGGCAAAACCGGTTTTAGGCATCATCAGATAGGTGAAGGTCGTATGATCCATCAGGTAATAATCATCGTCGGACGATTGCTTCTGATAGAAGGTCCGATAGGCCATGGACGCCCCCTTGACCTGTGCATCGCTACCGGTCAGGGCAATCATTCTGGGGTGAAAATTGGCCGCGTAGTCAGCCAGCACTTCCGGCGTGTCGCGTTCCGGGTCGATCGTGATGAAAATCGGCGTCACCAAGACACCGCGCTCTTCCAGAATGTCGGCCACCTCCGCGTTACGGGCATTGTCGAGCGGACAGACATCGGGGCAAAACGTATAGCCGAAATAGACCAGAGCAGGTTCGGTCAGCACGTCCTTGTCGGTCACCGTCGCGCCGGTCTGATCGACAAGTGTGAAGGGCCCGCCAATGCTGCCCGAAACCTGCCCGGCGCGACAATCGGAAAAGGCGTCGGCTGCGCGCTTGGTATAAAGCCACGTCCCACCAACCATGCCCACCGCCGCCAGAACCGCCGCAGAAGCAATCAGAGTTCTCATAGACCTGTTCCCCACCCTATCGCACCGCATGGACCCTTCGCCGCAAAGCGGCATATGCTGGCCCAGGCGATCTGACCCCATTTCATGCCACAAGGCCCCAGATGTTTCCAGCCACAACCGGTCTTCTGAACCGCGAGACCCGCAGCGACTGGGTCCGCATCCGCACATTGATCGTGCTGCGCTGGATGGCGGTTGCGGGTCAGGCCGGCGCAATCGCAGTGGCCTGGGGCTGGTATCAGATGCAATTGCCCATGGGCCTGTGCCTGATGGCTGTCGGCGCGTCTGTCGTGGCGAACCTTTTGTCGATGTTCCTGTTTCCCGAGAATGCCCGCCTGAAAGAGCTTCAGGCCTTTGGTATGCTGCTGTTCGACGTGACCCAGCTTTCAGCGCTGGTGTTTCTTACCGGCGGGCTGACCAACCCATTTGCGCTGCTGATCCTTGCTCCGGTCACCATTTCAGCGGCGGCGCTTGATCTGCGAACAACCATCGCGCTTGCCATCATCGCCATCGCAATGATCACGGTAAATGCCGCAATCTCGCTGCCACTTAGGTTTGCCGATGGCACAGTATTTGCCGTGCCGCGTCTGTTCGGCTTTGGTTTCTGGCTGTCGATCGTGATCGGTATTCTGTTTCTGGGCCTTTACTCACGCCGCGTCGCCACCGAAATCCGGTCAATGTCGGATGCGCTTCTGGCTACGCAAATGGCCTTGGCGCGGGAACAGAAATTGACCGATCTGGGCGGTGTGGTTGCGGCTGCGGCGCACGAACTGGGCACGCCACTTGCCACCATTAAACTGGTCAGCACCGAGTTGATCGAGGAATTGTCGGGCAATGCGGCCCTGCAGGAGGATGCCCGCCTGATCCGCGATCAGGCCAACCGATGCCGCGATATCCTGCGATCCATGGGGCGTGCCGGAAAGGACGACCGCTATATGCAGCGCGCGCCGCTGGAAACCATTCTGCAAGAGGCCGCCGAACCACACATGCAGCGCGGAAAGTCGGTCACGTTTTCCATGCGTTCTGCTGCCGGGGCGGACCTGCCGCAGCCGATGATCTTTCGTTCGGCCGAAATGGTACATGGCATCCGCAATCTTGTGCAGAATGCCGTTGATTTCGCGCAGTCGCAGGTGTGGATTTCGGCGGAATGGTCGGAGGATACCATAACTCTGCGCATTGCCGACAATGGAGACGGCTATCCAACCCAGATCCTCGGGCGGATCGGCGACCCGTTCGTGCGCAGCCGCCGGGATGATGATGAACTAAGCCTGCGCCCCGCTTACGAGGGGATGGGGCTTGGACTTTTCATTGCAAAAACGCTGCTGGAGCGATCGGGGGCAGAGCTGACCTTTGCCAACGGCTCCAACCCGCTTTTGCCCAGATCAGAACGTCCCGAACGTTGCGGCGCAATTGTCGAGGTTGTTTGGCCTGCTGCAAGGATCATCGCCGCCCCGGATGGCCCGCTTGGGGAAAACCCGCTGATTGTTCAATAATTCCGGGTGTGAAGTGAGTGTGGCAAAAAGAATTTCCCGCTCAGATTGTCTCGCGTCCTTAACGATCTGTTAATAATCTCCTCCATAGGTTGATTTTTGAATGGCCGGCGGAGTGATGTAATGGTCTTTGACTGGATTTTGGATCTAAGCGTCATCTTCGCGATACTGGCATCTGCACTTGGAGTTTTATACGTCCTGACCGTGGTAAAACAGGACGGCGGGCAAAACAAAGCTCCGATATTCCAAGAGAATCGGGCAGAAGCCAGCTTTTTGTTCGATGGGGAAGATCTTGTCGATGCCACTCCTTCGGCCCGACGGATACTGGCTCTCGGCACGGCGGCGGGCACCGATTGGGCGCGGCTTTGTGGCTATATCGGTCCGCGCTTTCCTGACTTTTCTGAAAGAATCGCCGACCTCGTTTCGGATGGGCACTTCCTTCTGACGTCAGAAACCGGCGAAAACGGCCTGATCTTGCGCGGCGAATGGCGCGGCGGATTGACGCGGCTGACCCTTCTTGATCCCGATCAAGATCAGGTAGATTCCATTGATGACCCAGTGACAGCCCGGATCGTGAAGGAAGAACTTGCGATGCTGCGCTCCACCATCAGTCAGGCCCCGTTAATGATCTGGCGCGAAACGCCAGAGGGTGACATCACATGGGCCAACGCAACATATCTGATGCACGCTGCCGCCCGATTGGAAGCCGGAGCAGGCCTTTCATGGCCGCTTCCACGCTTGTTCGACCGCACAGCATCTGCCCAAGGCGCTTCGGGCCAGCGTCAAAGCCTTTCGGAAAACGCAGGCCAAAAGCCGCAGTGGTTCGAACTGATCGGCTTTGCCGAGGGTGAGGCGCGGCTGATGTTCGCACTTCCCGCAGATTCCGCGGTGGCTGCAGAAGCAAGCCTGCGCGAATTCATGCAGACCCTGACCAAGACTTTCGCGCATCTGCCGATTGGCTTGGCGATCTTTGACAAGAACCGGCAGCTTGCCTTGTTCAACCCGGCCCTTCTGGACCTGTCTGGATTGCAGCCCGATTTTCTGACGATGCGCCCCACGCTTTTCGCATTTCTGGACGCGATGCGCGATTGCAGCATGATCCCCGAACCGAAAGACTATCGCGGCTGGCGCAAACAGATGACCGATCTGGAGCAAGCCGCCTCCTCAGGGCTTTTCGAGGAAACATGGAGCCTGCCGTCCGGCCAGACCTACAAGGTGATCGGACGCCCGCACCCGAACGGCGCACTTGCACTGATGTTCGAAGACATCACCTCGGAAACCTCGCGCACCCGCCGCTACCGCGCCGATCTGGAACTGGGTCAGGCGGTGATCGATTCCATCAACGATGCCGTCGCCGTCTTTTCGCAGGCGGGCCATCTGGTGATGTCGAACGCAGCCTATGTCACGCTGTGGGGCCATGATCCCGGCGCGGTTCTGGGGGCGGATATCGGCTTTGCGTCCCTGTGCGAGCGGTGGCGAGCACAATCGGCACCAACGCCGTTCTGGGTTGAAGCGGAAACCTTCGTGTTCACGCTGGGCGAGAGGCAGGTCTTTGAAGGCGATGTGCGCCTGAACGACGGCAGGCTGATCACATGCACGTTCAAACCGTTGCAGGGCGGCGCGACTCTTGCCTGCTTCCGCGATGAGACGGCCCGGGCAAATCAGGCCCCGCGGATCACCACGGATCTTTTGCTCAAGACCGCCTGACGGGCTTGCACAGCGCAACCGCCGCCGTCACAGTCGCGCCATGCAAACTGCGCCGACCGTTCACATCCCGCTTCCCGGCCCAGAGGATACAGCCCGGCTTGGCGCATGGCTGGCCGACCATCTGGCGCCCGGAGATACGCTGCTTTTGCGGGGTCAGATCGGCGCAGGCAAAACCCATCTGGCGCGCGCCCTGATCCAGACATGGCTTGGGCGTCTGGAAGACGTGCCGTCGCCCACCTTCACGCTGGTGCAAACCTATGTCGCACGTGGTGCCGAACTTTGGCATGCCGATCTCTACCGTCTGACCCACCCGCATGAGGTGGACGAACTGGGCCTGACCGCCGCCTTTGACACCGCGATCTGTCTGGTGGAATGGCCGGACCGTCTTGGCAAACTGACCCCGTTGCGCGCGATTGATCTGACCCTGACGGTTGCGGGCGACGGGCGCTTGGCCGAAGTGTCCGCACCAATGTTCCCCGACCTTCTGGCAAGGCTTGCTCAGGATCGGGGTCTTGCATGACGGCGCGGAATGCGCACAAAGCCGCGTTTCTGGCGGGTGCCGGATGGGCTGGTGCCACCGTGCAGTTTCTGGCCGGTGACGCCTCGGACCGCAGCTATGATCGTGTTTCACAAGGCGCACAGACAGCAGTCCTGATGGATGCGCCACCGGGGAAAGGTGACGATCCGGCCTTGTTCGTGACCATTGCAGCACATTTAAGGATAATCGGGCTTTCACCGCCGCGCATTCTGGCCAGCGATCTGGACGCAGGTTTCCTGCTGCTGGAAGACCTTGGCGATAATATCATTGCCCGTCTGATCCCTGAACAGCCCGCGCTGGAGACCCCGCTTTATACCGCCGCAACCGACGTTCTGGTGCATCTGCAATCTTGCCCGGCGCTGCCCGGACTGCCCGACCTTTCGGCGCAGGAATGGGCCACAGCGGCCGCTTTTTCACCGGATTGGTACAGCTTTGCGATCACCGGAGCGCGGGCCGAAACCGAAGCCTTCATCCAGACATTGACGGACGCTCTGCTGACCCACGCAGATGGCCCGCGCTGCATGATCCTGCGCGACTATCATGCCGAAAACCTGTTGTGGCTGCCCGACCGCAGCGGCATCCACCGGGTTGGCCTGCTGGATTTCCAACTTGGCCAGATGGGCCAGCCTGGCTATGATCTGGTGTCACTTTTGCAGGACGCGCGGCGCGATGTGCCATTGGCGCTGGAGAACGCCATGATCGAACGTTTTGCCCGCGCAACCGGCGCTGACAGCGCCCGATTTTCCGCAAGTTACGCCACCCTGGGTGCCCAGCGCTCCTTGCGTATAATGGGGATCTTTGCCCGATTGTGCCTAGTTGCCGGAAAGCCGCGCTATGTGGCAATGATGCCGCGCGTCTGGGCACAGCTTCAGCGCAATCTTGCGCACCCCGCACTGGCATCGCTGGCCGATATTTGCGAAAGACTGATCCCAGAACCCACCCCCGCACGGATGGAAAGGATCATTACGCAATGCGGCCAACACCCGACGCCCTGATGCTGTTTGCCGCCGGTTTCGGCACCCGGATGGGGGCGCTGACGGCGCATCTGCCAAAGCCGTTGGTCAAGGTCGCGGGGCGGTCATTGATCGACCATGCCTTGTTGCAGGTCGATGCGGCAGGGGTGACGCGCAAGGTGGCCAACACGCATTACCTCGCCCATCAGATTGCGGCCCATCTGGCGCATCGCCCCGACGTTGCGCTGTCGCACGAAACGCCCCAGATCCTCGATACGGGCGGCGGTCTGAAAAGGGCTCTTCCCCTGTTGGGCAAAGGCCCTGTCTTTACCCTGAACACCGATGCTGTCTGGACCGGGGCAAACCCGCTGATCCAGCTTCGCGCGGCATGGCGGCCGGCTGATATGGACGTGTTGTTCCTGCTTTTGCCGGTGCAAAGCGCCACTGGTCACGGCGGCAAAAGCGATTTTCTGCTGGACTCCGATGGCCGCATTTCATGGGCAAGGGGCGCGCGGGGCCATGTCTACCTTGGCGCGCAGATCATCGTGACCGACGGTCTGGACCAGATTCCCGAAACCGCGTTCCCGATACACCCTCTGTGGGAGACCGCCCTTGCAAAGGGTCGCGCCTACGGCGTGGTGCATCACGGAGGGTGGTGCGATGTCGGCCACCCCGGCGGCATAGCCGAGGCCGAAGCGATGCTGCAGGCTGCCGATGTTCAGTAGCGCCGGGCCGCGCCTTTTTGCCCTGCCGCCGGGCGCAGACTTTCCGGCTGCCCTGATTGCTGGTCTGCGTGACCGCCTGCACGGTCATCCGCCCGAGGCGATGGCACGGGTGACGCTGCTGGTGAACACCCAGCGCATGCGCCGCCGGATTACTGATCTTTTCACCCGGACCGGTGCGGGCTTTCTGCCGCGCGTCCGGCTGATCACGGAACTTGGGCAGGACGCTCTGCTTGCGATACCGCCTGCCGTGTCGCCCCTGCGCCGCCGGTTGGAACTGGCGCAACTGCTCGCCGCCTTGCTGGATCAGGAGCCAGGGCTGGCGCCACGTTCGGCCCTTTTCGATCTTACCGAAAGCCTTGCCGCTTTGATGGACGAGATGCAGGGCGAAGGTGTGTCGCCCGAAGTCGTCTCATCGCTGGATGTCGGCGATCACTCCGGTCATTGGGAACGCTCGCAGCGGTTCTTGGGCATTGTTGCGCAGGTCTTTGACGGCAGCGCGCCCGATGCCGAAGCCCGGCAACGCTTGGCGGTTGAGGCATTGGTCGCCGCATGGGCGCAGACCCCCCCCCAAGACCCGGTGATCGTGGCGGGTTCAACCGGGTCGCGGGGAACAACGGCGCTTTTGATGCAGGCGGTGGCGCGATTGCCGCAAGGTGCCGTGGTTTTGCCGGGCTTCGATTTTCATATGACCCCAGCCGTCTGGGCGAACCTTGATGACGCGCTGACCGCCGAGGATCATCCGCAATACCGCTTTCACCGTTTAATGGCGGCGCTGGGCATTGCGCCGGACCAGGTTCAGAAGTGGGCGGATCGTGCGGAAAATACGGCTCGAAACCGGCTGATTTCTCTTTCTTTGCGCCCGGCACCCGTGACCGACCAATGGCTGACCGAGGGACGAAAGCTGACCGATCTGGCCGCTGCTACGTCCGACATGACCCTGATTGAGGCACCCGATTCCCGGGCCGAAGCGCTGGCGATTGCGCTGATTTTGCGCAGTGTTGCGGATTCAGGGCGCACGGCGGCGCTGATCACCCCTGATCGCGGATTGACCCGGCAAGTGACGGCCGCCCTGGATCGTTGGGGAATTCTTCCTGACGATTCCGCCGGTCATCCACTTGCCTTGTCAGCCCCCGGCCGCCTTTTGCGGCATGTAGCAGGCGCACAGGGGCATCAGCTTACCTCGGAAACGCTTTTGACGTTGCTCAAACACCCCCTGACGGCGACCGGGGCTGACCGCGGCACGCACCTGCGCCTGACCCGCGATCTGGAACTGCATTTGCGGCGTTACGGCCCGCCATTTCCGACGGGTATCATGCTGCGAAATTGGGCCGTATTGCGGGATGATCCTGCCGCGTGCGATTGGGCCGACTGGCTTTCGCAGACCATTGCGCCCCTGATAAGTGCCGAAACAGAAACGCTTTCCGACCATGTAGAACGTCATCTGAAGTTGACTGAAGCCTTTGCGACTGGCCCGCAAGGCAGAACAACCGGGGAAATGTGGCGCACGGCCGCGGGCGAGGCTGCCCTTTCCGCCATGCACACCCTGCACCGTGAAGCACCGCATGGCGGCCGCCTTACGCCGGGCGATTACCGCAATCTTCTTGACAGCGTTCTGGCGCAGGGCGAGGTGCGTGAAGATGTGCAAAACCACCCCCGCATCCTGATCTGGGGCACGCTGGAGGCGCGGGTGCAGGGAGCTGATCTGGTTATTCTCGGCGGTCTGAACGACGGCATCTGGCCCAGCCTGCCGCCGCCCGACCCTTGGCTGAACCGTCAGATGCGGCTGAAAGCGGGTCTGTTATTGCCCGAACGCCGCATCGGCCTTTCGGCGCATGACTTTCAACAGGCGGTCGGCGCGCCCGAGGTTGTGCTGACCCGTGCCCGCCGCAATGCAGACTCTGAAACCGTCGCCTCACGCTGGCTGAACCGGCTGACGAACCTGCTGGAAGGGCTGCCGGATCAGGGCGGGCACACTGCCCTTGCCGGGATGCGCGTCCGGGGCACGCATTGGATCGGCCTTGCAGCCGCACTGGAACAGCCAATAGGCACGCCGGTTGCCGCCCCACGCCCCGCGCCCCGCCCACCGGTTGATGCGCGCCCCAAAGAATTGGCCGTTACCAAAATCCGCACGCTGATCCGCGATCCTTACGAGATTTACGCCCGCTATGTCCTGCGCTTGAAAAAGCTGAACCCACTGAACCCGACACCCGACGCAATGTTGCGCGGGTCTGTATTACATCTGATTCTGGAGCGGTTCGTTCTGACCCGTCCCGATAATGAAACGACCGACCTCGCCCGCCAGCGCCTCCTGGACCTTTCGACGCAATGCCTTGAAACCGAGGTCCCATGGCCATCGGCCCGTGCGCTTTGGCTGGCCCGCCTTGATCGGGCAGCAGATTTCTTTCTGGCGCAGGAACAAGCACTGCCCGGCACGCCGGTTGTGATTGAAACAGCGGCAGGAATCGCTCTGACAAACGCGGCTTTCCGCCTGACGGCCAAGCCAGACCGGATCGACCTGCTGCCCGATGGCCGGGTGCATATCATCGACTACAAAACCGGAAAGCCACCCACCGAAAACCAGCAGAAACAGTACGACAACCAGTTGTTGCTTCAGGCCGCAATGGCCGAACGCGGGGCATTTGCGGCACTGGGCCCCCGCACCGTCGCGCGGATCAGCTATATTGGGCTGGGCACAACGCCGGCGGTCGAGTCAACGGATATGACCCCGGACCAATCCTCCGAAATCTGGGATAGGCTGCACAAGTTGATTGCCCACTACGATACCCATGCTAACGGATATACCGCGCGCCGGGCCGTGTTTGTGACGACTTTTGCAGGCGATTACGACCACCTGTCGCGCTTTGGCGAATGGGACATGAGCGTTGCACCCACCCCGGAGGATGTCGGATGATCCCGAACGCCGCCTCCACACGCCAGATCGATGCCGCCAATCCCAAAACCTCCACCTGGTTGTCGGCCAACGCAGGCTCGGGCAAGACGAGGGTGTTGATCGACCGGGTTGCGCGGCTTTTGCTTGATGGCGTGGACCCGGCCCGCATCCTGTGCCTGACCTACACAAAGGCCGCCGCGTCCGAAATGCAGAACAGGTTATTTGAACGCTTGGGTGGCTGGGCGATGCTGGAGGATGCTCGCCTTCAGGCCGAATTGCACGACCTTGGGGCGGACAAGGCGCTTGCCCGCGATACGCTTTCCAATGCCCGCAGGCTGTTTGCCCGCGCCATAGAAACGCCGGGCGGGCTGCGGATTCAGACGATTCATTCGTTCTGTGCGTCACTGTTGCGGCGGTTTCCGCTGGAAGCGGGCGTCTCGCCGCAGTTCACAGAGCTTGACGACCGCGCCGGAAGCCTGATGCGCGATGCGATTGTCGAAGATATGGCAAACCATCTTGCCCCGGCGGCGGTCCGAGATCTGGCAATGATGTTCACGGATCAGGATTTCGCGAAACTTGCAGCCGAACTGACACGGACCCGCGATGCCTTTGTACCGGCACTGGGGCGCGACGACTGCCTGTCGCTGTTCGAGGTGCCTAAGACGGAGTCGATAGAGGCAATTCTGAGCAGCGTTTTCTTAGGCGATGAAGCCCGGATTTTAACCGCGCTGATTGCCGCCTTGGAAACCGGTTCCCCTACCGATGTCAAAGACGCAGCAAAACTTCGGTTGCTTCCGATCACATCCGTCGACCTTACGCTCTTGATGGGGCTGGAGGACGTATTTTTGACCGGGGCGGACACAAAGGAGCCGTTTTCCCCGAAGTTCAACAGCTTTCCAACCAAACCTACCGCGCACGCCATGGGTAGCCTGAAAGACGAACTTGACGATCTGATTGGCAGGGTCGAACAGGCCCACTGGCGGCGCGTGGCGCTGCTTGCGGCGGAACGGGCGGCTGTGTTGCACGCTTTTGCGGCGGTCTTTCTTCCCGAATACAGCGCCCGGAAACTGGCGCGGGGTGCGCTTGATTTTGACGATCTGATCGGCAAGGCAAAGGCGCTGTTGACCGATCAGTCGGTCGCGCAATGGGTGTTGTTCCGGCTGGATGGCGGGATTGACCACATTCTTGTCGACGAAGCGCAGGACACCTCGCCCGACCAATGGCGCGTGATCGAACTGCTGGCACAAGAGTTTACGGCAGGGCAAGGCGCCCGTGACACCCCGCGCACGATCTTTGTCGTGGGCGACAAAAAGCAATCCATCTATTCGTTCCAAGGCGCTGATGTTTCGGCATTCGGGCATATGCAGAGACATTTTACGGCAAAATTGGCCGATGTCGGAAAGACGCTGATCCCGCTGGTTCTGGAATACTCCTTCCGGTCGTCGCCTGCGATTTTGCGGCTTGTGGACCTGACCTTTGACGAACGCGCCCGCAGTGGCCTAGACGGTGAGGTGAAACACATCGCCTTCAAGGATACGATGCCGGGCCGGATCGACCTTTGGGCACCTATAGACCCCGCGCAGACGTCCAAGGATACGAACTGGGAAGATCCGGTCGACATGATTTCGGACGAACATCATTCAACGCAACTTGCCCGCAAGATCGCAAGTCACATCAAGATGCTGATCGACACGGGCGTGCAAATCCCCGGAAAAGATGGCCCCCGCCCGGTGCACGCGGGCGATTTTCTGATCCTCGTGCGCCGCCGCAGTCATGTGTTTGCCGAGGTGATCGCGGCGTGCAAGGCGCTTGGTCTTCCAATCGCCGGGCGTGACCGCCTGAAACTGGGCGCGGAAATGGCTGTCCGCGATCTGGCGTCGCTGATGTCGTTTCTGGCCACCCCCGAGGATGACCTGGCCTTGGCCGAGGTTCTGCGCTCGCCGCTTCTGGGCTGGACGGAAGATCAGCTTTATCGCCTTGCACAGCCACGCAAAGGTTATCTTTGGGCCGCTTTACGCAGTGTTCGGGACGATTTTCCGGAAACGCTTGCCATTCTGGATGACCTCCGCGATCAGGCCGACTTTCTACGCCCCTTCGATCTGATCGAACGCGCGCTGACCCGCCACAACGGGCGTGCCCGTCTTTTGCAGCGGTTGGGGGCCGAGGCAGAGGATGGGATTGACGAACTGTTGTCGCAGGCGCTGGCCTATGAGCGCAACGATGTGCCAAGCCTGACTGGCTTTCTGGGCTGGCTTCAGACCGATGATATCGACGTAAAGCGCCAGATGGACAGCGCGGGGCAGCGCATCCGGGTGATGACGGTGCACGGTGCCAAAGGGCTTGAAGCCCCGATCGTGATTCTGCCCGACACCGATGACCGCCCCGCAAAAGACGGCGGCACTGTGATCACATTGGGCAGCGGTCACGCCGTTTGGCGAACGGCGACTCCCGAAACACCAGCCGTCTTGAAAGCGGCCAAGGATATGCGCAAGCGCAAGGCCGAAGAAGAAAGCCTGCGCCTTTTGTACGTCGCAATGACGCGGGCGCAATGCTGGCTGATCGTCGCTGCTGCCGGAAAGCTGGCATTTCGCAAGAAGCGGCTTGAGGGAAAGCGTGATGATCGCGCGAAACCTGCATGGTACGATCTGATCGAAGCCGGAATGGCCGCAATGGGGGCCAGCGCTGCGGGCGACGGCGGACTGACGTACAGCGAAGGCACCTGGCCGGACGCGGTTGGAAAGTCCGTTCCATCCAAGCCGGACTACGCCAATTTGCCAGATTGGGCGCAATCGGCCGCAGCACCCGCGCCACGCCCCGACAAGCTGCTTTCCCCCTCGGCACTAGGCGGGGCGAAGGTGCTGCCGGGGGACATCAACGGCGATTCCGACGCCGCAAAACAGCGCGGAACCGCTCTGCACAACCTGCTTGAACGCCTTCCGGGTACTGACCCCGAAAGATGGGCCGACATTGCCGCCCTTCTGCTGCCGGCACGCACCGATCTGCCCGACCTGATGGTCGAGGCTCGGCGGGTTCTGACAGACCCGTCGCTCGCCCGGATTTTCGCAAGTGATACCCTTGCTGAAGTGCCTGTTACGGCGGAAATTGATGGTCAGCGGCTGCTTGGCACGATTGACCGGTTGATTATCACGCCCGAAGAGATCACGGCAGTTGACTTCAAATCAAATGCTGTTGTCCCGCTAACGGCCGCCGATGTGCCCGATGGTCTGATCTGCCAGATGCGCGCTTATGCAGTGGCATTGCGACAGATTTACCCTGATCGCCGCGTTGAAACCGCGATTCTGTGGACGCGAACGGCCGTGCTGATGCCGCTGCCGGATCTTTAACCGGGCTGACTTGCCGCGATGATCCTCTGCACGCGCGCAACGGCTGCGTCAACCAGTGCCGCATTCCCCCGCGCCTCGACATTCAGACGCAACAGCGGTTCGGTGTTAGAGCGACGCAGGTTCAAGCGCCAATCGGCAAAGGCAAGGCTGATGCCATCGGTCCGGTCTTCGGCCAGCGCCTCGGGTCGCATATCGCGCAAAACGGCCATGACCGCTGCATCTGGATCGGCAAGCCGAAAGTTGATCTCGCCCGACGATGGGAACCGCGCGATCCGGTCCGCCAAAAGATCTGCAAGCGTGGCACCGCGTCGCCCCAAAAGCTCGGCCACCAGAAGCCAGGGGATCATCCCGCTATCGCAACACATGAAATCGCGGAAATAATGATGCGCCGACATCTCGCCACCGTAAACAGCGCCGGTTTCGCGCAATGCCCGCTTGAAATAGACGTGGCCTGTGGGGGTAAGAACGGATGTCCCACCACCCACATCAATCACGTCAGCGGTGTTCCACAGCACGCGCGGATCATGTGCGATGGATGCGCCCGGTGTCTTGGCCAGAAACGCCTCGGCCAGCAGACCTACGACATATTCGCCGGGAACAAACCGACCCAGATGATCAAACAGAAAACAGCGGTCAAAATCGCCATCCCACGCCACCCCGAAATCGGCCCCCGATGCAACAACGGCTGCGGCGGTGGCAGGCTGGTTATCGGGCAGCAGGGGGTTGGGAATACCGTTCGGGAAGGTGCTATCTGGCTCATGATGCATCCGCACAAAGTCCAACGGTGAGCCGTGTTCGCACAGCACACCGGCAATGGCATCAAAGGTCGGCCCGGCCGTTCCATTTCCGGAATTCACCAGAATTTTAAGCGGTGTCAGAGCCGTTTCATCAACAAAGCCTACGACATGATGAACATAGGCCGCGCGGGCGTTACCGGCCACATCGCGCGTCGTGCCCCCGGGCAGGTGCTTCCCCATATCATCCCGCTCGGCACGCGCACGCACGACCGAAAGGTCGGTTGGCCCGCCCAATGGTGCCGAACCTGCCTGCACCAGTTTCATGCCGTTGTAATCCATCGGGTTGTGTGAGGCCGTAACCTCTAACCCGCCACAAGCCTCGAAATGCGTGGTCGCGAAATACATCTCTTCCGTGCCGCAAAGGCCAAGGTCCAGCACCTCGACCCCTTCGTCGACCAACCCCTGAACCGCCGCCGCCATCAATTCGGCCGAAGATTCGCGGCAATCGCGGCCAACCACAATCCGCCGCGCGCCGAGCGCTTGCGCAAAGCCACGCGCTATGCGGTGGGCGATGGCCGGGTTGAGTTCGCTCCCCAGACGACCGCGAACATCATAGGCTTTGAAGCAGGTCAGCTGCATGAAATTTCCCGTTCCGATAAAGCCGACCTATCACGCCACGGCCGCCCCGCGCAAATTCAAGCGATGCGTTTGGCGCTTTTCCCCGCGCGGGGGGTTTTGTAGGATACGCCCGACAGGGGGGCCGCCGGTGACAGACGACGCATCAACGCCAATGATGGCGCAGTATCTGGGCATCAAGGCGCAGCATCCGGGCGCGATCCTGTTTTACCGGATGGGCGATTTTTACGAAATGTTCTTTGACGATGCGGTGGCCGCTTCGGCTGCGCTCGACATTGCATTGACGAAGCGCGGGCTGCACCTTGGTGCCGATATCCCGATGTGCGGCGTGCCGGTTCATGCCGCCGAAGGGTATCTGCTGACGCTGATCCGCAAGGGGTTTCGGGTTGCCATCGCCGAGCAGATGGAAGACCCCGCAGAGGCGAAGAAACGCGGCTACAAATCGGTCGTGCGGCGCGATGTGGTGCGACTGGTCACACCCGGCACGCTGACCGAAGACTCGCTTCTGGAACCCCGGCGGCATAACTATCTGTGCGCGCTGGCACAGGTGCGCGATGAAGCGGCGCTGGCATGGGCCGACATCTCGACCGGAGAGTTTCGGGTGATGCCCTGTGCGCTATCCCGCCTTTCGCCCGAACTGGCCCGTCTTGCACCAAGCGAGGTTCTGATGGCCCAGAAAAGTGGCGATCTGGCTGGTTTAGTGACAGATTTCGGGGCCAGCATCACCGAATTGGACGCGCGCAGCTTTGATAGTACCAATGCCGAACGCCGCCTTTGCGCCCTGTTCGGCGTTGAAACGCTGGAGTCCTTTGGCGCTTTTGGTCGGGCTGAACTGGGTGCGATGGGCGCGCTTGTGGATTACCTTGACCTCACGCAACGGGGCAATCTGCCTTTGCTGCGCGCCCCGTTGCGAGAGATTGCGGGCGGCACGATGCAGATTGATGCTGCAACCCGCCGCAACCTTGAAATCACCGGCAGTATGGGCGGCGGGCGCGATGGGTCGCTGTTATGGGCGGTGGACCGCACTGTGACTGCGGCAGGTGCGCGGTTGCTGGAGCGTCGGCTATCCAGCCCGTCCTGCGATCTTTCGATCATCCATCACCGGCACGATGCTGTGCGGTTCATGCTGGAACAAAGTCGTTTGCGCGAGGATCTTCGCGCTGATCTGCGCCGCGTGCCGGACATTGATCGCGCCCTGTCCCGCTTGGCGCTTGATCGCGGCGGGCCGCGGGATCTGACGGCAATCCGGTCTGGCCTGACACAAGCACAAGCGATTGCGATGCGCCTTTCCGCTGCCATGCCGCCGCTGATCGCGGACGCTGCCGAGTCGTTGACCGGATTTTCGGCATTGATCGACCTTCTGGATCGCGCATTGGTGGCCGAGCCGCCGCTTCTGGCGCGCGACGGCGGGTTCATCGCCACCGGATACGACGCCGAACTGGATCAGACCCGCAAGTTGCGCGACGAAGGGCGCGGGATCATCGGCACGATGCAGGCCGATTATGCGGCTGTAACCGGCATTGCTTCGCTGAAGATAAAGCACAACAACGTGCTGGGCTATTTCATCGAGACGACGCCGACGCATGCTGAAAAGATGCAGTCCGCCCCGTTGAACGAAACCTTCATCCACCGCCAGACGACCGCCGGGCAGGTGCGCTTTACCACGGTCGATTTATCGCGGATCGAAACCCGCATCCTGAACGCCGGAAATCACGCGTTTGAGATTGAAAAGCGGCTCTATGCAAGCCTGAAGGACGCAATCCTGTCGGAAAATGCCAGGATCGGGGTCGCCGCGCGGGGCTTGGCCGAGATAGACCTTTCAGCCGCCTTTGCGGACCTTGCAGCCGATGAAGACTGGTGCGAGCCCCGCGTCGATGACAGCCGCGCCTTTGCGGTTACGGGTGGCAGACATCCGGTTGTTGAACGCGCGTTGCGGCGGCAATCGGGCGCTGCCTTCGTTGCGAATGACTGCGTTCTGACCACCAATGAAACGCCTGCATTGTGGCTTCTGACAGGGCCGAACATGGCGGGTAAATCCACTTTTCTGCGTCAGAATGCGATCATCGCGCTACTCGCGCAGTCGGGCAGTTACGTTCCCGCGACGTCGGCCCATATCGGCCGTGTCAGCCAGTTGTTCAGCCGCGTTGGCGCGTCGGATGATCTGGCGCGGGGGCGGTCGACCTTCATGGTCGAAATGGTCGAAACGGCAGCGATCCTCAATCAGGCAGATGACCGCGCGCTGGTTATCCTTGATGAAATCGGGCGCGGCACGGCCACCTACGATGGTCTTTCCATCGCCTGGGCGACGCTGGAGCATCTGCACGAGGTCAACCGTTGCCGCGCCCTGTTCGCCACGCATTACCACGAAATGACGGCACTGGCAGGCAAGCTGGAGGGAGTGGAGAATGCGACCGTCGCCGTCAAGGAATGGGACGGCGACGTGATCTTTCTGCACGAGGTCCGCAAGGGTGCGGCTGACCGGTCGTACGGTGTGCAGGTCGCGCGGCTGGCGGGACTGCCATCTGCGGTGATCGAGCGTGCAAAAACCGTTTTGGAGGCCCTGGAGTCCGACGAACGAGAGGGCGGCAAGCGGGTTCTGGTCGATGACCTGCCGCTGTTTCGCGCGCCCGCACCGCAGGCCAAAATTGCCAAAACCTCGGTCATCGAGGCTGAACTGCGCGAGGTTCAGCCCGATACCCTGACCCCAATGGATGCGTTACAATTGGTCTATCGGCTTAAGACCCTGCTTGCGCAGCCCTGACCTGCGTCAGGGCAGAACCGTATGGTTCGGCGAGCCTTCCGCAATCACGCCACCATGGCTGGTGATCGAACCCAGATAGGCCACAGGCTTGCCGTCGCAAGTGGCCATGCTGGACCCAAGCGTAATCGTGGCGGTGCAGGCCGTCATATCACCCACGCGCGCAATCGGGCGGCCATCAACAAGCGCCGTTCCCCCCGTGGTAATGACGTTTGGCCCGCAGATCGGGCATATGTGTTTGTCTCCGACGCGGGCTACTGGCAACATCTTACGCGTCCGTCTTTGCGGGGCATTCTTCAACCAAAGGCAGCGCATCATTCGCCGCCCCCTGAAGGGCTGGCACCTGCGCCATTCCCATGCCACCCATCTTGACCATGCCTTTCAACTCGATCTTCGGCGCCTCCAGCGTGATGCCGGAACTGTCGATGGTGATCTTGCCCCCCGGCCCCTTTATCACGAATTTCTCGAACGCCATCAGAGTGTGGGTCTTGGTATTGTTGGTGATCGACTGGTTGACGTTCAGGGTATAGCGGCCCTTCACGGTTTCCTCGACATTCCGGCCCACCTGCACCAGATGATCGGCAACGATATCCTGCTTGTGGATATTTCCAACGCGGTGGATATGATCCTTGCCGTATTTCTCGATCTGGTTCTGGCCGACGGTATAGGTCACATTGTTGCCGATGGTGTGGCTGGCATCGCGCGCAACTGATTCCGTATGATCCTGCCCCACGGTGATGCTTTTGTCCCGGCCGATCGCTTCGGTCTGATCGCGGCCGATGGTCTTGGCGCGATCGTTCAGAATTTCGATCTGATGATCTTTCTGACCATGCACATAGATCAGTTCGCGGTCTTTCTCATCTTCAAATGTCAGTTCGTTGAAGCCGCTGCCCTGATGCGTGTTCGTCTTGAACACCGATTTCGTCTTGTCGCCGGGCAGGCTGTAGGGCGGCATGTTGCGACCGTTGTAGACGCAGCCGGTGACCAATGGCTTGTCGGGGTCGCCTTCCAGGAATTCGACCACCACCTCCATTCCGATGCGCGGGATGATCATGCCTCCCCACCCGCTTGAGGCCCAGTTCTGGCTGACCCGGCAGCGCATCGAGATCTCGGCGTTCAGATCCCAGTGGAACCGCACAAGAATGCGGCCGAACTCGTCGCAATCAATTTCGCCCTCACCCACAACCACAGCCGTTTGCGGGCCATAGATCAGCGGTGTCGGGGTTTTCATTTCGGGCACGATCGGGGCCGTGGCGTTTGTCAGCACATATGACGCGGTAAAGGCGTAACCGTCACTGCCTACCCCGCCAGATCCGTAGGAATCGGACACATAGGAATGTTGGGCGATCAGACAAAGATAGGTTTCATTTTTCAGCCCCGGCACCTGATCGCCGGTCAACTTGACCTTCTGCCCGGAATCGAGCGTCACACAGTTGCCCAGTGCGCGGTGCCGCCTGTCCTGCGCGCGTTCCTGCATGGTGCGCAGGGCGACAACGCCCTTGCCTTCGCCCTGCTCCAGATAATCGCCGGGGTAGTCATACGCCTCAATTGTGCCTTCGGCATAGGCAGCGTCACCAATACGGTCGACCTCCATCACGGCGGTCGGGCTTTTGAAATTGTAATCGGTCAGACGAACGGCGCCGGTGGTCAGGTTGCGCTCGGGGAACCATTCCCAGAAATGCTCCTCGTCTTCCTGATAGTCGCCGTCGATGCCTTTGTATTCGCGCTCTTCGCCGGGCAGATAATCGTGCTCTTCAACCGAATCTGTCAGGGTTAGCGTGTGGTTTCCGTCGGTATGGACGAAATGATAGTTGATGCCCGCCCGTTCCATCAGGCGGCAGGCAAAGTCCAGATCGCTTTCACGGTACTGAACGGTGTATTCCTGCGCCGCGTAGGTTCTTGTCAGCCGCTGCTTCATCGCGGGTTTGCCAAGGCTGGAATAGGGGCCGAGAAGTTCGGTCAAAATGTCAGGAATTGTCTTGTCGTGGAAAATCCTCTGGTTCCGGCGGCGGCCCGCCAGCCAGAACCAAGGCCGCAAAACGATTGTGTAGCGGTTGCCGTTCTCACCGGTTCCAGCCCATTTTGCTTGGGTCACAATGCCGTTGAAAAAGCGATCGTCGTGGTTTCGGGTGGCAAATTTGATGGTCGCGCTGGTGCCGATAAGTGCGTCAAAATTGATGTTGGTTTTCGCGGAAAGCGCATCGACCTGATATTCGAAAAGACCGCTCATGCGGTCGGCACCCATAAAACGCAAAAGCACCAGCACGTCTTCGCCCAGAACAGTCGACAATTGGCCAAGCCGTGCGGCCTGCTTGAATGGATCAGGCATCTGTCAAACCTCTAAAACAACATCAATTTTCAAATGATACCACGAAGTATGCATTCGACAATCCACAAACACGCGGGCAATAGGAACGGTATTCTGACCCTTCGAGGCGGCTTTACCGCAATGAGAATGGAACAAGCGCCAGCCGGGCGCGACGGTCCACGCTTTCACGCAGCTTCGGAAAAAAATCTGCCGCAAGAAACCCATTGTGCGTATCCAGCGCGGCCGGCCGGCCGGCGCTTGCAATGGCGAGCAAAAGCTGTCGCGTATCGCGCGCGCCACCAAAGCGCGACATGGGTACTTCAAAACTGACCTGACCGCCCACGAAAGACATGTACTGCCCCAGATCCTGCACCACCCCGTTGTCGTCGACAACCACAAGCGAAACATAGGCCCCGCCCGCGTTATCAATCGTGCCGGTCAGACGCTCGCCGCTTGCGATGTCGGCCGAGGTCAGATTCACCGCCAGACTGAACGCCGGATATTGCGCCGACTCGCGCACAAAATTCAGCGCATCGCATTGCCGCGAATCGATCAATTCGGCAGTTTGCGGCGGAACCGGGCTGACATTGGCCAGAAGTTCGCTGGCAAAGCTGCGGATATCGGCCTCGTTCGCCGCCACAAACTCCAATGCGGTGTCCCCGGCACTGCTGCGCTTGGGATAGGCCACCAGACAGGGCAGCGCCAATTGGCCCCGGATGCGCGCAAGGAAGGGGTCGCTTTGCCCGCCCTGTTGCGGCTGCGAAACTGCGGCTGCGTCTGTTGGCAGGGCAGGCGGGGCTTCCGGCGGCACGATCGAAATGATCGGCGAGATCACCTCAACCGCCGAGGCGGAAACGGTCGGCTGCACCGCTTCAACCGGTAAGTCTGACCCGACCGGCGCGATGATATCGGGAACCGCCGAAACCGCCGCAGACCCCGCAAGAGACGTGATCGCATCCGCGTCGGGCCGCAGGGCAGAAAGCTGTTCCGGTGCAGGAGGGTCGGGTTGCGGCGCAACCTCTTCTGCGGGTTGAATGACACTGGCGATCTGTTCCTCAACCGGGGCAACCGGTGCTACCTCCTCGACCGGGGGGGTGTCGGGCGTGATCTCCTCGGGCGCGGTGGCCGCGATCTCATCAGGTGTCGGGGCGGATATCTGTTCGTCCGGCACGGGCGCTGCAACCGGATCGCTGGGCACTTCTATCGTATCGGGCGCACTGACCTCCAGCGTTGTCAACGTCATGGTCAGCGGCACGGTCTTTTCGGTGTCCAGGCTGGCCAGGCTGATCATCGGGGCCACAAAATAAGCAAACATTGCCAGATGCGCGACAATCGAAAGCGAGAATGACCCGAGCCAACGCCCCCCGTCGCGCGTCTCTGTCATGGCTGAACCTTGCGGCGCAGCGTCACCAGCCGCAGATCAATATTCGCAAGGTCGGGCCGGGTCACGATATCCAGCAGACTTTGCGCCGGAGCGTCGCGCCCGATCAACACGTGCAGGATCACCGGTTGCGCCAGATTCTGCAGCGCCACAGCCAAAAGTTCAGGGGCAACGGTCCGCCCGTCAAGTTCCCACCCACCATTTGCCTGCACGACCAAAATCGGTTTAGGCAACCGGTCCAGAGGCAGTTCGGTGGTTTCAGAAAGCTCGACCTCGGCGGCGGACCGGTTTGCAAGTTGTCCCGATGTCAGAAAGAAGAAAATCATCAGCAACACAAGATTGACGATGGCCAGAGAGACATCGACCGTCGTCCGGTTGCGTTGCGGCGGCAAAAGGCGCTTCATATCTCGCCCCCGTTGGCCAGCTTGACCTGACCGATGCCGCCCGCCGACAATGCCTCCAGCACCGATGTCATATCTTGAACGCGGGCCTCGGGCCGCACGATCAGCACCACGCTTGTCGTGCCCGCAAGGGCAAGCGCCTGCGTCAGATCAGCGACCCGGTCGATGGCAAAAACCTGCCCCGCGACCAGAATTTGCGCATTCTCGATCGTCCATATTGCAGCGTCCGAAGCATTGGTCGCAGTCTGCGCCGATCCGGAACCGGAAGCAGCGCCGGGGATCGTCGCGCCACCCTTCAACGGCAAAAGCGAATACGGCGTTATGTTCGATGACAGCATGAAAAAGATTAAAAGCTGAAACATCGCATCGGCCAGCGGCGTCAGGCTGATCCGGTAGCGCCGGGGCGACCGGGGGAGCAGCAGCGTTTTATGTTTCAGCGACATGGCCGGAACCTCGTCAGCGCCGGGCGTCCGGTGCCTCGACCCGCCCGTGAATGGCAACTGAAATCAGCGTCTCGATTGATTGACGTTCATTCTCGATCCGGCCTTCGAACCATGTGGCGATGAAATAGGTGATCAGCGCAATCGCAAGCCCTGCCGCAGTGGTTGTCAGCGCGGTCCATATGCCGCCTGCAAGAACCGCCGGGTCCGCAACCCCGCCTTCAGACGCCGACAACGCGCCAAAGGCATCAATCATTCCGATCACCGTGCCCAGCAGCCCCAGCATGGGGGCGGCCTGCACCACGGTTTCCAGGATTCGCATCCGTTGCGTCATGGCACCCATTTCCTGCAAAGCGGTCTGGCGGCCCAGTTCTTCGGCATAATCCTGATCATCGGGGCGCGACCGCAGGCTGACCAGCACTGCCTGCAGCACACGCGCAAGAACTGTCTTGCGGGCCGAAGCGGACCGTAGCGCCTCATCCGTGCGCCCACCCAGCCAATCCTTGATGATCAATTCCGCCGCAGCGTTTCGACCCACACCCATTCTGGCAAACTGGAAAAGTTTGAAGAATGCCACGGTCAGCGCCATCACGGACATGACACCCAGACAGAAGAAAACCGCAAGGGTCGTCGGGTTCACTCCAGAAATATCGGGCAGCGTCATAATATCACCAGACTCGGCATGTCAAAGGTTATGCCCTAAAGGCCAAATTGAATCGACGATTTCGATGCGGTTGCAAGCCCGTCAAGACAGGTGCCGGGTGTTGCTTCGACCCCCGCCATAACGCAGCTGGTCGCATCGTTCACGACAATTCGCGAAATCTGGGTGCAGGCCTGCCCCGGCACATCGAACTGCATGATCTTGGTCTTCCCCAACGGCAGCGCGCCAAAATCCAGCGCCATCAGTCGCGTCACAACCCCCGCTGCGTCAAAGACTGCCATCTGAAAGCCGGTCTTGTCCAACGCCGCTGCAAGCCGATTGTTCACGACGTAGGTCAGGCGACAGCCCCCTTCCGGGGTATCCGTCGCTGCGTTCAGTTCCAAAGATAGCTGCGGTGCATCCTGGGCCAATGCCATCGGGCCGGCAGTCAGGGCTGCAAGAACGAAAACTGCGGCAAAACCATTCGATAATTTCATGCTATCCCCCGGGATATACGTTAGAATCAATGAAAAGCTGCACAAGCTTCATTTGGATCGTCAGGGGGAATGGTCCGGTTTCAGCGGCCCGAGTCAAGCACTGATCTTAGCGGAAAACACCAATTGTCCAGATCGGCCTGATGGTATAGCGGCGCGATTTCCCGTAGACGTCAGCGGCACGCGCCGACTGCCGCACAACGGGCGAAGCTGGCCGGCTAACCCGCACCGCGCTGGTTTCGGGCACCAGCACCGACGCCTCGGACAGCACAAAAACCTCGGCCGGCGGGTTGTACTGATCGGTCGATAAAGTTTGCGACATTGCGGCCCCCGCACAAAGGGCCAAAGCGGCAGAACACGCCGCTGTCAGAAAAATGACCTTACCCTTCATGGCTGAACCACCTTTTGTTCGATCCAAGTTGCATTACCGTATCATTCTCAGAAATTTTCCACAACAATGGGGCAACGCTCGGGCGCAAATGTGTTCATTTTGACTCTGAACCACCCTCAATCGTAGTATCCTTGCACCATGTCCTTGCCGCTTGCACCCTTTCTCCAAAAATCGCGCCGGACGCTGGTTCCCGCGATTGCGGCAGTAACATGTCTGATGTCCGCACATTCCGCACGGGCGGAGTTCGCGGTGTGCAACCAATCCTTCGACGTTGTAAACGTCTCGGTCGGGCAATATGAACGGGATGCGTTTATCACGCGGGGCTGGTGGACGGTCGGCCCGAACCAATGCGCAAACATCATCCGTGACAAGCTGGAGGCGCGATATGTTTATGTCTTTGCACAAGACGTTTTCGGCAATTCCATTCTGAACGGCAGTACGCAAATGTGCATCGGGCCCAAGAAATTCATCATCAAGGGTGAGACGGATTGCGCCCTGCGTGGTTATATTGAAGTCCCTTTTGTCGAGGTTGATACTCAAAAAACCGAACGCTGGACCCTGTTCATGACGGCGACGCAATAAGATGAAAAGACCGCTCCTTGCACCGTTGGTCGGTCTTTCGGCGCTGCTGGTCGGGCTGGCCGGGCCTGCCATTGCGCAACAGCGCGTGGCATTGGTCATCGCGGGCACGACCACGGGCGACGGCGCTCTGCCATCGGCGCGCGACGACGCGCTGTCGGTGTCCGAAGCACTGTTCGGTCTGGGCTTTCAGGTCACCCGGCTGGAAAACCCTTCCGCAGACAAGCTTCGCGCCGCTACCGCTGAGCTTGGCAAGGACACATCACCCGCCGTCGTCTATTTTGTCGGTCACGCCTTCGCCCGATCCGGCATCAACTATGTGCAGACCGGTACGCTGCCAGCGGACCAATCGCATGCCGTCCCGTTGTCCGTGATGATCGCCGATCTGCAAAGGGGCGGCCGCACGCAAACGCTGCTGGTTCTTGACACATGCCACGGCGCAGCCAGCCAGACGCTGCCGGATCAGGGTGCGCTTGCACCAATCCAGAACCTGCCGGATCTGTTTGTGGTATTGCCGCAAGCGCCCGGCAAACCCTGCCCGGCTGACCGAGCCGAGGGATTGGCGCAGACTTTTCTGGACCGGATCAGCGTGGCGGGCGCAGAGTTGAGTGACAATTTCCCGGTAAGTGTCGAAACGCCTGCTGCACCCGTAGCTGCAGAACCGAGACCTGAAGATCCCGCCTCCGAAGCGCCCGTGCTTACCCCGGCAGAAGCGCCCGTCGGAGAGGATTCCGCCGCCGACGAGATTTGGGTCAGATCAACGCTTGCGACACCCTTTGTTTTTCGCGCAGCGCAGAACGGCATGCAACTGACTGCCGAAGATTACCGTATGCTTGACAATCTGACCCCCGAAGCGCGCGACAAGATGCTGGCCTTCTGGGCCGAAAACGGCATCGCAGTTGCAGGCGAAACCTCGGTTTTTTCAGAGTCGCCGCCACAGCAGACTCTTGTCGTATCGCCGATCAGCCCGGTGATCGAGGCGATCAGCGCGCTTAGCCCCGTCACCGCAGCAAATGCCACAACGATCACCGGATCGGTGCTGACCCCCGAAGAGGTGGTCGTTCTGAACGCCACTACGTCGGCCCCACGCACCCTAAGGTCCGTTCCAGGGACAGGCGGATTGCCGCAACCCTCCATCATACTGGGAGAAATTGCGCCGACACTGGCCGGGTTCGAAGTGCCCGCCGCCGAAACGCTGGATTACACCGATCTTGCGGCCCGGCGTGCCTTGCGGGGTTCTGACCCCGCTGCGTTTGAAAACGCGGTGTCCAACGGGGCCTACGACCCACCGCAGCCAGAACTTGCCCGCGCCATGCAGACCGAACTTTCGCGGATGAACTGCTATACCGGCGGGATTGACGGGCAATGGGGGAACGGATCGCGCACTGCAGTTCAGCGCTATTACCAGACCCTCAATGTCGCAGCCCCCAGCCTTGACCCGGCGCAAGACGTCTTCCGCCAGTTCATTCTGAAAGACGATGTGTCCTGCCCGGCACCCGTGCAAGCATCGGCTCCGCGCGCGACGAACAATGCCGCAACCCCGCAACGCCAACCTCGCACCACGACGGCGGCTCCGAAACCCGCTGCGGCGAAACCTGCGGCAGCAGCCCCGCCCAAGGCTGCGGCCACACCGCCAAAACGCACCATTGGCAAAACCTTGGGAACCGGCACGTTCCGGTAGCGGCAGGGCAGGGATATGGAGGTCGATCCGCAATTCAAAAGGTCCGGCCAAAGGTCGCAGCAGCGGCGCATGAAGCGCCTCATTCAACGCGCAATTCTGGGCGTGGCATTTGTGGTGCTTCTGGCGGGCGGGCTTGGCTGGTGGATATGGGGCGCCGACCCTTCGCCCTTTCCGGGTGACCCAGACCAGATAGCGACCAGTGAAGATGGCTCCAATCCGGGCGAAGATCAGACCCTGCAAATGCAGACCGATACCGCAGCCCCACCAGTTCGCGTGCCATCGGCCTTTGTTGATATCGCGGGCGATCCCATGATCCTGCGTTTTGAAGGCGCGGGCGATCAGAAATCGACAGACCTTCCCGGCCCGGCCGCACTGGATGCCGCGCGGTTCGGATCGGTAACGCCCAAGCGTCTGGTCCTGGTGCGGGACGAAATGGTGGTGAACGAGCGCCAGTTGATCACGGCGCTGCCCTCAAGCCGCGAGGATTTTGCGTTCTTTCAAGCCCAGCGCAACCAGAGTCTGGCCGAGCCAACTGCCCCGACCGTACCGACGGACACGCAAGGTCCCGCACCCGACGACGCGGCGGGTGATCTGACCCAGACTGATGGAAGCTGGGGCGCGGCCCTTTCGGGCGATGAAGAAACCGCCGCCGCCGATGCCTTTACCGAAACGGTGATCCAGAACACCACCAGCATCACCTATGTCCGACCCGAGGCGCAACGCACGCCGATTTTCTCCGACATCGTGCTGAAGATGGAAGTGCCACGCGGTCTTGCCGAAGTGCTTACATCGAACGGCTTTGCCGAAGCGCCGGCCAAGGATCTGGCTGAAAAGGCCAAGACACTGGTCCCCGCGCTTGAAAAGATGACGGTGGGCAGCATTCTGGCGATACGCATCCACCCCGACGCCGCTGCGCCCGAGGTGTTGCAACTGTCTCTATACGGTCCGGACGGCTATATCGGCAGCATTGCCCGCATCGCCCCTGGTCAATACGCCAGTGCGGCCGACGCATGGATTGACGACGATCTGCCGCGGCTTGCGTCCAAGCAGGATGACACGGCACAGGTGGCACCGGGGCAGGAGTTCCGCCTGCTGGATGCGTTCTATTCCGCCGCCATCCGTAACGGAGTGCCGACCACGCTGGTGGGCGAGACGATTGTGCTGATGTCGCAGGCCTATGATATGGAGGCGATTGCCACCCCCGGTGATACGATGACGCTGCTGTTCGCGCCCGCTCCGGGCAATGGCGGGCCGGGCGCATCACAGATTGCCTATGCCGGGATTGACGGTCCTTCCGGCAAGAAGGCCTGTTATGTGGCCCCCGACGCCGACCCTTCAGCAACGGCGGGCACCGCATTCGCGTGCTTTCGCCCCAGCACGGGCGGCGGTGGGGCTGCACCCAAGGGCGGGGCACTGGCAGGCGGTCTGATCACACCGACAGGCGGCATCCTGACCTCGACCTTCGGGCCGCGGTTTCACCCGATCCTGAAGGTGGTGCGCGTGCATGAAGGCGTGGACTGGGCCGCGCCCACCGGCACCCCGGTTTTCGCTGTTGCGGATGGTGTGATCAAACTTGCGGGCAACGGAGGCGGTTATGGCAACGTGGTCTACATCACCCATGCGGGGGGTGTCGAAACCCGCTACGCCCATTTTGACCGCTTTGCCCCCGCCGCCAAGACCGGGGCATCGGTCAAGGCAGGCGATCTGATCGGCTATATCGGCACCACGGGGCGGTCGACCGGCCCGCACCTGCATTTCGAAGTGCGGCTGAACGGCACGCCGGTTGACCCTTTTACCTTTGCCGGCGCCGGGCCAACTGCCGTTGCCTCAAGCGGCGGGCTTGGTGCATCCGCTGCAGTAGAAGTCTTGACCGACCGGATCATTCATGTCGAAAGCGGCGGCAGCGCCACCGCGAAGAACCCGCTGTCCAGCGCCACGGGTGCGGGTCAGTTCATCGAAAGCACATGGCTGCGGATGATGAAGGACTATCGCCCCGATCTTTCCGGCAACATGGCACGCCAAGCGCTGCTTGATCTGCGCAATGACCCGACCCTATCGCGCGAGATGGTGATGAACCTTGCGCGCGAGAACGAGGCGTTTCTGCGCGGGCGCGGGCATCAGATCACGGCGGGGCGGCTTTACCTCGCACACTTCCTTGGGCCGGCGGGGGCCAGCACGGTGCTGGCCTCGCAGGATGGTCAGTTGATCATGGATGTGATGGGCGCAGGTGTGGTGGGCGCGAACCCGTTCCTGAAAGCCTATACCGTGGCCGATCTGAAAAACTGGGCCGAACGCAAGATGACCGGGGCCAGTGGCGCCGCCATCCCGCGGATCCACGCCCCGGTGATTATTCCCGAGGCGGTTAAGGTCTATATGAGCCTGATCGACGCGATGATCGCCCCAAATGATCCCGAAGGCGATCAGGCGGACGGCACAAAACCCGACGCGCCGCCCGAATAGGCAGGTCGGGTCAGCGCCCGACGCCCGCCTTGAACGCTTCTTTCACCGCCGACTCGAAACCCTTCTTGACGACGAATTCCTTGACCATGCCGGTGGTGACCATCTTGGCGATACCGCCGCCCGCCATTGACACCCCGCGCGCGAAATAGGCGGCATAAATGCCGTCCAGAACCAGCCCACTGGCAAAGTTCAGGAACATATTCGCAGCCATCGTCGGAAATTTGCCGTCGCGCAAGATAACGTCAGGTTCGACCCGCGCCTGCATCGCAACTTCGGTTACGGCAGAGCCCTCAAGCGAGATCGGCGACAGTTTCGCAGCACCCCATTCGCCCCAGCTGACCTTGCCCTCCTTGTTTCCATCCCGGTCATCATAGAACGCGATGACGGAAACCGCCGAATTTCCCATGAAGCCGATCGCACCGATCGGGCTGTCACCAAACTTTGTGATCAGCACCCAGTCCATTGAATTTGTAGGCATTTACGTTCTCCTATCTAAAAAATACCCAACTTAGCCTATCCGAACCGATACCCGATCCGTCCGTCTTCCATGACCACTTCAACCGTGGTCATCCGCTCCCCCGATACCATCCGGTTGAGAACCTGCCGCGAAAGATCGGGCAGGATGGAGTTAGTGATGATGTTGTCGATCATCCGCCCACCACTATCAGGGTCGCGGCACTGCTCGACGATATACGACAGCACATCATCGCCGTATGACATGACAGCCCCATGCGCGCCTTTCAGACGCTTGGCCACTGCCCCAAGTTTCAGTTTCGTGATTCCCGCCAGCACTTCGGTGCCCAGGGGGAAATACGGAATCGTCACAATCCGCCCCAACAGCGCGGGCGGGAAAACCTGTTGCAACGGCGGCCTCAAAGCGGCCTCGACCTCTTCGACATCGGGCGTCACATTGCCCGCCTCGGCCATCTCCATGATGACTTCGGTGCCGACGTTCGAGGTCAGCAGGATCACGCAGTTCTTGAAGTTGATCGGGCGGCCGTTGCCGTCTTCCATGATGCCCTTGTCGAACACCTGAAAGAACAGCTCGTGCACATCGGGGTGCGCCTTTTCAATCTCGTCCAGCAAAACAACCGAATAGGGCTTGCGCCGCACCGCTTCGGTCAGCCGCCCGCCCTCACCATACCCCACATAACCCGGAGGCGCACCTTTCAGCAGGCTGACGGTATGCGCCTCCTGGAATTCGCTCATGTTGATGGTGATGATGTTTTGCTCGCCGCCATAAATCGCCTCGGCCAAGGCCAGCGCGGTTTCCGTCTTGCCCACGCCAGAAGGGCCGCACAGCATGAACACACCAATCGGCTTGTTCGGGTTCGACAGGCCTGCGCGGCTTGTCTCGATCCGCTTCGCGATCATTTTCAGCCCGTGATCCTGGCCGATGACCCGCTCGCGCAGGTTGTCGGCCAGTTGCAGGATCGATTGCAGTTCATCCGCCACCATCCGGCCTGCGGGAATACCGGTCCAATCCGAGATAACAGCCGCAACAGCCTGTTCATCGACATGGGCATAGACCATGCGGTCATCCGGGTTTGTCGCCTCCAGCACCGCCATTTGTGCCAGCATGTCGGCACGCAGCTTTTCGGGGTCAACCGGCTCTTCGCCCTCGACGGGCTCGGCAGTTTCGCTCAGCGACAGGCGCAGGCGCAGGATGTCATCGACAACCAGCTTTTCCGCCTCATACTTCGCTTCCGTCTCGGTCAGTTCGACCCGCAGTTTGTCGGCCTGCGCGCCCGCTTCTACCAACCGCTCCTCATTCGCCTCGCCCAGATCGCGCTGCGCGGTCTTGCCGGCCATTTCGGTTTCCAGCGCCGCAATCGCCTCTTTCAGATCGGCGATCTTGGCAGGCGTGCTGGCCTGACTGACGGCCACCCGCGCACAAGCGGTATCCAGCAAGGACACAGCCTTGTCAGGCAACTGCCGCGCGGGGATATACCGCGCCGACAGGTTCACGGCCGCAACAATCGCTTCGTCCGAAATCCGCACGCCGTGGTGCTTTTCCATCGGCCCCAGCACGCCGCGCAGCATATAGGCGCAGCGGGTGGTGTCGGGTTCATCCACATTCACCGGCTGAAAACGGCGGGTCAGCGCGGGGTCTTTCTCAAAATACGTCCGGTATTCGGCAAAGGTCGTGGCCCCGATGGTGCGCAAGGTGCCTCTCGCCAAGGCCGGTTTCAACAGGTTCGCCGCATCGCCCGTGCCTTGTGCGCCGCCAGCGCCGATCAGGGTATGCGCTTCATCAATGAAAAGGATGATCGGGGTGGGGCTGGCCTGCACTTCGTCGATGACCGACCGCAGGCGCTGCTCGAACTCGCCTTTCATGCTGGCCCCGGCCTGCATTGCGCCAATGTCCAGCGCGTGTAGACGAATACCTTTCAGCTTGGGCGGCACGTCGCCGGACGCCAGACGTTGTGCGAAACCTTCGACCACCGCCGTCTTGCCCACGCCAGCTTCGCCCGTGAGGATCGGGTTGTTCTGGCGGCGGCGCAGCAGGATGTCGATGATCTGCCGGATTTCATCATCACGACCCACAACCTTGTCCATCCGGCCCGATTCCGCCTCGGCCGTCATATCCTGCGAAAAGCGGCCAAGTGCTGTTGAGGCCGACTTTCCCGTCGCACCCGGCGCACCCGCAGCCTGGGCCTGCAACCCCGACCCGTCCATCGGGCGCATGTCTTCTTCTTCCGAAGACGCCCAAAGCGTGCGCGCATCCTTGCTAAGCTGTTCAACCGGAATATTGCCCAGAATGGCCGAATAGCGCGTGACCTCACGCCGCAAGTTCTTGTCATTCAAAAGGGCGACCAGCGCGTGACCCGACCGGATCTGCACCTCGCCAAAGAACAGCGTCGCATAGGTCCACGAATGGTTCAGCGCCGATGACAGCCCTTCGGAAATGCCGGGGCTTTCCGTCACGTTCTTGTCCAGCGCGGCCATCGCCCGATCAATGTCTTTCAGCACCGTACCGCGATCCAGACCCATTTCGCGCAGCGTCACCGAGATGTCTGAATTCTGATTGGCGATGACGTGGAACAGCCAGTGGCACACCTCGACGTTGCGGTTCTTTTCGCCGCGTGCCTGACGCATGCCTTGCAGAAAGGCGTCATATCCGGTGCGGTTCATCTTGCCCGCGTATTTTTCGATATTGATCTCGGCCATGTCTTTTTCCGTCCCTTGTGTCGTGGCGATCTTACGTTGCCGCGTTCAATTCCAAAGCATATTGCGCGCCGGGCACCTGCCTGCGCTGATCTTGTGTGCGGTCAGGGGCAAGACTTGCGACCCAGCCCAGCTGCGTTGATTTCCCGACAACGGCCGATGGCATTTCGGCGGCAGGCAGGCTTAGCGCCACGTCCACTTCAACCGACTGGCCCAGATACCAGCGCACGATATCGCGAAGCCGCTTGTGCGACGCACCCCCCGGTAAAAGTGAGCGGTATTCAGCGATGGTCCGCGTTGGCACACGCAGACGGATCTTTTCATTCACGCTGGCCACCCGCGCGCCCAGATACATGTTGCGGCCAAGCGAACTGCCGCGCTGACCGAGGCGATTGTGACTGTCACCCTCAAGCTCGATCCAGCTGAGCTGATGTTCCTCCACCACGGCGCGCAGGCCCAGATCAAGGCGCAACATCTGCTGCAACCGGCGAGGGCTTTTCACGCGGCCAATGGCAATGGCCGCCAATGCGTCCTTGTTGATGTCGGGCAGGGCATCGCGGTTTCGGAACGCGGGCGTGCCAAGGCCCATCAGCGCCTCGATATACACCCTGAACCGGTCGCCGGTTTCGTGATCGAACTGGGTAATAGCGCGGGCATCCGACCAGGCGCGAAAGAACAGCTGCTGAAACCGGGTCGCGAAAATATCGGTAAAGCGAATGAAGGCGTGATCGCCCTGTTCAAACCAGCGCAGCACTTCTTCCGTGGTATTCAGGGGTAAAGCGCCCTGCGGCCCGAACAGACCAAGCACGCGGCTGCGCACCTGCGTGCGTTTGCCCGAACGGTCGATGTTTGACACATCGCTTTCGGGAAAGGCCAGATACGGGTCTTGCCCGATGGTCACAATCTCATCCCGCAGGGTGGCGTTCTTGCCGATGCGGGGTTTGCCCTTGCCGCTCCGTTCCATCAGACGCAACAACACCAGCAGGCCATACGCATCGGCCTCGGTCACGGGACGTGCTTCGGGTTTATAAGGTAGGGTCACAGCAATGGCCCGTTTCCTGTGCGCGGCGGAAAGGTCACGACCACGCCCCGGTCGGTGGAAACGATCACCGTCTGAGTGAACGAGTTGACCGACACATGTTCGGCAAGAAACCGGTCCAGAACTGCGCCCAGAAGGATGATACCCGACCCCTCAAACGCCGCCTCGTCAAAGGTGATCCGCACCTCAAGCCCGCGCGCTGCATGATAGCCGTCCCCGCGTCGCACCGACCGCACGATCGGGCGGGTGGCAACGGTTTTCAGGCCCTGCAACTGGGTTTCCATCACTGCATCCGTCGGGTCGATGAACAAGGACAGCAATTCGCGCAGACTGTCGGCCACCTTGTCCGGCTCGCCCACATCCAGCGCGAAATGCGACAGCGACAGATAGCTGATCAGCCGCCAATAGTTATCACCCGCCGTCATGCGGTGCGGGCCCTGACGCTCGATCTCGACCAGCGCTTCGCGGGGGGGCGTCGGTCCGGCAACGCAGCGCAGCGAAACGGTCACGTCTTCACACATGAAAAATTCGTCGACGACCTGCGCCAGCGGCAAATAGTCCGGCAGATGCCGGTTGGAACACAGCGTGCGAACCTGAAGCCTTTGTGCGCCGGACCCCGCCGCCGTCACCTCGGGCTCGTAAAGCGTGATAAACGTCTCGGTCCCGCGATAGCGGGGTATTTGCCCGAAGCGGCGTTCCTTTTCAGTCAACCGTCGCGGTTTGCGCCGCTGCGTGAAGTAAAGCGCCTGATGCGGGTTCATCCCACCCTGCGGAAACCCGTAAAGCTGATGCACCGGCACCCGGGATTGCACCCCCGCAAAATGTGCATGCACTTCGGTTATGCTGTGCACTTCGTAATGCGTCACGGGGCTGCTGTCTGGTGTGACCACAAATTCATGCCGCTTGGAATCGAGCCGGATCTGGCTGGCCGATTCCTCGAACAGGTTCACGGCGGGAACGGTATTCAGGCTGAAATGCTCGGCTGTCAGACGCGTGGCAAGCATGGTGTTGGCGGCGCCGAATTCAAAGAACACCTGCACTTCGGCCGCCGTAATCCGCGACAGGTGCGCACGCAGCCCGTTCAGGCGGAACCCCAGAAACCGGCGCGGAAACACGAATGCCTCGCGCAGTTTCGAGAACCCCTCGAACTGGCGTTTGTCACGCGGGAAAAGCGGCGTGTCATCATCAAAGCCGACTTGTTCCAGCGACGCAGGATCAAGCCGTACAAAAACCGGATCGCCGCGTTTATCCAGATAGCGCAGCGAAATACGCTTCAGGTCGCAGAACATCTGCTCGTAAAGCGCCACTGCGTCCGGCAGATCGGCGGTCAGGTAGATCGGCAGACTATCCACCGCCAGCGCCGACAGAGGCCCGCCACCCTTGGTATCTTCAGCCCCGCCCGCCCGCAGCAGCGTCAGATGCAGACCACCCCGCGTCCCGGACGCCACTTCCTTTTCGCCCGCCGCCAGAAACGGCGCGGGGCTGGCGTGATAAACCGCAGTCGTCACGCGCAGTGGCCATACTGACAGCGGCTCGCATAGACGGAACCGGCACGACACCCGCTGGCCGGCATCTGCAAAGCGCACGTCAAGATATGAGCCTTGCTCGAAATGCAGGCCGTCGACCAGTTCTTTGTTGGCATAGGGCGGGTTCGCAGCCACCAGCATTGCAGCAGGTGTGGGTGCCACGGCATCGGGGAACACCTGATCCAGCAGTTCGGATGAAAACGTCCGAAACTCCTCATCCATCTTCAGCTGGACGCGGGCCGCCATGAACGCGGTGCCTTCCAGCAAGCCCGCAACCGCCGGATCAAGATTGCCCTTGATCAGCCCACCCAGCCGATCGGCAATTCCCGGGTATTCCTTGGCGAACTCGCTGGAGCGTTCGTAAAGCAACGCAAGCTCACGGTTATAACTATCACGGAAGGCCTTTTTCATGTGGCCACCCGCAGCTTGGTCATCTGAATCTTGCCCGCGCCCATGTCGACCTCGGCCACGAAATCCAGCGGAATGTCGACCGGGGTTGCCACCATTTCGGCGGTGATGTTGAAGCTGAGGCGCTGCGTCGTGCTTTGCGCATCGTGATCGACGTGGATTTCCACCGTTTCGGCAATCAGTCGGGGTTCATTTCGGATCAGCGTTTCGCGTATAAGCTTCGCAATTTCGGCCCCCGCTGCAGCGGAATTGCTCAGATCGCTCAGATCACCAAAGCCGTAATTGATGATCGAATCGCGGATGAAGGGGTGGTCTTCCAGATCAAGCACCGCGTCCAGACTGATCGTGTTCATCAGGCTGGCCATATCATTATTCAGATGTCGCCGCAGCGTTTCCTCGGTTGTGCCCTCACGCCGTTCCTTGCTGCGGATCGTCAGTTCGCGGTCACCATCAACATAGTTGGCCTTGCCGTCGCGCGCATCACCGCGTTCTGCGGCCGAGCGGAACACATGCATCAGGGAAACTTGCTTGCGACCAGCCTCATGGGCGGAATTTCGAGAGGAAGGTTCGCGCTGGGTCATAAAAAATCAAGTCCCCAATGCTGCACCAAAGCGCTGCAAAGACATACCGTCGGCAAGCAATAATTCGGTCTGTCAACAAGATGCGGCAAGCGATAAATCCGGCTTGCCGCATCTGATATCTTGGCATCAAGGAACGACGGATCAGGCCGTCCAGGCCGTGTTGGCCGCAACATCCCAGCCAGCCGTACCTTCAGCACCAGCAGCACCCGATTTGGTGTCCTGCAGCGTGTAGGTGATTTCGAACTTGCGGAAGTTGAGCGTCAGGTTTTCCTGAATACGGTCCAGACCATCTTTCGATCCGCCCGTCTGATATGAGCTGACGATGATGTTTTCCATGTGCATCTTGAAGTATTCAACCGGCGAGTCGCCGCCCGATTTGCGAACAACCAGGTCGCCCGTTTCGATATGCGTCCCGTTGGCGCATTTCTTGATCAGGTCATGCGATGCCAGATCGACATACTTGGTCAGGCTGATGTCATGCACGTTGACCTTACTGCCACCGCCGCCCGCACCCATGTGGGTGGTGCCGCTTTGGGTCAAACCCCAGCTCCAGGCCAGAACATCAATTTCATCTGCATGAGTTGAGTCGGCGGACTCACCTTTGATGCTATTCGAAAGTTTCAGAAAAATATCGACTGCCATATTCTCGCTCCTTGGTAGCCATTGGCCAGTGTTAATCGTAAAGATCCGACGTTACTTGCCGGAGGGGAGTTTCGATACCAGGCTCATCCCGATATCCATGCCTTCCATCTGGAAGTGGGGTTTGAGGAAGAACTTGCCGACGTAGTAGCCGGGGTTTTCCTCATCGGCGATCACCTGAACAGTGGCACCGGCAAGGGGCTTTTTGGCCTTTTCCTTTTCGGTAGCGCTTTCCGGATTCGCCGAGACATATTTGTTGATCCAGCCCTGAAGATCCTTTTCAAGCTGAATACGATCCGGGCTCGCCCCGATCTTGTCGCGCACCATACACTTCAGATAATGGCTGAAACGTGACACGGCGAAAATGTAGGGAATACGCGACGACATGTTGTCGGACGCGGTCGCCAGATCGTCGACGTATTTTTTCGGGCGATACAGGCTTTGCGCGCCGATGAAGGCGGCCTTGTCGGTATGCTTGCGATGGATCAGACCGATCAGGCCGGCCTTGCTCAACTCGCCCTCGCGACGGTCGGTGATCGATACTTCGGTGGGGCATTTCATGTCCTTGGACCCGTCACCGGTATCGAAGGTGTGGGTCGGAAGGTTCATCACCTCACCACCGGATTGCACACCGCGAATCCGCACCGTCCAGCCATGTTCCTTGTGCGCCCTGTTG
Organism: Rhodobacterales bacterium; assembly: GCA_038207585.1. Lineage (GTDB taxonomy): Bacteria > Pseudomonadota > Alphaproteobacteria > Rhodobacterales > Rhodobacteraceae > JBBQZP01. The sequence goes on along the minus strand of JBBQZP010000001.1, from coordinate 131,292 downwards.
ATGTTGGCTGCCATTGCATGCGCCGCGTTCATCCAAGCATACATGTTGCCCGCGTGACCGTCGGTTTCTTCTTCGAACGCAAACTCCTCAACCACAGAATTGGAATTCTGGCTGTAGGGTTCACGAGACAAAACGCGCGGCAGGGTCAAAGCGACATAGCGTGAGTTTTCGGAATCCCGCAGGCTGTTCCAGGCGGCGTAGTCGGGGGTGTCGAAAATCTCCGACAGATCGGGCGGATTGCCGATTTCATTCCAGCCATCCATGCCAAGAAGCGTAGGCGCGGCCGCTGAAATGAACGGCGCATGTGCCGTGGCGGCAATCTTGGCCAGATCGCGCAGCAGGCCGACATCGCCCGTCGAATGGTCAAAGTAGAAATCGCCAATCAGCGCGCCAAACGGCTTGCCGCCCATCGTGCCGAATTCTTCTTCGTAGATTTTGTTGAACAGCGGGCTTTTGTCCCACTTTGCACCCGGATAGCGGCGCAACTCGCTTTTCAGTTCGTCCTTGGACACGTTCATCACGTTCACACGCAAAGACGAATCCGTTTCGGCGTTGTTGATCGTGTAGGCCAACCCGCGCCAGCTCGCCTCAAGCTTCTGGAAGGGTTCGGCGTGGATGATCTGGTTGACCTGATCGGTCAGTTTCTTGTCGATCTTGGCAAGCATTGCATCAATCGTGTCGATCACGTCATCCGAGATGATCGACTCGTCGCTCAGCGCCTCACGCACAAGCGCTACAACGGCGATGTCGACTTCCTTCGCCGCCTCTTCGGTGCGCGGTTTGATCGTCTGCTTCAGGATATCGGAAAATTCGTCAAGCTCGGTCAGCCCTCCGGCAACTTGTCCGTCCTGTTTTTGCGCTTCGTTTGCCATATTCGCCTTTGTCCTTTTAACCGAACGCCACCTTGTGCCGACGCACCGGAATTATTCGTCTTTACCCGAATCCGCGTCCTTGCTGCGTTCGGCAAGAGCCGCCATCAGTTCGGGATCGTTCAGAAGTTGCTTGATGTGATCCTGCGCCTTGGACTTGCCATTCATATAGCGCGACAGGTTTGCCAGATGCTCACGCGCCTCCAGCAGTTTGCGCAGCGACGGCACCTGACGGGCAATCGCCGCCGGACCGAAATCTTCCATGCAGTTGAATTCGAGGTTCAGGCCGATCTTACCGCCAGCTTCGGGATCAAGCTTGTTTTCGACGGTAAACGACAGGCCGGGCGACACGCTGGCCATGTAATCATCCAGCGTCGACGACGTCACATCAACAAAGTCACGCTCTGCAATCGGGGGCTTTTCGTTTTTCGAGGCATTTCCGGACAGATCCGACATCACGCCCATAACGAACGGCAGTTCCACCATCTTTTCACTGTCATACGGATCAGCGTAAGAAATGTTAACGCGCGGCGGACGATTGCGTTTGATAAAGCCGGTAGCAGAATCTGAAGCCATAAAAACTCTCCCTCAAGTGGCGGGATCAAACAGCTATTGATCCGCCAAGTCAACGATGAAGCGTGGTAAGGCTTTCCCTACGTAAACCGTGTCAGGTCTTTGCACGCGCTGGTAACAATTCTGCGACGATAGCCGAGAAATCCTTTTCAAGATAGGCCCTTGCTCGATTCAGAAGCAGGGGAATCGGGCTTGCCGGTTCGCGTTGGCGAAAATATTCGTCCAGCCCGCGCAAAGACGCTGCAACGTCGGCGCGGCTTGAAATTTCGGGTGGTGGTCCGGGCGGATCTTCGGGTTCCGCCGGTGCCAATGCCGAGAGTTCTGCCGACAGCATCCGCAACCGGTCCATTGACATCGAAAACCCGGTTTCGGGGCCAAAATCAATGCGCACCTTTCCCGCATCTTCGGGCAACAATGTCTCAATAGCCTCGACCAGCGGTTTGCCAACCAGAAGGCGGGCCTGCGTCACCAGCAAAAGCGCCGCTGACGACGCCTCGTTGCGAAAGAAGTAAAGCTCGATTGCGCCAAGCGTCTGGCGTGCGTCAGCCTTGTTGGCAATCTGGCGCGCCGGACCGCCCGAAGGCGCGGCGGCCGAAGGGGCGGCGCTTTCGCCCGGCGCATTTGATCCCTCGGGCGTGGTGACGGGTGCAACGACTGCAGCTTCGGACCCAAGATCGCCCCGCGCCTGTTCCAGAAGGGCGCGCACGTCGCCAAACGCCTTTTCAGCGGCGGCAAGCGCCGGTGTGAAAGGCCGGTCGCCACGCAGACAGGCGGCCTTGACCCGGCCCAAGCCGGACAGGGCTGCACTGAGCAACTTGTGTGCCTGATCGACCGCCTTGTTCCCCGGCGCGGACAACGCCCCCAGAATTCCCGAGGCTTGCAGCCCCACTTCCCCCGCCCGCGGTTCCGATTGCCCCGAGGCGGCGAGATAGCGACGATAGGTAATCTCGGCGCTTCCGGCGATGTTCACATACTGAATGGCCGTGCACACCGTGGTCGCATTCGCCAGTTCCTCCAACGCAGAGCGGCGGTCGGCGTTTTCGGCGGGGTGCACGGCGGCCGCATGAACCTCCAGCAGCGAGGCGATGGCGCTGACCGCCTCGACATATCCTTCCAACCGACCCGCCAGAATTTGCTGCCGCGCCAACAGCGACAAAAGCCGCAGATCACGGCTTCGCTTCAAAAGGGCGACAATCGTCTCTTTTTCTTTGTCGTGACGAATACTCTTGGGGTCGAACAGAACCCCCGGAACATGATCGTCACCCGGCCCTTTTATCCCCGGCGTAAAATAGCGCTCGGGCATGTTCGCTTCGGCTTCATAGTAATATTCTGCAAAAGCGGAATCGTCGATTTCTGCCAGATCCGGGCCGCAGGGTTCGTCATCAGAGACCGCCGCCGTCAACCAATCCAAAGACATGAAACACCCTTCAATTCAAAGCTTTTGCGGCAACCTAGCAGTAAGGCGAAATCCGATCAACGCGTCTAGCGCCCCTGCCGCATGCCCGCCACGGCCACCGAATACGCTTCGGCAAAATGGGTCAGAAACGCATCGAGCATGCCGTTTTCATGCTTGCCCGCCTTGGCATCCCAGCGTTCGACATAGGTATCCCAGGATTTTTTCTTGTTTGATCCACCCAGCAACCCGCCGCCTCCGGGCTGATCGTCAATCGCCTCAGGTGCAAGATCGGACAACAACTTGATCAACGCGGGCTGGATTGCGGCAAAAATTGCCATCTGATGCAGGCGCACATCGGCAAGGCCCGCAGCGATGCCATCACCACCCTTCAGGAATCCGTCGCGCGGGGACACAAACATGGCGTCCAGCGCTTGGGTGGCGTCAGGCAAAAATTTCAGCGGGTTGTTATTGGTGGCACCGATCATCGTGCGCTCGCCACCCTTGGTAAATTTCTTGGTGGTTGCGCGGTCTTGCAGCAGGATCATCAGCTCGGATGCAACGATCCGCATGGTCCGGCCCATTTCATGGGCGAAGGTTTCGGGATTTACCCCGTCCAATGATGTGGTGGGCAAACCCGCACCTTCACAAAACGCTTTCAAGAGGGCCGTCTTGGCGGCAGACCCCTCAGCCGGGGCTACAGGCACGGCAGCCGCTGGCGCAAAGGGGGAAGCCTTGATGGGTGCGGGTGCAGCGGCAGGTTGTCCGCCCAGCATCGACGCCGGTGGCTGTGGCATGGCAAACGGCGATCCCGCCGCGCCGAATTCCTGCGGCACGGGTGCGGGGGCTGGGCTCGGTTGCGGCGTCTGCGGCCAGGGTGCCTGTGCAACGGCGCCGGGAGTTACAATGAACTCATCCGAAAAGTCGGCAAACCGGCGTGGTTCCGGACGCGGCATCGGATCAACCGGCGCGGGCGCTGACATGCCAACAGACCACGGGTCCGCCGAATCGTCGAAGGATAAAGCCGGAGGAGTCGGGGCCATTTGCGGCGGTTGTGGCGAAAACCCGTGCGCCGCAGGCTGAACGCCACCAAGCGTCACCGCTACATAGTAATTTCCAACCTGAAACCGATCCCCGTTTGAAAGACGGTAGGGCCCGTCCAGCCGGTAGGGCTGCCCCACAAGGAACGTCCCGTTCGTTGACCTGTCCGTCAGCCAATAGGCCCCGTCCCGCGGTTCGACATCAAAATGGTGGCTGGAGATGAATCGCGTCGGGTCCGGCAGCACCCAATCCATTCTAGACGCCCGGCCAACACGGATCGGCCGACCCGAGGTTGTTACCTCGATCGGGCTGCCGCCCTCCAGGAACTGCACGTTTTCGATGCGTAGGGTCAGTATCATCCTGTCACGTTCTTCCCACGATCAACGACCGTGTTCAATACAGCCGGAACAGGGATTCGGCCATATCAATGAATCTTGCCAGATAGATAGGCCGCCTTCGCATGTCAGCCTTGGCCAAACACGACAGGATCGCCGTGTTGATGGACCTTGGCGCGCGGTGCAACGGCACCGGGGCGGGGTCATTCGGCGCTATCGGCCCGCCCGACCAGCCCACGGCCAGCCCCAGCATCACGCCGGGCGACCGGGTCGGCGCCCAAAGTGCTTCGCGCATCAAGCCCTGCCGCACATCGGTTTCGGGGCGTGCAATCCATGCTGCCACCCGCTCCATCATGGATTTGTCCAAGGGGCTAAGCGCATCGGGCATCAGGCGAAGACATTCGTGCCCCCACCAGATCGCAAGTTTTGGCAGAACCGCAAAGGATGTGACCGTCACCGCCTCTTCCGGGGTGGTCGAGGACCGCAACCGCGCCAGATACCCGACCGAGGTTTCGCCCGGGCGCGGGCGCTGCTGGGTCAGTTCCGCAAGCTGCGGAATCGCGGCGTAAAGATCCTGGATCGTCTGAAACCGCACGGCGGCCATCGGTGGACGGGTCTTTTCCCCATCATCAGTTGGCGGAGGGTCGACAGTATCCATTGTCAGTTTCAACCAAATCGAAGGGTTACAAAGGATTGGGCATGGCGCTCAAAGCCTGGTCGTCCAGCTTGCCGAAGTGTTTAGGATTCCACTTGATGCGTCAAGTTGTCCGTGCGGGGCCGGACATCAGGGCGACATTTCGAAATAGCGCAGCGCACCGCTTGCCTTGCCGTTGCGCCCTTTCACCTCGGCCAGAACCAGCGGCATCAGAGTCGCTGCCTTGACGCCATCTTTTGCCGCCGCAGCGTTCAGAAGCGGCTCATCAGAGGCAATCGCCAGAATAAGGTGTGACACTGGCCCCGCACCCGGCTTTGTGTTCAGCCCGAAACTGAAGGTCGAACTTCCGTCCGGCTGATCGGTCAGTCGCGGGGTCAGGCTATAGACAGCACCATCGGGCGTGATCAGAACAAGCCAGACCGCCCGCCCGCGCCGTTCACGCAACTGCCCGACAATAGACCCGCCGGGCGTCATCTGTGCCGAGTCCAGCGTCAGAACCGGCGCGACCGCAGTTCCCGCCTGCAGGGTTCGCGTCAGATCGATGACCGGGCATTGCGCATCCGTGACCGTGCGTTCCACGAGATCAGGTTTCGCGCCAAACTCTTTGGCATAAGCGTCGGGCAGACCGATGAAGGGTCCCGGTTTGGTGCCAAACGTCTCGATCATGCCGGTTTGCGGCCCTGCATCTATCCGGTTGGCATAGGCGCAGGGGTTCAGCGAAAAGGTTGCCAGAAACCCGTCCCGCGTGGGTTTGGCGGCTGCAGGCTCCACGGCGGCGGGGGGCGTCGTCGGCAGAATATCCCGGCCGGGATCGGCGGCGGCAACGGTCGCCGTGCCGCGCGACCCACCGATCAAACCCTTGTTCCAGGCAAACCCGCCGCCAAGCGCTGCCAGCAACAGTATCCCCGCCACCCACAACATGCCGCCGCCACCGCGTTTCGCCGGCGGCTCCTCTCGCGGCAACGGCGCAGGCTGCACTGACGCCGCGCCAAACGGCGAGGCTGAATGTTCGTCTGTGATCGCCAGACCGGGAGCGATGGAAAGGCCGGGGTTTTGCGTGAAAGGCCCGCCCCGGCGCGTCGGCGGCTGGCGCAGACCCGGAACGGCAATGCCCTGCACCGACCGGGGCGGCGACGTCATGGGAAACGACGTTGTGGGCGAAAACACCGTCCGCTCGAACTCTTCGGGAGGAACACCCGGCACCGAGCCGTATTGCGGCGGAACCTCGTGCGGATGTTCCAGAAGCCGGATCACATCCGACATCCGCGCCGGACGGTTTGCCGGATTTGGCTCCAGCATATGCGCGAAAAGCGGGCGCAGCTCGTCATAGACCCCGTCCAGCGGCGGGATCGACCGACGCATATCCACGGCTTCAACCACTGAACTGCCCATATCAATCGGCTCGCCCCGGATCGCCGCCGCCATCAGAAGCGCAAGCCCGTAGATATCGGTGCGGGGTCCGATCTCACCGCCGAAATGGCCCAGTTGTTCGGGCGAAACGTATTTGTATTTCCCCGCCATCTGCCCGAACAGCGAATTCTCGGTCATTTCCTGCGATTTCGCGATGCCAAAGTCGATCAGCACCGCCTTGTCGACCTTGCCCTCTTTCAGCATCACGTTGTCGGGCGACAGGTCGCGGTGGATGACCTCCATCCCGTGCGCGCGCTCCAACCCCAGCGCCAGCCGCTTCAAAAGCCGCGTCGCCTCGGGCAAGGTAAGGGGGGCAACCTGGCGCACATGGTCCGAAAGCGGCGTGCCGTCGATGAATTCCATGATGAGACAGAACCGGTCCAGCGCCGGATCGCGGACAAAGTTGTAATAGCGCACGATGGCCTGATCGCTAAGCTGGCACAAAACCTTGGCCTCGCGCATGAACAGGGCCGCAACCTTTGGGTCATGCGCAAGGGATTGAAGCACGATCTTGATCGCAACCGCGTCGCCGGTAAACACGTTCTCGCCGCGAAACACCTCGCCCATGCCGCCGGCGTTGATCAGTTCCTTGATCTCGTAGTTGTTGTTGATCAGCGTACCCACGGGCACCGGCGCACCTGCAGCCAGACGCGGCGGCTCTTGGGTGGCGGGAGTTGGCGGGGCGGATGTGTACGGCGGCACGTCATCTGATACCGCTTCTGCGGCAGGCGGTTTGGGGCGCAGCACCATGGGTGCAATTTCGGTCCGGTCATTATCAACCTGGGCAGGTTTGGCCACCGGCGGAACCGTTGGCGGATCGTCGCCGGGCGGCGGTGGCGGAGTATCAGACATCATCCTCTCCCCAATCCGCAAAATCAGCGATATGTTCGACGCAGCGCACGACGACCGCCGTCACATTGTCTTTCGCGCCACGCTCCAGCGTTTGTGCGATCAGGCGGTCGCAGGCTTGCTGCGGGCTGGCCGAGGTGGTCAGGATCTGAGCCAGATCGGCATCGTTGTTATGTTCCGTCAGCCCGTCCGAGCACAAAAGGAACATATCGCCCGACTGCAATTCGGCACTGACAATATCGCAGTTTGCTTCATCCGACACACCGATGGCGCGGGTGATGACATTGCGGCGCGGCCACGTCTCGGCCTCTTGCTCGGTGATCACGCCAGCTTCCAGCAGCGCGCGGACCTCGGTGTGATCTTGCGTCTGTTGCACCAGAACGCCGTCACGCAACAGATAAATCCGGCTATCCCCCGCCCAGAGGCAGGCATAGCTTGACTCGAACACCAGCAGACCCACAACCGTCGCCCCGACCGTAACCCCGCCCAGTGAAATCGAATGCTGCATGATGCGTGCATGCGCCCGGTTCAGCCGTTCGGTAAAGCGGGCCTGCAGATCACCCGCCGAAATCGGCACGCCGACCGATGACATCTCCTCGGCAATCGTCTGGCTTGCGAAATCGCCCGCGTCATGCCCGCCCATGCCATCGGCCACCAGCCAGACCCCGGATTCCGCGCGCACCGTAAACGCATCTTCGTTATGGTCACGAACGCAGCCGGTATGCGTGGCGGCCCCAGTTTCCACCGCGAAAAGCCCGGCCTGAACCCAGATATCGGTCATTCCAGCTCCAGTTCTGCGACGGGTTCGACCATTGCGGGTAGCTTTGTTGCATCCGACATCAGCCAGCACAACGCCTGCGCCGGGGGAAGGCCCGCACAGGCGTAGACGGCAGACTGTCCCTCGGCGTTACCTACCGCCCACCAATAGCTGCGCCCGGCCGCTGCGCGCAGATGGTCCGCAACCGAAACATCCGCCCACAGATCGGAAATCTCTGCCCCCGGACGCACAGCCCAGAACGAAGGCTCCTCTGGCGCGCCGGGCTCAAGGTCCAGATGCAAGGTCGCGATCATCCCGGCGGCACCGGCATCGGTCACCGGGTCCAAAGCTGCGACCTGATCCTGAATTCTGTCGTAAACCGCCTGATCCGGATCAAGCACAGGCGGCGCAAGGTTCGACTGCGCGGCCCCGACAACCAGTGGAAACCGCCGCCCTACCTTGTCACGAGAGGCCAGCATCACCCCTGCCAGCGATCCGGAACCGGCAATGTCGCCACCGATCCAGAACCGCAGGGTTGGGGCCGCGTCATAAATAGCCTCCCACCCTTCGGCGAGATGAGCCTTCATTTCGGGCAGCACGGTATTAAGCCACCCCTCAACTGCCGCCTGCGCCGCATCGGGCAACCCCGCCGACAGAAAATCGCCAAACGCCGGATGCTTTCCATAAACGCCCAGTGCAATCCCCCCCGCCATGTGCCCCCCTTAATCAAGGCTTTGCGGGCAGGCGAAATCGCCAAGCTCGCGCATCGTGAAAGGGTTCGTCACGGCGTTGAAACCGAAGTCATAGGTGATCGACCGCCCGCCGATCTGATAGGTGGCCCGCGCCACATTGCCGTTGTTCTGGATCGAGGCCGCCGCCCGCAGAAACTTGGCAAACGCCCATTGCCCGCCCCGGAATTCAATCGACGACTCGCGGTCCAGTGCCGGGAATATCTGCAGCGTGGTCGAGGCACCCTGCCCCGGCCAAGACACTGTTTTGGGCGGATCGCCCGGTGCGGTGATCGTGTTCACCCCATTAATCTCAAGCTGCGCTTGCTGGATCGAACTGTGCGACGCAACATGCGTGATCGAGATCTGAACATCCGGCGTCGTGCCGCCCGCACCAAAGAACGCGCGGCGGATTTTCTCGGCCCGCTCAAACTGTTTCAGCGTGGCAGGCGACAACCGCTCGGCCAATGGGTTCGCCGGATCATAGGTCAGCCCGTCATCCGTGCGGGTCACAAGGGGGGCCAGATAGGTGTTGAAGTACTGATCCATATCGCCACCCGGCCCGAAGAACTTGCCGAATTCGCTGGTCGGCACATGCCGCTGGCTGTTCGAGAACGGAAAGAACGCCACGATATTGTCGCGGCAGTTGAAAGTGATCGAGTTGGTCAGCGCCCGGTTCATTTCGGCCAGCGTGGCATCGGCAGCCTCGCCCCGGAAATCGGTTTCAGCCTCGTTCACCAGATTGCGCACGGTTTCGGGCAGGCGAGAGTTGTTGCGGGTCAAGTTCGACAAAAGCTGCGGCAAAAGCGCTGCCGACTGCGCGGGGTTCGAATCCGCAAGCCGCAGATTGCCGCGCACGGCCTCAAGGTCGGCCAGCAGAATATCAATCGGGCGCTGGGTATCAGGCCCGTCCAGAAGCACCAGCCAATCGGCGAACTGTTCCTGTATCTGCTCGATCGGGCGGGTCAGGCTGTCGGACGATCCGTTGACGCGAACCTGAGCCTTTGCGTTGTTTGCCAAGGCATCGACCAGAATCCGCTGCACGCCCGTCGACCGGCTGCGAAACCGCGACGCAACCTGGCTGCCAATATCACTTGCCACGCCTTCGGCCGTGCCCGTCTCGACGCTTCCTAAAAGCTGCTCGGGTGTCATACCCTTCAGCTCTTCGAATTCGCGCGTCAGACTGGTTTCTGCGGCAACCGCCTTGACCAGCCGCAAGATGGGCGAGGCGAACGGGGCCGCCGCAGCGCCCAGCGCATCATAGCGCGGCTTGTCGGCAGACATGTTCGCCAGCTTGATCTTGGCAAACATCTCGGTCCAGGCGGTCTTGAATTCGCGCCCGTAGCGCGATTGCAACGCCTGATCCAGACCCGCAAGCTGGTTGTCGAAATCGACGTTGGCCGCCTGTTCGCCCAGAACCCACTTGTCCTCTTCCAGCCCCGCCCGCACATCGCTGAGTTGGGCGAAGAAAAAGCTCCAGAACCCTTCATAGGTATAAAGACCGGGGATATTCACATCGGTCAGGGCCGTGCCATCGGTCGTGGTGAACACGATCTGGCTTTCGGCACCGGTCTGTTCCACCAGATTCCACGCGGGCAGATTGGCCCCGTTCGCCCGGTCAAGAATCAACGAATACGCCTGATCGGCAACCGACATTTCTGTTATGGCACTTCGCGCAGCACTTACCGTCGCATCATCAATCGGCACGGCAATATCGCGCGTATCGTCCAGCGCAAGCATCGCTTCCAGATGCCGGGTCAGTTGTTCGCGCTTGGTGATGCCATCGACGCCGGGGAAACTGTCGCGCCAGATGCCATCGAAATACGACAGGATCGCCGCATCATCGGTCTTGCCGCCTTGTCCGCCCAACAGCATGTAAACCTTGAGCGCGCGGTAGATGCCGGTGGTATCGCCTTCGGCTATTATCTTGGGCAGGCGCTGTTCGACATCCAGAATAAGCCGGGGCCGCAGCATCTGTTCCAGCGCATCGTCATAGGCGTTGGTCGCCGCTTGAGTCAGGCGCTTGCGCTGGCTTAGACCAAAGCCTTCCCACCACGACGGCTCGGCGCTGCTGCCATAGCCTGCCGGCTGGTTGCGCAGCCGCTCCAGCGGGTCGATGATCACCGAAAGATCAGGATCGTCGATCACCGTGCGGGCGATTTCCGCCTGTGCGTCGCGCTGATAGATACCCGCCTCGGCCGATGCGGTATTCACCAGCGACAGGTTCTGCCAATAGCTGACCCCGAATGCCGAAAGTGCCGCAACCGTGACCAAAGCAATGGAGGTGAGCGCCAGCCCGCGCAGAATCGCCGTCCGACGCACGGCACGAATGTCGTGTGACACCCAGTCACGTTCTGCAAAGATCACCTTGCGCAGAAGGTCGTGCAGAAAAAAGCTTTTCCCCTGACCCGACATGAACGACGGCGCAAAGCCCGCCCCCATGCCGCTGCCCTGGGACATTGCACCCAGCACCTGATCAAAAGGCGTGCCCTCTTGCGTGCCCGACGTGAAATAGAACCCGCGCAGAATGGCGTTCGTCTTGTAACGCGTCGGCTCGAACACCCGGCGCATGAAATCCGAAATATTGTCGCGCAACAGCGCCATCTGGCCCGGCAGACCAAAGATCGCGATGCGCGACACACCGTCGGGCTCTTCGCTCAGCCGGTCAATCACCTCGTCTGACAGGCGAGAGATCAGGCGGTCATATTCCGCAGGAACCTGTTCGAAAGTCTGCGCCTTGCGGTCTTTGGTCTGGAACGTGGTGCCCCACACAAGCTTGCGGCGGTTCAGGTTGAAGCTGCTGAAATACTCGCGGAAACCGGAAATCAGATCGGCCTTGGTGAACAGCACATAAACCGGAAAGTCGATCTTCAGCGTTTCATGCACCTCGGCCAGACGGGCGCGAACAGTGGCGGAATGACGGGCCAGATCATCCTCGGTTGCGCGCATCATGTCTTCGACCGAAAACGCTAGGATGACGCCGTTGATCGGCTGGTTCGGGCGGCTGCGTTTCAGAAGATCAAGGAAGGATTGCCAGCTTGTCTGATCCGCCGTCTTGTCGCTGTCTTGCGTGGTATAGCGGCCGGCGGTGTCGATCAGGATTGCATCCTCTGCAAACCACCAGTCGCAAAAGCGGGTGCCGCCAAAACCTTCGACCACGCCACCATCGTCACCCGTCAGCGGAAATTCGATGCCCGAGTTTTTCAGCGCCGTCGTCTTGCCTGATCCCGGCGGCCCGATGATGATATACCACGGCAGATCATACAGATACGACTTGCCGCCCGACTTTTTAAGCGTCGCAAGTGCAGCGCCCATCCGTTCGGCCAGAACCTTGCCATCGCCCGCCGGTTCAACAATCAGCGCCTGTTCGATAACTGCCGCCGCCCGCGCGCGTTTACGCCAACGCAGGAAGACGACCAGAAAATAGATACCCAGAACAACGCCGATGATCGTCAGCCGCAGCCAGACTGTTGTCAGGATATCCAGCCCGGTCATCGGCCCGCCGATCCAGACAACGGCGACAAACGCAGCCAGGCCCAGCGCGATCAAGGGATAGCGCATCCAGCCGCGCCATTTGAGCTTTCTGAACAACCACATGAAGTTGAAGATGTTCAAAACGATCCCTCCTTGGCCAGAAGGATTTCGACCCGGCGGTTTTCCGACTGGCCCTCGGCGGTGGCATTGTCACCGATGGGGTCAGCCTCGCCGCGCCCTTCAACAGTGATGCGCGCGGGGTCGGTCAGGGTTTCCACGATCACATCCCGCACCCCTTCGGCGCGCGCCAGTGACAGGTCTTCGTTGGTCTTGAACTGCCCGCGCCCCGACATCTGCACGTTGTCGGTAAAGCCCAGAATCTTGATTGGTCCCTGTTCGCCGTTCAGCATCTTGGCAATTTCGGCGGCATAATCGGCAAACTCTTTCTTGACCTTCGCCTTGCCGCTGTCGAACAGCAAAAGGTTGCTGACGCGCACAAAGATGTAATCGCCCTTGCTGCCCACATTCAGCGCGCCCTTGTCGATATCGGCCTGCAACGCCGCGCGGATACGGTCAAGCTGCGTGGTATCGTCGGGCTTCACGAATGCTTCGACAATGCCGGTGCGCAGAATGCTGATGCTTTTGGCGTTGGGGTGCATGGTGTTCAGGGTGCTGGCCACAGCGCCGCCGTCCCGGTTCAGAAGCGTTGTCAGCGCCGCATAGGCCCCCATGATCATCAGTGCGCAGATGCTGGCCACCATCCAGACCGGAATGCCGCCAAACTTGCGCCGTCCGGTCAGGGGAACGGCGGTCCAGTTGACCGACACATCCTCATCCGGGCGGGGCTTCACGCGGCGCAACGTCTCATAGATCGCGGCGCGGATGCGGGCCAGTTCCATCGCGCCATTGGGAAGGGTGCGATACTGCCCTTCAAACCCCAGCGAAAGGCACGCCAGCATCAGTTCCAGCAGTTGAAACCGCTGTCCCGGCGCCTGCATCGCCTTTTCCGCCTCCATAAAGAATCCAACGCCGGAATCGCGTTTCTGAAAAAACCGCGCGACCATCGAATATTGAATCCAGATGCCGCGTTCGGCCCCCGGCAGGTTCTGCACAATGTCATCCGCCGTGCCGCACAGCACATATTTGCCCACCGCCGCTTCGTGCGGATCGGCGCCCGCCTGCACGGCGTTGCCTTCATAGGCATCAAGCTCGCGCGTGACATGATCCATCAAGGGCTGCGCCTGCATTTCCACCAGACCGGTGCGCAGACGGCCAAACAGGATCAGCAGGTTTGATGCGGCGGCAACCAACGGGTTCGATGACCCGCCTTTGCCAATACCCTTGGCCCGCAGCGCCACATCCAGTGCGATCCGGGGTTGCTGCATGGGTTGCGGAGCGGTGGGGCGCTGCGATGGCATCTCAGGGAAAAACCCCTGATTGGCCCCGGCCGCTTGCCCGATCTGCGAAGGATATGCGCCGGGATTGGGCGCGGGCTGCTGCGGCGGCAATGGCCCCCCGATCCAGGTGTTCCCGCCCGCCGGTTGCCCCTGTGGCTGACCCATCGGCGAAGGCGCACGGTCAAAGCCGCCGAACCCATCCTGCGGCAAGGCACCGCCGATCTGCGTGCGGTCACCATCACCGGGGGCCGGGCGGCGCGGCGGTTGTTGGCCACCAAAGCCGGGTAATGCACCGCCGAGAACCGTCTTGTCCTTGTCGTTGCCGCTCATCACATTTTCTCCGGTATCGCCCAGAGTTCAAGTTTCAGTTCAGGCCAGTCGCCCGCAAAGTGCATCCCAATCGCGGGGGCGGTCGAAAACTCTGGCCAGAACGGGGTTTTCTTGTCGAGCAGGAAATACACGTTGGTCGACACCACCCTGATCTGACGCGGCGGGTTGGGCAAATGCACCAAGGCGATTCCCGGCAGGTTGTTCTTCACAATTTCCGACATGCGCGTGTTGGGGCCAACCTTGCACAACTGAGGGAATTGCTGCTGCACTTGCGTCAGCGGCTTGCCGGTTTCCACCTCGATCACAAAGGTTGCCTCGCGGAACAGGTTCCGGTCGGCCACTTCGGCAATATAGGAATTCTGGCGCACCTGACGCAGATCAAGCCGGACAGCGCGGCCCACATCGCGCGACAGAAAGCGCTGAATATCCTGCACCACCGGGGTAAAGCTCGCCTTCTGGTCAGCGTGATCATAGGGCGCATAGGTCCGCGCCATCCGCTCGCCATGATCGAACGAGGCCAGTTCCCCCGCCAGACCGACCAGCTTTTCATACAGCCGCTCGGGGTGAACGGCGCGCATGCTGGCATAGTGGCGCAAAATGCCGATCTCGCGGTTCAGAACCATCAGCACCATGAAATCCGCGGCCTGCATGCCGCCCATCGTCGGGTCGGCGGCGTAGCGGGCCAGACTGCCCAGCTTGGCCTCGATCCAGCCGATCACCCGACTTAAGTAGCCAACCATCACCGGATGCACGGCCACGATCAATGCTGGCGGCGGCAGCGTGTCATCCAACGAGATTACGCCATCGCGCACTTCATTGATGCGGGCGATGCGCAGGCACTGATAGCCGGACTTAGCGGTCTGGCGGACGTCAAGCTCTAACCTTGGCAGCGCCACCTCAACCGGGTGTTCCACCCGCGCGGCCGAGGTGTTGTCGGCCACCGTGGCCGACCCCAGCACATAGCGTGTCGTGGCGGCATCGGCACCGATGCCCACTTCGCGCCCGTTCTGGCTTTGATCGGGTAAAGTCAGCCACAGATACAGGCCCTTGGCATCTTCTGGCACCTCGATCGGCGTCGGCAACGGCCCCGCGTTTGGCGCATCAAAAGGTGTTCCGTCGGGCATGATACCCACGATAGAGCGCAGGCCAAAACGACCCTGCTGCGCCATATCCCGGTCAATCGTCATGTCCGAAACGCCCCAAGGATAGGGGGTGATCACATCGGTGCGGGCCTGAATCAGCTTTTCGACATATCGATCAGCCTGCTGCAGATGCTGCGGCTGAAGAAACAGGCCCTCTTTCCAGGCGACCTTGCTGAACCAGGACATCACAATCCAATCGTTTTTGGCGGCCTGAACAGGCCTTAAATCCTACTGTCAAACTGTGCGGCGACGCGGTCGCGGGGTCAAGCCTTAGCCCGACCCCGCGCCTGTCGGGTTTCGCCTAGAATTGCAGCCGGACCTGTCCGGTGACGCCCCAGCTGTCAAGTTGTTTGCCAACCCGCGCATCGGCGCGAACCGAGGCGCTAAGCTGGCGTGCCTTGCCGATTTTGCCTTCGTCCAGGATTTTGACATAGCTGACACCAGCGCTGAATTCGACATACTGGCCGAGGTTGTCGTTCGAAAGATTATCGGACTGGAACACGCCCTTCTTGTCGGTCTCGAACGTAAAGCTGGATGTCGGGCCGCTGGCAAAATCCTTGTAAAAGGTCGCCGTCAGAAACTGGTTCAAAGCCGACGTTCCGTCTTCGGCAATTTTCGTCCGCGCAATCGTCGCCCCGATAAATCCGGTCTTGTTGTCGAAATCATTGATTGCCAGTTGATCACCGTTGTCAAACGTAACGTCATCGGTCTTTGTTCGCGTCCAGGCAAAGCCCGCCGTTGGAACCACGGTGTACGGGGTGTCCGCAATCGGGAAGGAATAGCTTGCAGATCCGCTAAGCGTTTGCGCCCGCGACCCGAACTTTTCATCCGTAAGCCCCAGACCAGTAAAGGTGCCGACGCCGGCGTTTGAAACCTTGAAGTCAGTTCTTTCCAGTCTGTACTGCAGATCAAGCGCCAAAGGCCCCCGTACCGCCGCCAGATAGAGCCCGCCGTAGTATTGATCGAACTTGGCTTTGGTTTCACTGGTCTGAATGTTTGTCAGGGCGCCGGTTGTTTGATCAACCGCAAACACCGGCTGATTGGTGTTACCTTGGTTGATGCCCCCGATGCCACCAAAAGCCAGATCCCAGCCCTTGTAATACCCGTTAAAGCAAGCAAAATCACCGCCCAGCTGGATGCCGCCGTAGCTTGCGGAAACCTTGGAGTCGAAGCTCTTGCCGTTGGTAACAGTCGCGCCCGTCGTCGTCGCGTGACCGCCAAGCGCCCGACCCCAAAGACCCGTTCCGCAGGGATTTTCATCCTCATACGCAAGACCGCTGACGAAGGGGCTTGAGGGTCGGTTGATAACCGATCCGATCAGGCTTTGCGTCAACGAGATGTTCCCGGCAAGGCCGCTGATGCCGGGGTTCACGGCGACGCTAAGATAGGTATCCCCCGTCGATGCCTCTTTGGGCGTGGCATAAACGAATTTCTCGCCGGCCGCGGGCAGACCCACCGTCGTGCCCAGCGTATAGTTGTTGGCAGTGCCGAAGGAATCGTCCGCGTCGATCAGTTTGATCCCCTTTCCGACGATTGACCTCGTGCCTTTGAAATCCAGATCAAGCGTCACTCTTCCGGTCAGCGCACCGCCCTTAACCAGCAACGAGTCTGCCCGACCGTTCGATCCCGCATCAGAATTCACATTGAATTTGAGCCGGGTGTTTCCGCTGACTGTGCCGTTCACGACCACTCTGTCCGTCGGGCTCGCGCTTCCTGTCAGATCAAGCGTCCCGTCGTTGATCAGGCCGCCGTTCAGGGTGGTCGTCCCTTGCGATCTGATCGTGCCCGAGTTGTCAACTCGTCCGCCGAAAACGGCATCGACCGCACTTACGGTGCCCGAGTTGAACAGCGGGCCATTCAATGTACCGCGGGTGTTCAGTTGAGCCCCCGCTTCGTTGAAGAACCCCGTCGTGGCTCCGGCTGGAGCGAACGTCGCACTGGGCGCCGCCAGCACGCTTCCCGTGGCAAAGATCCGACCCGCCGCCAGATTGAAGGTCGCCCCGGACTGGTTGGTGAATGTACCGCCAATCGCCGATATGCGGTCACCGATGGTCACTTCGCCGCCGGAAAGGTTTGTGACCGACCCCGATATCGTGCCACGAACATCGGCACTGCCCGCGTTGGTCAGGCCCCCGTTCAGGTTTCCGGCCAACGACAGCGCGCCGGAGTTCAGCACATTCCCGGTAAGCGTCGCGCCGGAATTCACTGTCAGGCTTCCCGCCGCATTGTTGATCGAAGCCCGGGTGTTGTCCGTCAGGTTGATCTCACCGCCGGTGTTGCGGATGCCGCCGGTGAAGTTTCCGCCGTTCCCGTTGATCGTACCCCCGGAAATAGTGGTAAGGCCCGTCACGTCCGACCCCGCATTCGCCTCAAGGCGGCCGCCTTCAACCGCTACATCGCCGGTAATCGTAGCAGCGCTCAGGGTGGTGCCCGCGGTATTGGTCACGCTGCCGTTCAGTTGGCTTCCTGTGCGCACCCGCAGGATGCCGCCACTGTTGGTGACATCCGCTCTTGCCACGCCGTTGATATTTGTCTCGCCTGCATTAGTGATCCCGCCAGCAAAGGTTCCGCCATTGACCTCCAGCACACCGTTGCCTGTTACACTTGCGGCACCGGTTACTTCGGCACCTGTAGCATTCGTGACCGTACCATCAGAAACCACCAGCGCACCGGTAATCGTTCCACTGTTGGTGGTGGAACCGCCGGTATTGGTCAGATTGCCGCGCAGCGACCGACCCGCATCGACAACCACCGTTCCGCCCGAATTTTCGACATTCGCCGTGGTGCTGTTGTTGATGTTTGCTGTGCCCGCCCGGACGTCGATGCCACCCGCAAACGAGCCGCCGTTCGCGTTCAGCGTGCCGGTTCCATTGACCACGGTAAGGCCCGTTGTTGCCGCCGTGGACAGTTGGTTGAACACTCCGTCACTGATTGTAGCACGGCCGTCGATGGTGCCCTCGTTCGTCGTGTTTGAGGTGCTGGTAACATCGCCGACCACCGTCCGGCCTTCGCCGATGTTCAGTTGCCCGGAAGCATTGTCGATATTGCCGGTGACGACGCCGCGTACATTTATTGTGCCGCCCGTGCTGGTGATGCCACTGCCGCCAAAGGTGCCCCCATCGGCGTTCAGGATGCCACCGGTTGCAACCCGTGTCGCGGCCGTTACGCTTGACCCTGCGGTTGTGCGGGCAGCGCCGCCTGTCACACGCAGCGCCCCGATCACACGCCCGGAAACGATGCCCGTGCCACCGGATACCACGACATCTCCGGTAAGAATGCCGTCAGCATCAATCGTTGTAGAACCGCTCTGGTTGGTGAAATCACCTGATACAGAATTGACGACCGTCACATCCGCACCATCGTTGCGCACGCCGGCCGTGAAGACGCCGCCATTGGCAGCCACAACGCCGCCCGTCGCCGTTAGCAAACCGCTTGTGGTGCC
This sequence comes from Rhodobacterales bacterium, assembly GCA_038207585.1. GTDB lineage: Bacteria > Pseudomonadota > Alphaproteobacteria > Rhodobacterales > Rhodobacteraceae > JBBQZP01. Next base: position 112,897 of record JBBQZP010000001.1, on the reverse strand, counting down.
AGTTGCGGTTTGCGTGAACGTGCCGCCAGCCACCGAGACGGTGCCGCCGATATCGCCATTGTTACGCACATTGCCCGCTACCTGGTTGACCGTCCCTGTGATCAGGCCGGTCGAGGCGATTGTCGATGTTCCGCTGTTGTTGCGAAGATTTCCAGTCGTTCCCGCTGTCACATTGATCGCGCCACCATCGTTCTGAAGCCCGCCCGCGAACGTGCCACCATTGGCCGTAATGATACCCCCGGACGTGACCGAGGCCAGCAACCCAACGCGACCACCGGTATTCTGTTGGAAGTTGCCGCCGCTTACCTGAACCGTCCCGGTGATTTCGCCAAGGTTCAGGACATCGCCGTCGGCCTGCGTCAAGTTGCCAGTCAGAATGCGCGTCGCCTGAATGGTCGAATCGCCGTCATTGTGTGTCAGGTTGGCGATGACGTTTCCGGTCACCGAAACGGTACCGCCGTTGTTAATGATGCCGCCGGTAAATATGCCGCCCGCCGCAAAGATCGTTCCGGTTGACGAAGCTGTGGCAGTGCCGCCCGTCGTGCCACCGGCATTCTGGGTGTAGCTGCCCCCACTGGCGGTGACATTCAGGGTGACGGTGCCGTTGTTCACGGTGGTGCCGCCACTGTTCACGATGCCACCGGTTTGCGTTACGCCTGAAGCGATCACCAGACTGCCCGCCGACTTTCCGACGTTGACGGAGGTGTTGCCAAGAATGTTCGTCGTGCCGCCGGTCATCGCAATCGGATTGGCAAACGTTCCGCCCCGCGCGTTCAGAACCCCGGCGCCCGACACAGTTGCCGTCCCGGACAGTTGCGCACCCGAGCGATTTTCGAACGATCCGCCCGAAAGGGCAACATCGCCGGCCACAATTCCACGGTTATCCGTCGTGCCGGCACTTTGTACGATGTCACCACCCAGTGTGATGCCAGCCGCAATGTTAAGCGCTCCGTCGATGTCGTTCACATTCACATCGACGGTTGTATTCGCGTTGATGTTCGCAGTTCCGTCGTCCAGATTGATCACGTCGGTGAAAGTGCCGCCGTTCGCATTCAGGATACCATCATTTCGCACCCGAGTCCGACCGGTGATGACGCCGCCCGCCAGTTGGTTGAACGTCCCACCCGCAACATCAACCGACGACGCGCCCAGAGCCGGATTGGCCACTTCGCCAGAGTTGTTGACGGTGCCGCCCGTCACCAGGACGCGGGCTGCCAGGGTTATCCCTGCATTGATGTTCATCGTCCCTGCTTCGTTCTCGATCGTGCCTGCTGAGGTGTCGGCATTGAAATTCACCGTCCCGGCGGTGTGCAGGATGCCGGTTGTGAACGAGCCGCCATTCGCATTCAAGATGCCGCCGTCTACAGTGACAAGTCCGCCGACGATTGCATCTGCGCCTTGATTGAACGTGCCAAGGGATAGATCGACAGTGCCGGTGATCGTCCCGTCATTGTCGGTGCTGCCGCCTGTTTGCGTTACATTTCCACCCATCGTGATGCCAGCGCCGACGTCAAGAACGCCATCCGTGTTGTTCACGCTTACATTGGTGTCGGCGTTGATGTTCGCAAAGCCATCGTTCAGATTGATCCGGTCGGTGAACGTGCCGCCGTTCGCATTCAGAATTCCACCTGACCGCACCCGCGTCCTGCCGATAATCTGGCCGCCAACCTGCTGGTTGAAGACGCCGCCCGCCACGGCGACAGTCGACGCGTTGGGAACTGGATTGTCCACCGATCCTGTATTGTTGACGGTGCCACCATTCGCCAGCAACTGCCCAGTAATCGTGCCGCTGTGGTCAAGCGTTGCATTGTTAATGACGTTATTGTTGATCGAGCCGGTCACGCGCAGTGTGCCGCCATCGACGGTCAGATCCCCCGTTCCGTCGCTGTTGCCCGACAGGATCAAGATGCCCGTTCCGGCCGAATTGACCGAGATTGCCCCCGAACCCGTGATATTCGACGCGATGGTCGCGGTGACACCCGCGTTTGTATCGATGGTCTGCCCGCCCGAGGTGCCGATACTGCCGCCGGTGATCACATAATTGTTTGCGCCGAAAAGGATTGAACCAGGGCGAATCGTGCTTGCGCCCGCAATGGTAACGGTACCGCCGCCGGTTGCCGTGAACCGGACATCATCGCCGGTCACAAAGGTCCGGTTGGTATCGCCGCCATCGTTTGTCCAGTTCAGCGTGCCGACGTTCCAGTCTCCATTGCCACTAGATACCGCGGAATCGCCAGCCTCACCCGTTGTTCCGGGAGCGGCAGTGCCACCGGGCTCGGCATCCCAGGTGATCGTTTCCGCGTTGGCGGCTTGCGGATCAAGGAGAAACAGACATGCCGTAAGCATGGCGGTCGACAACATCAGCGCCGATCGCAATGTTTGAACTTCGGCCTTGGCGGTGGAAATGCGCATGAATGAATTCTCCGTGTACAAGCTTAATTCGGGAAGTCTTCTGCTCGGCGCCAAAAGACCGACACCGGGCTCGCTTCTTTTTGACGGCACGCAGACAAGAAATCTACTTAATTCTAACTGATTACCGCGTGTTGCTTGTGCACAGTTGCAGAACTGACGACACAAAACAGCAATCGGGCCATCAAGGCCCGGCTGTTTTTTTGTGCCGGTCTGCAAAAATTATGGCGGTGTTCTAGTCTTTGGTGTTGGACGAAACACCAACCTGCGCGGGTCTCAGCAAGCGGTCATGCAGCAGGAAACCTTCGCCCATCACCTGAATGATCTGGCCCGCTTTCGTGCCCGGCAAAGGCGCCTCGAACATGGCCTGATGCATTTGCGGATCAAACGTCTCGCCGATGTCGGGGACAATCGGGGTCACGCCGTGCCGCGTCAGCACGTTGAGAAGTTCGCGCAGGGTCAGTTCGACCCCCTCGATCAACGCCGAGGCTTGGGTGCGCTGCTCATCGGTCACAACGTCCAGCGCGCGGCGCAGGTTGTCATAGACGGGCAGCATGTCACGGGCGAGCTTCGATCCGCCATACTGCTCGGCCTCGCGCCGGTCGCGCTCGCCCCGCTTGCGCGCATTCTCGGCATCCGCCAAGGCGCGCATGAAGCGGTCGCGCATATCGTCGCGTTCGGCCCGTAGCGTTTCAATTTCTTCGCCGGAAATGAACTGCTCGATCTCCTCAAGGTTCACGTCGTCTGCGGTGGCTGGATCCTGTGCCATCTGGTCTTTCCTTGTCTCATTCATGTCTTAGCCCTTGCCCCGGTCCGACATCAGCCGCCCGACAAGTTGAGCCGTGTAATCAACAATCGGAACGATGCGGCCATAGTTCAGCCGCGTGGGCCCGATGACCCCAACCGCCCCGATGATCTTTCGGTCAGCGTTCATATAGGGAGAGACGACCAGAGAGGAACCCGAAAGTGAGAAAAGCTTGTTCTCTGAGCCGATAAAAATGCGCACACCTTCGCCGGATTCGGTCAGATCAAGAAATTCGGCGATGTCGCGCGTGCGTTCCAGATCATCAAACAGGCTGCGCACGCGGTCGATATCCTGTGCCTCGGTTGTGGCATCTAGCAGGTTTGAGCGACCGCGCACGATCAATCGCTCGGTTGCCTCGCCCGCATTCTCCCACACGGCGAGGCCCGATTCGACCAGATCGCGTGCCAGATGGTCAATCTCTTGCCGGCGACGGGATATATCGCGGGTCACGTTCTGGCGCAGTTCGGACAGCGTCTTGCCCTCGGCCAGGGCGTTCAGGAAATTCGCAGCCTCGCGCATTGATGACGGTGTTTGCCCGGCCGGGGGCGTAAACACACGGTTTTCCACCTGACCATCGGCAAAGACCAGCACAACCAAAGCCCGGTCCTGCGCCAAGGATACAAATTCGATATGTTTGATCGGCGCTTCCTGCTTGGGTGCCAGAACAAGGCTCGCCCCCTTGGTGATACCGGAAAGCGCCGAACCCACGCGGTCCAGCAGGCTGGTCACATCGGACTGGTTGCTGGTCAGCGAGGCGTCGATCTTGACGCGGTCTTCCTCATCAACCGCGCCGACCTCCAGCAGGCCATCGACAAACATCCGTAGGCCAAGATGCGTGGGAATACGGCCTGCCGATACATGCGGACTGTTCAAAAGACCCATATATTCAAGGTCTTGCATGACATTTCGGATCGTTGCAGCACTGATCTTTTCGCTCATCGAGCGGGTCAGGGTGCGCGACCCCACCGGATCGCCGGAGTCCAGGTAGCCTTCGACGACGCGACGAAACACCTCGCGCGAGCGGTCGTTCATTTCAGACAGGATTCGCTGGCCGTCAGACATGGGCAACCGCTTTCCGAAGGGCGTGCCAAGATAGCGGGAAGCGGCCCGCCGCGTCAATGTGGGTTGCATCGCGGCACCACGGGGGCGTATCTGGCGCAACCCAAACGGAAGGATCCAACCATGCGCCCCTCTGGCAGAGCTTTAGACGAAATGCGCGCCACTTCCATCGAAACCGGCGTGATGAAACATGCCGAAGGTTCGTGCCTGATCAAGATGGGCGAAACGCATGTGCTGTGCTCGGCCACGATCGAAGACAAGGCGCCTTCGTTCCTTAAAAATACCGGGCTGGGTTGGGTAACGGCGGAATACGGCATGTTGCCCCGCGCCACCAACAGCCGCAACCGGCGAGAAGCGGCGGCGGGAAAGCAAACCGGGCGGACGCAGGAAATTCAGCGCTTGATCGGGCGGGCATTGCGGGCGGGCGTGGATCGCTCGGCGCTGGGCGAGCGGCAGATCGTGATCGACTGTGACGTGCTGCAGGCCGATGGGGGCACCCGCTGCGCGTCGATCACCGGCGGTTGGGTGGCGCTGCGGTTGGCGATGAACAAGCTGATGAAGTCCGGGGCGGTGGTGTCGGACCCGATGATCGACCATATCGCGGCCGTGTCCTGTGGTATTTACGCAGGCCAGACGGTGCTTGATCTGGACTATGTAGAAGACAGTGACGCTGGGACCGACGGAAATTTCATCCTGACCGGGCGCGGTCGGATGGTCGAAGTGCAAATGTCTGCAGAGGGTGCCACGTTTTCGCGAGAGGAAATGGGCAAGCTGCTGGATCTGGCCGAAGCAGGGTCAGCGGCTTTGGTTGCCGCTCAGAAGGCGGCTTTGGGGTAGGGCATGCGGAAATTCACCGGCGACCGGCTTTTGGTGGCAACCCATAATCAGGGCAAGCTGGAAGAGATTTCGCGCTTGTTAGAGCCTTTTTCAATTGAGGTTTCCTCTGCCGGGTCGCTAGGGTTGGCCGAGCCCGAGGAAACGGAAAGCACCTTTGTCGGCAATGCCCGCATAAAGGCCCATTTTGCCTGCAACGCGACCGGACTGCCAGCGTTGGCCGACGATTCCGGTATTTCCATTGATGCGTTAGGCGGCGCGCCGGGGGTTTACACGGCTGATTGGGCGGAAACGCCGACCGGCCGTAACTTTCCACTGGCCATGGCAACGACTTGGGAAAAACTGGAGGCGGTTCGCGCTCCCTTCCCCCGCAGCGCACAGTTTCGGTGTACGTTGGTGCTTGCATGGCCTGATGGCCATGATGAAGTTTTTGAAGGCGTGATGCCCGGTCAGGTGGTTTGGCCGATGCGGGGCAACCAAGGGCACGGCTATGATCCGATCTTTCAGCCTGACGGGTTCGATCTGACCTTTGGGGAAATGGACCGATGGCAGAAAAATGAAATCAGTCACCGTGCAGATGCGTTCCGTAAACTGGTTGCGGGGTGTTTTGCATGAAACGGATTTCGACGGGGTCACCGTTCGAAGCGACGATGGGTTACAGTCGGGCGGTGGTAAAGGGCGGTTGGTGCTTCGTATCGGGCGTGACCGGATATGATTATGCAACAATGACGATCCCGGATGACATCGCATCACAGGCAAGGAACTGCTTTGCAACAATAAAAGACGTGTTGAGCCAGGCCGGGTTTGATATGTCGGACGTCGTTCGCGTTCAGTATACGGTAACAGACGTCAACCTTGTGGACGCAGTGATACCGGAACTTGGGGCCGCATTCGGTGTGATCCGCCCGGCAGCAACAATGGTCATTGCAGGCTTGATCAGGGCCGAAATGCTGATCGAAACTGAAGTGACGGCATTCAAGGGATGACCATGGAAGACTGGCGACACGGCGGCTTTGGCCTGTACGTTCACTGGCCATATTGTGTGTCTAAATGCCCGTATTGTGACTTTAACAGCCATGTGTCCACGTCTGTTGACCAAGACCGCTGGGCGCGGGCATATTTGTCCGAAATCGAGCGCGCGGGTACGGAACTGGGTGGGAGAATTCTGAATTCCGTGTTTTTCGGCGGCGGCACACCCTCTTTGATGAGCCCCGATCTGGTTGCAGCAATTCTTGAGCGAGTGCGCCAAACCTGGACGCTGGCGAACGACTGCGAGATCACGCTTGAGGCCAATCCCGGTTCTGTCGAAACCGGCCGGTTCCGCGGCTTTCGGGATGCGGGCGTCAACCGCATCTCGATGGGGATTCAGGCGTTGAACGATGCTGATCTGCGCCGCCTGGGTCGACTTCATTCGGCATCTGATGCGCGGCGTGCGTTTGACGTCGGGCGCACCATCTTTGATCGCGTCAGCTTTGATCTGATTTACGGGAGGCAGGATCAAAGTTTGTCTGATTGGGATCGCGAGCTGAAAACCGCCCTCAACATGGCGGCAGACCACTTGTCGCTTTATCAACTGACAATCGAAAAGGGGACTGTTTTCGGTCAACGATTTGAACGGGGTCAACTGCACGGACTACCCAATGAGGATGCCTCTGCCGACGCCTATGAGCTAACGCAATCCGCATGCGATGCGGCGGGTCTATCGGCCTATGAAGTCTCTAACCATGCCCAAAAGGGGTCTGAGTCAAGGCACAATCTGATTTATTGGCGGATGGGCGACTATGTCGGCATTGGTCCGGGGGCGCACGGGCGACTTACCATACACGGCCAGCGCTACGCGACCGAAGCACCGAAATTGCCCGAGGCCTGGCTTTCCCGTGTGGAGAAGGGTGGGAATGGGGAACTTGAACGCAGCATCCTGTCATTCGCAGATCAGGCAAATGAATATCTGATGATGTCACTTCGCCTGACGGAGGGAATGGAAGTTTCGCGCTATGAAAAGCTGACAAGCGCGCGATTGCCGGTCGAAAAAATGACGCACCTGGAGGAAATTGGCATGGTTTCGCTTATAGACGACCGTTTGGTTCCGTCGTTGCGCGGGCGGATGGTTCTTAATTCCCTGATTGCCGAAATCGCAGGCTTTACGCCGAACCTAAACTGATCCATCCCGAGGCAATTGCGAGAGCGCGCGGCAAAGGAGATCCAGATCATCCAAGGTATTGTATGTGATGGCAATGACACCTCGTTCACCGCCCGGTTCGTGCGAAATGCGGACCGTCATGCGCAAATTCGCAGACAAATCCGCCTCCAACGCCCGTGTATCGGCATCTTTTTCTGCGGCGCCGGTCTTTTTCACTTTTGGTGGTTCCGCCGGAACATTGGCATCATGCTTCACCAAACGCTCCGCCTCACGCACGGACAGGCTTTTTGCCACAATCTGCTTCGCGAGCGCTGACGCATTCGGCGAAGTTACAAGCGCGCGGGCATGACCGGCGGTTAACGCGCCATTTCGCAACAATTCCTGAACGTCGTCGGGCAGGGAAAGCAGGCGCAGCAGGTTGGCGATGTAACTGCGGCTTTTTGACAAGGCCTCACCAAGCTTTTCTTGCGTATGGCCAAAGCGGTCCATCAACTGGCGCAGCGCTGTGGCTTCCTCAAGGGCGTTAAGATCGGCGCGTTGGATATTCTCGATGATTGCAACTTCAAGGACCTCAACATCATTGAAGTCACGGATTATGACAGGGACATCGTGGATTTGGGCGATTTGGGCGGCACGCCAGCGGCGCTCTCCGGCGACAATCTCGAACGTTCCGGCCTCGGGGCGCGGGCGAACGATCAGGGGTTGCAGAACACCCTTTTCCCTCAGCGACGCGGCAAGACTTTCAAGCGATTCCGAACTGAAATCCCGCCTCGGTTGATCGGGGTTGGGAAAAAGTCGCTCCACAGGAACAAGCGTTTCAGCCCGTCGATAGGCTTCCTTCGTTGCTCCAGACGTGGGTGCGTCGACTCGAATATCGGACATCAAGGCCGAAAGGCCGCGCCCAAGCCCGCGACGTTCTGATTTATCGGCCATTACAATACTCCGGGTTTTGTGAGTGATGCAAAATCGTGCAAGGCCGCTATTTCCTCGGCCAGAGCACGGTAGGCAATGCTGCCCTTGGACGTTGGATCGTAACTCAGGACGGGTATTCCGTAGGATGGCGCCTCGCTCACACGAACATTGCGAGGTACGACTGATCGAAAGACAAGGTTGCCCAACGTTTCGCGCACGTCCGCCTCGACCTGCAGTGCAAGATTGTTCCGGCCATCGAACATTGTCAGCACAATTCCCTCGATCCGCAGGTGTGCATTTGCGGATTGCCTGACCTCTCGAATGGTCAACATCAGCTGCGACAGACCCTCAAGTGCGAAAAACTCTGTCTGTAGCGGCACGATGACGGAATGGCAGGCAACGAGTGCGTTTAGCGTCAGAAGATTAAGCGACGGTGGGCAATCAATCAGAATTACGTCGAATTCGTATCGATCCATTCCCGGCTGGCGCAGGGCGTCGTGCAAGAGAAAACTCCGTTTCTCTGTTGCAACCATTTCCATGTCGGCAGAAGACAGATCGGCATTTGCTGGGCACAGGTGCAGCCCAGGAATTTTACAGGCCTGAATGACTTCATCAAGGTCGGCATCGCCAAGCAAAAGATCGTATGACGTTCGTTGCCGCTTGTCCGGGGGAAGGCCCAGGCCGGTTGACGCATTTCCCTGAGGATCAAGATCAACAAGCAGAACACGCATTCCACGATCAGCAAACGCCGCCGCAAGATTGATGGCCGTTGTGGTCTTGCCTACACCGCCCTTTTGATTTGCTACGGCAAAGATCCGCGCCGTATTTCGTCGGGTCGGGTCAGACATGCCGGATCTCGTTCAGTTGAAGTATGACGCTGCCACTCTGAGTTCTGCTCGCAATCACGTTGCAGCGAAACTGCCAATGCTTCTGCGCATCTAAAATTTCATCCGCAAAATTTATGCCTTTTTGAAACAATGCGGTACCGTTCTCACCCAGATGTTGCACAGCATAACTGCACAGTGTTTTAAGCGGCGCAAGTGCCCGCGCCGACAAGATATCCGCCCCTAATGGCGGAATTTTTTCGATCCTATCGGTAAGAACCGTGACCCGCAGGTCCAGATTTTTGGCCGCCGTTGAAAGAAACGCAGCTTTGCGACGGTCGGATTCGATAAGCGTAAAGGACCGTGACGGATCGAGTTCACGTGCGATGATTGCAACTACGATGCCAGGGAGACCGCCCCCGCTTCCGAGATCCACCCAAGACCGCGCGTTATCCGCGCACTCACCATAAACTTCTGCAGAATCGACGATGTGTCGATTCCAACCATCGTTCAAGCTACGTCTGGAGACAAGGTTGATTGCTGGATTCCACTTTTCCAGCAGTTTTTGAAAATCTTCGAGACGTGCAATTGTTTCACGTGAAACGCCCAAGGCGTCCAGAGGGTCGCTTAGTTTCGTCATGCGGAGCGCGCCTTTGTGTCGAAGCGTCGCTTGATGTAACCCAAAATCAGCACCGTCGCTGCGGGCGTCATTCCCTCAATTGAAGCCGCCTGGGCAATATTTGCCGGTCGGACGTTCATCAGTTTCGACCGAAGCTCGGCCGACAAGCCAACAATTTCAGTATATTTCAAATCGGGAGGAATCCTGATGGCCTCGTCGCGCTTCAACAACTTGGCTTCGGCAAACTGGCGTTCCGCAAATGGCGCATAGAGCGCGTCCGCAGCCACCACATTTTGCACCGGCACGCTCGCAGCGGCGAGTTCTGGACAAAGCTTTGAAACCTGCTCGACCGTTACGCCGGGCATTCCAAGAACGGTGAAAATTGACCGACGGGGAGCACCCGGACCAACAAAAACGGCAATAGATTCTAGCTCCTTAGGGCCAACGGAAACACGCCCCAACACATCCCGCAACGCAACCAATGAAATGCGCTTTTCCTCAAACGCACGCATTCTGGAGTCCGAAATGCAACCAAGCTTGGATCCCATATCAGTCAGCCGGATATCTGCGTTATCCGCACGTAATGTCAAGCGAAACTCCGCCCGGGATGTGAACATCCGATAGGGCTCAGTCACGCCCCGCGTCACAAGATCATCGATCATTACGCCGATATAGCATTCAGAACGGCTTAACACAGCGAGGTCCCGATCAGCCGCGTAGAGCGCGGCATTCACGCCTGCGACCAGTCCTTGCGCCGCCGCTTCTTCGTACCCAGTCGTTCCATTGATCTGCCCCGCGAAAAACAGACCGTCCATGTCGAGTAGTTGGAGCGAATGCGAAAGACACCGCGGATCGAAAAAGTCATATTCAATAGCGTAACCCGGTTGCGTTATTTCAACAGCCTCCAACCCCACAATTGCCCGAACAAATTTTTTCTGCACGGACGCTGGCAACGATGTCGAAATCCCGTTTGGATATACGGTAGAATCATCCAAGCCTTCGGGCTCAAGAAATACCTGATGGGATGACTTATCGCCAAAACGCACCACCTTATCTTCTATCGACGGACAATACCGTGGGCCAACCCCTTCAATGTGGCCACCGTACATCGAAGACTTAGAAAGATTTTCCAGAACGATGTCATGAGTTTGTGTATTTGTATGAGTAATTCCGCATGCAATCTGCCGTGCAGTGGGTGAACGGCTTAAAAATGAGAAGAGCGAAGGGCTTGCATCACCATCCTGCATTTCAAGTCGCGACCAGTCTATCGTTCGACCGTCAAGCCGAGGCGGCGTACCGGTCTTAAGCCGACCGGTGCGCAAACCCATATCCCGAAGACGCGCACCAAGTCGTGCTGACGATTGGTCGCCCACGCGGCCTCCGTTGCGCCGCTCACTACCAATGTGCATGACCCCATTAAGAAACGTGCCCGCTGTCAAAACAACAGCCCGACAAGTAATCGTCGTTCCGTCTGAAAGTACCACCCCCTGCACATCTTGAGCCGTGGTAACAAAATCTACCGCCTCGCCTTCGATAATAGACAGGTTACCAAATTTTCCGAGCAAATGTTGAATGGCACCACGGTACAACTTTCGATCCGCCTGCGCACGCGGTCCCTGCACGGCCGGTCCCTTACTTCGGTTCAAAAGCCTGAATTGAATACCTGCTTGATCTGCTGCAAGACCCATAAGACCGTCCAGCGCGTCAATCTCACGAACGAGATGGCCCTTGCCCAGACCACCAATCGCCGGGTTGCACGACATTTGACCAATCCCGTCGGCCTTCAGAGTCACAAGAGCAGTCTTCGCGCCCACTCGTGCAGATGCCGCCGCAGCCTCACTTCCGGCATGGCCACCGCCAATCACGATGACGTCAAAATGTTTCACGTGAAACGCCCTACTTCCCGATGCAAAAGCTTGAGAACACCTCGCCCAGCATCGTTTCTACATCGATTTTGCCGATCAACACATCCAATGCACGCGCAGCTCCTTGAATGCTATCCGCAACCACCTCCACCTGTACCACCGATCCTGCAAGGTGGGAACGGGCCGATATCAACGCTTCAGTAGCAGCACTGACTGCAATCCGATGCCTTTCCCGCGTCAAAGTCCCGGCAGACCCAAAGCAATCGGCCAGAGCGTCATGTACTACACCCAACAATCGATCAACACCCGCGCCGGTTACTCCAGAAACACCAAAGTCCAGACCCGTCCGCACATCGCATTTTCCCTCTACAACAATATCACTCTCGGCTGGAACAACGAAGGGTGGCAAACCATCTTCATCCAGCAGAATGATTCGCAAATCTGCATCCGACGCACGTTTCAGACCACGCTTGATACCCAAGTCTTCAAGCCGATCATCTACCACCCTTAGACCGGCCGTATCAAGTAACGTCACTGGAAGTCCGGCCACATCCATACGCACTTCAATAACATCTCGCGTTGTTCCAGCAATCTCGGACGTGATCGCAACATCGCGCCCAGCCAAGTAATTGAGCAGAGTAGATTTTCCGGCGTTCGGCGACCCAAGAATTGCAACCTCGAACCCATCCCGAATGCGTTCTGACGCCGAAAACCGGGCTAGCTCCGCACGCATTTCCTGCAACGTCGACCCAAGTATCCGATCAAGGTCAGCAAGCACAGTCGCCGGAATATCCTCGTCCGAAAAATCGATAGACGACGCGACCAACGCAAGAGCGCGCACCAGCGCAGACCTCCACTTCTCCGCAACACGCCCGATAGACCCCGCCAAGACGCGCACAGCCTGACGCCGCTGGGCTTCTGTTTCAGCGTCGATCAGGTCTGCAAGGCCCTCCACCTGCGTCAGATCAAGACGCCCATTTTCAAGTGCACGCCGTGTGAATTCACCCGCTTGCGCCAACCGCAGGCCCGGAATTGAAGACAAGCATCGCAGAACTGCCTGAACAGTGGCGACACTTCCGTGAATCTGCAGCTCCGCTACGTCTTCGCCCGTGAAACTTGCCCCCGCTTCAAAAAGAAGAACGACCCCCTCATCAATCAGGTCGTCCTCCCATTTCAGCGTCCGCAAGGCAGCCACGCGCATGGGCGGCAGCGAACTTACGATCAGACCGACAGCCGAATGTGCAAGCGGGCCAGACAACCGGATGACTGCAATACCAGCCCTTCCCCGCGCGGTTGCCAGGGCGTAAATCGTATCCATCCTCAAAGCCCTTCGGCAGAAACGCTAGGCGTTCATCGAATCGAAAAATTCGGCGTTCGATTTGGTTTGTTTCAGCTTCGAGATCAGGAACTCGATCGCATCCGTCGTGCCCATCGGGTTCAGAATCCGACGCAAAACATAGGTCTTTTGCAGATCCGTCTTCTCCACAAGCAGATCTTCCTTACGCGTTCCGGACTTGAGGATATCCATCGCCGGGAACACGCGCTTATCAGCAACCTTCCGGTCCAGCACAATTTCAGAGTTGCCTGTGCCCTTGAATTCCTCAAAGATCACCTCGTCCATCCGGCTGCCTGTATCAATCAGAGCGGTGGCGATGATGGTCAGGGAACCACCCTCTTCAATGTTGCGCGCCGCACCGAAAAACCGCTTCGGCCGCTGCAATGCGTTCGCATCCACGCCGCCCGTCAGCACCTTGCCCGACGACGGAACCACCGTGTTGAACGCACGCCCCAGACGGGTGATAGAATCCAGCAAAATGACCACGTCGCGCTTATGCTCGACCAGACGCTTTGCCTTTTCGATGACCATTTCTGCGACCGCAACGTGACGTGTCGCAGGTTCGTCAAAGGTGGAAGAAACAACCTCACCCCGGACAGAGCGCTGCATATCAGTCACTTCTTCCGGCCGCTCATCAATCAGCAGCACGATCAGATAACACTCCGGATGATTCGTGGCGATCGAATGGGCAATATTCTGCAACAGAACTGTTTTACCCGTCCTAGGCGGCGCCACGATCAGGCCACGTTGCCCTTTTCCGATCGGCGCCACCAGGTCGATGATACGCGCAGACCTGTCCTTCAGCGTGGGATCTTCGACTTCCATCTTGAAGCGCTCGTCGGGATAAAGCGGTGTCAGGTTGTCAAAGTGAACCTTGTGCCGCGCACGTTCCGGATCATCAAAGTTGATCCGCGTTACTTTTGTCATGCAGAAGTATTTTTCGCTTTCTCTGGGCGCTGCGATAACACCTTCAATCGTATCGCCCGTCCGCAACGAAAACTGCCGCAGAATGTCAGGAGAGACATAAATATCGTCCGGGCCCGGCAGATAGTTCGCCGAAGGGCTGCGCAAAAACCCAAATCCATCCTGCAAAACCTCAAGAACGCCGTCGCCGCCGATTTCCCAGCCTTCCTCGGCATGCTCTTTCAGGATCGAGAACATCATCTCGCCCTTGCGCATCGAGGGTGCGTTCTCGATCTCCCATTCCTCTGCCATCGCCAAAAGATCGGCAGGCGTCTTGGCCTTGAGGTCAGAAAGATTCAAGCGTTCTACAGTCATAACATATCCAATCGGGCCGCAGGGCGGATCGCAGAAAAGGTTGGGGAAAAGCGTTCGCCGAACGGCGCGCCCACACTCCTATAAGGCCTCTCACAGCCCGAGTCAATCGTTCAGAACTTAACCATCACCGACAGCACGATCACCACCATCAGAACCGTCGGGACCTCGTTCATCAGCCTGTAGCTTCGGCCGCTCAGCGCATTTTGTCCGGTCGCAAAGGCCTTGCGTTGTTGGCCCAGCCAGATGTGAAACCACGTCATTCCGACAATGCCCACCAGCTTCGTCCAGGGCCACACCGCAGACCAATCTACAATTCCCGGCGTCAGGGCAAGGCACAGGCCCATGATCCACGTCGTGATCATTGCGGGATTCATGATCTGTTTCAATAGTTTGCGTTCCATCACTTGGAACAGATCGTCCATATCGGTTCCGGGATCTGATCGTTCTGTGTGATACACAAAGAGGCGTGGCAGATAGAACAGCCCGGCCATCCACGCGATCACCGCCATGATGTGCAGTGACTTGATCCAAGGATAAAGCTCCGAAAGAAGTCCCGCCATACACATGCCTCCAGTTCTCTGACTTCCTCTCTTAAAGAAAGAATTTGAGATTGAGAATATGATGTTGGGGCTGGGGATATCGGGATTGTCGATCTTGTCCCTGCTATTACACACAGGGCCACGCCTGTGCACAACAGCGGGATGAAATCTGGCTCAGACTCCGATAGTTCAATATTACCATTTGATATCAATAAATTAAAGAATCTTCCTCAGCTTATGGTCAGTGGAGCAAGACTACCTTCTGTTCTGGATGACACAACTTCTCCACTCCACCCCAATCTCCTGCTGCACAGGCCCGCAAAACCCGACGCAACCTTGACAACCCTCCCTTTTCGCGGCGAACACACCGGGCGGGTGGCTTCTCCCCATTTCAGAACAACGGAACATAAGGGGATTGCCCACATGATGATCCACAACCCCCGCCCGCTTGTCCTCGCGTCGGGCTCGGCCATACGGCTGCAACTGTTGCGCGCGGCGGGCGTTTCGGTTGTGCCCGTGTCTCCCCGCGTTGATGAAGATGCGATCCGCGCCTCATTGCAGCAGGACTCTGCCTTTCCACGCACCATTGCTGATACGCTTGCTGAAATGAAGGCCCGCAAGGTTGCAGCACAACATCCTGAAGGTCTTGTTCTTGGATGCGATCAGGTCCTTGATTTTGACGGCGTCGTCTGGACAAAGCCGCAGACCCCAGACGAAGCCCGTACCCAGCTTCTGGCCCTGCGTGACCGTCAGCATACCCTCCTCTCCGCACTGGTGCTGTATGATGGCAGTCAACCCATCTGGCGCCACATCGGCAAGGCCACGCTGACAATGCGCCCCTTCTCGGACGGCTGGCTGGACAGTTATATCGACCGCAATTGGGATAGCATCCGGCACTGCGTCGGCGGGTATCTGCTTGAGGCCGAGGGGATCCGTCTCTTTTCCGCCATTGACGGCGATTACTTCACAGTAGTGGGGCTGCCTTTGCTCCCCCTTCTCGGTTATCTTGGGCAGAGGGGGTTTATTCAGACATGACCGATCATCCACGCATACCGCTGGCCGGTGTCATCGGCTCGCCCATCGCGCACAGCCGGTCCCCCGTGCTGCACAACTACTGGCTGCGCCGCTATGGCATTCAGGGCCATTACATTCCCATGGATATCACGCAGGCGAACCTTCCTGCGGCGCTTGAGATGTTGCCGCGTCTGGGCTTCGTCGGCTTGAATGTGACCATCCCACACAAGGAAACCGTGCTGGGGCTGGCCGACATTGTAACCGACCGTGCAGCCTTGATCGGTGCCGCCAACACATTGATATTCCGCAAAGACGGCCGCATTCACGCTGACAATACCGATGGCTCGGGCTTTGTTGCCAACCTGCGTCAGAACGCACCGGGCTGGGTGCCCCAGGCAGGGCCCGCGGCGGTGTTTGGGGCGGGCGGCGCTGCCCGCGCCGTGGTCGCCGCCCTTATCGAGGTCGGCGTCCCCGAGATCCGCATCGCGAACCGCACCCGGACCCGCGCGGAGGTCTTGCGATCGGATTTCGGCGCGAAAGTCGTGGTCTGCGACTGGGTTCAGGCCGGTAACATGCTTGACGGTGCGGCGACGGTCATCAACACCACCTCTCTGGGGATGGTCGGAAAACCGGAATTCCGCGTGCCGCTTGATGCCCTTAATCCCGGCGCATTGGTGACCGATCTGGTGTATTCGCCACTTAAAACCGCGCTTCTTGAAGCCGCAGCAGATCAAGGATGCACCGTGGTTGACGGTCTGGGTATGCTTTTACATCAGGCCGCACCCGGGTTTGAAAGGTGGTTCGGCCACCGTCCTGAGGTTGATGACGAAACGCGCCGCGCGGTGCTGGCCGGATGACAGCGTACCGGCTTGGCCTGACAGGCTCTATCGGTATGGGGAAATCCACCACTGCAGCAATGTTTGCCGATGAAGGCCTGCCCGCCTGGGACGCCGACGCAACCGTGCACCGTCTTTACGCGCCGGGGGGTTCTGCCGCTTTGGCCGTCGCGCGGGTGTTTCCGTCTGTCATTCGGAACGGCGGAGTCGACCGCACCGCCCTGCGTGCGCTGATCGCAGCCAACCCCGCTGTGCTGGATCAGATACAAGCAATCGTTCACCCATTGGTCGCGCAGGATCGTGCGACGTTTCTGGCGCAACACCCGAATGACATTGTTCTTCTGGATATCCCACTGTTGTTCGAAACAGGCTCTGACAAGGCCTGTAGCGGAGTTGTGGTTGTATCGGTTCCTGCGGAAACACAGCGGCAGCGCGTCCTTGACCGTGGCGAGATGACACCCGAGGAATTCCAGATGATCCTGTCCCGCCAGATGCCGGATGCTGAAAAACGTGCCCGTGCCACCTGGGTGATTGATACCACAACCCTTGACGGCGCCCGCACTGCCGTGCGCAAAATCCTGTCCGATATCCGAAAGGGCAAACATGCGTGAAATCGTTCTGGATACCGAAACCACCGGGTTCGAACCCTCGGAAGGTCACCGGATCGTTGAAATCGGCGCGGTAGAGTTGTTTAACCACCTGCCCACCGGCAAGACCTATCACCAATACATCAACCCCCAGCGCCCGATGCCGAAAGAAGCGTTCGAGGTTCACGGGCTGGGCGACGACTTCCTGCGCGACAAACCGCCCTTTGCGGCCATCGGCCAAGCGTTTCTGGATTTCATCGAAGACTCGACGCTGGTGATCCACAACGCCAGCTTCGATATGAAATTCCTGAACGCTGAACTCAAATCCGCCAGCCTGCCCATTCTGCCGCAAACCCGCGCGCTCGATACACTGATGATCGCGCGGCAGCGATTCCCTGGATCGCCTGCGTCGCTGGACGCGCTTTGCCGCAGGTTTGGCGTCGATAACTCCAGCCGCGAAAAGCACGGCGCGCTGTTGGACAGCGAAATTCTGGCCGAGGTGTATCTGGAGCTTGTCGGCGGCCGTCAGCCCGATCTTGTTCTTGCCCCGACATCTGAAAACAAAGGCGGTGCGGGCGCTATAGCCGACTGGCGCGCAGGTCCGCGTCCCAAACCGCTTGCACCACGTCTTACCACAGAAGAAATCGCCGCCCATTCGGCCTTTCTGGCGAAAATGGGCGACGCAGCGCTTTGGCGGAAACGCAGTTAGATCAGGATGGGATGATATTCTCGTCCTGCTGCGCCTGAGCGCGCCGCGCAATTTCCTGCCGATACAGAGCCAGAAAATCCACCGTATCCACATTCAGCGGCGGGAAACCGCCGTCGCGCGTCACGTCCGAGATGATGCGCCGCACGAACGGAAACAACAGGCGGGGACACTCGATCAACAAAAACGGATGCAGCTGATCTTCGGCCACGCCTTCGACCTGAAAAATGCCGCCGTAATCCAGCTCCATAAGGAAAAGCGTGTCGCCATTCACCTTGTTCTTCGACGTGATCTTGAATTTGCAGATAACCTCATACTGGTTGTCGACCGACCGCTTGCGCGCATCAAGGCTGACAGCCACCTGAATATCTGGCTGCACATCGTTTCCGGTTAAACCCTTCTGGGCCACCATGTTTTCAAACGACATGTCGCGCACAAATTGTGCAAGCACGTTCATCTTGATTTGCGGGGCGGCCTCGGGGGCGGCGCCATTTGCTTCGGCCATCGTCAACTCCTGCGTCATATGCTTTGCGCAAGGTTCTAGCAGGTCAATCGCCGCGCCTCAATGCCGAGTCCAGCCGGAATTGCCGGGTGGCTGCGGATCGTTCAGATTGGTGTAATCGGCGTCGATTACATCATCCCGCGCAGGATGCCGCGATTGCCCCATCACCACCATATTCATCTTGATCCGCTGCGCCAGAATCGCAATCAGCCAGCGCCGCAGCGGTGGGATAAGCAGCAAAAGACCCAAAGTGTCGGTGAAAAACCCCGGCGTCATCAGGAAAATTCCCGCCAGAAGGATCAGTCCGCCATGTGCCAGCGGCATCAACGGATCGCCCCGTTGCATCGATCCGCGAATATCCGCCATTGCCTGCCGCCCCTGCCGGTGGATGAGCAACGCCCCCAGAACGGCGGTCAGAACCACAATCGCCAGCGTCGGCCATAGCGTCAGCCAGCCACCGATCGTGATGAACAAGCCGATCTCGATCAACGGCACGGCCGCCATCATGGCGAATACCCACATCTCAAGCCCTTTCTGCGATAACCTTGGGGGTCAGGCGGTAGACATGACCCCACCCCCACCCTACATAGGAACGAACAGGGTGCCACACCACCTTTCGTCTTTCGGAACGGCCTGATCGCCGCCGACCCATCGAGGTGAACATGAATTCGTCGCTTGTCCAACTGCTCGTTCTGGCCGGGGTTGCCATTTTCCTGATCCTGAAGCTGCGAAGCGTTCTGGGAACCCGCGAAGGGTTCGAAAAACCCGCAGTGCCGATTGACGCACCCCGCACCGCCGACCGCAAGGGGTTTGAGGTGATCGAGGGCGGACCCGATCGTGACATCACTGATCATGTTCCCGACGGCAGCCCTTCGGCGGTTGCCCTGTCTGCCATGAAAGCGGCCGAGCCCAGCTTTGCGCTGACCACCTTCCTGCAAGGTGCGCGCGGCGCGTATGAAATGATCCTGATGGCGTTCGAACGGGGCGAGATTGAAAAGGTCAAACCCTTCCTCGCCGACGATGTTTACGAAAGTTTCGAAGAGGCCGTGCGCGGCCGTGAAGCCGCCGGGTTGACCGTCGAGGCGAACTTTGCCGGTGTGCGCGACATGGCGGTGCAGGAAGCCACCTTTGATCCCACCACCCGCGAGGGCCAGATCGCCATCCGTTTCACAGGCGAGTTGACATCGGTTGTGCGCGATAAGGCGGGTGTGATCGTCGAAGGATCGTCCACCGAAATCAAGCGGCAGCGCGATTTGTGGACCTTTGCCCGCACGATGGGCGCATCCGATCCCAACTGGCACCTTGTCGCCACCGGGGATTGATGCGTGCGACCGTTCGCCTGCTCGCCGTTCTGGCTTTTGTGATGGCAGCAGGTTCGGCTGCCGCTCAGGTAATGGATTTTGAATCGCTTGACGGCTGGCCTGATGATGATCACAGCGCAGCGCTGATCGCGTTTCGCGGCACCTGTGATTTGATTGATGACGCCGACTGGCGGCCCTTGTGCCGCATTGCCGCCGATCTGCCCCATACCGAAGGCGCCGCACGCAGTTTTTTCGAACTGTTTTTCAAGCCCACGCTGATCGGCAATCCTCCGG
Source organism: Rhodobacterales bacterium (assembly GCA_038207585.1). Classification (GTDB taxonomy): domain Bacteria; phylum Pseudomonadota; class Alphaproteobacteria; order Rhodobacterales; family Rhodobacteraceae; genus JBBQZP01. The sequence goes on along the minus strand of JBBQZP010000001.1, from coordinate 93,037 downwards.
CGCTTTTCACCGGCTATTTCGAGCCTGAGCTTCTGGGCTCTCCCACCCGCACCCCGCGCTTTGCCTATCCGATCTATGCCCGCCCGCCAGAGCTTGTTGACGGGCAGGTCTGGTACAGCCGCGCCGACATCGAGGCTACGGGCGTGCTGCGTGGCCGTGGACTGGAAATCGCATGGGTGGAAGACCCGGTTGATGTATTTTTCTTGCAAGTTCAAGGCTCTGGCCGGATCAAGATGCCCAATGGCAAAGTTGTCCGGGTGGGTTACGGCGGTCGCAACGGCCATGCCTACAAATCCATCGGGCAGGAACTTGTCCGTCGCGGCAGCCACACGATTGATCAGGTGTCGGCGCAGACCATCCGCGCCTGGGTCCGCCAGAACGGCAGTTACGGCACCGATCTTCTGAACGCCAATCCGTCTTATGTGTTCTTTCGCAAGCTGCCCGATCTGGCTGCTGACAAGGGGCCCATCGGCGCGATGGGCCGGTCTATCCACACAATGCGCTCGGTCGCGGTGGACCCGGCTTATGTCATGCTGGGCACCCCGGTCTGGATCGAAAAATCCGGCAAGAACCCCCTGAATCGTCTGATGATCGCACAAGATACCGGGGGTGCGATCAAGGGCGCGCAGCGGGCTGACATTTTTTTTGGCACCGGCTTTCAGGCGGGCGATGATGCGGGCACGGTCAAGGATGGCGGGCGCATGATGCAGTTTTTGCCCATCGAGCGTGCTTTCGCGCTTGCGAAACCGGAATGAGCCGCGATGGCCCGCCGCCGCACCCTGCGCCCTGATGAGGAAGAGTTGTGGCAAACCGTCGCCCGCACGGCCCAACCCATGCACCCGGCCCGCCCGCGTCAGACCATAGCCGATCTTCCCCCGGCGCGGAAATCCGACCCGCCAGCCAAAACGCCGCTGCCGAAATTCCGCGTGGGCGAGGGCGTGCGCCACCAGCCTCGCCACGAAATTCTACCGCCCTTGTCGCAACAACTGGCCACGGCCCCCCTGCGGATGGACGCCAAGAATTACGACCGCATGTCGCGTGGAAAACTCGCCCCCGAAGCCCGGATTGATCTGCATGGCATGACCGTGGCCGAAGCACACCCTGAACTGATCCGCTTTATCCTGAACGCCCATACGGCGGGTCTGCGGTTGGTTCTGGTGATCACCGGCAAGGGCAAACCCGGCCCCGATTTCGGCCCTATTCCGCAGAAATACGGGGTTCTGAAGCATCAGGTTCCGCAATGGCTTCGGATGTCGCCGTTGTCGGCCAGCATCCTGCAAGTGTCAGAGGCGCATCTGAAACACGGCGGATCGGGGGCCTATTACGTCTATCTGCGGCGGATGCGCTGATCAGTTTGCGCCCAGCGCCGCAACCGGCGACAAGATTACCTGTGTCGCGCTTTGCACACTCAGCACAACGCCCGGAAAGAAGCCGACCTTGCCCTTCTGTTCGGCCCCCAGAACCGCGTCGATATCGCCGACCTTGCTAAGCAAACTCAGCAGTGCCGGGGAATCGCCCAAGGCAAAGTGTCCCGCCCCCGAACTGTAGGCCGCCACGTCCAGAAAGGTGATCTTCAGATCGGCCACCCGGTTGAGGTCTTTCAGATTGCCCAATCGCTCCGGCTCACCCGCGACCATCGCCGACAGATTCAGATAGCGATCCCGGTCAGACCCGAAAATCAGGAACGGCTCCGGCAGCGTTCCAATCGCCCGCGCTTGCGTTCGGAACACATCCACGTCGATATCCGGCGAAATAAGGATCACGCCACCAATCCGCGACAAAAGCCTGCGGTCACCGCGAATGGCAATCTGGCGCAAAACCTCCATCGTCAGCGACGCACCCATCGAATGTGCCACCAGAATGATCCGCTTAGCCCCCGCGCCCTCAACCTCGCGCAGCATATCCTCAAGGCCGTCGCGCGCAAAACTGGCGGAGTCCCGGTCATAAACATAGCCCAGCGGATTGCCGCCCGACGGCCAGGAGTAGTGCAGCGTCACCGCAGGCGAATTCACATCATGCGAAAGCTGCGCCATGCGGTAAATCCCCTCGGCAAAGGTGTTGTTGAAACCGTGAACATAGACCACGGCATCCCCCTTGCCCGCGCGGTCAGCCCGCAGAAACCCGGAAAGATCGGCACGAAAGGCCGACGGAGCATCATAGATAACGGCTTTGGTGGTCAGAAACTGGGTGCGCGGGTCAACCGGGCGGCCCGGCTTGGGAAAGGCGATTTCGCCCGCTTTCCGGTCCGGCGGAACCGAGATGTCATAGCGCCCAAAACTTTCGGTTTCCGACCTTTCAGTGCCGAATTCCACCGTATTCGGATCTATTTTCCGTGTGGTTGCGAAAAACACGTTCTCCACTTGACCCACCGCTGCGGCCTGCGGATCAACCGTAATCGCGCCGCGTTGGGCGCAGGCCGACAGCACGGTCACGCACAGAACGATCCTGATCAAGGGCCACCGCAGCATCACAGAACGTAGCGGCTCAGATCGGCGGATCGGGACAATTCGCCCAGATGCGCCTCGACAAATGCGGCGTCCACAATCACTGCTTCGCCCCCCCGGTCGGGCGCGGTAAATGACAATTCCTCGAACACGCGCTCCATCACCGTATAAAGTCTGCGCGCCCCGATATTTTCAACGGCGCGGTTCACCTCGGCCGCAATTGCCGCAAGCGACGCGATTCCGTCTTCGGTAAAGGTCACGGTCACTTTTTCCGTCCCCAACAAGGCGGAATACTGCAACGTCAGGGCGTTGTCCGTCTCGGTCAAAATTCGCACGAAATCCGCCTCGGTCAGCGCGCGCAACTCAACCCGGATCGGCAGACGCCCCTGCAGTTCGGGCAAAAGGTCTGACGGTTTGGCAATGTGGAACGCGCCTGATGCGATGAAAAGGATATGGTCGGTCTTGACCGGCCCGTGTTTGGTGGAAACGGTCGTCCCTTCGATCAGGGGGAGCAGATCGCGCTGCACGCCTTCGCGGCTGACATCGGCACCGCGCGCGTCGGAACGGGCGCAGACCTTGTCGATTTCGTCAATAAAGACGATCCCGTTTTCCTGAACCGCTGTCAAAGCAGCGGCCTTCACCGCCTCGTCATCCAGCAGTTTGTCGGCCTCTTCGCCGATCAGAAGGTCATGGCTTTCGGCCACGGTCATCTTTCGTTTGGCGCTGCGCCCGCCCATCTTTCCGAACAATTCGCCCAGATTCATCATCCCCATCTGCCCCTGACCGGTCGGGTCAAATGCGGCAAAGGGGTTGGAGGTTTCTGCAACCTCAAGCTCGATGACGGTGCCATCCAATTCGCCGCGCTTCAGCTTGCCGCGAAACATCTCGCGGGTCTGTTCGCGCGCATCCTTGCCCGCCAGCGCCTCGATCACCCGATCTTCGGCGGCTTTTTCGGCGCGCGCCTTCACATCTTCGCGCATCTGCGCGCGGGTGTCGGCCATAGCCGCATCCACCAGATCGCGGATGATGCTGTCAACATCGCGGCCAACATAGCCCACTTCGGTAAACTTCGTGGCCTCAACCTTCAGGAAGGGCGCGCGGGCCAGTTTGGCCAGACGGCGCGAGATTTCGGTTTTACCCACCCCGGTCGGCCCGATCATCAGGATATTCTTCGGATACACCTCATCGCGCAGATCGTCGGGCAACTGCTTGCGCCGCCAGCGGTTGCGCAACGCCACGGCCACGGCGCGCTTGGCGTCGTTTTGGCCGATTATATAACGGTCCAGTTCGGACACGATCTCGCGGGGGGTCAGGTCGGTCACGGAAATCTCCGGTTTGGGTCAGGTCGAGGGCGGCAGATAGTGCCGGGGAAAGCTACGCGGCATCATCGCCAACAGCGCGGCACGGATCTTTTCCCAGAACGCGCCCAGCAAAAGCATCAACACCCCGATGGACAGGATCAGGACGAAAATTCCCTCGTCCCGCAGGGCTGTGGCGGCAATCGTGACGATGTATCCCGCAGCGGCGATCAGAAACGACCGGCGGTCGATCAGAATGGCAACAATCGCGATGCCGAACAAAAACGCCAGCAAAAGCCCCATCGCCCCGCTGGAATTTGCTGACAGAAGGCTCATCGCGACGGTGTTGACGATGGCCGGGGCGGCGACGACATGTAGCCAGAAGCCGTTTGCCGAACGGCGCGTTACCCGGTGCGGGTCGCTGGCATCAAACATCATCGCAACCGCAAAGACGCCAAGCCCAAGCGCCAGCGTGATCCAAGCAAACCCGCCCGAACCCGACAGCAAAAACAGTTCCTGAACCGACCGTGGCGTGCCCGATTGCACCGCGACAAACAAAAGCGCCACGCCAAACATCGCCAGCGCGATAAGCGCCATCGCGAACGGCACCCGGAAACGGAACCAATAGAGGAACGCCGCCGCAATCGACAAAACGCCGGGCAACAGCAAGCTGTCATAACGGTTCTGCGCCACCATGAAGGGCTGCGAGAAATATTGCGTCAGACCGAAGGCAGCACAGCCGATAAACATGATCGTCAGCGCGATGGCCGGCCCGACCATCCGCCTGCGCACCACGAAATATTCGGAAAGAAGCCAAAGCCCCACGCAACTGATCGCGCATTGCCATGCGATCACCGTTTGGATGCCGCTTGACAGATAGAACGTCGCGATAAAGCCGAAAACGCCAATCGCGCCGACTGCCAGGATGATCAGACCGATGATGATGAAGATCTCGTTGAAGCCTCGGAAAAGTTCGAACGGCTCGTCCCCCGGCTGCAGCCCTTCACGCGCACCGCGGCGGCTGTGGGCAAGGGCGGTCAGGCTGGCCGCCTGCTGTTCGTTCAGGATGCCTGCGCTGACCGAGGCTTTCAGATCGTCCGGGCCAATCACCCGATCACCTCGACCGTCAGGTTCCCGTTGGTATAAACGCAGATATCCGCCGCAATCGCCATGGCACGCCGCGCGATGTCTTCGGCGGGCAGGTCTGTGGTCATCAGACCCCGCGCGGCAGCCAGTGCGTAATTGCCGCCCGATCCGATGGCCGCCACGTCATGTTCAGGCTCCAGCACATCGCCCGCACCGGTGATCACGAACAACTCAACCCCGTCGGTCACGATCAGCATGGCCTCAAGATTGCGCAGGTATTTGTCGGTGCGCCAGTCCTTCGCCAAGTCAACGCAAGCCCGTGCCAGATGGCCGGGGCTGGCCTCAAGCTTTTTCTCAAGCCGCTCCAAAAGGGTAAAGGCATCGGCGGTTGATCCGGCAAAGCCTGCCACCACATCACGCCCGCCCGGCGACAGACGCCGCACCTTGCGCGCAGTGCCCTTCATCACGGTCTGGCCGACACTGACCTGACCGTCACCCGCGACAACCACCTTGCCGCCGCGCCGCACGGCCAGAATTGTGGTGCCGTGCCATCCGGGAAATGTTGCTTCTGCCATTATCGCCTCCACCGCATCGCTCGTATATGGCGCGCGGATCGCGGCATCACAACCCAGCGCGGGCCGGGTCAGGAGTTCGCGTCAACAATCGTCCGGTAATAGCGCCCCAAAAGAACATAGCCCAACACCGAAAGCGCCAGCGCCAGAGTATACACATACATGGTGCTGATATAGGCGCCGTCATAGTGCGCGAAGAAACCGCGACGCATCATGCCCGTCACATGAACGAACGGGTTCCACCAAAGCAGGTCTTGACCGCCAGCGGGAAGCTCCTCGAACGTGAAAAGCACGCAGGAGATAAAGAACAGAGGCGTTGTCACGATACCCCAGATCGATGCGTAGATCGGAAACATCGGCATAAGAAACGCGTTCATCATGCCCACGCCAACCGCCATCGACGCCGCCATCGTGATGGACAAAAAGATGGAAAACGGGTCGATGATCGTCCGTGTTTCGAACAGAATCATGATCCCGCCAAAGACGACAACCATGACGCACAGCTGGGTGATGAGGTTCAGCAGCACCCGCGCCAGAATGGCATCAAAGAAAGTCACGGCAGGATAGCGCAACAGCGGGCGAGAATAGACGATGGATTGCGCAACCTTCTGCTGCATCCGGATGAACATCATGAACGACAGCATTCCAGTCGCGTAAAAGAACGCGAAACTGATCCCCAGCGGGGGTTGCCGCAACCGAAGGCCCGACCCGAAAACCAGCGTTAGCATGGTGATGCCGCCGATGGGTTCTAGCATGGCCCAAAGATAGCCGCCCGGCGAGCGGCCATAGGTCGTCGTCATCTCTCGCAGCATCAGCGCAACAGTGGTGCGCAAGGTGCGAAGTGGCAAGGACAGCACACGCGGCGTCTGCGCGGGGCGGCTTTGCGGAACGATTTCGCTGTCAATGTTTGACATGGCCCTTCAAGACCTTTTGATGTGGGCATCGGTGAAAGCACTGGGCTTTGCCGTATTCCATCTGGATTCTGCGAATGTGTGTATGTAGGAAGTAGCACAGAAGATCAAACGTCATTCCCGTGATTGACGTCCGCCATTCTTGCCGTGTTATGCGACAGTCCTGGCGAAGTTGTAACCAAAAGGAACACCGTTTTGGATTCTGATGCCCCGGACTCGACGCCGAAGTCCAAGTCGCCCGACGCTTCCGCAGCCGAAGGCCCGGTCGGATTGCCGGGCGCAAGGATGGTTCTTGGCGTGCCCAAAGGGGCAGCAGATGATGCTCCTAAGCTGAAGCCTGTGGCAAAGACTGGCGCCGCGTCAGGAAACGTCACGCCGATCAAATCCGCTGCAAAACCGGCACCCGCAAAGGCTCAACCCGCCCCGCCGCCGCAACCCGACCCTCAGCCGGTCCGCTCCAATCCCGTTCCGTCGATGATCAAGCGTCGCCACCGTGTTGCCATCACCACCTTTGTATTCATCGTACTGATGCCGCTGGTGATACTTGGCTGCTATCTTGCCGGGTTTGCGCAGGATCAATATGTCTCGAACGCAGGATTTTCGGTGCGCAAGGAAGAAGGCGCGTCTGTGGTCGATTCCATTGCGGGGATCACGCAGATCACGGGTTCGGTGTCGACAGACGCCGAAATTCTGTACGCGTTCATTAAAAGCCAGGACATGGTTCAGCGTATGGACAGCGAGCTTGATCTGGCAGGAATTTATAGTCGCGATTACGATGGCGATCCGCTCTTCTCGCTCAAACCCGGCGCGACAATTGAAGACAAGGTAAAGTTCTGGCAGCGCGTCGTCATAGTGAAATACGATGAGGCGACCGGCCTTCTTGATCTTCAGGTTCGGGCCTTTAGCCCGGAAGAGGCGCAAAAAGTCGGCCAGTCGATCATCAATTACGGATCGGAAATGATCAACGGACTTAGCGAAATTGCCCGCGAAGACGCGACCCGCTATGCAATGAAAGAACTTGATCGCGCTGTGATCCGTCTGAAAGAGGCGCGCGAGGCGTTGACCCGCTATCGCTCGGAAACCCAGACTGTCGATCCGACCGCCGATGTTCAGGTTCAGCTTGGCCTGATGACAACGCTTCAGGGCCAGCTTGCCGCTGCACTGATCGAACAGGATCTGTTGAAAGACTATGCCCCGGATTCCGACCCCCGCTTTGTTCAGCTTGAACGCAGGATCGAGGTGATCAACCGGCGCATCGCCGAGGAAAAGCGCAAGTTCGGCGTCGGGGGCGAGGGTGGCGCGGATTCGGACGATTATGCCACCCGATTTGCCCAATATGAAAGCCTGCTCGTCGACCGTCAGGTTGCCGAAGAAGGTTTCCGCAGTGCCACCGTCATTCTTGATGCGGCCCGCGGCGAGGCGCAGCGCAAAAGCCGCTATCTTGCCGCACATGTGCAACCAACGCTGGCACAAGGGGCGCTTTATCCCCACAGCCTGCAGATGATGGTGCTGACCGCATTCTTTCTGACTCTGGCATGGGCGCTTATGGTTCTGATTTTCTACAGCATCCGTGACCGCCGGTAAGCCATGATAAGACTGATCAACCTGAACAAAACCTTTGTTTTGAACGAGGTGCGCAAGACGGTTGCCGCAAACCTGAATGCAACCTTTCCGACAGGGGTGTCAGTCGCCCTTCTGGGCCGCAATGGCACTGGAAAATCCACCCTTCTGTCAATGATCGCTGGCACCACCGATTACGATTCCGGCGAGATCGAATTGAGCGGATCGGTATCATGGCCAGTCGGGTTTCGGGGCAGCTTTCACAATGACCTGACCGGCGCGCAGAACATCCGCTTTGTGGCGCGCGTCTACGGTGTTGATACGGACGAGTTGATGGAGTTTGTCCGCGAATTCGCCGATCTTGGCCAACATTTCCACATGCCGGTGCGCACCTATTCGTCGGGCATGCGGTCACGTCTGTCGTTTGGTTTGTCGATGGGTATCAAGTTCGACACCTATCTGGTGGATGAGGTGACAAGCGTCGGCGATGCCATATTCAAGGTCAAAAGCGGTGAGGTTTTCGCCGAACGTCTGCAAACCTCGGGCGCCATTGTCGTCACCCATTCGATGAGTGTCGTGCGCAAGTTGTGCACGGCGGCAGCGGTTCTGGAAGATGGCGATCTGACCTACTATCCGGATGTGAATGATGGCATCAAGAAACACCACGAAAACATGCGCGTTGACGAAGCCGCTGATCGCGAAATGGATGAAGGCGTGTGATCTGCGGCTAGACGGCCCGCGTTCAGGCCTCATTCACGCAAACCCTTTGCAGGCGCAACTGACTGTCCTGAAAAACAAAATCCTGTCGACGGCCAACCTCGATCCGGCCAAAGCGATCTGAAGCGCCCACCATGCCGGCGGCTATGGTTGTGGTCATTGAAAGCGCCCGCTCAACGATAAGAACCAGAATCCCTATCGCGCCGGTCATGGTAAGATCGGACCCGGCCAGCGTTCCATCCGCCGTTGCCCGTAACACTCATGCAGTCTGTCACCAGAACAGGCTTTCCGGCTTGGCCACCGCCGCCACACGCAGGGCTGAGGCTTGAACGTGGTAGCCATCTGCAATGATGCCTGCGCCTATATTTTAAGTAGGCGCGGCCCCCACCAATCCGGGTACGCCCGCGGATAGCTGGCTCACCGCGTTGAAAAGATGGCTCACGCAGTGCGCACCTGCCCGTATCGCCGCAAGAGCCGTCTCATAGCAGCAATCGCCGTGATATAACCGGGTGCCGGAATGCAGTCCGAAAGATCAACCCGCGTCCCCTTCACCGGATGGGTGGTCGGGGCTTAAATCTGATCACTTAGGTTCACTACCGACAGCCCGTCTCGCAGCTCCGTGCCATTAAAGACCCGCACTCCGTGAAAGTTCTGCTCCGGTCCTACCCCTGCTCCCACCCGTTGGGACACCGATCGCTATCCGGTTCCGGACTGGCTGAAGGCGAATCCCAAGGGAAAAGTCAGCCAAAAGCTTAAGGGTCGACTGTCATCGGTTGCGACTGGCTTTCATCGACGATCTTGGCGAACTCCGTAAAGAACTGATCGGCCAGCTTTTTGGCCGTGCTTGTCATCAGGCGACTGCCCAATTGCGCGATCTTGCCGCCAACATCAGCCTTGGCGGTGTATTTCAGCAAGGTTGAACCGCCCACATCCTTTAGCGTCACATCCGCGCCGCCCTTGGCAGAGCCCGCAATTCCACCATTACCGGTAACCGACAATGAAAACTGATGCGGCGCACCTGCTGTATCCAGCGTCACAGTCCCCGAAAACCGGGCCTTCACCGGGCCGACCTTCAAGACGACCTTCGCCTCAAGATCGGTGTCGGAATGTTTGATCAGCTCTTAACATCCCGGAATACACCGTTCCAGAACGGCCGGATCATTCAGCGCTGCGTAAACAATGGCGACGGGAGCCTTGATTTCGATCTCATCGTTCAGCTCCATGGGTTCCTCATTTAGCAGCATGGAAATTTGATGCTGGCCAACAGGTCGGCCTGCGCGGGGGTAAGTTTTGGAAGCATCCGCACAATCTTCGAAAAGACCGTAGCGGAGCCGTGTGATTGTGTGTCTGCGACGGCGGCAGAGGGTTTAACCGATGGTTTCAACGGCCTCGCCCCCCGACCTTTGCAATCCACGACGGGTCAGAACCACTTCCGACAGGATCGAAAGCGCGATTTCGTTGGGCAGGATCGCGCCGATATCCAGCCCGGCGGGTGATTTGATCCGGCTCACCGCCAGCCGATCAACACCCGCAGCAACCAGCCGGTCGGCGAGCGTCTCAAACTTGCGGCGGCTGCCGACAAACGCCGCAAACCGGGGGCCGGCAAGGGCCGTGGCGCGCAACGCTGCCTCGTCCCCTTTTCCCTGCGTCGCGATGATCACAAACTGACGGTCCGGCACCCCGGCATTGGCAACAAACACCCCGTCCAGGGCGTGCGTCACAACCAGATCGAACCCGGCGGCCAGATCAATCAACGCCCGCGCAACCGGGCCGTCGCCGCAGATCACCAGTTCGGTTTGTGGCAGCACCGGTTCGATAAAGATATCCATCGACCCTTTCGACGGGCATCCGTTGCGCGCAAACTGGATGCCATCGCGCAGCTCGCCCGCCGTGCGCCCCTCGGCGGCAAGAATCTCTTCCGGGCGCAGCGAAATGAATTGCGTGCTGCCGTCGGACAGCGCGATCTTTGCGGCCTTGCTGATGGCCGACCGGATGCAACCACCGCCAACCCAGCCTTCGACGATGGTGCCATCGGCCATGACGATCGCTTTGGCACCGGGTTTCGCCGATGTGGCGTTTACCGTGCGCACAACCGTGGCAATCGCGAAGGGCTCGCCCGAGGCGCGCAGGCTTGACACCCGGTCGTCCAGGGAATTGCTGTTCATACCCATGCCAGATCCCTTTCCAAGGCCGACAGATTCTCAAGCGTATTCGCGGCGGCGAACATATCCAGGTAGGGCAGAGCCGCCGCCATCCCCGCCGCAACGGGGGCGTAATCCTTCCATCCCTTCAACGGGTTCAGCCAGATGATCTTGCAGCCACGGCGCCGGATGTCGCGCAACGCCGCAGCCAGAACGGCGGGCGGATCGGTGTCATAACCATCCGACAGAATGATCACGACGCTTCGCCCCGACACAAACCGCCGGGCGTAAGTCTGAGCAAAAAGTGCAAGGTTAGAGCCTATTTTTGACCCCCCGCCAAATCCATCGGCCAACAGCGTCAGCCGGTTCAGCGCGCGCAGCGGATCGTCATCGCGCAGCGCCCCGGTGATCCGCGCCAGCCGGGTGTGAAACAGATAGGCGTCGGCGGTGTCATCCACCCGGATCAGCCCGGCCAGAAACGAAAGGAACACCCGCGCATAGACGGTCATCGAGCCGGACACATCGCACAGCGCCGTGATCTGCACCGGACGGTCGGGCCGGTTTCGGCGCGGCAGGTGGATCGGCTCGCCGCCCGTCGCAAGACTTTTGCGGACCACCTTGCGAAAATCTATCTGCGCGCCTTTGCGGGCGGCAATGCGGCGACGTGACCGGCGGTCGCGCATCGCCTTGGCCATGCGGCGGGCAACGCGGGCGGCTTCGGCAATATCGCCGGGCGACACAAGATCGCGCATGTCCTTTTTCATCAGGTTCTGAACGTGGCTGGCCACCAGCCGCCCCTCGCCATCTGCCATAGCCTCGCCGCCGCCCGCATCCGGGCTGTCGATTGTGCCGGAACCTTGCGATTGCTGCCCCAAAGCCTCGCGGTTGGTGCGGGTGTGTCTGGCGACCTTGTCATTACCGGGGGCTGTCTTGTGCCGCACCCGGCCTTCGTTGCGCCAATAGGCGTCAAACAGGGCCCCGAACCGCTTGCTGTCATCCTCACATGCGGCACAGACCGACTTCAGCGCCAGCAGAACCTGCACAGGGTCGGCGGCGTTGATATGGGTCAGCGCCTGCATCGCGGTCTGCGTCTCGAACACGCCCAGCGCAAAGCCGTGATCGCGCAGATGCGCCACGAACCCCGAAACACGCGCCGTCGCACCCGGATCACGCAGGGCAAATCGCGTGACCCTGGTCATGCCGCTTTCCCCGCCAGACGTTGCGCCACCTCGATCGGCACATTCGCGCGGTCGCTTTGGGTTTTCAAAAGCGTCACTAACGTCGCCCGCAGGATGTGGGGATCATCGTTCAGATCGTTCAGTCCCAGCCCGGTCAGCGCTGCCGCAAAATCCAGCATCTCGGCGATACCGGGCTTTTTCTCCAGCTCTTCCTTGCGTAGGGCCTGCACGAACCCCACGATCTGCCCGGCAAGCCTTGCATCCAGATCGGGGCAGCGGGCGGCAAGGATCGCAAGTTCGGTCTGGCGGTCGGGATAATCGACAAAAGCATAGATGCAACGGCGGCGCAGCGCGTCGGACAGATCGCGCGTGCCGTTCGATGTTAAAATCACATGCGGCCGCGTTTTGGCTGTCAACGTGCCCAGTTCTGGCACAGAAATCTGAAAATCCGACAGAATCTCAAGCAGATACGCCTCAAACTCCTGATCCGCGCGATCAATCTCGTCGATCAGCAGCACCGGAGCCTTTTCTTGCCGGATGGCCTGCAAAAGTGGGCGCTGCAACAGGAATTCCTCGGAAAAAATCCGGTCCTCCACAGCGCGGCCGGTCTTGCCATCCTCGGCAGCGGCGCGGATCGCCAGAAGCTGGCGCTGATAGTTCCATTCGTAAATTGCGTGCGAGGCATCCAGCCCCTCATAGCACTGCAATCGGATCAGTTTCGTGTCGAACACGGCAGAAAGCGTGCGTGCAACTTCGGTCTTGCCAACCCCCGCCGCACCCTCCAGCAACAGCGGCCGCCCAAGTTTTTGCGCAATGTGCAGCGCCATCGCCAGATCAGGCGACGCGATATAGCCGTGATCCGCAAGCTGCGCTGAAAGGGTCATCCATTCTGTCATGGCGGGGTCACCGGGCGGCGCTGGGCCACCCGGTGCTTCCTGTGCTAGCCGTGCAGGCCAAGATCATGCGCAATCGTCCAGATGCGCCATTGATCATGCGGCATGTGCGACTGTTTGAGCCCGAAAGGCCGGAACGCATCATGCACCGCATTGGAAAACGCGGGCACGCCGCCGACATTCGGGCTTTCGCCAACGCCCTTTGCACCAATCGGGTGATGCGGGCTGGGGGTTTCAGTGAAATCAGTCTCGTAGGACGGCGTTTCCCACGATGTCGGGATAAAGAAATCCATCAGCGTGCCGGTTTTCACGTTGCCGATTTCGTCATAGGCCAGTTCCTGCCCCATCGCGATGGCATAGGCTTCGGTCGCACCACCATGCACCTGCCCTTCGATGATCATCGGGTTGATCCGGGTGCCGCAATCGTCCAGTGCGTAAAACCGGCGCACTTTGTGCGTGCCGGTATCCACGTCAATCTCCATCACGCAGATATAGGCACCGAACGGATAGGTCATGTTGGGCGGATCGTAATAGCTTACCGCCTCCAGCCCCGGTTCCACCCCTGGAATGGCCTGATGATACGACGCATAGGCGATTTCGGTCATCGTCTTGAACTGTTCGGGCGCGCCTTTTACGACAAAGCGGTCAACATCCCATTCCAGATCGCCGTCATGCACCTCCAGAAGGTAAGCCGCGATCATCTGCGCCTTGGCACGGATCTTGCGCCCGGCCATCGCGGCAGCAGCCCCCGCAACGGGTGTAGAGCGTGACCCATAGGTGCCAAGGCCGTAGGGGGCGGTATCGGTATCGCCTTCTTCAATCGTGATGCTGTCGGCAGAGATGCCGATCTCGCTGGCCAGAATCTGCGCAAAGGTCGTGGCATGCCCCTGACCCTGCGAGATCGTGCCCAGCCGCGCAATCGCCGACCCCGTGGGGTGAATACGAATTTCGCAACTGTCGAACATGCCCATCCCAAGGATATCGCAGTTCTTGACCGGGCCTGCGCCGACAATCTCGGTAAAGTGGCTAAGACCGATGCCAAGCAGGGTCCGGGTTTCACCGCGCTTGAAGGCGGCAACGCGGTCGGCCTGTTCCTTGCGCAAACCGTCGTAATCAACCGCCTTCAGCGCCTTGTCCCAAGCGGTGTGATAATCGCCCGAGTCGTATTCCCAGCCCAGCGCCGACTGATACGGAAACTGGTCCTTGCGGATAAAGTTGATCCGGCGCAATTCGGCGGCATCCATGTTCAGCTTGATCGCCAGAACCTCGACCATGCGCTCGATGAAATAGGCCGCTTCGGTCACCCGGAACGAACACCGGTAGGCCACCCCGCCCGGTGCCTTGTTGGTGTAAACCCCGTCAACGCCCAGATATGCCACGGGAATGTCATACGACCCGGTGCAGATGCTCATGAAGCCTGCCGGGAATTTGGTGGGGTCGGCACAGGCATCAAACGCGCCATGATCGGCGGTCACATGGCAGTGCAGACCGGTGATCTTGCCGTCCTTGGTGGCGCTGATCTTGCCCTTCATCCAGTAGTCGCGGGCAAAGGCCGTGGCCATAAGATTGTCCATCCGGTCCTCGATCCACTTGACCGGACGCCCGGTCACGATGGACGCGACGATGGAGCAGACATAGCCGGGATACACCCCCACCTTGTTGCCAAACCCGCCGCCGATGTCTGGTGACACGACGCGGATGTTGTGTTCCTCTATCCCCGACAAAAGCGACGCCACGGTGCGCACCACATGCGGTGCCTGAAAGGTGCCCCAAAGCGTCAGCTTGCCGTTCACCTTGTCCATCGAGGCCACGCAACCGCAGGTTTCCAGAGGGCAGGGGTGGGTGCGGTGGTAATAGACGGTTTCTTCGGCCACCACATCGGCCCCTGCGATGACTGCGTCCGTCGCAGCCTCATCCCCGATTTCCCACAGGAAGATGTGGTTGTGATGCTTTTTCTTGCCATGCGCGCCCGACGTCTGGCCCGCAAGATCTTCGCGCAGAACGGGCGCATCCGGGGCCATTGCCTTGTTGGCGTCGGTCAGCACCGGCAGTTCTTCGTAATCGACCTCGACCAGTTCAATCGCATCGGCGTTGATGTAGCGGTCTTCGGCGATGACAAAGGCAACCTCCTGCCCCTGGAACAGCACCTTGCCGTCGGCCAGCACCATCTGTTTGTCACCCGCCAGCGTCGGCATCCAGTGCAGACCCAGCGGCTCCAGATCCTTGGCGGTCAGGACAGCGACGACACCGGGCAAGGCCATCGCCTTTTCGGTGTTGATCGAACGGATGCGCGCATGGGCATAGGGCGAGCGGACGAAATCGCCGAACAGCATGCCGGGCATCTTGATGTCATCGACATAATTGCCCTTGCCTTGGGTGAACCGCACATCCTCGACACGTTTGCGCGAATGGCCAAGGCCTTTCAGCTTGGTGGCCCGTTCGACGCTTGTTGGGGTCTGGTCGTTCATTCCGCGGCCTCCTTGGCTGCATTCATTTCGGACGCTGCGGCCAGAATGGATTTGACGATGTTCTGATACCCGGTGCAGCGGCACAGGTTCCCCGCCATGCCAAAGCGCACTTCCTCTTCTGTCGGGTTTGGAATTTCCTGCAACAAACGGTGCGCACGGGTGATCATGCCCGGCGTGCAAAAACCGCATTGCAAGCCGTGATGTTCGCGGAATGCGCGCTGCAGCACATTCATTTCGCCCAGCGGCGAAAGCCCTTCAATCGTCGTCACATCCGAACCATTGGCCTGCGCCGCAAAGACAGTGCAGGATTTGACCGATTTGCCGTTCATTTCTACCGTGCAGGCCCCGCAGTGTGAGGTTTCGCAGCCGATATGCGGGCCGGTCAGGTTCAGCTTTTCGCGCAGAACGTGGATCAGCAATTCGCGCGGCTCAACCAGAAGTTCCTCGGCCTTGCCGTTCACGGTCAGTTTCAGGTGCATCTTGCTCATGGTCATCCCCCCCTTAAGCGCCGACAATGGCGCGGGTGATCGCGCGGTGAATGACGATGCCCGCCACATGCATCTTGAAGGCCACCGGGCCGCGGTTGTCGGGCGTGGGGTCAATATCGCCCAGCGCCGCCGCAACCGCCTTTTCGATATCGCCCGGCCCGCATTTCGTGCCGATCAGCGCGTCACCTGCCGCTTTGGACCAGATCGGAGTATCCGACAGGTTCGTCATCGAGATTGACGCCGACGAGCACGACCCGCTGTTCATGCCGACCAGAACGGCACAGGCCGCTGTCGCATAATCGCCGATCTTGCGTTTTTGCTTTTCATAGGCATGGCCACCACCGGGCACGTCAAAGCTGACTGAAACCAGTATCTCGTCATCTTCGCGTGAGGTCACGAATGCGGCGTGGTAAAACTCCCGCGCCTTGACGGTGCGGGTGCCCTTTGGCCCGACCAGCGTCAACGTAGCATCCAAACATTGCATCAGTCCCGGCATGTCATTGGCCGGATCGCCGTTCGCCACATTGCCGCCCATCGTACCGCAATAGCGCACCTGCGGATCGGCAATCTGCAACGCGGCCTCGCGCACCAGAGGCGCGGCTTTTGCCAGCGCCGCGTCGTTGATCATCGCATGTTGCGTGACCATCGCGCCAATGGTGACTTTGCCGTTTGCCACGCTGATGATCTGAAGCTCGGGGATATCCTGAAGGTCCACCAGATGGCTGACCGCAGCCATGCGCAGCTTCATCATCGGGATCAAGCTGTGCCCGCCCGCAAGAACTCGGGCTTCGTCGCCATGGTCGTTCAAAAGGCCCACGGCCGTTAACACATCGGTTGGCCGATGATATTCGAATGCTGATGGAATCACTGGAGTCCTCCCAAACGCCTGCGCCGTCAGCATTGAGTCGATCTGCGGATATCCGGCTGGCGAACACCCGATCAGCGGGGTTTGCTTCACCAGATGCGAAATGGCTGCACGAATTGCGATTCAGGCCAGACCCAGCGCCGCCCGAACCTCGGCAATGCGTGACCGGCTTACCGGCACTGCACCCAAACCCGGACTTTTGGCGAACAGACAGATGCCGTTGTCTTTCTTGCGCTCAAACGCAGAGACATGTCGGGGGTTGATCAGATAGCTGCGGTGACAGCGGATGAAACTTTCACCCTCCAGTCTGGTTTCGGCATCCGAAATCGACCAGGGCGAAAACAGCTCCTCCGCCCCGGCATATAGAATGCAGTAATGCCCCTCGGCCCGCAGCGCCGCAATCTCGGACGGGCGCAGAAACTTGATCTGCCCGTCCTTCTGATAGGGAACCGATGTCACGGGCGCGCGCGGCGTGGCAGCGGGCAAAGGCGCCGGACCCGCTGCAGCCTCCACCGTTGCCGCAATCACCGGCGCGGGAAAGAACGTCACCCCCAAAAGAAGGAACGCCCCGCAGATCACAAAGGCAATCAGCGTCACGATCAGCGCCAGCGTTGAATTGTCGATCATCGTCGTCAGCGCGCGCATATCGGGCGAGGGCAGGAAATTCGTGCCCGCCATCGACAGGAAATGCACCGAACAGACCGCCACCGCAAAAGCCAGCGTGCCCAGAACGATCCGACGATAGGTGCGTTCGCCGTATGCGATGCTGAACGACAAAATGCCCATCGCAACTGCCGCCGCCAGCGCTATCAGAACGCCGATGGGCGAATAGACGGGCGTGCAAAGCTCCATCCCCGACATTCCGACGTAATGCATGACCGAAATGCCAAGACCGGCAAGCGTCCCCGCAACCATGATGCTTGTCTGCGTCCGCGCCCGGAAATGCAGTATCAAAAGCGAAATTCCGATCATCAGAATCGCAACCAATGCGGAAATCAGCGTGGTCAGGGCGTCATAAAAGAACAGAATCGGCAACTGTAGACCCAACATCGCCACGAAGTGCATCGCCCAAATGCCGCCACCAAGCGCCACCGACGCCATCGCGATGCGCTGCTTGCGTTGGGTTTCCGGCAGGCCCGAGATTCCACGCGTCAACGCAAGCCCGGTAAAGCTGGCCATAAGGGATACGGCGATGGACGCGATGACAAGCAAAGGATTGTAGGAATAATCCAGAAACACCCCGCCCCCCCCCTCTCGCAGCTGATCGCCCCGTTAAATAAGCGCGCTCACCGAATTTCCGGCGTTTTGCGAATCGCGCCCGTTGCGTACAGCGCCTGCGATGTTACACGGCTTGCCCGAAAAGCGGCAATCACCGTAAGGTGCGCGCCCATTGCAAGTTCGTGACCGCAAAGAAACCCAAAAAAACGCTGATCGGTTTCGGAGACGCTCGAAGAACGTTGCCACATGATCCTTCACTTCGGCACGGATCCGGGTGAAATGGCCATAGTTCGGGCGTGACGCTTTCGCGCACAAAGACCTCCAGACGGACCAGCATTGCCTTGCGCACGCGGCCCCCGCGGCAATCATTTTGGCTTTGGCCTTTGCCGTCACCTCCATCGCGTTGTGTGAACTTCGCGTTCCGCCTCAAGCTGCGCATTTTCCGCGTCGCGGTTAATTTCGGGCACCCGACACCGCGTTTCAAGGATCTGGTTCCTGATTTCGACCAACCTGCGCCGCCCCAGCGTTTGTGCGGCCGCGGCAACCAGCGTGGTCGACACCCCGACCCGTACAAAGACATCCGCGATGAAATAACGTGCATCCTGTTTTGGCTGATCAGCGCCTTGTCGTTCTCCGGTGCGACATGGATCCGCAGCACGTTCGTATAATCCAGCGTGATCTCGTGCAGCACCGGAATGGCGAACGCTCCGGCGTTCACGACAACCTTTTCGCCCAGAAATCCCGTGCGCAAAAAAGGGATGCGCGGTAAAAGCGGTGGCAGTGCCTTGTGTGACAATGGCCGGGCAATCGGTCGGACTCAGTGCTGTTTCCGCCCCGATGGAGCCCCCCGTTATCAGCCCCAGAAAGCACAAGATGATATCGGCCCCCGTCTTGCCCATGCCATTGCAGCCTATAATCGAAAAAACACGCGTCTCCTGCGCAAAGCTGAAGCCCCGCAATCCGTGGCTTTGCCCGCAATAAACCTGCGGTTCACCGACACATCGTTCGACACCCGCAGTGCCACATCCGAGGCGACATGGATCGCAGCGACACCATCAGGAATGACCGCGATGACAGATGCGCAATCCTTGTTGCCGGTCAGGCCGGAGATCAGGGAGAACTCGCTCGCCATCATAAAACTCAGCCCCTCCCGCGTCTCCATTGGCGAAATGCCCGGCATTTTCACGAAGGTCTAGACCATCCGCCGGGTCTGACCCATTTTTACCATGTCAAAAAAGGCCAAATTCGCCCCGCACAACCCGGAGAACGGGCCACCACGACAATGATGTTCACCGCCGTTGAATTGAAGAACGAAAGCGAGAATGCCCCGCTTCCGATCCAGGGCCATTCGCCCGCAGTTCCGGCGTTGCTGTCACCCCAGATGATACGTCTGCGGAACGCCGTAAGCATCCCCCGCGATCCCTTCCATCCGGGCTTTCAATTGCAGCGCAAGGAACTGCGAATAGTGCCGCGACTGGTGCAGGTTGCCGCCGTGAAACCACAGCCCCTCTTGTTGCGTGGGTTTCCACATGTTGCGCTGCTCGCCGACCCACGGGCCCGGGTCCTTGGGCGTGTCTGACCCCAGCCCCCAGCATTTGCCCACTTTGTCGGCCACATCCTTGCCGATCAGATCGGCGGCCCACCCGTTCATTGAGCCGTATCCGGTGGCATAGACGATCAGATCGGCCTCAAGTTTCGTGCCGTCTTCCAGCACCACACCGTCCGCCACCACTTCGCGCACATTGCCATGCGCCAGCTTGATCTTGCCGTCGATGATCAACTGGCTGGCACCAACGTCGATATAATACCCCGACCCGCGCCGCAGGTATTTCATGAACAGGCCCGATCCATCCGGCCCCCAGTCCAGCCAGAACCCGGCCTTTTCAAGACCCGCATAGAAATCGGCGTCGATCTCTTTCATCTTGTCATAAAGCGGGATCTGGAATTCGTGCAGAATGGCATAAGGCAGAGACGCAAAGATCAGATCGGCCTTTTCGGTGGTCATGCCCGATCGCACCGCCGCCTCGGAATAAAGCCCAGCCATCCCGACATCCATCAGCGTATCGGAGCGCACGATATGGGTCGATGACCGCTGCACCATGGTGACGTCAACATCGTTTTCCCAAAGCGCCGCACAGATATCATGGGCCGAGTTGTTCGACCCGATGACCACCGCCTTCTTGCCGCGGTACGCATCCGGTCCGGGGTGTTTCGATGAATGATGCTGATCACCCTTGAAACTGTCCATGCCCGGAAAGCTGGGCAGATTAGCCTTGGCCGACATGCCGGTTGCCAGAACCAATTCCTTGGGGTGCAGCGTCACCTCTGCACCGTCACGGTCCACCACCACCGTCCATTCCTTCTTGGCGGCATCATAGCTGGTACGCTTGCAGGTGGAGCGGGACCAGTAGTTCAGCTCCATCACCTTGGTGTACATTTCCAGCCAGTCGCCGATCTTGTCTTTCGGGGCGAAGACCGGCCAGTTTTCCGGGAATTTGATGTAGGGCAGGTGGTCGTACCAGACCGGGTCATGCAGGCACAAAGACTTGTAACGGTTGCGCCAGCTGTCGCCCGGACGGTCGTTCTTTTCGACGATGATCGTCGGCACACCCAACTGCCGCAGCCGCGCGCCAAGCGCGATGCCGCCCTGACCGCCGCCGATGATCAAAACCTGCGGCTGGGTCTTGTAACCCAGATCGCGGTCCTCGGCCTCGCGGTCTTCCTTCCAGGTTGGGCGGTTCTTGTCGGCGCCATGTTTCGCGCCCAGTGGGCGGGAAAAGCCCTTGGCTTCTTCATGCCCCTTCAATTCGACCATCGTGGTGAGCAGCGTCCAGATCTTGCCATCCTTGATGCGGATCAGGCCATAGCCGCGCGCAAGGGCGGTTTCAAACTCGATCCAGGCGGTTGCAATGCCGCCATCCTCGGTGGCCGTCTCACCCTCGGCCACGCGCCATCCGGTGGGCTTGGTGCTGGCAAGCTGATGGGTCAGCATGTCGGTGATGGCGGCCTTGCCCTCGGCGGTGGAGATGTTCCAGGTGAAGGTCACCAGATCGCGCCAGTAGCAATCATCCTGAAAAAAGGCAGTGGCGCGGGCGATATCGCCTGCCTCAAGCGCCGCGCCAAACCCGGAAAGCAGTTGCGTCACATCATTCTGCACGCTTGCGTCAAGCATGGTGGTCCCCCCTGGTGTAAGCCGAAATCGAATGTCAAAAGCCCTGCGCGGCACCCCTCCCGGCGCGGCGCATCTGGCCAGTCTGCGCAATCCCCTGACCATGCGTCAATCGGGCATTGTGGGCGGTTGCTGAAATTCGCGTGTTATCAGCCGACGGCAGCCCGCCAACGGGCGGCATAGATGGCAAGCGCAGGGTCAACCGGAGCGTCGGGAACCACAATCTGCGTGGTTTGTACGGGGGGCGCGAATAGCAGCGCCGCCCCCACCGCCGTTCCCGTGCGCTGCGGTGACGCAATTGCCGCGCGCCCCGTCGCCGCCGCCAGCATCGCAGTAAACCACGGGTTCGCGGCAAACGGTCCCTCGATCAGCGTCGGCCCCTGTGCGCCGATGGCCGAAAGACATTCGGCCGTCATCAGCGCAAGGTAGTAGCCCAAGGCAACCTCTGTCTCGGCGGCAGTGCGGTCGGGATGGCTCCACCCTGATATGCGCCACTGAAACGGCCCCGAATGTGGCACAACCGATGGGAACAGCATCACTCCCCGGCTTAGAACCCGGCTTGCATCTGCGGGTGTGGCAGAGGTCGCAACGCCGCCGCGCACCATCTCATACTCCCGCCCGCCCATGAACCGGGCTGATGGCACCGGGTTCGCAAGCGCGCTGACATTCACCAGCGTATCCTGCGCAGGGTCCAGCGGCACCGGGTCCGCCCCCACCGCCATCGCAATGACCCATGTGCCGGTCGATACCACCGCAAAGGGCGGCGCGCAGGTCAGCAGATGCGGCAGAAGCGACGCGTTGCTGTCATGGATGCCGCACAGAACGGGCACCGGCTCCAGACCAATTCGCCGTTGCAGCGCTGGTAAAAGCGGCCCCAGAACCTCGCCCGGCTTGCAGGGCGGCGCCATCTTAGCGGCGATACCCAACCGTTCGGGCAATGCAGAAAACGTGCCAAGATGCGGGTTCCACAAATCGGTATGGCTTCCCAGCGAGCTGAGGTCGCAGGCCACAGCTCCGGTCAGCCGGAACCCCCAGTATTGCGGCCATGTCACGATATGCGCCACGCGCTTTGACAGCGTTGCATCCCGCGCCAAAAGCCAGTGCAGTTGCGCGCCAAGGTTCAACCCGTGCGGCAAGGCGGGCGAGCCGGTCTGGGCGAAGGGCGGACGCAGCGCGTCATACTCGGCACGCACCGCGTCCGGGCCCGAATGTTCATAATCCAGCACCGGTGTTGCCAGAGTGCCATCCGCCGCCAGCAGCGCCGCACAGGCCCCGTGGGTCGTCACCGAAATCCCGTCGATCCCGTGTGTTGCATGCATCTGCGCCAACCCGTCCAGCACAAACTCCCAGATCCCATCGGTGTCGAAATGCGGATAGGGGGGCGCGTCAATCACCGCATTTGCCCTCGTCAAAACCGCAATTTCAGACCGCGCCGCCAGATCAACCAGCGCCAGTTTCGCGTTGGTCTTGCCGATGTCGATGACGGCGATATGCCTCATGGCATATGAAAGACGTTGACCAGAGGCACGGCCACCGGCGCATTGTCGGGGTGCGTTTCCATCAGATCGGCCATGTGCGCCCACCACCGCGCCATGACGGGTGAGGCGGGCAGATTGTCCATGCTGTGATCATCGGTCCGCCATAGAACACCGAACAGGATGCCCGTCTCGCGGTCCAGATGAATGGAATAATCGCTAATTCCGGCAGCCTTCAAAAGCTGCACAAGATCCGGCCAGATCGCATCATGGCGACGGATGTATTCCGCCTCTGCCCCCGGCAAAAGCTGCATCTTGAAGGAATATTTCTGCATCATACCCTCCGCAAAAGGCGTGTCTGGAACAGGCGTGGCAATGCGATTACTCCGATCAGCAGCAGCCCAAGGAAGATCGACATCACAATCCCCGGCACGTTCAGCAAACCAAAGCCGAACGTCACCAATCCCATGATGAACGCGGCCAGCACAACGCCGGGGATGGTGCCCGACCCACCCAGAATACTGACACCGCCCAGCACGACCATCGTGATCACCTCAAGCTCCATCCCGGTGGCGATGGACGGGCGCGTGGACCCAAGGCGCGAGGTCAGGCAGACCGCCGCAAGCCCGCTCATCACCCCGGTCAGCAGGAACAGGATGAATTTCACCCGCGCCACGCGGATACCCGAAAACTGTGCGGCGGTGGCGTTGTTGCCGATGGCATAAACCGCGCGGCCAAAGGTGGTGCGGTGCAAAAGCGCGTAAAACAGCACCGCGCACACCGCGAACAGCACCAGTTCGAACGAGAACACCCACCAGACATAGCCCTGCCCGAAATAGGCGAAATCGGCAGGGTAGGCGGTGAACGCCTGATCCCCCAGAATGATGAAGCTCAGGCCGCGAAACAGGCTCATCGTGCCGATGGTCACCACAATCGACGGCAGCCCCAGCCCCGCCACCAGCACGCCGTTCACCACGCCGCACAAAAGCCCCGCGCCAAGCCCGACCAGCACCAGAACCGGGGTGCCGAACCCCGCCACCATTGCCAGCCCCATTGCAGTCGATGCCAGTGCGATGATCGACGCGACCGAAAGATCAATTTCCCCCGCGATGATCAGCATGGCCATGGCAAAGGCGATCAGCGCCTTTTCGGTGAAGTTATAGGTCGCGTCCGACAGGTTCCACGCGTTCAGGAAATAGGGTGACGCGAACGAGTTGATCGTGAACACCGCGATGAACACGACTAGCAACAGCGCTTCCCAACTGCGCAGGGCGCGCGCGACGCGCGATTGCTGGCGGTCGGGCAGGGTGCGTCCGGTGGGGGCCACGCTCATCTAAACCTCCGCCCGCTTCAGGATGATCCGGCCCTTGACGCGCGACTGGCTGGCGTTGAAGGCGACCGCCAGAATGATCGCCGTGCCCGAAATCGCCATCTGCCAGAAGGGCGAGATGCCGACAACCGGCAGCGCATTCTTGATGACCCCAAGAAAAAGCGCCCCCAGCACCGCACCGCCCACCGACCCCACGCCGCCCGCGATGGAAACTCCGCCGATCACGCAGGCGGCCACCACGTCCAATTCGAACCCGCCAGCGATATCAACGTAAGCCACTGCATAGCGCGCGACCCAAAGGTAACCCACCAGCCCCGCCAAAGCACCCGACAGCACGAACGCTGCAAACTGCGTGCGCCCCACATTGATGCCGGTATAAACGGCCGCATGAGGGTTGCCGCCCACGGCATAGAACGCGCGGCCCAAAGCGGTGCGGGTCAGCATCACCGCAAAAGCCGCAATCACCGCAATCGCCAGCCAGCTCATCACCGGAAGGCCCAGAAGGATGCTGCGGGGCAGGGCCTTGAACGGTGCCGTCATCTCATGCGCGTTGACCCATTTGCCGTTGGTCATCAGGAAAATCACACCACGGAAGATCGTCATGGTGCCCAAAGTCACCACGATGGAAGGGATGCCGACCTTCCACACCAGCACCCCGTTCAGCGCCCCAAGGCTGGCCCCGAGCGCCACCGCTGCCCCCACCGAAACCACCACCGGAAGCCCGGCACCGTTCAACAAAGCCGCCGTCATGCCGCACAGCGCCAGATTGGCCGCAACCGACAGATCAATGCATTTCGTCAGGATCACGATCATCTGCCCGATGGCCAGAATGATCAGCGGTGAAGTGTCGTTGAACACTCCGGCCAGATTGTTGGGCCGCACAAAGGCCGGAAAGCGCGCGGCAATCAGCAGCGTCATCGCAAGGATCGCGAGCGCCAGCAGCGCCTCACGCGATTTCAACAGGGTCATGCGGCCTCTCCTATTCCGGCCGCCGCGCGCACCAGTGCTGCGGGAGTCATAGCGTCACCCGCCACTTCGGCCACGATCCGCCCCTCGCGCATCACGATCACCCGGTCCGACATGCCAAGAATTTCCGGAATCTCTGACGATACCATGATCACCGCCAATCCCTGCGCCGCCAGTTCCGCCATGAACGCGTGGACCGCTGCCTTTGACCCGATGTCGATGCCCTTGGTCGGCTCGTCCAGAATGATCACCTGCGGCTTTGTTGCCAGCCATTTCGCGATGACCACCTTTTGCTGGTTGCCGCCCGACAAGAGCCCCACATCCTGATCCAGCGCCGCCGCCCGCAGATCAAGCCGCTGGGTATAATCGCGCGCCAGTTTCAATTCTTCGGCCAGCTGCAAAAACCCCTTGCGCGACACCGCATTCAATGACGGCAAGGTGACGTTCTGATAGATCGGCAGGCCCTTCACCGCCCCCTGCCGCCCGCGATCTTCCGGAACGTAAACGATCCCCGCCGCAACAGCCTCGGAGGTGGAGCGGATGACGGCGACTTTATCCTCAATCCGGCACGCGCCCTTGCTGGGTTTGGTGATGCCGAAAATCGCCTGCATCACCTCGGACCGGCCCGCGCCGACAAGGCCGTAAAACCCCAGTATCTCGCCCCGGTGCAGGGTAAATCCGATATCGGCAAATTCGGTGGGGTGGCAGTAGCCCGCAACTGTCAGCACGGGCGCGCCGATATTGTGGCTGCGTTTGGGGAAGATCTGATCGACCGCGCGGCCGACCATCATCTGCACCAAAGCGCTTTCCGTCACCTCGGCAATACGGCCCTCGCCAACGAACTGGCCGTCACGGAAAACGGTGTAACGGTCTGCAATCCGGAAGATCTCATCAAACTTGTGGCTGATGAACAAGATCGCCTTGCCCTGCGATTTCAGGGTTTCAACCAGCGCATAAAGCTCGTGAATTTCCTTGTACGACAGCGCGGCGGTCGGTTCATCCATGATCACCACCCGCGCATCGACCGACAATGCGCGTGCAATTGCCACCAGATGTTTGGATGCGATGCCAAGGTCTTTCAGCTTTTGATCGGGGTTCAGCGTCGCCCCGATACTGTCCAGCAACGCGACCGACCGGCGGCGCATCTCGCGCCGGTCAATCAGCCCGAACCGCCCGCGCGGGGCATGGCCAAGCCAGATATTCTCGGCCACCGACAATTCATCAAACAGCACCGTTTCCTGATGAATTGCCGTAACGCCCGCCGCAGACGCTGCCGAGGCTGTGGCAAAACGTACCGCCTGACCGTCCAGCGTGATCGTACCTGCGTCGGGTTGATAGATCCCGGTCAAGACCTTGACGATAGTGGATTTTCCCGCGCCATTCTCGCCCACAAGGGCTGTGACTTCGCCGGGGAAAAGGTCAAGCTGCACCGATGACAGCGCCTTGACGCCGGGAAATTCCTTGGAAATTCCGCGCAGCGAGAGGACGGGTTGCATGAATGGTCCTTTGACAAAAGGGCAGCCCGGCAGAACATCCGCCAGGCTGCGACCAGATCAGAAAATCGACTTGAACTCTTCGATGTTCGACTTGTCATAGGTGAACGGGTCCGACATCGCGGCCTCGTTGTTGTCGTCCAGCGTTGCCGCACCGATCCGGCCCATCGGAATGGACGCACCGGGTTCGGCCTTGGCACCTTTGTGAATGTTGTAGGCCAGCATGGTCGCCGCATAGCCCAGATCAATCGGATTCCAGATCGCGAAGGATTCTGTCGCCCCGGATTCAACCGCGCCCGCCATTTCCGATGGCAGACCAAGGCCTGTCACGTTGACCTTGCCGATCAACCCGGCATCCGTCACCGCCTGCGATGCCGCCAGAATACCAACGGTCGTCGGCGCGATGATGGCTTTGAGGTTCGGGTAGCTGGCGATCAGCCCCTGTGCTTCGCGATAGGATTTGTCGGCAAGGTCATCGCCATACACCGTCGCCACCAAATTGATGCCCGGATAGTTCGGCAGCACCTTTTTCGCTTCTTCAATCCAGACGTTCTGGTTGGTCGAGGTCGAGGTCGCCGACAAGATCGCCACATCGCCGCCATCCGGCATATGGTCCGCCGCCAGTTTGATGATCGTATTGCCGATCAGCGCGCTCGAGGATGGGTTCAGGTGCATTTGGCGGCCATCCTTGGCCACGCCCGAGTCCCAGGAAATGACCGTGATCCCGCGATCCATCGCCTTTTTCAGCGCAGGTGCCACGGCGTCCGGGTCATTCGCGGAAATCGCGATTGCATCGACACCTTGGGCGATCAGGCTGTTGATCACCTCGATCTGACCTTCCGCCGTTGTGTCGGTCGGTCCGGTGTAGATAATCTCCACATCGCCCAGTTCCTTGGCGGCTTCTTCCGCGCCTTTGTTGGCGGCCTCGAAAAATCCGATGCCAAGGGCTTTGACCACAAGTGCGATCTTCACGTTCTCGGCCATCGCCGATTGCGCCATCAGGGCGGTGGCCAGAGCCGCCGTTGTCAGGGCCTTCTTCAGAATGCTCATGTTTTCCTCCCTATGAGCCGTTACGCGGGATCAGCTTTCGCCGGCCCGCCCTATTCTTTCTGCACCGGGGTGCGCCACGATCAGCCGGATCTCGGCTGCCTCCAGCATCGCGGCTTCGCGGTCTGTGATGCCATCATCGGTGATCACGGTGTGAATGCGCGCCAGCGGACACAACAAAAGGCTGGACCGGTCGCGGAATTTCGTGCTGTCGGCAAGCACCACCAATTCATCCGCCTGCCCGATCAGCTTTTGTTCGGCCTGCACCAGCATCGGATCACCCTCCATCAGCCCCAGCGCACCCAGGCCCCGGCACCCCATGAACATGCGGCGGGCATAGAAATTGCGGCTGCCGTCTTCATCAAACGGCGACAGGATGATGTTCTGCTCGCGGTAGATCGCGCCCGCAGGCAACATCACCGTGTTGCGCGAATGTTTCAGCAGATGTTCAGCGATGGGAAAGCTGTTGGTGAACACCTGCAACCGCTTCGCTGTCAACGGATGCACCATCTGGAACGTCGTCGTGCCGCCGTTGATGATGATCGCCTCGCCCTCATCGCACAGATCAACCGCCGCGCGGGCAATGGCGCGCTTTTCGGCAATGCGGATGCCTTCGTTCACCGCAAAGGGCCGCGCGTTGATGCCGACAAACTGTGGCGCGACCAGACTTTCCGCCCCACCCCGCACCCGGCGCAGTTTTTTCTGAAGATGCAGCGTTGCGATATCGCGGCGGATCGTCGCCTCGGACGCACCGGTCAGCGTGACCAGATCGGTCACGGTCGCCACAGGCCGACCTTCGGTGGCCGACAGGATAACGCGGTGTCGTTCGCTTTCGTGCATCTTGGTCTCCCTGACATGTCAGTCAGCCACCAGAATCAATCATTGTCAATCATTATCGCTCATTACGCACGTTTCTGCGGTGCAGCATGATTGAACATGATCGTTTGTGATTGACTTTGCCCCAAACCCCGGCACATTTGCAACAGGCACCCGACGGAGGATACGATGACAGCGGCAACCGGATCACGGCTCGCAAACCTTTGGGATGATGTAAAATCAAAGGGGATGACCGAGGCTGAAAAGCTGCTCTACCGGTCTAACCTTCTGGGGTCCGACAAGCGAATCACCAATTACGGCGGCGGCAACACGTCGGCCAAGGTAATGGAAAAAGACCCGCTGACCGGCCAGATGGTCGAGGTGCTTTGGGTCAAGGGATCGGGCGGCGACGTGGGCTCCATCAAGATGGACGGGTTTGCCACGCTTTACATGGACAAGTTGCGCGCGCTGAAAGGTATCTATCGCGGTTTGGCGTTTGAGGATGAGATGGTGGGGTATCTGCCCCATTGCACCTTCAACCTGAACGCCCGCGCGGCCTCCATCGACACGCCGCTGCATGCTTACGTTCCGCGAAAACACGTCGATCACATGCACCCCGACGCGATCATCGCCATCGCCGCCGCAAGCAATTCGCGCGAGCTGACGGCGCGTATTTTCGGCGATGATATCGGCTGGCTGCCGTGGAAGCGCCCCGGCTTTGAACTTGGCCTGTGGTTGGAGAAATACTGTCTGGATCACCCGAAAGCGAAAGGGGTCGTGCTGGAATCGCACGGGCTGTTCACCTGGGATGATGATGCGCGGGCCTGCTATGACTTGACCGTGACCATCATTCAAAAAGCGATGGAATGGTTTGCCGGGGAAACTGCCGACAAGACCATTTTCGGTGGTGCTGTGGCGCAAAGCCTGCCGCCAGCCGACCGCCGCGCTGTGGCCGCGCGCTTGATGCCCGCAATTCGGGGGATGGTGTCAAAAGACCACCACATGACCGGCCATTTCGACGATCAACCCGCCGTGCTGGAGTTTGTGAATTCGGCCAAGCTTGCCCCCTTGGCGGCGCTGGGCACATCGTGCCCCGATCACTTCTTGCGCACGAAAATCTGCCCGCTGGTGGTGGATTTTGATCCCGCAAAGCCCGATGTCGAAGCGACCCTTGCCGCCCTGTCAGGGCAGGTTAAGGATTATCGCAAAGGATACGCCGCCTATTACGACCGCTGCAAACACCCCGATTCCCCGCCCCTGCGCGACCCGAATGCCGTGGTCTATCTGGTGCCGGGTGTCGGCATGCTGACCTTTGCCAAAGACAAGGCGACCGCCCGCATTTCGGGCGAATTCTACGTCAACGCGATCAACGTGATGCGCGGGGCGGATACGGTTTCCGAGTATTGCGGCCTGCCGGAGCAAGAGGCGTTCGATATCGAATACTGGCTTCTGGAAGAGGCGAAACTGCAACGCATGCCAAAGCCGAAATCGCTGGCAGGCCGGGTGGCGCTTGTCACCGGCGGCGCGGGCGGCATCGGGGCGGCCACGGCGGAACGGATGCTGCGCGAAGGCGCCTGCGTGATGCTGGCCGATATTGACGAGGCCGCACTAGCCGCCGCCGCCGATGTAATGGCGGCGCAGCATGGCCGCGATATGGTGCGCAGCGTGGCAATGAATGTGACCCGCGAAGATCAGGTGAAAGCCGCCTTCGCCCAGACCCTCGCTGAATTCGGCGGCCTAGATATTCTGGTGTCGAATGCCGGAATCGCATCATCAGCGCCGATCGAGGATACAACACTGGAGTTGTGGAACCGCAGCATGGACATCCTGTCCACCGGCTATTTCCTTGTTAGCCGCGAGGCGTTCCGCGTCTTTCGTGCGCAGAACATCGGCGGTTCGGTGGTCTTTGTCGCCTCCAAGAACGGGCTGGCGGCCAGCCCCAACGCGTCGGCCTATTGCACCGCGAAAGCCGCCGAAATTCACCTTGCCCGCTGCCTTGCACTGGAAGGAGCCGAGGCGGGCATCCGGGTGAATGTCGTGAATCCCGACGCTGTTCTGCGCGGATCAAAGATCTGGTCCGGCGAATGGCTGGACCAACGCGCCAGCACCTACAAGACCGACAAGGACGGGCTCGAAGAGATGTATCGCCAACGCTCGCTTTTGAAACGCTCGGTTCTGCCGGAAGATGTGGCCGAGGGCGTGTATTTCTTTGCCAGTGAGCTTTCCGCAAAATCGACCGGCAACATCCTGAATGTCGATGCCGGCAATGTTCAATCCTTCACGAGGTAAGCCATGATCGACCCCGTCCTGATCGAGGCTGAAAACGCCGTCCGCCTGCCCGCCCTGCGTGCCGATTACGATGGGCTGGGCGAACATCTGTCGCGGCGGGGCATCGATATTGCGCAGATCAAGGCCAAGATTGCAGGCTACGGCGTGGCGATCCCGTCATGGGGCGTGGGCACCGGCGGCACCCGCTTTGCCCGCTTTCCGGGGCCGGGAGAGCCGCGCCACATCTTCGACAAACTGGAAGATTGCGGTGTCATCCAATCGCTGACCCGTGCCACAGCTGCCGTTTCCCTGCACATCCCATGGGACAAAGCCCCCCCCGCTGACCTGCTGGCCAAGGCCAAAACGCTGGGCCTGCGGTTTGATGCGATGAACTCCAACACCTTTCAGGATCAGCCGCAGCAGCGCGCCAGCTACAAATTCGGCTCCTTGTCGCACACCGATGCGGCGATCCGCAGACAGGCCGTCGATCACAATCTGGAGTGTATCGAAATCGGCGCGGCGCTGGGGTCCAAGGCGCTGACGGTTTGGGTTGGCGATGGCACCAACTTCCCCGGCCAGCAGGATTTCACCCGCCAGTTCGACCGCTATATGGACGCGATGCGCGCCATCTATGCGGGTCTGCCCGCCGACTGGCGGCTTTTTACCGAACACAAGATGTTTGAACCCGCCTTCTATTCCACGGTCGTGCAGGATTGGGGCACGAACTACATGATCGCGCAAGAACTGGGCCCGCAGGCATTCTGCCTTGTCGATCTGGGCCACCATGCGCCCAACACGAATATCGAGATGATCGTGGCGCGGCTGATCTCGCGCGGCAAACTTGGCGGCTTTCACTTCAACGATTCCAAATACGGCGATGACGATCTGGATACCGGATCGGTTGACCCATACCGCCTGTTTCTGGTGTTCAACGAGCTGGTCGAGGCCGAGGATAAACCCGGCTTCCACCCCGCGCACATGCTGGATCAAAGCCACAATGTGACCGACCCGATCGAAAGCCTGATGGTATCGGCGATGGAGGTGCAGCGCGCGTATGCGCAGGCCGTTCTGGTGAATCGCACTGCTTTGCATGGCGCACAGGATGCCAACGATGCGCTGGCCGCGACCGGCACGCTTAAGACCGCGTTTCGCACCGATGTAGAGCCGATCCTCGCCATGGCCCGGATGGAGAAGGGCGGCGCGATTGACCCAGTGGCGACCTATCGCGCGGCGGGATACCGCGCCCGTGTGGCCGCCGTGCGCCCGGCTGTGACAAGCGGCGGTGGCGGGATCGTCTGACGCTGCTGCAAGGCTGCCATGACAAACCTTGCATGGCGTGGAACGACGCCACACCCTAAGTCGTTATCCACACACCAATCAAAGGCGCGCCATGAAACGGCTGATTTGTCCGGTCTGCGGAAACGAAGTACATTTCGAAAACCGATCCTGCGTGCAATGCGGTACCGCATTGGGTTTTCGCCCCGAAACGCTACTGATAGAGGCCGCCGCCCCCACGGGCAGAGGCATATATTGCGCCAACGCCACCCCTGCCGGATGCAACTGGTTCACCCCGCTCGGAACAACGACCGGTTTTTGCACAGCCTGCCAGCACAACAACACCGTCCCCAACGTAGGCCAGGCCGAAAACCCCGCGCGCTGGGCCGAGATCGAGGGCGCGAAACGTCAGCTTTTCTATGCGATCCTGCGCTGGGGCCTGCCGCATCCGACCAAGGCCGAAGATGCGGCGCGCGGCCTTGCTTTCGATTTTCTGGCCGATGCGCAAAATCCTGATGGCAGCACAAAAACCGTGATGACCGGCCACAATGACGGGCTGATCACCCTGAACCTCGCCGAAGGCGATGACGCCATCCGCATCGCGCGCAAATCGGAGTTGTCCGAACCCTACCGCACCATCATCGGCCATATGCGCCACGAGGTCGGGCATTACTATTGGGCTCTTCTTCTGGAAAACACTGCGAAACTCGACACCTTCCGCGCGCTCTTTGGCGATGAACGGGCCGACTATGACGACGCGTTGCAGCGCCACTACAATCAGGGTGCGCCCGCCGGCTGGGCACAATCCCATATCAGCGCCTATGCCACCGCCCACCCGTGGGAGGATTTTGCCGAAACCTGGGCGCACTGGATGCATATCGTAGACGGGTTGGAAACCGCGCGTGCTTACGGCATCAGCCCATGGTCCACTCCCGAAGGTCCTGCCGCCGCTCTGCCTGATGATCCCTATGCGATCAATGACATCTCTGGTGCAATCACGGCCTGGGTTCCACTGACCGTGGCAGTCAACGCGATGAACCGTGGCATGGGCCAGCCCGACCTTTACCCCTTTGTGCTGTCGCAGAGCGTGGCGGCGAAACTGCAGTTCATCAATGACCTGATCCGCCGGGTCTGATCATCGTTTGGCCGTTTGGCGCGTGCAAACCGCCCAAATTTTCAGCTTTTCGGTTGCACATCCGTTCGTGACGCACAAAGCTGTCGCTGCTGGTGAGCATTCCGTGTGACACCTAAGACCCACCGGGAAAGAAAAACATGACCATACTCGCCAGTATTCACCATCTGACCCACTACAAATACGACCGCCCCGTGACGCTTGGCCCGCAGGTGATCCGCCTGCGTCCGGCACCGCACAGCCGCACGAGGGTCGTGTCGCACACGCTGAAGGTCACGCCTGCGAACCATTTCGTGAACTATCAGCAAGACCCCTATGGCAACTGGCTGGCGCGCTATGTGTTTCCTGACCCGGTGACGGAATTCCGGATCGAGGTTGATCTGACCGCCGATATGGCCGTCTACAACCCGTTCGATTTCTTTGTAGAGGCCAGCGCCGAGGAATGGCCGTTTGAATACCCCGCCGACATTGCCGACGATCTGACGATCTATCGCAAGACCGATCCCGCCGGGCCGTTGTTGCAGGGATTTCTCGCCACTGTGCCGCGCGATCCTTTGCGCACGATTGATTTTATCGTCCGGCTGAACGCGCAGGTCGCAGCGCACATCGGCTATGTGATCCGGATGGAACCCGGCGTGCAGACGCCCGAGGAAACCCTGAGCATCGGCAGGGGCTCGTGTCGTGATACAAGCTGGCTTCTGGTCCATGCGATGCGGCATCTGGGCTTTGCGGCCCGGTTCGTGTCGGGCTATCTGATCCAGCTGAAACCGGATCTGGTGGCGGTTGACGGGCCCGCGGGCACCACCAAGGATTTCACCGATCTGCACGCATGGTGCGAGGTTTATCTGCCCGGCGCAGGTTGGATCGGGCTTGATCCGACCAGCGGGCTGCTGACGGGCGAAAGCCATATCCCGCTGGCCGCCACGCCGCATTATTCCAACGCCGCTCCAATCTCCGGCATGGCAAGTTATGCCGAAGTCACCTTCGATTTCGACATGAGCGTGACCCGCACCGCCGAACATCCCCGTATTACCAAGCCGTTTTCGGATGCCGCGTGGGCCGACCTGAACGCGCTAGGCCACAAGGTTGATGCGGCGTTGGCCGAAGGCGACGTGCGTCTGACGATGGGCGGTGAGCCGACGTTCGTTTCCATCGACGATTTCGAGGCGGACGAATGGAACACCGGCGCCGTCGGCCCCACCAAGCGCGAATTTGCCGACAAGCTGATCCGCCGGTTGCAGGCGAAATTCGCGCCCGGCGGTTTTCTGCATTACGGGCAAGGCAAGTGGTATCCGGGCGAGACGCTGCCGCGCTGGACATTCTCGCTGTACTGGCGGCGCGATGGCAAACCGATCTGGCACAACCCCGACCTGATAGCGCCGGAAAAGACTGATGGAACGGCGACGGTGGATCAGGCCGAGGCGCTGCTGAAAGGCATCGCGGAGACGCTGGGTGTGCCATCGGAAAACGTGCTGCCCGCCTTTGAAGACCCCGCCGAATGGATCGTCAAGGAGGGCAATCTGCCCGAGAATGTGACGCCTGAAAATTCAGCCCTCAAAGACCCCGAGGAACGCAACCGCATCGCCCGCGTCTTTGGCCGGGGGCTGACGGAACCCTCTGGCATGGTGCTGCCGGTTCAACGCTGGCAGACCAAGGCCGCACAAACCTGGCTGTCGGAGAAATGGACGATGCGGCGCGGGCATCTGTATCTGGTGCCCGGCGATAGCCCCGTGGGTTACCGCCTGCCACTGGGGTCGCTGAAACACATCCCCGAAAAGGATTACCCCAACTATTCCCCCGCCGACCCGTTCGATGACCGGGGCGATCTGCCCGATCTGGAGCCTGAAAAGACCGATCAGAAACGCGCGCATTTCACCGCGTCAGAACCTGTGCAGGACCGCGTTGAACAGGTGATCAGCGATCTGGCCGGCAAAGTCCGCACCGCGATTTCGGTCGAACCGCGCGACGGGCGACTGTGCATCTTCATGCCCCCGGTCGAGAAGGCCGAGGATTATCTGGAGCTGGTCGCCGCCGCCGAATCTGCCGCGCGCAGCCTTGGCCTGCCCGTGCATATCGAAGGTTACGGCCCCCCCAGTGATGCCCGCCTGAACGTGATCCGCGTTGCCCCCGACCCCGGCGTGATCGAGGTGAACATCCACCCCGCGCACAACTGGGGCGAAGTCGTGATAACGACCGAAACCGTGTATGAAGAGGCCCGCCAGCTGCGCCTTGGGGCCGACAAGTTCATGATCGACGGCAAGCACACCGGAACGGGGGGCGGCAACCATGTGGTGGTCGGCGGGATCACTCCGAAAGACAGCCCTTTCCTGCGCCGCCCCGATCTGCTCGCCAGCCTGATCCGGCATTGGCAGCGCCATCCCAGCCTGTCCTACATGTTCTCGGGCCTGTTCATTGGCCCGACAAGCCAAGCCCCGCGCATCGACGAAGCGCGGATGGATGCTTTGTACGAGCTGGAAATTGCGCTTTCTCAAATCCCTCACCCCGACAAGGGCGCGCCCACACCGTGGCTGACTGACCGCCTGCTGCGGAACCTGCTGGTTGACGTCACCGGCAACACCCATCGCGCCGAGATCTGTATCGACAAGCTCTATTCCCCCGACGGCCCTACCGGCCGCCTTGGTCTGGTTGAATTCCGCGGCTTCGAGATGCCGCCCGACCCGCGCATGAGCCTTGCCCAGCAACTGCTGATCCGCGCCATCATCGCGCGGATGTGGAAAACCCCCGCGCAAGGCAAGCTGACGCGCTGGGGCACGACGCTGGCCGACCGGTTCATGTTGCCGCATTTCGTGTGGGAAGATTTTCTGGATGTGCTGGCCGACCTGCGCCAGAACGGCTTTGATTTGAATCCCGACTGGTTCAAGGCGCAGGCCGAATTCCGCTTTCCGTTCTGTGGCGAAATCACGGTCGAAGGCGTCACTCTGGAACTGCGTCAGGCGTTGGAGCCGTGGCATGTGATGGGCGAAACCGGGGCCATCGGTGGCACGGTACGCTATACCGACAGTTCGGTAGAACGGTTGCAGGCCAAGCTGACTGCCGCCGACCCCGCGCGCTACACCGTCACCTGCAACCAGCGCCAGATGCCGATGCAGGCCACGGGAACGGCGGGCGTGTCGGTCGCGGGCGTGCGCTTCAAGGCGTGGCAACCGCCGCTGGCCCTGCACCCGAACTTGGCGGTTCACGCGCCGCTTACCTTTGACATCTACGATACATGGACCGGCCGCGCCTTGGGTGGCTGCACCTATCATGTCAAACATCCGGGGGGCCGCAGTTACGATACCTTCCCCGTCAACAGCAATGAGGCCGAAGCGCGGCGTCTTTCGCGGTTCGAACCACATGGTCACACGCCGGGCGCCTATGAGCCCCAATCCGAAACCCCGCATCCGGAATTTCCCATGACGCTTGATCTGCGTCGCGCACCCGGCTTTTGATGGGCGAACCCCAGCCCGCCCCGATGCAGGACCGGCTGTTGCAGGGTTATTGCCCGTTGCCGGGCGTGCCGGATGAACTGGTTGATGCGCAGGGCAACATGCGGCCCGCATGGGCGGGTTTGATCCGGCATCTTTCGGGGCTTTCACATGAAGAAGTCTTGGCGGACATCTCACGCGGCGATCAGCATCTGGCCGATACCGGCGTCTTTTTCCGCAACTATGCCGACAAGGCCGGGGCCACGCGCGATTGGCCGTTCAGCGCCATTCCCGTCATCCTGCCCGAGGCGGAATGGGATAATATTTCCGCAGGCCTGATCCAGCGCGCCGACCTGTTAGAGCGGGTCGTAGCCGATATATACGGCGAAAACCTGCTGGTGGCCGGGGGACATCTGCCCGCCAGCCTGATCGCGCAAAGCCCCGAATGGTTGCGCCCGATGGTAGGTGTCACGCCCCGGTCGGGCCATTTCCTGCATTTCGTGGCGTTTGAAATCGGGCGCGGCCCCGATGGACGCTGGTGGGTGCTGGCCGACCGCACTGATGCGCCCTCGGGTGCCGGATTCGCGCTGGAAAACCGGGTGGCGGCGCGACGGGTGTTTCCCGACCTGTATCGGGATGCGAATGTCCACCGCCTTGCCGGGTTCTTTCGTACCTTTCGCAACGCGATGGAGGGGCTGCGCGGTGAGGCCACCTCGCGCATCGGGATTCTGACTCCGGGGGCGCTGACCGACACCTATTACGAACAGGCCTATATCGCGCGCTACCTTGGCATGGCGCTGCTGGAGGGTGAGGATCTGGTGGTGGAGGGCGGCGCGCTGCGCGTCCGCACCGTCGAAGGGCTGGCCCCGGTGGATGTGCTGTGGCGACGGATGGACAGCATCTGGGCCGACCCGCTGGAACTGCGCGAGGACAGTCAGTTGGGCACGCCCGGTCTGATGTCGGCGGTGCGGCAGGGGCAGGTTACGCTGGTTAACGCGCTGGGCGTGGGCATTCTGGAAACGCAGGCGCTGATGGCGTTCCTGCCCCGGATCGCGCAGGTGCTGACCGGTGCGAATCTGACCCTGCCCAATGTCGCGACATGGTGGTGCGGGCAAAAGGCCGAACTGGACCATGTGCGCGCACATGCCGACCGCATGATGATTGGCCCGGCGCTGGCCACCCGGATGCCGTTCGAGACTGGCGCGCCGCATGCCGTGGGCGGTCAGATGCGTGGCGCGACTGACGATCTGCACGACTGGCTCGCCACGAATGCGGGCATGTTGGTCGGGCAGGAACTGGTCACGCTGTCGACCACTCCTGCTTACGAAAACGGCGCTCTGGTGGCCCGGCCGATGACCCTGCGTGCCTTTCTGGCCCGCACGCCACAAGGGTGGCGGGTGATGCCGGGCGGCTTTGCGCGGATCGGGGCCGGGCCCGATACCACCGCAGTTTCGATGCGCGCAGGCGGTGGGGTGGCCGATGTCTGGATTGTCAGTGACCGCTCCGTCGAACCTGACACGTTGCAAGCGCCGGCCGGTGGGGATTTTGTTCGGGCGCAACCGGGGCCATTGCCCAGCCGGGCGGCAGATAACCTCTTTTGGCTTGGCCGCTATGTCGAACGCACCGAAGGCATGTTGCGTCTGGTCCGTGCCTATCATGGCCGCGTTCAGGAAAGCGGGAAAGGCCCGCTGCTGGATGCCATTCGCGACAAGCTGGCCGGATACGGCGCCGATGCGGATGAGCCCCTTCCCGACGGCATCCGCGCGACCCTTGCTTCGGCAGTGGCAAGTGCCGGGCAGATCCGCGACCGGTTCAGCGTCGATGGCTGGGCGGCGCTGAAAGACATCCAGAAATCAATGCAGCGCATCGCAAAGAACGCCGAAGCGGGGGCCGATGCGGCCCTGGTCGCCAGCGTGATGTTGCGCAAGATCGCGGGGTTTTCCGGCCTTGTGCACGACAACATGTATCGTGCCGCGGGCTGGCATTTCCTGACCATCGGCCGGTCATTGGAACGCGCCGCGATGATGACCGACCTTCTGGCCACGATGGCTGACCCCGCAGCCCCCGACGGCGGCCTTGATCTGGCGATCGAGGTTGGCGACAGCATCATGACCCACCGCCAGCGCTATGCGATGTTCACCAGCCGTGCGTCAGTCATCGACCTTTTGGTGCTGGATGATCAGAACCCGCGCGCGGTCCTGTTTCATCTGGATGCAATCCGCAAAAGCGTGGACGGCCTGTCCGCCTCGGGCCCGCATGCCCAGATGACAGATTTTGACCGTGCCGTGCTTGGCCTGCAAACCTCGGTCCGGTTGCAGTCGGTCGTTACGCTGGATACGCAGGCGCTGATCGAAACGCGGGGGCAAATACTCGATCTTTCAACCGCGCTGAATGCGACCTTTGTGCTTTAGGGGCGGGATGTGATCTACGATATCCGGCTGAGCATCGCTTACGCATACGCAACCCCGGCGGCGGGCGGCCGCCATGTGCTGTGCATGATGCCCAAGGATGACGCGACCCAGCGCCTGCTGGCGGGTCTGATCGAAATTGAACCCAAACCCGATGAGCGCGGCGATCATGTCGATTTTTTCGGCAACCGGATCACCGAGTTCAGCTATCGCAGCGCGCATGACAGCGTGTCGGTAACGCTGAAAGCGCGCGTGGACCGGGTGGCGCAGGGCAGGGCTGGCGGCCCTTCCGTCGCCCTGCACACCTTGCCGCAGGTGATGCAATCGCACACAGGTCTGGGGCCCGACTCGCCGCTGCATTACATCGCGCCCTCTGGCCGGGTGCCGCGTGATGCGGAGATGACCCGTTTCGTCAAAGCCCTGATCCGGCCCGATATGACTGTGGCCGATTTGGTCATGGCGCTGGGCCACGCCCTGCACACCCATATGACCTTCGACCCTGACGCGACCGAGGTTGACACCCCCGCGACCGAAGCCTTCGCCAAGCGCCACGGTGTGTGTCAGGATTTCTCGCATATCATGATCGCCTGCCTGCGCGGGGTGGGGGTGCCTGCGGGCTATGTCAGTGGCTTTTTGCGCACCACGCCGCCGCCTGGAAAGCCCCGCCTTGAAGGGGCCGATGCGATGCACGCATGGGTCCGCGCCTGGTGCGGGCCGGATGCAGGCTGGGTGGAATTTGACCCCACCAATGATGTTCAGGCGGGTGTGGATCATGTGGTTGTGGCGCGCGGGCGTGATTACACCGATGTCGCCCCGATCAAGGGCGCGATGCGCTTGTCTGGGGGGCAGAAAAGCCATCAGTCAGTCGATATGATTCAGGTTGGCGGCTGACTGCCGCTGGCGATTGTGATGCCTCGGTTTCCGATATCAATCAGATTAGTCGGCGGACTCCGACGATTTGGCCCAGAGGTTGATATCCTCTTCGCCCGCAATCCGGTCAATCTCCGCCAGTTCATCCGCCGTGAAATCCAGATTGCGCACCGCACCCGCGCAATCGGTCACCTGTTCGGGCTTTGACGCACCGATCAGCGCGGTGGTGATCCTGCCGCCCCTCAAGACCCATGCAATCGCCATTTGCGCCAGCGTTTGCCCGCGCGCCTCGGCCATGTCGTTCAACGCTTTTACCGACGCCAAAGCGCTTTTGGTGATGGTTGCCGGGTCCAGACTCTTGCCTTGCGCGGCGCGGCTGCCGTCGGGGATGCCACCCAGATATTTCTTGGTCAGAATCCCCTGCGCCAGTGGTGTGAACGCAATCGACCCAACGCCAAGATCGCGCAGCGTGTCCTTCAGCCCGTCATGTTCGACCCAGCGGTTCAGCATGTTGTAGCTGGGCTGATGGATCAGGCAGGGCGTGCCAAGATCACGCAGAATCGCCACCGCCTGCCGCGTCCGTTCGCTGTTATAGCTTGAAATCCCGGCATAAAGCGCGCGCCCCGACCGCACGATCTGGTCCAGAGCGCCCATCGTTTCTTCCAGCGGCGTGTCGGGATCAAAGCGGTGCGAATAGAAGATATCGACGTAATCCAGCCCCATCCGCTTCAGGCTTTGATCACAGGATGCGATCAGCGACTTCCGCGAGCCGAAGGTGCCGTAAGGGCCGGGCCACATGTCGTAGCCTGCCTTGGAGCTGATGATCAGCTCGTCCCGATACCCCGCGAAATCGGTTTTCAGAATGTCGCCAAAGGCTTCCTCGGCCGAACCGGGCGGCGGGCCATAGTTGTTGGCCAGATCGAAATGCGTGATGCCGTGATCAAACGCCGTGCGGCAGATGTCGCTCTTGGTCTGATGCGGAGTGTCGTGGCCAAAGTTGTGCCAAAGCCCGATGCTGACCGCAGGCAGCAAAACCCCAGATGCCCCACAGCGACGATAGACCATCCGGTCATAGCGGTTTTCGGCGGGGGTATAGGGCATGGGAGTTCCTTTGTTTCAAACACGTTAGCGCGGACGGGCTTATCACCCGTCCGCGCGTTGCGCACAATCAGACGGTTAAACCCGGATCAGACGTACCGGTTCCACAGGTTTTCAAGCCGCTCTTGCCGCCCCGATACAGGCTGCGGTTCCAGCCCTTCGCCGGTCACGCGGGCGGCTGCATCTTCGAGGCTGCCTTTCAGCATCGCCTTGGCCGCAGGTGATTTCCAGCCCGCATAGCGGGTGTCGCGCGCCTCCTCCATCTCGCCCGATTCCATCAGTGCTGCGGCAGATTTCAGTGCCCGCGCGCAGGTATCCATGCCGCCGACATGTGCCAGGATCAGATCTTCGGGATCAAGGCTTTGACGGCGGATCTTGGCGTCAAAGTTGGTGCCGCCGGTGGTATAGCCGCCGGCGCGCAGAATTTCATAGAACGCCACGGCCTTTTCGGCGTGGTTGTTGGGGAACTGGTCAGTATCCCAGCCGGATTGGTAATCATTCCGGTTCATGTCGATCGACCCGAAAATCCCCAGCGCATTCGCCAGCGCAATCTCGTGTTCAAAACTGTGCCCGGCCAGAATGGCGTGGCCCTGTTCGACGTTGGTCTGAACTTCCTTTTCAAGCCCGAATTCTTTCAGGAACCCGTAAACCGTGGCCACATCGTAATCATACTGGTGCTTTGACGGCTCTTGCGGTTTCGGCTCGATCAGGATCGCACCTTTGAAGCCGATCTTGTGCTTGTATTCCACCACCTGTTGCAGGAACCGCCCGGCGTGGGCGCGCTCGGCAGCAAGGTCGGTGTTCAGCAGCGTTTCATACCCTTCACGCCCGCCCCACAGAACGTAATTCGCCCCGCCCAGCTTCATCGTGGCATCCATGTTCGCCTTCACCGTTGCTGCGGCATAGGCGTAAACGTCGGGGTCGGGGTTGGTGGCCGCACCCGACATCCATCGCCGGTTACTGAACATGTTGGCCGTGCCCCACAAGAGCCGCGCCTTATGCGAGGTTTGCTTTTCGGCGATGTAATCCACCATCGCCTCCAGATTGCGCTTAGATTCGGCGAATGTCTTGCCTTCGGGGCGCATGTCGGCGTCGTGGAAGGCATAGAAGGGCTGGCCCAGAATATCGAACATCTCGAACGCCACATCGGCCTTCATGCGGGCCAGTTCCATCGTCTCGCCGAACCACGGGCGATCCAGCGTCTGCCCGCCGAACGGGTCGCCACCGGGCCAGGCAAAGCTGTGCCAATAGGCGACGGAAAAGCGCAGATGATCCTCCATCCGCTTGCCCATCAGCATCTCGTCGGGGTTGTAGTGGCGGAAGGCGAATTCGTTGGTGGATGACTCGCCCTCATATTTAACAGCGGGGATGCCTTTGAAGAAATCGGTCATGTCAGATCCTTGAGCATGGTTTGTGCGGCGCGATACCGGGCGTGGCCGGCGTCGAATGCGGCGGTCAGGGCAGAGTCGGGTTCAATGCTGCGCGCAATCTGCGGCAAGGTGGCAATTTCAGCGCCCGCACCAGTTGCCGCCATCAGGGCCAGCCGGGCCGCGCCAAACGCGCCGCCAAAATCGCCAGCAACCGGCAGATGCACGGGCAGATCAAGGGCGGTGGCAATCGCCTGCAACCAGTAGTCGGATTTCGACCCGCCACCGACAGCGATCAGGTGATCAAGCCGCGTCCCGGTAGCCGCCAGCGCATCACGGCAATCGCGGATGGCAAAGGTCACACCCTCCAGCACGGCACGGGTGCCTGCGGCGCGGTCGGTGCTGTGTTCAAGACCGAGGAGCGCGCCCCGGATGGCGGCATCGTTCAACGGTGTGCGCTCACCCCCCAGATAGGGCAGGAACAGGGTTTTTGACGGGGCCTGAAGCGGCCCCATATTGGCGGTCAGGCTGGCCGGCGTATCGCCCACCAACCCCGCATACCAGTTCAGCGCATCGATCGCGGCGAGGATCACGCCCATCTGATGCCAGGTGCCCGGCAGCGCATGGCAGAACGTATGCACTGCTGTCGCCGGGCTGGGCTGGTAGCCATCATTCGCCGCAAACAGCACGCCCGACGTGCCAAGCGACACGAACGCCTCGCCCGCGCGCACCACGCCGACGCCGACACCCGAGGCGGCATTGTCACCGCCACCCCCCGCCACGATTACATCCGCGGGCAAACCCCAGCGTTGCGACAGTGCCGCACGCAATGTGCCCGAAACCTCGGAGCCTTCAACCAACCGTGGCATATGCTGGCGCGAAAGCCCGGTTGCCGCCAGCAGATCATCCGACCAATCCCGCGCGCCGGTATCCAGCCAGCTTGTGCCCGCCGCGTCCGACATTTCGGCCACATGCTCGCCGGTCAGCCACAGGCGCAGGTAATCCTTGGGCAGCAGCACTTTCGCCACCTTTTCCCACAGGAGCGGTTCGTGCCGCTGCACCCACATAAGCTTTGGCGCGGTGAACCCCGGAAAGACGATATTGCCGCTGATCCGGCGAAACATCGGGTCGTCGTCAAGCTCGGCGGCTTCAAGATGGCTGCGGGTATCGTTCCATAGGATGCAGGGGCGCAGCACCTCGTCCGCCGCGTCAAGCAGGGTCGCGCCGTGCATATGCCCCGAAAGCCCGATGCCGCGCACTGAAGCAAGCGAGCGGTCCGCCGCCAGCGCATCCAGCACCGACTCGGCCGCAGCAATCCAGTCGGCGGGCGATTGTTCGGACCAGCCATCGTGCAGACGTGTCACCGTCAGGGGCGCGGTCGCTTCGGCCAGCACGTGCTGGCCGTCATCCATCAGGATGCCTTTAAGGCCCGAAGTTCCCAGATCAAGACCGATATACATCAGGCGGCCTTCGCGTGCGGTTTCCCAAGGATGATCATGCCAAGGATGTCTTCATCCGTCACCTCATCGACATTAACCGTGCCCACGAGTTGACCATTCTTCATCACCGACGCGCGGTCGCACAGCTTCATGACGTTGTGGATGTCATGCTCGATCAGGAAAATGCCCAGCCCCTGCGCCTTGAGTTCCTGAATAAGTTCAGCCACCATCTGTGTCTCGTGTGGGCCAAGGGCGGCGGTGGGTTCATCCATGATCAGGATTTTCGCGTTGAAATAAACGGCGCGGGCAATGGCGACCGATTGGCGCTGCCCGCCCGAAAGCGCGTTGACGGGCACGTTGAACTTGCGGAAGTTGGGGTTCAGCCGCGCCATGATCTTGCGGGTTTCCGCCTCCATCTTGCTGTCATCGACGAAGCCCAGGGGCGACACGATCTCGCGCCCCAGAAACAGGTTCGAGGCGGCATCAAGGTTATCAGCCAGTGCCAGCGTCTGATAGATCGTCTCGATGTTCTGCGCGCGGGCGTCGCGCGGGTTGTTGATCGTAACCTCTTGCCCGTTGATCAAGATCTGTCCGCTGTCGGCCTGATAGGCGCCCGACAGACATTTGATCAGCGTTGATTTGCCCGCGCCATTGTGGCCCAGAAGGCCCACAACCTCGCCCGGGTAAAGGTCGACGGTAACGTGATCGACCGCCTTGATGCCACCGAACGAAATCGAGATATCGCGCAGTTCGACAAGCGGGGTTCCGGTGTTTG
Organism: Rhodobacterales bacterium; assembly: GCA_038207585.1. GTDB lineage: Bacteria > Pseudomonadota > Alphaproteobacteria > Rhodobacterales > Rhodobacteraceae > JBBQZP01. The sequence continues at coordinate 48,845 of JBBQZP010000001.1, read as the reverse complement.
CCATGATATTCCCCTTACTTCACTTTGCGGCGGTAAAGATTGTCGATGTAGACGGCCAGCACCAGCACGGTGCCCACGACAATCTGTTGCAAGGCCGTGTCAAACCCGATCAGAACCATGCCCGATTGCAGGGATTGCATGACCATCGCGCCCAGAATGGCACCGTAAATCGTGCCAAGGCCCCCGGCCAGCGACGTGCCCCCGATGACGGCGGCGGCGATAACGTAAAGCTCGTCCAACAGCCCCAGCGCATTGGTTGCCGAGTTCAGGCGCGCGGATGCAACACAGGCCGAAAGCCCCGCCAGCGTGCCCATCAGGGTAAAGATCTTCATCGTCATCCAGCGTGTGTCGATGCCCGCCAGGGCCGCCGCTTCGGGGTTGCCGCCGATGGCAAAGACATAACGGCCAAACCGGGTGCGGGTCATAAGGATGGTCATCAGAATGCCGACAACGATCAGGATCAGCACCGGAATCGCGAAGCCGTGGCTGATGAACAGCCCCTCTGGCGGCACGGTGATGTTGTTGGCCTTAGCATAGGCATTCACGATGCCGACGGGCCAGGGGTATGAGTTGACCAGCAGTACCGACCCGATGATCGCGCCGCAGCCCATGATGGCAAGAAACGCCTCGGCCCACATCGGGCGCAGGGCAAATTCGTGCTTCACCCGGTTCGCGCGGCCACTGCGCAGCATCCACAAGACCCCGACGCAGCCAAGCGCGCCGACGATCCAGCTTCCCGTGGCACCCACCGCGCCATACGGCCCGCCGCCCAGCAATGCGAAAGTGGTATCGACCGGGGAAATCGTTTTGCCGCCCGCTGCCAGAAACGCGCTGCCGCGCCAGATCAGCAGACCGCCCAGCGTGACGATGAAAGCGGGGATACGGAAATAGGCGATCAGAACGCCGTGCAGCGTGCCGATCATTGCGCCAAAGGTCATGCCCACGATCACCGTGATGATCCAGATCATCGGATGACCAAGGCCAAGGTATTGCGGCAGGATGTTGACCTGCAAGATCCCCATCACCATCGCGGTGACGCCCAGTATGGCCCCCACCGACAGATCAATGTTGCGCGTCACGATGACCAGCACCATCCCCGTCGCCATGATCCCGATGGAGGATGTCTGGACCGAAAGGTTCCACAGGTTGCGCGGTGTCAGGAACGCGCCCTGACCGTTGAAGATTGCGCCGTAAAGGTGAAACCCGATCCAGATCAGCGCCAGCGCGCCGATCATGCCCAGAAGGCGGGTGTCAATCTCGGTCGCACGCAGGAAGCGTGTCACGGGGCCGGCCCCGGCATCCTTGGATGCGGCCACGGCTGGTTTTGATTGGGTTGTGTCGGTCATGTCCTCGTCCAGCATTGCGTGGGGGAATGACGACGATGGAACGCCCCGCATCTGCAGGACCCATGCGCCGGAATTGGGTCGGAAAGCGTCAGGGCCCTGGCCCTGACAATTCGAAAAACTGCGGCGCGGGAACGACCCCGCGCCGCAATAAAGTCAGCTTACTGACAGGCAGCAACGCCGTCCATCGCACCGGCGCAGGCTTCCTCTTTCGAGATATGTCCTGCGTCAATGGCAAGGTTCAGCGTGTCTTTGGTGATCGGCGTCGGCGACAGCAGGATCGCGCTCATCTCCACACCCTTTTCGCCGCCGTTGAACTTGGTCGCTCCGGCAATCGCATCAAGTGCGGTGCCTTCTGCCAAGGCTGCGGCAATCTCGCCAGCTGCCTTGCCAAGCTGACGCGAGTCCTTCCAGACCGAAACGGTCTGGCTGCCACGCGCCACACGGTTGATCGCGGCAAGGTCGCCGTCCTGACCGCCGACCGGGATCACAAGACCCTGAGCCGAAAGTGCAGCAACCACGCCGCCTGCCATACCGTCGTTTTCGGCCAATACGGCGTCAACGGCGTTGTTGTTGGCGGTCAGGATCTGCTCCATGTTCTTCTGGGCATTTTCCGGCTTCCAGCCATCCGAGAACGCCTCGCCGACGATCTTGATCTTGCCGGCTTCAACGTCCGCGCCGATCACTTCCATCATGCCTTCCAAAAGGAACGCCGCGTTCGGATCGCCCGGATCGCCCTTGATGATGGCAAAGTTGCCTTCGGGTTTCGCCTTGACGACTTCTTGCGCGATGATCGAACCCACGCCCTTGTTGTCGAAGGTCAGATAGAAGGTGCGGGCATCTTCGATCAGACGGTCATAGCCAACAACCGGAATGCCTTCGGCAGCCGCAGCCTCGATGGCGGGCGCAATCGCGTCCTTGTCCCATGCGTTGATGATCAGGGCGTTTGCACCCTGTGCGATCAGCGCTTCAACGTCGGTCAACTGCTTGGCCGACGACGATTGCGCGTCAGCCGAAATGTATTCGTCGCCAGCAGCTTCGATTGCCGCCTTCATCGCCGCTTCGTCGATCTTCCAGCGCTCTTCCTGAAAGCTGGCCCAGGAAACGCCGATTTTTTTGCCTTCGGCCAAAGCCGCCGACGAGAACCCGGCAGCGGCCACGACCGCCAGCAGAATTGCGTTACGCATGTAATTCCTCCCTTATCTTTGCGGCCAGCGAATGGCCGGTCCGACAGATTCGTCGGCACGGGCGAAAATTGCCGCGAATAATTTCAGTTGTCAAAATAAAAATGATCAGCAAGTCTGACGATGCTTGGAAAAGCACCAGAAATTCGCCGCAACGCAGCAATAATCAACCGTGGCTGCGCAAAATGCGGGCTTTTTCGTTAGGAGATCAAAGTAATCATGCTGCAGCCGCGAAAAGAAGCAGGGCCGGGCTGTGGGCCGCTGATTCCCCCACTATCTGAAACGACCCGGCCGTTGCGCCAGCAGGTCTTTGAACGCGTGCGCGCCGCCGGGCTGATTCCGCGCGTGCAGGTTGCAAAAGATCTGGGCGTTTCGCCCGCAACGATTACCACGATCACCTCTGAACTGATCGAGGCAGGACTGATAGAAGAGGTTGCAACCTCACGCGATGGCGATCAGGGCCGGGGCCGCCCGGCGGTGGCGCTGGGCGTGCGGGCAGGCGCACACCGGGTTCTGGGCATGAAGCTGAGCGACCGCGAACATACCGCAGTGATCGTCGATTTTGCGGGCAACCTGCTTGCAGATGCGACCGTGGCCCGCCGACCGGGTGCGATGGATCTGCCGACGCTGCTGGATGCCTGCGAAACGTTGCTGGACCGGGTATGCCAGAAAGCGGGGCTGGCGCGGCACGAATTATCCGCCGTAGGCCTTGGTGTGCCGGGGTTTGTCGATTGCGATGGTGGCATTGTGCTGTGGTCGCCGGTGTTGACCGAACGCGGGGTTGCTCTGGCCGCCGCAGCCACGGCCCGGCTGGGCCTGCCGGTGATCGTCGACAACGACGCCAATCTGGTGACGCTGGCCGAATTGTGGTTCGGCGCGGGGCGGCATCTGGCGGATTTCGCCGTTGTCACCATTGAACACGGCGTCGGCATGGGGTTCGTGCTGAACCACCGCATCTATCGCGGCGCGCGGGGGCTTGGGATGGAGCTTGGCCACACCAAGGTGCATCTGGACGGCGCTTTGTGCCGCTGCGGCCAGCGCGGCTGCCTTGAGGCGTATATCGCCGATTATGCCCTTGCGCGTGAGGCGACGACGGCGCTGAACCTGACGCACAAGGACGGGCAGTCGATCTCGGTTCTGCTGGAAAGCCTTTATGATCATGCAAAGGCCGGAAACACCGCAGCGCGGTCTATCTTTCGGCGGGCGGGGCGGTTTCTGGCGGTCGGGCTTTCCAACGTGATCAACCTTTTTGACCCCGCGCTGATCATCCTGTCGGGCGAGCGGATGCGCTACGACTACCTTTACGCCACCGAAACACTGGCCGAGATGGAGGCGCTGGTCATCAACACCGGGCGCCCGCGCCCGCCGATTGAAATTCACGCATGGGGCGATCTGCTGTGGGCGCATGGCGCGGCGGCACTGGCACTGTCTGCCGTCAGCGAGGGGCTTATCGCCCCGGTCCGGGAGCTTGCGGCACAATGAAACTTCTTTTCGCGACTGTGCTGTTGGCAACCCCGGCGATGGCCGATCCTCAGTTCATTGACCGGTCCGCCGCGGTGCCGATCGCGCAGGTCTATGACGGCGAGTGGGAGCATTTCGTGGGCGGTGGCGTTGCCATATTGGATTGCAACGGTGACCATCTGCCCGATCTTTACGCGGCGGGTGGGGCAAACCCGTCGCATCTGTTTATCAACACCTCACCACCCGGCGGCGATATCGCCTTTGCGCTGGGTGACGCGCCGCAGTTTACCGGCGTGACCGGGGCTTATCCGATTGATATCAATGGCGATAGCTGGCTTGATCTGGTGGTGCTGCGCGTCGGCCCGAATGTATTGCTGAAGGGTGGGCCCGACTGCCATTTCACCGATGCCACGGCGGATTGGGGCTTTGATCCTGCCGACCGCTGGACCACATCCTTTACTGCAACATGGGAGCCGGGCCGCGACTGGCCGACGCTGGTGATCGGCAATTATGTGGATCGCACTAACCCCAAAGGCCCGTTCGAAGCCTGCGATGTGAACGAACTTCACCGCCCCGAAGGCCGCAAATACACCGCGCCCACGCTTCTGAAACCCGGCTTTTGCGCGCTTTCGATCTTGATTTCCGACTGGAAGCGGAACGGCGTGCCCGATCTGCGCCTCTCGAACGACCGGCAATATTATGTGCGCGGTGGGTATGAACAGATGTGGCATCTGAACCCGCTTGCCGAATACACCGAGGCCGAGGGGTGGGCGCATGTCAGCCTCTGGGGCATGGGCATCGCCAGCCGCGACATCACCGGAGACGGGTTGCCCGAGGTAATGCTGACCTCGATGGCTGATCAGCTTTTGCAGATCAACAAGGGCGGCGGCGTGCTGGAAGATGCGCCCTATTCGATCGGCACCTATGCGACCACGCCGTTTATCGGTGATGATGGCCGCGCATCGACCGGATGGCATGCGGAATTCGGCGATATCGACAATGACGGGCGGCCCGATCTGTTCATCGCAAAGGGGAATGTGCAGGAAATGCCGTCGAACGCTATGCGTGATCCCAACAACCTGCTGATGCAGCAACCGGATGGCACGTTCACCGAAAAGGCCGATGTCGCCGGGGTGGCAACCACCGAACGGTCCCGCGGGGCGGGTGTAACCGATCTGAACGGCGACGGGCGGTTGGATCTGGTGGTGATGAACCGTCAGGCAACGATGGAGATCTGGCAGAATGCGACCGAAGGCACAGGGGCATGGGTGGCTGTAGAGCCGCGCATGGCGGGCACCAATACCCGAGCCGTGGGGGCTTTTATAGAAGTGCGCGCGGGTGGCCATGTGCAGACGCAGGAAATAACGGTGGGCGGTGGTCATGCCTCGGGCGAGGCGGACCCGATGCACTTTGGGCTGGGCGATGCGACCGCCACAGAGGCGCGGGTGGTCTGGCCGGGGGGCGCTACGTCGGATTGGGTGGCGATGCCGTTGAACCGTCGGGTTACGGTTACGGCCAATGGCAACGGGCTGATGGTCGAATAGACGCTAACGATCCACCGGCAGACCGCTGGGCACGGCATCCGGAACACCAAGCCGCCCCTTGATCGCGGCTGGGTCTTCCAGCGCGGCAAGGAACGCCAGAATATCAGACTGCGCCTGCGCATCCAACGCCACCGGGGTCGTCACAACGGCCGCTGCAATCGCCGACACCTCATCGGGATTCTGCATCACGGCCCAATCGGGCTTTTTTGCCTCGAACGCGGGCAGGGTAACGTCGGACACATAGGCCGCAAGCCCGGCCTTCGGGTCAAGATGATAGGCCAGAAACCCGGACAGGGTCGTGTGCGCGCCGGAATGGCCATACGGCGCGGTCGCGGTCACATTGCGCAGGGACGGCGTGCGGAACGCATAGGCATCCTCGGCCCGGTTCGTTACCCGTTTGCGGCCCGTGTCGCGCGAATGACGCTCGAACCGTTCGGCCTTGCCGGGGCCAAGCTGCGGCTCGCCCATGGCGTGAAACTTCATGTCGGTCTGGAACTTGCCGCTATGACACGCGCTGCACCCGGCCTCGCCGAAAAACAGCGCCTGACCTGCGGAAGCTTCGGGCGACAAGGCCGCCTCGCCGCGCAGGGATGCGTCAAACACCGAAGTGTCAGACCGCCATTCAACCTGCACAAAAGCCGCAATCGCATTGGAGATATCGGTGAACCGAATTTCCCGCCCCGCTGCAATCTCGGGATAGGCATCGCGGAACATCTGCGCATAGGCGGGAATCCCTGCAACCCGGTGCGAGATGATGTCCCATGCGCCATCCGGCCCGGTGATCCGGCCCTGACGGATAGAGGTGGACACATCGCTTTCCTCGTAATGCCCTGCCATTTCATCATTCGACAACACCGGAAACATGGTTTGCGCCGACAACAGCGACGCGAACCCCGCCACCATTGAATCCTCCAGTGGAGTGCGCAGGCCGGACCGGCGCGAGGGGTCAACCTCGATCCGGCCATCGTGGAACATCACGGTAAATGCCTTGGCCCCCACATTGAACAGCGCGGGTGCGTTGCGCGGAATACGCTGTTCGGGCAGATTGTCGGGATTGCTCACGCGCGCAGGCCCAAGCCCCACGCCACCTTCACCCATGCCCAGCGACAGCCCGTCGCCGGTTGCGAATTTCGGATGGTGGCAGGTGCCGCAGGAAATGTTGCGGTTGCCCGACAGGATCGGGTCCCAGAACAAAAGCTGCCCAAGTTTAACCTCTGCCTCGGTCACCGTCGGAAAATCACTGTCTGTGATCGGGTCGGGCAAGACGGGCCCCGCCCCGGCCAAGGCGGGCAGGCTCATAAACAAAACTGCGGAAACAAAGCGAAGTGCGGGCATTGGAAATCTCCATCTGGAAATACTCAATCATGCGCGTGCCCATGTGGGAAGGCGAATTTCCGCAAATGCGGGAACCAACCCGCACCTTCACGCGTTGTTGCGGTTGTAGGGGCCTGTGCGAGATGCGATGGTCAGGTGGGGCATCTTGGTTCGGGGGAACGGCAGAGTGCGGGTTTTGACTATCGGTCGCCATACGGGCTTTGCCCTGACCCTGATCGCCGCCTGCATAAGCCCTGCCCATGCCTTTGAAACACTGGATTTCAACGTCGCGGGCGATGACACGGGGATAGAAGATGCCGTGCGCGGCGCATCCCTGCTGATCGGCAAGAAATCCGAAGGCGTCACCGACCCGCAGGATATTCTGGCAGCCGCCCGCGCCGAATATGGCCGCATCATCGGTGCACTTTATGCCGAGGGACATTATTCGCCCGTCGTCAGCGTCAAGGTTGACGGGCGCGAGGCGTCGTCGATCCCGCCCCTGGAAGCCCCCTCGGCCATCAACCGGATCGAGGTGACCGTGACACCCGGCCCGGAATTCGCATTCTCGACCGCGCGGATTGCCCCGTTGGCCCAAGGCACCGAACTGCCCGAGGGGTTTGCAACCGGAAAAACCGCGCGCAGTGGCGTCATTCAGGAAAGCGCAGGCGTCGCCGTCGATGCGTGGCGCAGCGCGGGCCACGCCAAGGCCGCACCGTCCGGCCAATCCATAGTCGCCGATCACGCGCGCCAGACTCTTGCCGCCGATGTGACCCTTCGCCCCGGCCCGAAACTGCGGTTTGGCCCCCTGACGCTGATCGGTCAGCAGCGGATGCGCGAACGCCGTATCCGAGCGATTGCGGGCTATCCCGAAGGCGAGGTATTCGACCCCGAAGCCATCAAGACCAGCGCCGACCGTCTGCGGCGCACCGGGGTGTTCCGGTCGGTTTCGCTGACCGAGGATGACGGGATCATTTCGCCCGATCTTCAGGGTGTTACCGCCACGTTGGTTGAAGAAAAGCGCCGCCGCTATTCGTTCGGTGCCGAAATTGGCAGCTCCGAGGGCGCAAAGCTGAGCGGCTACTGGCTGCACCGCAACCTGTTTGGTGGCGCGGAACGTCTGCGCATTGACGGCGAGGTTGCTAATATCGGCGCGCAGAACAGTGGCATCGACTATAGCCTTGGTGCCACGCTGGAACGCCCCGCGACGTTCAATCCGGATACGACGCTTAGCTTTCGCATCAAGCTGTCGCACCTGGATGAACAGGATTATGTTGCCGACGTGGCCGATATCGGCGTCGGCCTGAGCCGCATTTTCACTGACAAGCTGACGGGATCAGTGGGTCTGGAATATCAGGCATCAAACGTCAGCGACGTGTCGGGCAATACGCAATACCGCCTGTTTGCCCTGCCGGTCGGCGTGATCTGGGATAACCGCGACAACCAGCTGAACCCGACCAAAGGCTTTTATGCGCAGGGCGAGGCGAAGCCGTTCCTTGGCTTTGGCAGCACCGACAGCGGCGCGCGTCTGACATGGGATGGCCGCGTTTATCGCGGACTAGGCTCGGGTGACAAGCCGGTGGTTCTGGCCGCTCGCGTGCAGGGCGGGGCTATTCTGGGCGGCAGTCTTGCCGGGGTGCCACGCGATTTCCTGTTCTATTCGGGCGGTGGCGGCACCGTGCGCGGGCAGCCCTACCAATCGCTGGGCGTCAATGAACTGGTGGCGAACGGAGAAACATTCCAGACAGGCGGCACGTCGTTTCTTGCGGCTTCGGTCGAGGCACGGGTGCCGGTCACCAAAAGCATCGGTGTCGTGGGCTTTGTCGATGCGGGTTACGTCGGCGCTGGCACCATCTTCAGCGATGCGGGCGAATGGCATGCAGGCGCGGGGATTGGCCTGCGCTATGATACCGGCGTCGGGCCGATCCGGCTTGATATCGCGGGGCCAGTCGGTGGCAATACGGGCGAGGGCGTGCAGATCTATGTGGGCATAGGGCAGGCATTCTGATGCGGAAATTCCTTATTCTGGCCTGTCTTGCCCTGCCGTTGCCCGCCCATGCACAGGACGATGACAAGGGCTATCTGACCAACCTGCTTGAGGAAAACCTTTCCGGCGCGGGTCGTTCCGTGGTGATCGACGGGTTTGCGGGGGCGTTGTCATCACAAGCCAGCCTGACCCAGATGACCATCGCCGACAGTCAGGGCGTCTGGCTGACGCTGAAGGATGTGACATTGGACTGGAGCCGGTCATCCCTGCTGGTCGGCAAGGTTCAGGTCAGCGAACTGACGGCGGGCGAGATCATTCTGGACCGCCAGCCGATTACAGAAGCATCAACGGTGCCCGCCCCCGAAGCCTCGGGCTTTTCGCTGCCCGAGTTGCCGGTTTCGGTGAATATTGACAAGCTGTCGGCCGCGAAAATCGTGCTGGGCGCACCGATCCTTGGCACCCCGCTTGAGGCGCGCCTTGAGGCATCGGTTGCTCTTTCGGGCGGCGAAGGGTCGGCAAATCTGCTGCTTGAACGCACCGATGCAGGCCCGGCGGAACGCATCGCGTTGACGGCCAGCTATGCCAACGGCAGCGGTCAGTTGGCGATTGATCTGGACGTGCAGGAAGGCGCGGGCGGCCTTGCCACACAAAAGCTGGGCATCCCCGGCGCACCTGCCGTGGGGCTGACGGTAAAGGGCGAAGGCCCGGTCAGCGATTTTACCGCCGATGTGACCCTTGCCACCGACAACGCGCCGCGTCTGGCGGGCCAAGTGGCGTTGAAACAGGCGAGCGATGGCGCGCAGGGGTTCGATGTCGATCTGTCGGGTGACCTCGCGCCCCTTTTTGCGCCGGAATATGCGGAATTCTTTGGCAATGACGTGGCGCTGAAAGCCACCGGCGAACAGGCAACTGACGGTCGGCTGCTGCTGAACCAACTGGCGCTGCGGGCGCGCACGCTGATCCTTGACGGCACGCTGGCGCTGGCGGCGGACGGGTTGCCGCAAAGTTTCGCGCTGACCGGCAGCCTTGGGGCGCCCGATGGTTCACCAGTTCTGTTGCCGTTGACGACTGATCTGAAAACCGAACTTGATCGGGCGGCGATCAACCTGTCCTTCGATGCCGCGAAGGGCGACGGCTGGACGGGCACCGCCACGGTGAACGGCCTGCGCCGCGATGATTTTTCGGCCAGTCAGCTTCAACTGAGCGGTTCGGGCGTGATCAGCCGTCTGGCAAACCAGCAATCCGCCAGCGGCACCATCGCTTTCAACGCCGAAGGGCTTTCGCCCCGCGATGCGGCTTTGGGCCGGGCGCTGGGGTCCATTATCGGCGGTGAGGCTGATTTCAAATGGACATCGGGAATCGACGGCCTGGAATTGCCCCGCATCGTTCTTTTTGGCGAGGATTACGGCCTGAACGCCGCTCTCCGGCTGGTGGGAATCTCAACCGGCCTGACCGTTTCGGGCGAGGCGTCGGTGCAGGCGGCCAACATCTCGCGCGCCGCAGCTTTGGCAGACCGGCCGCTCTCGGGCGCGCTGAAGGCCCGTGTGCAGGGGGCGGCGAATGTGCTGGGCGGCAGTTTTGATCTGCAGGGCAGCGTTGATGGCACAAATCTGGTTGTCGGGCAGAAACAGGCCGACAATCTGCTTAAGGGCGGCTCGCATATCGACGTGTCAATCAAGCGCGATCAGGCGGGCACGGTGCTGCGGCTGCTGAATATCGAAGCGCAGACCCTGAAAGCCACCGTGCAAGGCACGATTGCCACGGCGGGCAATGATATCACCGCCGATATCGACTTTTCCGATCTGTCGGTTCTTGGGCCGGACTATCGCGGATCGCTTCTGGGCAAGGCCGCATTCAAGGGTACTCCGGATGCAGCCGACGTGACCCTGAATGCCAGCGGCAACGGTGTCGCCTTGGGCATCGCCGAACTGGACGGACTGCTGCGAGGGCCATCTACGATTGCGCTGGACGCGAGTATCTCGGGGCAGCGCATCACCTTGCGGCGCGCCGACGTTGCGGCGGCGACATTGCGGGTTGGCGCGACCGGCGTTTATGACCCGGCGGGTAGTGATCTGGCCGCGGATGTGGCATTTGCCGATCTTTCGGTTCTGGGCGCGGCCTACAAAGGCGCGCTGAACGGCAAGGCCACGTTCAAAGGCAAGGTCGATGATGGCGATCTGACGCTGAACGCCAATGGAACAAGTGTTTCGGTGGGTATTGCGCAAGTTGACGGGTTGCTGCGCGGGGCATCAAACATCGTACTGGACGCGGGGCTGAAGGGACAGGCGATCACTCTGCGCACGGCCCGCGTGAATGCGCAAACTCTGAACGTAACCGCAAGCGGCACCTATGATCCGGCGGGTAGCGACATTGCGGCGGATGTGTCCTTTGGCGATCTGAGCGCGCTGGGCGGAGGCTATCGCGGGGCGCTGGCGGTCAAGGGCAGCTTTACCGGCACGCCCGAAAAAGGCACGCTGAACGTCACCGGCAATGCCAGCAACCTTGCCATCGGCCAGCCCGAGGCGGATGCGCTGTTGCGCGGCCAGACCGACCTTTCGGCAGCCCTGCGACTGGAAGGCGGGCGCATCGCGGTGGACCGTGCCACTCTGCAGAACCCGCAACTGAACGTCGATGCCTCGGGTGAGGTGGCGGGAGTCACGCGCCGCGTCACACTTTCGGCGCGATTGGCCAACCTTGCGCTTGTGTTGCCAGGGTTTCCGGGCGCGGTGACAGTCGACGGCACAGCGGTCGACAACGGTCAGGGCTATCAAGTCGATCTGTCGGGGCGCGGGCCGGGGCAGATTGATGCGCGTGTGGCAGGCAGTGTGGCTACGAATTTCGGCTCGGCCAATCTGAACATCACCGGGTCGGCGCAATCGGGGCTGATCAATGCGTTCCTCAGCCCGCGATCCATTTCGGGGCCGGTGCAATTTGATCTGGCGTTGAATGGCCCGCTGGCACCTTCGTCTTTGAATGGCACGGTCACGCTTTCGGGTGGGCGTTTTGCCGATCCGTCGCTACCATTTTCGCTGGATGCCATTGCGGCCACGGCAAACCTTGGCGGCGGGCAGGCGCGGGTGGATGCGACGACCAATGTGTCAAGCGGCGGCCAGGTCCGTGTCGCAGGCACCATCGGCCTTGCGGCACCCTATGATGCGAACCTGCAGGCCGATCTGACTCGGGTGGTGGTCAAGGACCCGGCGCTGTATCAGACCCGGCTTGCGGGTGCGATTTCCATCGACGGCCCGCTGACAGGTGGCGCACAGATCGGCGGAAGGATCGACCTTGTGGAAACCGAGGTGCGCATTCCGGAAACCGGGCTGGGCGGTGTTGGGTCATTGCCGGACCTGCAACATGTGAACGAACCCGCCGCCGTTCGGGCGACACGGGTCCGGGCGGGGCTGGTGGATGATGGGTCAGGTGGGGGCGGCGGCGCGTCGCAGCGCCCGTACGGGCTTGACCTGCTGATCTCGGCCCCGAACCGGATTTTCGTGCGGGGCCGGGGGCTTGACGCGGAACTGGGCGGCCAATTGCGGGTGGGTGGCACGACAGCGAATATCGTGCCCAGCGGGTCGTTCGACCTGATCCGGGGGCGGCTTGATATTCTGGGCAAGCGGATTGATCTGGTGAAGGCGTCGTTGCAGCTTGAAGGCGATTTCAACGCGTTGATCGACGTGCTGGCGTCGACGGAAAGTGATGGTGTCACAAGCTCGGTCCAGATTTCGGGATCGGCGTTTGAACCGAAGGTCAGCTTCATCTCAAACCCGGAACTGCCGGAGGAAGAGGTGCTTTCGCGGCTTTTGTTCGGACGCGATCTGACCTCGCTTTCGGCGTTTCAGGCGGCGCAGCTTGCCAGTGCCGTGGCCTCGTTGGCCGGGCGTGGGGGTGACGGTATCGTGGGCAAACTGCGCAAGGGTTTCGGGCTGGATAACCTTGATGTCTCCACCAGTGAAAGTGGCGCAGCCAGCGTGCGCGCTGGGAAATACCTGTCGCGCAACCTTTATACCGAGGTTGAGGTGGATGATCAGGGTCAAAGCCAGATAAACCTGAACCTCGACGTGACCCCCAGCATCACCCTGCGCGGATCGGCCGGATCAACTGGCAACACCGGAATCGGGATCTTTCTGGAGCGCGACTATTAAGCCCGGTTGCGGCCCCGCCCTTTAATGCAAGCGCACCCGGACCGGGTCATTGTCGGGCCAGTCTGACAGACCGGCCCACAGATAATCAAGATCGCTTGCCGCGCGGGCTGACAATTCGGGGTCGGCGAAAAGCTGCGATTTCATTCGCAGGAATGTGTCGCGGGTAGAAAGGGTCCTGATCTGGCGGCCCGCCGTCAGCAGCGTGCGATATGCCGTCGATCGAGCAAGGGTGACGTCATCCGGCAAGGCCGCACCACCCCCAAGATCAAGATACGCACGCCGCGCCGCATCAATCGCATAGGCCAGCGACACCACTCGATCTGCTTCGGTCATTGCGCACCACTCCTTCGGTTTGATCACGGATCAAGGGATAGCGACTCCACTATGTTAACGGCTCTTAAACCATTCTTCGATAAGCGAATCGTTTTTTGATCGGTTTCGATCAATTAGTGGAGCCTGCGGGGGGCATTTTTGGCGCCGTTTCCGGCCCAGATTGTGGCACGTCACTTCAATTCGCGCGATGCGCGATCCGCATCGACCGCAGCGCCGATCAAAACGGCATAAGCGCTAAGGTAAAGCCACATCAACAAGACAACCACGGCGCCAATAGAACCATAGACTTTGTTGTAGCTGTTGAAATTCGCAAGATAGATTACAAACCCTCGGGACACGATCACCCACAATACCATCGCAACAAAAATTCCGCGTGTGAAGAACCGACGGTGCTGACGCAGCGGCACGTTGGGCCCGAACCGGTATGCCAGAGCCAGAGCCAGCGTTACCAGGGCCATCCCAAGCAGTGTATTGGCGGCTTCCAGTACAATCGCGGTTACCGACCCCAGATTGACGAACTCGATTCCCACCGGCACCACGATGGACGCGACAAGTGCCGTCAGCGTGATGCAGACCAGTGTCACGGTCAGCAAAAGTGCCACGATCTGATGTTGCAGTCCGCCACGTTCGGGCAGGTGGTGAATCGCGTTGATGCCAGACACCAGTGCTGCCACCCCTGCGCGCGCCGACCAAATGGCAAACAGCGTTGAAAGAACGGTTGCCCAGCCCAGACCGCTGCTGTTGGCGGCAAGCAGTGCCTCGACCTGCTGTTGCAGGATGCGGAACGCATCGGCGGGCAGTATCTCGCGCAGCACATCTAGCTGCGAGCGGATGATGGAGGTATCGGCTGCAAAGCCCCAGATCGCAATCACGGCGGCCACGGCAGGAAAAATCGCCAGAAAGCCGAAGAACGCAACACTTGCTGCGATCATGCCCAGATTGGCTCGGTTGACGCGTTCGATCAGACGGTTGGTCTGATCAAGGCGGCGTCGGAAAAAGGGGGGAAGAATCGGCATCTGTCAAATGCCCCGCCGCTGAAATGAAAAGGGCCTGCCGAAGCAGGCCCGATCATAACCATCGCTAAAGCGAAGATTACTGGCTGGTCGAGGACGAACCGCTGTTGTTGTTCGACGCAACGATCGCGGCGACAACAGCAAGGCCGACCAGCGGCAGAAGGATGCCGCCCGAAGTGGCCGGGCCAGCAGCAACGATCGGGGTCGGCTCATCATTGATGATAACCGGGCCGCCAGCAACAGCGGCAGAAACCGACGCAACCAGAGCGGTGGCGGCGACGAAAGCAGTGATCTTTTTCATTTTACTCTCCGTGACTTGGATTCATTTATTGAGTTTCGGATACCATACGGCGGCACCCTATGAAAGCCCTTTGTTCAGCGGGTGTCAATGACCCGCTCGAACTGGATCGGACCCCATTCTGAAATCAGTAACTGATTGGATTTCCTAAGAAAAGTGCCACCTTCGAACCAGTAGTCATTGGTGAATCCGGGCTCTTTTCCGCTGCATGTCTCTGTCACATGACGAGTCGAATGTTGCTGTTCTACCACAGTCACTGTTTCCGGGCCTAAATTGGCCAATTCACAGCGATATTCGCGGCGAATGACCTGATCGGCCCCATCAAGATAATAATACACCCGGTCATAGCTTCCCGAGCCGGACGCAATGGTGCCGATACCGGGGGCCACGGATTGCATCAGATCCGGACCGAATCCGCGCGTAGCGATCATGACACCCTGACGGAATGACACTGATTTCTTGTCCGACGAAAACCACGTCTCGACATCACCGTTCTGGCCGTATGGCACGAAATAGGCGGTCATGTTCAGCGACGGCAGAAAGCCCTTCTGCATGGGGGTCTGATACTGCGCGAGACTTTCGCGCGTCACCGGCGCGGGTTGAACCCCCGCTTTCGCATCGCGGCGGGCCTGAATGGCCTGCGTGATCGCGGTCTTGGCGAAGCGGAATTCGGATCCGTTCCCCTCTTGCGAGCCACACGACGCAAGCAGCGATGCAGCGGCCAGACCGCCCAGGATGTGCTTCAGCCCGATCATTTCCAGAACCGCCCCCACTGCCCGTCAAGACCCGAGGCCTGATAATCCCGCAATTCGTTGTAAAGACGCCCATCCACGTTCAACCGGGCCCCGCCATCGCGCGTCAGCGGACGAATCACGCCAACGCTTTCCTTGCGGGTCGGCGCGCCAGTGAACCAGGTCACCGGAATATCCAGGCGGATGCCCTTGTCGAACGACCCCTCGCCAAAATCGTCAGCCGAAACGTCGGTCAGGGTTGCAAACGCCCCGACGCGCCAGCCATTCTCAAACTCACGGTCCAGCGACAGCGTGGCACCATAGTCGCCCGCCAGATAACGGCCGACATCAAGCTGCACGTTGTAATTGCCCGGAAGCTTGTAATAGCCCGACACATGGCCCGTCGTGACGCTGTAGGTCTGAACGCCGAACAACTGATCGAAATCGCGCTGCCTGACGTAGTTGATTTCGGCGCCGATCGCATAGTCCCGGTCGGCCGGTTTCCAAAGCACTTCTCCCGAAACGCCGCCAAACATGGGTTCTAGATAGCCTATGGTAGCCCGACCATACAGGTTTTCACCCAGCCGCGTATAGTAGTTGGCGGTCAGCGACTCGATGGCCGGATCGCCCTCACGTTCATAGATATTGGCGTTTGAACGCACGCGGGGCAGAACCGAGTTTGACGGGCGCGTCGAATCGGACAGGTTGCCGACCAGCCGCTTGATGGCCGACCCGCGCAGAACCACACCGGGGGCCGGCTCATACCGTGCGGACAGGCGAACGCCAAGATCTGCCCGAACCGGATTGTCGGGGTCAAAGAAGCTGGTCTTTACATACGGCCCGAGCCCCCATTCGAAAATGGGATACAGTTCCGGATCATACGACAAACCTGCAGGGCGCGGACCGACATCGCCGACCGTTGCGCGCGCGCGCAATGCCGTGGCGGCATCGGGCGCAAATTCCAGCGCCTCGATATCAGAGCGGCGCAGCGTGACCTTGGACGCGGGCACGGCATTCACCACAGGAACAATCTCGAACACCTCGACGGAGGCCGGCAGAACGGCCGACATCGCGCGGGCAACCCGGCCCACAGCCTGCGCTTCGGCATCCAGTCTATTGTTGCGGAACCGCACCTGCACGGTGCCGCTGGAATAGGAAATCGCCTCGACCACGATCCCGTCATCGACCACGCGCTTGTTGATGTTCTTGATCAGAACCGGCGCGATTCCATCCTGCGTCACCCATTCGGGCGACCATGCGTCCGGGTCAGCGCTGCGGCTTGGGCGAGGCTCAATCGGATAGGGGGCGGCGCTGGTGACCGCGCCTGCAACGCGCTGCCTGGGGTTAAGCAGGAAATGCGCCGCGATCCCGAATTCAGAGCCGTAAAGATAATAGCCGCCAAGGCGGATGCCATCATTCGGCTGATATTCGACGCCGAAGTTCACCGGGCTTTTGCGATCAAAGGTCTGCCGGAATTCCGCTTCGGTGTCGTAATTGTCTGATGAGTATTCTGCCTTGAAGGACAGTTTGTCGTTGTATTGATATTCGACCCCGCCGAATGCCGAAACCGGCCCCCGGAAGAACTGCGATGTGTTAACCGTGCCGCCCTTGTCGACATTGATCGCCTTGCGGGTTCCGGTATCGGCAAAGCTGCCGAAACTGCCCAGACGACCCCAGCCAAGACCACCCGTCACCTTCAGTTTGGGCGACAGGTTCTTGGTCGCAACGATGTATTCGCCTGAAAGGATGCCGGTGCCTACGAAATCCTGCAGACCCACGGTCACGGCGGGCACATACTGGCTTTCCTTCAGGATCTGGTAGCGCAGATCGAACGACCGGTCATAGTAGGTCTCGAAATTTCCCGGCACCCTGGCCCGCCAATCGCGCACGGCAGTATAGCGGAAACTGCCCGACAGGCGGGGCAAGATCTGAAACGTCAGCGTGGTGCGGCTGATCGGCCCGAAATGCGTGGTCGAGATGTTAAGCGCACCATCCGGCTGAGATTCGCCCGAAGGCATATCAATCAGACCGGTCACGCCATTGAAATTGAGCGTGGCGCGCGTTTCGGGTTCCGCCGCCGTCGCGCCAAGCGCAACAAGCGCGGTGGTCAGGCCAAAGATGGTGCGTCGCCGCAGATGTGTCAGAAGCATCAGTCAGGCCTTCTATAGGTGCAGGCAGTGTAAAGGATGCGGTTTGGAGCAACAATCACTTTCCTGATTCGGGCATTGCTGCACGAAACTATTATTGCGAACGTGCCACCGCAGCGGGCGGGCAATACCCCTCGACCCAATTGATGATGACTTCCCGCGCAGCCGCTGCATCACCCACCGCAACTGCTGACCGCAGGGCGCGCAAAGCACTTGCCATCTCAAGTTCCGAAAGACCAGCTTCACGCGCCCGCAGGATCTTGGAATGAGGCGTGGTCAGCAGGCCCTCGCCGATCAGCAATTCTTCGTGCAGCTTTTCGCCGGGTCGCAATCCTGTCACCAGAATTTCGATATCGCCGTCGGGATGCGCTGCGTTGCGCACTGAATAGCCTGCAGCCGTGATCATCTGCACCGCAAGATCGCGGATTTTGACTGGCTGCCCCATATCCAGCACGAACACATCGCCGCCCCGCGCCGTGTGGCTTTCGGCGAACGACCCCGCCAGCAGCACCAGACGCGCGGCTTCGGCAATGGTCATGAAATAGCGCGTCACATCTTCATGTGTCAGCGTGACTGGTCCACCGCGCGCAATCTGTTCCTTGAACAGCGGGATGACAGACCCCGATGACCCCAGCACATTGCCGAACCGGACCATCGAAAAGACCGTGTTCGCAGACCGCTTGGCCAGATCCTGCACGACCAGTTCCGCCATCCGCTTTGAAGCCCCCATAACATTGGTCGGGCGCACCGCCTTGTCGGTGGAAATCAGGATGAAACGTTCCACCCCCGCCTCGTTCGCGGCATCAGCAAGGGTACGGGTGCCCAGCACGTTGTTGGCAAGGCCCGCAATCGGGTTTGCCTCAACCAATGGCACATGCTTATAGGCGGCGGCGTGCAGAACCACATCCACTGCGTGATCCTTGATCACCATGCGCGACAAGCGCGAATCGGTGACAGAGCCAAGCACCGGGCAGATCTCGACCCCGCTGCCCGCAGCCAGATCGCGCAACTCGCGGTCTATGTTGTACAGTGCGATTTCGCTGACCTCGAACAGGACAAGACGATTCGGCCGCAAGGTGATGATCTGGCGGCAAAGCTCTGACCCGACCGACCCGCCTGCACCGGACACAAGGATCGACCGGCCCGCATAGGCTCCGGTCCCGTCTGACAGTGCATCGCCAAGCTGTTGGCGCCCCAGAAATTGCCCCGGCAGAACCTGTCCCAGCTTGTCGATCAATTTT
Organism: Rhodobacterales bacterium; assembly: GCA_038207585.1. Taxonomy (GTDB): domain Bacteria; phylum Pseudomonadota; class Alphaproteobacteria; order Rhodobacterales; family Rhodobacteraceae; genus JBBQZP01. The sequence goes on along the minus strand of JBBQZP010000001.1, from coordinate 30,110 downwards.
TCTTCACCGACCAGTTGCGCGAATGAGGGCAGCGAATGCACCTCGAACCCCATCTGGCGCAGATGACGCTTCAGCCGCGCAATCTTGGGTGCCGACTGGGACGGCATCGCCAGAACGATCCGGTCCACGCCGCGCAGCCTGCGATAATGGTCAAGATCTTCCGGCCCCATGACCCGCAACCCTGCCACCGTAATGCTTTGCAGTGCTGCGTTATCATCCACAAAAGCAACCGGGACCAAAGTCTTGTGGCCGCGAAGCGCTGCGGCAAGCTGGGTTCCCGTATTGCCAGCACCGTAAATGAGCACGCGCTTTTTCTTCTGCCCAAGGCGAAGCACCCACAACAATGTATAAAGCATCGCAAGGCGTGTGCCGACCGAGAACAGAAACACCGCAAGCCCGAACAGAACAACCGCCGCCAGTGGCGTGAAAAAGCCTGTCGCCCGGTTCATCGCGGCAAACGCCGCCGCCATGATCGCAGCGAACGCGAATGTTTTCACGATGGCCGAGTTTTCATAGGCGTTCAGCTTGATGCGGGGGATTCCGAACGCCGACGTCACAAGCGCCGCCAGAAGTGCGAGAATGGGGAAATACCACAGCAACGCAGGCTCTGCCCACATTTGCCCAAGCCGCCCGTAAAACAACGAAAGAGTGAAAACCAGCGCCACAGGCACCAGAAGCACGTCTGTCAGCAGCAGCACCTGCCACTTGTGCGACCTCGACATACGGTCGACGATCGCAAACAACTTACGCCGTAGTACGAACATGCTCACCCCTGATGCTTCCCGTTTGGCACGGGTTTTGCGCACCCCACTGCGCATGGATTTGTGAACTTTTACAAAATCGCACAAATCCAATGCCACAAGCTACCTGACGGTTCCCCTTGCAACAAGACATCAGGCCATCCAAGGGGGTTCTCGCGCAGGCTTTCGCTTAGGACCTGCGATAAATTCGTCGCAATATGACCCGAATTACAGTTTTTCCAAGTATACCAGCGTCAAAACACAGGCTCTGGTGCCGCTGATAGATCAGATCCAACTGCGCCTTGCGCGGAATGCAGCGCCGCACATAGACCGCATCGGTTTGTTCGATCGTTGTGCAGGGCGCTAAAAGCTGCTCTTCGCGGGCATGGAACAACAGCGATGCAAGGCCCGTCACACCGGGTCGGCTTTGCAGGACCTGCGCGTAAAGCGCCGGAAAGCGATCAACATATTGCCGAAGGGGCGGGCGGGGGCCGACAAAGCTCATGTCACCGCGCAGGATGTTCCAAAGCTGCGGCACCTCGTCCAGCCGCAAGCGGCGCAGAATCCGGCCCAGCGGTGTGATCCGCGCGGATTTATCGCCGCCCGAAACACCGCTGTCTGCAGACGCCACCACCCGCATGGTGCGGAACTTCCACAAAAGAAATGGTTGGCCGGGGGCTTTCATCCGCTCGGCCAGATAGAAAACCGGGCGCCCCTGTGTAACCAGCAGCAAAAGCACCAGCACAAGGGCAGGCAAGATCAGCACAGCCCCAAGCAACAGTGCGAATACGATATCGAAGAACCGCTTTTGCAAGGTCACGCAGAGCCACCCTGCACTTGTCGCCATTCGGCAGCCATCGTTTCAGCAGACCCCGCGTCGGGGGGCATCTTTACAAGGCCATAAAGACGCCTGACTTGCAATTCCACGCGAGGGATCACTGCATCATTTGGCGATCCAAAACGCCAGGGAAGCCGGGCCGCCTCCAGAAGCGATGCCATCGCGACAGCCGGGGCGGCACTCACGTTCAAAAAGAGCGGCAGACTGGCCCGATCGAAGGCAAGGCTGCACAATTGCGCAATAACCCGGGCCAAACTTTGCGGCCCGATATACGACCGGACCGGCCCGCCCGCCGTCCCCGGCACCGGATCAAGCACCGTCTCTGTTCGTGTCGCCGCATCGCCGATCAGGCTGTCGCTGCCAAAAACATTGCCGATCCGCAAAATGGTTATTTGCGGCCCTCCCGGATGCGCGCTGTGCCAATCCATCACGGACTGTTCCATCCGCGCCTTGGCAAATCCATAGACCGAAGCCGGAATCGGCCTTTGGTCTTCGTCCAACGGATCTGGCCCCGCTTTGCCATAGACAGCCGCCGATGACGCGACAAAGACATGGCTCAGGCCGCCGTCTCTGGCCATGTTCAAAGCCGAAATCGCAAGATCTGCATTGTCATTTCCACTGCAGGTTGCAGGCGTGGCACCCCCTGCGAGATGCAGAACACACCCCCCGGTCAGCGACGGCCCGACATAGGGTGCGGTCAGCATATCCCATCGCAACCAGCCTGGCCTGGCGTTCTTTCGCGTTTGCCAAAGTGGATTGAGCACCATTTCCGGTTGCATTGCCCAACTTCTTCGCAACACCTCGCCCAACTTTCCGCTGGCACCCGTAACAAGTATTGGCCGTTCGTGCTGCATCAGAGTATAGCCTGTTCCAAATCTCTGCGATTGACCGTGCGTCCGGGTTCAGTATCTTTCCCCGGCGCTCAATGTCCAGAATAGAGAAACAACAGGCGCTACCGGAGTATCAGATGCAGTTTCGGCGCGGGAAAATTTTCCTGACTTTTGTCTTGCTGATGGGTGTTGCGGCCTGTGACCTTCCAAAAGGGGCGGGTGACACGCGTCAGATCCTTGCCGGTTCGAATGCCGAGGACGCGACCTTTTCCGTCCATTCCGTTACTCGCGAAACCCTGCCGCAACTGACCAGTTGGCCAACGCGTGGTGTTCCGGGCTTTCAGGGATGGATCAAGAATTCGCGTGGACCGTCCGGCCAGGCCATCGCACCGGGCGACAAGATCGACCTGTCGATCTGGGATAACGAGGACAGCTCGCTTCTGACGCCGGTGGGGCAAAAGGCAGTGACGCTGCCAGGTATGATAGTGTCAGAGCGGGGAACGATCTTCCTGCCCTATCTGGACGAGGTCTATATCGCAAAGATGAGCCCGGACCGCGCCCGCGCCGCGATTCAGGAAAAGATGCAGACGATCATCCCCTCGGCGCAGGTTCAGCTTGCACTGGTCACTGGCCTGCAAAGTTCGGTCGATCTGATCAGCGGCGTGCGCACGCCTGGCAACTATCTGATGCCGGACCGATCCTTTACCATAACCGGTCTGATTGCACAGGGCGGCGGTGTCGCGGCCGACATTCGCAACCCACAGATCCGGCTAAGCCGTGACGGAAAGCTTTATGGTGTCGCACTGGAAAAACTGCTTCGGAATCCCGGTCTTGATACGACCCTGCGCGGCGGCGACAAGGTTTACGTCGAACAGGATCCGCGCTTTTTCCTGACCCTTGGCGCGCTGGACAAGGAAGCGCAGATTCCCTTTCCGAATGAAGTCGTATCGGCGCTGGATGCAATATCTCTTGCCGGGGGGGTCATCGACACACGCGGCGACCCGAAGGGCATCCTGATTCTGCGCAATTATGAACAATCGCAACTGCGGCAGGATGGCAGCGGGCCCGACAAGGACAGGGTCATCTTTGCGATCAACCTGACCAATGCCGACGGTCTGTTCAGCGCCGGTCAGTTCGCCCTGCAAGACCGCGATCTGGTTCTGATCACCGAAAGCCCGCTGACAACAACTCAGACCATCCTGACGCTGTTCGGCAATGCTACACTGATCCGCAACCGCCTGTAGGGCGGCTGCGGCCCGGTCAGCTTTCGCCCTCAAGCCGGGTGCGCAATTCGCGCAGCACGGGCAGAACGGCGCGCACCCGGTCGGCCCCCAGCGATGCCACTACATCCGCGATCAGCGGTGCAATGACGGCAACCGCCGCATCGCGGGCGGCCCGGCCCGACGGGCTGATCGCCACCAGTTTCCGGCGGGCATCGTCCCAGTCGGGGCGGATATGGACGTGCCCGGCCCATTCCAGTTTGGTTAATGTATTGGTCATGGCACCGCGTGTGACGTGAAAGCTGCGGGCAAGCTGTGCCGGGGTGCGTTCCTCGTTCAGGCGCGCTAGATGGTTCAGAACGCCGAAATGGGAAAGCTCCATCCCTTTGGGCAAGGCCTTGGACACATGGGTACGCGCCAGTTGATCGGCCATGAACAATTCACCGAACAAAGATACTGCGATGTCCTCGGTCTTGTCGGCCATCACGGCCCCTCGAACGCGCGGTCATGGGTCAGCGAGGGGATTCGGGCGCGGGCTTTTTCCACCTGTGCAGCGTCAATCTCGGCGAAGGTCACGCCGGGATCGGTGCCCGCGTCGGCAATCACCTCGCCCCAGGGGGAAATGGCAAGGCTGTGGCCGTGGGTGTTGCGCCCTTTACCCGCCGATTCGGGGTGGAACCCGGTTTGCGCCGGGGCCAGCAGATAGCAGCCCGTTTCAATCGCACGGGCGCGCAGCAGGGTTTCCCAATGCGCCGCCCCGGTGATGTGGTTGAACGCGGCAGGCACGGTCAGGACCTGCGCGCCCGCCTGCGCAAGGTGGCGGTAAAGGTGAGGAAACCGCACGTCATAGCAGACCGTCATGCCGATCTTGCCAAAGGGTGTATCGGCCAGAACCGCCTGCGCACCGGGGCGATAGCCTGACGATTCCCGGTAAACCTCGGTGTCCGAGACGTTCACATCAAACATGTGGATCTTGTCATACCGCGCCGCAATCGCGCCATCGGGGCCGATCAGGAATGACCGGTTGGCAAAGCGGCCGTCCGCATCATCGGTCAGCAACCCGATCGAGCCGATCAGCAGCCAGATCCCTGCCCGCACCGCCTCGTCCCGCAGGGCGGCAAGGGTCGGATCATCGCTCTCGGCTCTCAGAATCTGCCGTTGATGCGCACGATTCGATGACAGCGCGTTGGTGCATTCGGGCGTCAGCACAAAGCCCGCCCCGCCCGCAACCGCCGCCCGCACAAGTGCCACCGTTTCCGGCAGATTGGCTGCCGGATCGTCAGTCACGGTCAGTTGCACCAGACCCGCGCGCATCTGTCAGCCCTTCAGCATCGCATCAAGCCGACCGGCACTCTCCAAAGCATGCAGATCATCGCTGCCGCCAACATGCCGCCCGCCGATAAATATCTGCGGCACCGTGCGTCCGCCGTTGGAGCGTTGCAGCATGGTCGCGCGCTGTTCAGGATGTTCTTCGATGTCAATAGCGGTGAAGGCGACCCCCTTTTTGGCCAGCAACCGCTTGGCGGCATGACAATAGGGGCAGTAATCCTTGATGTAGATTTCAACAGATTTCATGGCGTTTCCTTAGAGTCAGGCGTGACTATAAGGATTTAAGCATCCTTCGCAACGCGCGCCAGCACCAGCACCGAAATGCGCACCGCCCCTGCGGCAACGCACGCTTCAGCCGCCGCCGCCAGCGTCGCCCCCGAGGTCATGACGTCATCGACCAGCAGCACATGTCGCCCGTTCACCTGCCAATCACGCCGCGGGTTGATGCGCAGGGCGTCGGCCATGTTGGCGAAACGGCCGTCGCGGTCGCGCCCTTCCTGCGTGTGGGTGTTGCGGCGGCGCAGCAGCAGGTCGGGGCAATGCACCAGCCCCGCCGCGCGTGCCAGCCCGCCCGACAACAGCGCCGCCTGATTGTAGCGCCGTTTCAGAAGTCGCAGCCAATGCAGCGGAATGGGGGCCACAAGCATCCCCGGCTCCAGCATCGGTGCTGCCGCGCGCAACAGCCAATCGGCGGCAGGTTTGGCCAGATCAAGCCGGTCACCATGTTTCAGCGACAGCACCAGTTTGCGGGCGTTGTCGCGATACAACAGCGCCGCGCGCCCTTGGCTCCACGGGCGGGCGATGGTCAGGCAATCGTCGCAGTGTTCGGCCTTGCCTGCATCCTCGCCCGGCAGCGGCACGCCGCAGGTGTCGCAGACCAGCCCGGTGATGAACGGCGTCTCGCGCCAGCAGGCACCACACAGGCCAAAGTCGGTTGTCACCAGCGCATCGCAGGTCAGACATTGTGGCGGGTAAACCATGTGCAGTGCAGCTTGCAATCCCATCCGACCCTCCTAAAGTCCGCCCGAACGGAGGCCCCATGACCACCCCGCCCACCTTGACTGACCGCATCGCCCTGACCCGGAACCGCAACCGCGCGCTGCGCGACCCGGCCCTGTTCCTGCACGATGAGATCGTCCTTGAAGTGCAGGAAAGACTGCTTGAGGTTAAGAAAGCGTTCACATCGCCCGCCGTTGTCACCGCTTTCCCGCAGGTCTGGGAAAATATCCTGCCCGGCGCGCGGATCGTGCCCGATGATCCGGTGCTGGACCTGACCCCCGGCGCGCATGATCTGGTTATCCACGCGCTGGCGCTGCACTGGGCCGATGATCCGGTCGGGCAACTGGTGCAATGCCGCCGGGCTTTGGCCCCCGATGGGCTGTTTCTGGGCTTTCTGTTCGGCGGCCAGACGCTTGCCGAACTGCGCGCCTGTCTGGCCGAGGCTGAAACGTTGGTCACAGGTGGTCTGAGTCCCCGCATCCTGCCAATGGGCGAGATCCGCGATCTGGGCGGGTTGATCCAGCGCGCTGGCCTTGCCCTGCCGGTGGCCGACAGTTTCACGCGCCGGGTGCTTTACCGCGATCTGCCGCATCTGGCACAGGATCTGCGTGCGATGGGCGAGGGCAACGCTTTGGCCCAACGCCTGCGCCGCCCGACGCGCCGCGCGGTATTCGCCCAAGCATCTGATCTTTATGCCACGCTGGCCGACGCCGAGGGCCGTATTCCCGCGACGTTCGAGATCATCTGCCTGACCGGCTGGGCCCCGCATGACAGCCAGCAAAAACCCCTGCGCCCCGGTTCGGCGGTGCAAAGGCTGGCCGATGCGCTGGGCAGCGACGATGTTCCGCTGCCCGGACCCAAGCCGAAAGGTTGACCCCGCGCGCAAGGTCGTTATGTCCTGTCATGCAGCACAGCGGAAACCGAACCATGCTCGACGCCAAAACATGCCCGTCAAACTCAGGGCACGACCCCACGATGACCCAGATCATCCCCGGCGAGGGGCGGCTGGCCCATGCGCCTGCCGATCACCCGCCGGTGCGCAAGGCCAAGATCGGTGTTCTGCTGGCCAATCTGGGCACGCCTGATGGCTATGATTACTGGTCGATGCGGCGCTATCTGAACGAGTTTCTGTCGGACAAGCGGGTCGTCGATTATTCGGCCTGGCTCTGGCAGCCGCTGTTGCAACTGATCATTCTGACCAAGCGGCCGTTTTCATCGGGCGCGAACTACAAGCTGATCTGGAACGAGGATAAGAACGAAAGCCCTCTTCTGACGATCACCAAGGACCAGACCGCTGCGATTGCGGCCATGATGGCCGAACGTCACGGGGCCGAGGTCATGGTTGATTTCTGCATGCGCTATGGCAACCCGTCGACCGCATCCAAAGTGCAGGCTATGGTGGCCGCGGGGTGTGAGAAGGTGTTGTTTTTCCCGCTTTATCCGCATTACGCAGGCGCCACATCGGCCACCGCGAATGATGAATTCTTCCGCGCGCTGACCCATGAAAAGCGCCAGCCCGCCGTGCGGACCGTGGCCGAATATTTCGACCACCCTAAATATATCGATGCTTTGGCACAATCGGTCGAACGTGCCTATGCCGGGCTGGACCGCCGCCCCGATGTGCTGGTGGCGAGCTACCACGGGATGCCGATCCGCTATCTGATGCAGGGCGACCCGTACCATTGCCAATGCGCCAAAACCTCACGCCTGCTGCGCGAACGGCTGGGCTGGGAAAAGGGCGCGATCGACACAACGTTTCAGTCCGTTTTTGGCCCGGAGCAGTGGCTCAAACCCTACACGGTCGCCCATGTGGCCGAGCTGTCGAAGGCCGGAAAGAAACACATTGCCGTGATGGCCCCCGCCTTTTCCGCCGATTGCATCGAGACGCTGGAAGAAATCAACGGCGAAATCCGCGAGGCGTTTGAACATGCGGGGGGTGAGACGTTCACCTATATTCCCTGCCTGAACGACGATGCGGCCCATATCGAGGCGCTTGTTGCGGTGATCGAGGAAAATCTGGCGGGCTGGATCAAGGGCTGACCTGCGCACATGAAAACGCGCGCAGGTTTCCCGGCGCGCGTTAAGATGGGAACGCCTGTCAGATCAGATCAGATCAGAATGACCTGCGTGCCGACTTTCACAAGGCCGAACAATTCCTGAATGTGTTCATTGTAAAGCCCGACGCAGCCGTTCGATGACCGCCGCCCGATCTTGCGTGTGTCATGCGTGCCGTGGATGCGGTAATACTGCCACGACAGATACAATGCGTGCGTGCCCAACGGGTTGTCGGGGCCGGGGCCAATGAATTCCGGCCAATCTGGGTTGCGCTCGCGCATCGCAGGGGTCGGGCGCCATGATGGGCCGACAACCTTGTCGACCACTTCGGTGCGACCCCGGCGTGTCAGATCATCCGTCAGCGGAACCGATGTCGGGAACAGACGGTACACCGCCTGATCCTCGGACCAGAAATGCAGGGCCCGCGATTCAGTATCGACCAGAATTGCGCCATTCCGGGTATCGGCGAAGTGATCCTGCCAATCCAGCATCCGGAAGCTGGAGATGTTGTTGCGCGGCCCCGATGCATCGGCGGTCTGCCCGAACGCGGGCACGGCCGCCGAACCAAGCAAGGCCGCAGCGCCGGCCATCAACACACGACGATTTGGATCGAAAGAATTTGCAGCCATTGGGCATGGTCCTTTTGCAACGATTGGGCGTTGTTTACTCCGATGCTGTGGCAATCGCAAATCAAACTGCTGTAATCCGCCGATGTCACACAGGGTTGCATTTGAAGTAGGCGTCACGAGCCTGTAAGAGACACTCGCGATACACTTCTGAATTGGGAAAATGATGCAAAGACGGTCTGTTTTGGGAATGGTTGGTCTGGCAGCACTGTCGGCCTGTGCATCGAACGCACCGCAGCTTGGTCCGGATGGCAGGCCCCTGCCGCAGGTCTACAAGATCACCCCCAAGAACCAGAACGAGATCACGTTCCGTCTGCTGGATTCGATGAACACCCTTCGATCAGCGCGCAACATCGCGCCGCTTGCCTTTAATGCGCAACTGAACGCCGCTGCGGCCACCCACGCCCGCGACATGTCGATCCAGAACCGTCCCTGGCATTTCGGGTCTGACGGATCGTCGCCGCTGGTCCGGGTGCAGCGCGTCGGCTACACTGGGCGTCTGACGGGCGAGCTGATCTCGGAAACCTATGAGACCGAGCTTGAAACCCTGTCGGCCTGGATGGCAGAACCCGAAACCCGCGCCGTGATCCTTGACCCCAAGTCAGACGAGTTGGGATTTTCCTGGTGGCAGGAACCCAATGGCAAGATCTGGTGGACGGCCGTTCTGGGCGATAACACCCGCCCGGCCTATGCGCAGGTCCAGAATTTCGGTCTGGGCCGCACGGTCAGCTCCGAAGTTGACGGCCGCACGGCAACGCCGACGCAGTAAGTCTCGGCGTCAGGGCAGGACGTAGATCGGTGTATTGGTCTTGACCATAGAATAGATGACTTCCATTTCCCGGTCCGTCACCGCGATGCACCCTGCGGTCCAGTCATCCTTGTTGATGCCTTTGTAATCCGAGCGACCATGAATGAAGATGTCACCCCCCGGCGGCTTACCGGCGGCAAGCGCAAAGGCGCGGTCGATGTCGTTCGGATAGGAAATCTGCAACGCCAGATGGTAGCGGCTTTTGGGGTTGCGGAAGTTTATGTAGTAAGCCCCTTCCGGCGTGCGCCCATCGCCCTCGAACGATTTGTGACCAGTTGGTGCAAAGCCCAGTTTGACATCATACACATTCAGCACCGTGGTGTCGTGAATAAGGTAAAGTTTACGGTCGCCCTTGTGGACCTGAATTTCCGTAACCTCGGGGCCGTTATAGGAAAGAAACTTTGACGGCGCGCGCGAACAACCTGTGATTGCAACAAGCATCACCAAAACGACAACAGCTTTTATGAGTTTCACGCCCGACCCTCGACTTCGCTTTTTTGTAATGAATACTAAAATTACACTGATTTGAAAAGTGTTCGTTACGGTTTGGAGAACACGGTTTAGTCAGATCGCGGCTTTTGTGCCGCGTCGATGCGCGATTCAATTTCCGCAAGGCGGTGCAGAACCTCGTCCCGGTAGGCGTCGGTCTTGCTGTTGGCCTCTTCGCTGTGCGCCTCTTGCATCGAATTCACGATCAGACCGACCAGCAGGTTCACCACGGCGAAGGTCGTCACCATGATGAACGGAACAAAGAACGCCCAGGCATAGGGCTGCGCCTCCATCACCGGGCGCACGATGCCCATCGACCAGCTTTCCAGCGTCATGATCTGGAACAGCGTATAGGCCGATCGGCCAAGGGTGCCAAACCAATCGGGAAATTCCGTGCCAAAGAGCTTGGTCGCCATCACCGCGCCGATATAGAAGATGATCGCCATCAGCAGGAACACGCTGGCCATGCCGGGCAGGGCGGTGATGAACCCTTCGACAACCCGGCGCAGTCGCGGCGCCACCGAAATGATCCGCAGCACCCGCAATATCCGCATCGCGCGCAGCACCGAAAGCGTCTGGGATCCGGGGATAAGCGCACCGCCGACGATGATCAGGTCAAACACGTTCCAACCCGATCTGAAAAACCGCCCGCCCTGCGCAAACAGCTTCAGCCCAAGTTCGGCAATAAAAATCCACAGGCAAAGCGTGTCGACGAACAGGATCAGCGGCCCGAATCCGACCATCAGCCGGTCCGATGTTTCCATGCCCAGAACCACCGCGTTCAGCAGGATCACAGCCGTAATCGCGTTGACAATAAGGCTTGTCTCCAGCCACAGTGCTGTCTTTTCCCGAATACCCATCTGTCCCGATCCTGTTGTTCGGTCAGATATGGGCAAGGCTGAAGCGTGCCACAAGTTCAACATGCGGCGACCAGCGGAATTGATCCACAACCTGCACCCAATCCAGGTGATAACCGCCCGCAATCAGCACCTTGGCGTCGCGGGCAAAGGTGGCGGGGTTGCAGGACACGGCGGCGATCACCGGCACGCCCGACCGCGCCAGCGTTGCCATCTGCGCCTCTGCCCCGGCGCGGGGCGGGTCAATCACAACGCCGGTTGCTCCCTTGAATTCATCAGGTTCCAGAGGGCGGCGGAACAGGTCGCGCGCTTCGGTAGTGACCCGCTTCAACCCCTCGGCCTGCCGCCAGCCCTTGTCCAAAGCGACGAGCATCGCCGCGTCGCTTTCCACGGCATGAACTTCGGCCTGTTCGGCCAAAGGCAGCGCAAACGTGCCCGAACCTGCGAAAAGGTCGATCACCCGCTTCATTCCCGGCCCCAAAGCCTCACGCACCGCTGCAACAAGCGCCGCCTCGCCCTCGGCCGTGGCCTGCAGGAACGCGCCGGGGGGTGGAGCGACCAGCGCGCGGCCCATCCGTTGCATCGGGGCCACGCGCAGCGCCACAACCTCACTATCCCATGTCAGCCGTGCGATGCCGTGGGTTTCGGCAATGCGGGCAAGATCGGCGCGCATCGCGGAATCCAATGGCTTGCCGCCCTGAACCGACACATCCGGCCCGGCAAGGCTGGCCGTCACCGTCAGCGACACCTCGCCCGAGCGTGACGCGCCCGCGATCACCAAAGCCTCCAGCCCCGGAAAAGTGGCCATCAGATCGGGGTGCAAAAGCTGGCAATTCGGAATGGCAACCAGCATATCCGACGCCCGCGCATGAAAGCCCAGCAAAGCGCCAGATTTCGTGCGCCGCCCGGCAATCGTCGCCCTTCGCCTGCTGCGAGGCGGCGAGGTGAGCATCGGGCGAAAGACCGCCTCCAGCCCCTGCCCGGCCAAAGCGCCCACGACGATGCCCTGTTTCCAGTCCGCCACGAACCCGTCGCCCGCGTGCTGCATCAGGCAGCCGCCACAGGTCCGGGCATGGGGGCAGGGCGGGCGCACGCGGTCGGCACTTGGCGTTAGGATTTTAATGCCGGTGACCTGATCGCCCGCTACAGAGCCTTCGATCACCTCACCCGGAAGGGTTTGCGGCACGAACAAAGGCCCCTCTGGCCCCCGCGCGATACCGTCGCCCAGATGGCCCAGCCGTTCGATTGTTATGGTCACTCTGCCGCTTTCTGATCGTCGTCCACGCCGATGAACCCGCCGGACTGGCGGTTCCAATAGCGCGCATAAAGCCCGCCCCGCGCCAGAAGTTCGTCATGCGTGCCGTCTTCGACAATGCGGCCTTTGTCCAGCACAATGATGCGGTCCATCATCACGATGGTCGAAAGCCGGTGCGCGATGGCCAGCACGGTCTTGCCCTCCATCACCCGGCCCAACGCTTCCTGAATACTGGCCTCAACCTCGCTGTCCAAGGCGCTTGTCGCCTCGTCCAGTACCAGAATCGGCGCGTCTTTCACAAAGGCGCGGGCAAGGGCGATGCGCTGGCGCTGGCCACCCGACAGCTTCACCCCGCGTTCCCCCAGATAGGCGGCATAGCCGGTGCGGCCATTGTGATCGGCCATATCCTGAATGAATTCATGTGCCTCGGCCTGTTTGGCAGCGGCGATCACGTCGTCTTCATCCGCTTCGGGGCGGCCATACTGGATATTGTCACGCGCAGACCGGTTGAACATCGCGGTTTCCTGCGTGACCATCCCGATCTGGCGGCGCAGGGACTCCTGCGTGACGCCGCGCACATCCTGACCGTCGATCAGAACCCGCCCGGATTCGGTGTCATAAAGGCGGAGCAACAGCGAAACCAGCGTCGATTTCCCCGCACCCGACGCCCCGACGATCCCCAGTTTCTGCCCCGCATGAATGGTCAGGTTGATACCCGACACCCCCGCCCGCCCGCGCCCGTAGGCGAAACTTACGCCATCAAACGTTATCTCACCCGCAACGCGCGGCAGAGCGACCGCACCCGGCGCGTCGGCAAGGGTATGCGGGGCGGCGAGCGTGTTCATGCCATCTTCCGCCTCGCCGATGCTGGTATAGATCGACATCAGCGTGAAACTGACCCAGCCCGACATCTGCGAAATGCGCATCGCGATGGCGCCCGAGGTTGCAATCTCACCCGGTGTGGCCAGCCCCTTTTGCCACAGCCACAGCGTGCCGAAAATCAGGAATACCGGCAAAATTCCGGCCAGCGTCATCAGAGCAAGGCGGAACCAGGTGGAGATTTCGCCGAATTCGATGGACCGTGCGCGGAACACCTCCATCGACTTCAGCGCCACGCGGTCCTCGTAAGCAGCATGGGCGAACAGCTTCACAGTCTTGATGTTGGTGATCGTATCAACCACCTGCCCCGAAACCATCGCCCGCGCCGCTGCCCGTGCCGCCGCATTCACCTTTATGCGCGGCAGGAAAAACCGGATCAGCAGGATATAAATCACCAGCCACACCGCCAAAGCCAGCGCCACGCGGTAGTCAATCGCGATCAGAAACACGACCGACCCGATGACCGACGCAAGCGCAAAGGCCACGGTATTGATCACCTCGGTCGCGGTATCCGTAATCGCCCGCGCAGCCTGCATCTGCTTTTGCGCAATCCGCCCCGCGAAATCGTTGTCAAAGAACGTGACCGCTTGCCCCAGCGTCCAGCGGTGCAGACGGCTAAGAACCAAAGGCATCACATTCGGCCCGACGATGATCGAGTTTGACGCAGCCGACGCCGCAAACGCCAAAGGCCGCAAAACCATATAGAACGCCACAAACCAGAAGATCAGTCCTGCCGTATCGGCCCAGAAATTCACCGGGCCCGCCGAAATGGCCGCGTCAATCACCCAACCCAGAACCAGCGCCGACACCACCTCCATGCTGCCTGCGATGGCGGAAATGATGCCGGCCACCCACAGCACCGGCCACGAGCCCGCAAGCGCCCAGCGCATGAACGGCCACAGCACCTGCGGCGGCGGGCCGTCGGCGGGGCGGAAGGCGTCGATATAGCCTGCAAGATTGCTCAGCGCCTTCATTCGGCGGCATCCTCGGTTCCGATGAACCCGCCTGACTGGCGGTTCCAGAACCTTGCATATAGCCCATTGGGCGCGCGCAGCAATTCGGCGTGGCTGCCCACTTCGGCAACGCGGCCATCCTCCAGCACAACAATCCGGTCCATCGCGGCAATCGTTGAAAGCCGGTGCGCGATGGCAATAACAGTCTTGCCTTCCATCACTCCGTAAAGAGTATCCTGAATCGCCGCCTCAACCTCGCTATCCAAAGCACTTGTCGCCTCGTCCAGAATCAGGATCGGCGCATCCTTCAGCATGACCCGCGCAATCCCGATGCGCTGGCGTTGCCCGCCCGAAAGTTTCACCCCCCGCTCACCTACATGCGCGTCATAGCCGGTGCGTCCTTGCGGATCTTGCAGGGTTTCGATGAAGTCATGCGCCTCGGCCCGTTTGGCGGCCTCAACCATCTCGGCCTCGGAGGCATCTGGGCGGCCATACAGGATGTTGTCGCGGACTGACCGGTGCATCAGGCTTGAGTCCTGCTGCACCATGCCGATCTGGCGGCGCAGGCTGTCTTGCGTGACCGCCGTGATATCCTGCCCGTCGATCATGATCGCCCCAGCCTCGGCATCGTAAAACCGCAGCATCAGCTTCACCAGCGTCGATTTCCCCGCCCCCGACCGGCCCACGACGCCGATCTTTTCGCCGGGATTGATCGTCATCGTCACATCCTGCAACCCGCCCGACCCGCGCCCGTAGTGATGCGACAGGCCGGTGATCTGCACCCGCCCCTCGCGCAGATCAAGGTCAGGCGCGCCCGCGCTGTCAACCAGCGTGATCGGCTGCGCAATCGTCTCCATCCCCTCGGCCACGATACCCAAAGCCTGCACCAGACTGGTGGTCGCCCACATCACCCAATAGGTCATGTTGTTCAGCCGAAGCACCAGCGCGGTTGCCGCGGCCACCGTGCCGACACTCGCCTGCCCCTGATACCAAAGCAGCATAGCCCAGCCCGTCACCGCCACGATCAGCCCGCCGTTCAGCACGGTAAGTGCTACATCCATCTTGGTGATGATCCGCATTTCGCGGCCAAAGGTCTGGCGCAAATCCTCAATCGCCTCATGCGCAAAGGCAAGTTCCTTTTTGTGATGCGCAAACATCTTGACCGAGTGGATATTCGTGTAAGCATCGACCACCCGCGCCGACACCGCCGAACGCGCGTTAGATGACGCGGTTGACGCTGGCCCCGCACGCTTCAACGTCCAGCGGACCAAAAGCGCGTAAAGCCCGAACCATACCAGCAAAGGCACCATCAACCGCAGATCGGCACTGGCCAGCATCGCCGCAGCCCCGACCAGCGTGACCGACGCAAAAGCCACCGCATCAAAGGTCTGGAACACCGCATCGCCTGCCGCAGGCGGTGTCTGCATCACACGGTTTGCCAGCCTGCCCGTAAAATCGCTTTCAAAGAACCCGACGGGCTGGCGCAGCACATGCGCATGCGCGCGGTGCCGGATCAGCGTGCCGAAATTCGGCAGGATCGTGTTGTGCAACAGCGCCACATCGGTGCCCGCAATCAACGGCCGCAGGATCAGAACTGCCAGCGCCACCAGAATGATCTCGGTGCCATACTGCTGCCAGACCTGAACCGGCTCGCCCGTCGCCAGCACATCGACCAGCCGCCCGACATACCAGATCAGCCCCACGTCAAAGGCGGCGTTCAGGACCGACAGCACGGTTGTGACCGCGAAAACCCCCCAGAACGGCTGCATATAGGTGCGCAGAAACGGCCAGAGCCGGCGCGGCGGCGCGTCGGT
The DNA here is from genome assembly GCA_038207585.1 of Rhodobacterales bacterium. GTDB lineage: Bacteria > Pseudomonadota > Alphaproteobacteria > Rhodobacterales > Rhodobacteraceae > JBBQZP01. The sequence continues at coordinate 14,418 of JBBQZP010000001.1, read as the reverse complement.
CTGCTCGTAGGGACCATACGGGTCCACGAGGGTTTCGAAAAAGCGGAACATGGGGTGACACCTGAGTTGTGCGCCGATCCTATACCGCAGAATCTGCCGAAGGAAAACCGGGGGTCAGGCCAAAAGTTCCGTGCGCGAAAGCACAAAATCCGACGCGATCCAACGGGTTTCAAGCGCCTTGAGTTTCGCCCCAAGTGCGGGGCCTTGCAACGCAGGCATCAGATCGGCGGCTGTAATGGGGAAAGTGGCGTCAGCGCCGTGCTGAATCGCCGCTTTCCACTCTGGCGGCAGTGGCGATTCCATCATCGCGGCACGGGCAAGGAGGACGTCTTGCGCGATGTCAGCACCGTGGCGATAGCCAAGTTCTGTCGCGCGGGTCAAAGCACCGATTTCGTCTCTGATATGGCCCAAATTGGTGCTTTCCGCGCGTGATAGCGTCAGCGCCTCGGTCTGACCTGTCCCCCCAAGCACCACAAGACGGCGCAGCCAGCGGGGCGGTAAATTACCCTCCAGATGGATCAGCGGGGCCAGTGCGCGCGGGTCGGCCCCGGCAATCACCTGCGCCAACACACCCGCCTGTGCCATGCTGGCGACTGCAGGCGCAGGGTCGGGCGCGGCGAGCAATTTGCGCATTTCCGCCCCGATGCGTTCACGCGAAATCTTTGCCAACCCTTCGGCATGTGCGGCGCAGGCCGCAAGACCCTCGGCGTCTACCCCGCCCGCCGGATCGCCGTAGATCGCGTAAAACCGGAAGAACCGCAGGATACGCAGATAATCCTCAGTGATCCGAGCCTCCGCATCGCCGACAAACCGCACCCGCCGCGCCATCAGGTCGGGCAGGCCGCCCAATGGGTCCACAACCGACCCATCCGGTGTGCAGTAAAGCGCGTTCATCGTCAGATCACGGCGCTGGGCATCCTCGGCAATATCGGTGGAAAACGCCACCACGGCATGACGCCCGTCGGTTTTGATATCGCGGCGAAAGGTGGTGACCTCATGCGGGATACCACCGGCTATCACTGTAACCGTGCCATGCTCAAAGCCGGTCGGTACAACCTTGAAACCGGCACCTTCCGCCAGATTAGTGACTTTTTCCGGCAAGGCATCGGTGGAAATGTCGATGTCCGACACCGCTACCCCGATCAGCGCATTGCGCACACAGCCGCCCACAAACAGTGCCTGATGCCCGGTCCCGGTCAGGCAGGCGCAGACGGTTTGTGTTGCCGGGTTCGTCAGCCAATCGCCGGTGACTTTCATACCAAACACTCCGCCAATCCGCGCAGGATGCGGGCGGTGGCGCCCCAGATGTAATAGGGCCCGTAAGGAACGGCATAGAAACGACGCCATTCGCCGCGCCAGCGCCGCCGTTCAATGGCATAAGCAGCAGGGTTCAACAGATGCGACAGCGGCACGGTGAACACCTCGTCCACTTCGCCCGCCTCGGGGATGGGGGTAAAATCGTGCCGAACATGGCTCAAAATCGGGGTGATCGTGAATCCCGTCACGGTTTCATGCGGCGCCAGACGGCCCAGAACCTGCACGGATGCCGGGTCCAGCCCAATCTCCTCATGCGCCTCACGCAGGGCCGCAGCCTCTGGCCCCGCGTCGCCCGCATCAATCTTGCCGCCGGGAAAGGCGATCTGGCCGGGATGGTGTTGCAGATGTGACGACCGCTTGGTCAGGATCACCTGCGCCCCCTGCGGCCTTTCCCATATCGCAATCAGCACCGCCGCAGGACGCAAGACACGCCCCGGCGGCAAGCTGATCGCGGGGTTCAGGTCGAAATCCGACGACGCGCCCACATCGCGCAGCAAGGCTCGGCGCAGCGCATCAGGTGTCATCGCCCTGCACCGCCTCGAACCCCAGCGTTTTGGGGTCGAATTCATAATGCGCGCCGCAGAACTGGCAATCGGCGGTCAGGATGCCCTCGTCGGTGGTCATGTGTTTCAGCTCTTTCTGCGAATAGATGCCCAGCGAATTGCGCACCTTATCTGCCGAACACGAACAGCCAAACCGCACCGGCTGCGCATCGTAAACCCGCGGCCCTTCCTCATGGAACAAGCGCACCAGAAGGTCGGTCGGCTGCACGGTCGGGCCAACAAGCTCCAGCTCTTCGACGGTATCAAGCAGCAGGTTCACGCGACGCCAATTTTCGCCCGCGTCACCTTCCAGAATATCCTCGGGCGTGAGCAAGCCGCCCTCGCCCGACCCGCCCGGAAGATCGGGCGATGTCACGAAGGGAGAGGCTTTGGGCATGTGCTGCAGCATCACGCCCCCACCGCGCCAATGCTCTGCCGCGCCCGGCTTCTGACTGCGCCCGAAGGTCAGCGAGAACCGCGTCGGCAATTGTTCTGACTGCGCAAAATAGGTCTGCACCGTGGCCGAAAGCGACCCGCCCGCAAGCGGTGTGACCCCCTGATAGGGCGTTGTGCCCGGCCCCTGGTCGATGCGCATCGAAAAGTACCCGTCGCCCAGTTGGTCAAAACCGGGCAGGTCCGGGTCAAGCTTGTCGGCGTCGAAATTGGCATAGGCACGCATCCGGGCGGGCTGGCCGTCATCGGTGGGGCCATAATAATCGGTCGCCACCATCTTGACGGCACCCTTGCCGAACACCTGTAACGACAGCCGCCAGCGCAGCTTGATCGTCTGGCCGATCAGCGCGGTCAGCAGCGTTGCCTCGGCCACCATCGCCTCGATCTGGCGGGGATAATCATGCTTGCTCAGAACCTGATCCAATACTCCGTCCAGCCGCACAACGCGGCCACGGATATCCGAGCGGTCAAGCTGAAAGGGCAGGACGGTATCGTCCCAGGCAATTTGCGAGAGCGTGGTCATGGGGTTTCCTTGGCAAGCCAGCCTTGGCATACCGTGCCTATATAGGCAGGGCAACCGCAGGACCAAGGGGCAGGGCATGATCAGACGATACGGCACGCCGCCCGAACCGGGCCGCATCTACCGGCGCAGGCCCGGCGTTTATGCGATTTTGCTGCGGGGCGGCAGTCTGCTTGCAACGCATCAGATGGAGCCCATGCCCGAATTTCAGTTGCCCGGCGGGGGGATAGACCCCGGTGAGCATCCGATCCCTGCGCTGCACCGTGAGGTGATGGAGGAAACCGGCTGGCGCATAGCGGGGTTGCGCAGGCTGGGGGCGTTCCGGAGGTTCACCTATATGCCGGAATACGATCTTTGGGCCGAAAAGGTCTGCACGGTTTACGCTGCCCATCCCGTCCGCCGCCTTGGCCCGCCGACCGAGGCCGGACATACGGCGATCTGGCTGCCGGTGAATGAGGCGCTGGCACTACTGGGCAATCCGGGCGACCGGGGGATGCTGGCGCGGTTTGTGGGTGCGGCGGGCTAGCGGTCAGCCGGTGTAATGGAAAAGCGCCCCCGACACATCATCGGGGAAATCCTCACCCCCGGCATGGGTGTTCAGGTGCCAGACCAACGCCTCCAACAGCGGTTGATCGTCGAGGTCCCGCACCATGCCCAGCATCCGTGTGAAACCTTCGGTTCCCAGTTCGTCGCCCATCGGATCGGGGCATTCGGTGATGCCGTCTGACATCAGGAACAACCGATCGCCCGGAGCAAGCTGCGCCCTGATGCGGTCAAAACTGCCGCCGTCGATCAGCCCGATGGGCAGACCGCCGTCGCCCAGATATTCAACCCCGCCATCTGCCCGCAAAATCGCCGGATGCGGATGCCCGGCCTGCACCAGCATGACCGCGCCAGTCGTCAGATCAATCTCGGCATAGGCGAGCGTGAAGTACTGATCGACCCCCAGTTCCTCCATCATCATGCGGTTCAGGCGGGCGGCCACAACTTCGGGTGGCCAGGCGTCGCGGCTGCCATCCGGCGCATTGGTCAGCGCGATGTTCTGATCGGGCGACGAGCCTGACAACAACCCCGCCAGCCGCGCCGTCATCATGGCCGAGGCAACGCCGTGGCCCGAAACATCTACCGAATAAACACCAATCCGGTGGTCGGTGATGGCAAAGAACCCGGCCAGATCACCCCCCACATGCCCCGAGGGCCGCAGCAGGATGGACACAGCACCCTGCCCGAAATCGCGGTGCCGGTCGCGCACCAGCGTTTGCTGCACCTTGCGCGCCTCGATCAGATCGCGGTCAAGCGAATCGTAGACCTTTTGCAACTGGCCCAGCGTTTCACCGATCAGATCGTTCTTGGCCACAAGTTCGGCCTGCATGCCTAGGATACGCTCGCCCGCACGCAGCCGGGCGCGCAATTCGTCGGCACTGACCGGCTTGGTCAGGAAATCATCGGCGCCGCAGTCAAACCCCTTTGCCACCTCATTCTTTTCGGAATGTGACGTCAGAAGGATGAAATACCCGTAATTGTCATGCGGCAGGGCGCGGAAAGCGGTGCAGAATTCGGGGCCTGTCAGGCCCGGCATCATCCAGTCGCTGATCACGAAATCAAAGGCCGTCTCAAGGCACAAGGCCAGCGCCTCTTGCCCTGATTCTGCCTCGGTCACACGGTAGCCTGACCGTTGTAGCGAAAGCGCCAGCAAGCGGCGCTGCGCCTTGCTGTCATCCGCGATCAGCACATGCCGGGGCTGCGCCTCATCCATGATGGGCGTCGGTTCGGTTGCGCGGGCGGAACGTTCAATCAAGGCGGCACCGGTGTTTCATGCCGCCCACCTATCCACGTCCCGGCTTAACAGACCGTGAAACCTAAAATGCGACGGGAAAGGTCGGGGCGGCCATTACCTGTTGTTAAGCCAACGGGCGCATTTTTGCCGGGTGGGACATGCCTTACATCGGGGAAATGGGGGGTCGGATGATAGACTGGGCGCGGGTGGTGGAATTACGTCTTGAGATTGGCGAAGATGACTTCGCCGAAGTGGTGGATCTATTTCTGGAGGAAACCGATGAAATCATCGCACGCCTGTCAGCGAACCCCGACAGGGAAACGCTGGGCGGCGATCTTCACTTTCTGAAGGGCAGCGCGCTGAACCTTGGGTTCGCGGACCTTGCGGCGCTGTGTCAAAAAGGGGAACGGCAGGCCGGGTGCGGCGAGGCGGGGCAGATCGACGTTGCCGCTGTCGTCACCACCTATCATGCAACAAAGCGAGTGTTTACCGAACAGCAGGCGCAATCATCGGCGGCGTGACCCGAGGCTTAGCGCAACGCCTGCGCGATATCGGTGCTCAGTTGCACTAGGGCCGCCGAAGTAGCCGCCGCGATGGTGCCCGGCGCGTCATCGGCAAGGGGTGTCAGGATCGAAAAGCGCTGCAACCGTTCACGGCGATTGCCGCTGGGTGAGGTGATGGCAAACTGCCCGCCAAGTTCGAACTGCCCATCAGCGCGGGCCAGCATCCGGTCGATCCGAAGGTCGATCTGCGCATCCGGGCTGTCGGCCAGTGGCCAGGGCTCGGCGGCAACACTGGCAGTGCTGACCTCTTCCAGATTATAGGCAATGGCGCGGGTAACGGCACTTGCCGGGTCTTCTGCCCACAAAGCGCCCTTGATCGTGGTCAGCGCACCATCCGCATCCTGCACAGCAATTTCCGAGGCTTCGGCATAGGCGGGCAAGGTTGCGTCCTTCACCTCGACCGTGGCCACCGACACGCGGATTCTCTCGGCCGTGACGGGGCGGTCGATCAGATAAAGCGATTTCGATCCACAGGCCGAAAGTATCAGCACGGCACACAGGGCAAGGTTGCGCATCATCATCTTATTTACCGATCAGTAAGGAATTTGGATTGCGTTCGATCGTCCGCGCCAGTTTGGATACAGCAGTCGCCGCCTGACGGATTTCGCGCAGGGTTGCTACCGTTTCATCGTTGAAATCCGACCGCTCGCCGTAAGCCGAAAGCACTGTATCGGCGCGGGCCAGCAGGGTGTTCAGACGGTCAGTCAGTTGCGGCAGCTTGTCCACCGAACTGGCCACGGAATCGGCCGCTTTGCGCGCCGAATCCAGCGTTGCGTTCACATTGCTGATCGCCCCGCCTTCGCGCAGATCGACCAGAATTTTTTGCACTTCGTCCAGCGCACTGGCCAGCGATGCGGGCAACGCACGGGTTGCATCGCTGTCGACCAGCTTGTTCGCGCTGTCGATCAGTGCCTGCGCCGAGGCGACAAGCTCATCCGCTTTCAGCGCATTCACCTTTTCCGTCAGCGTGTGAAGCTGATCGACGATCTGCGGAAACTGGTCCGAAGCTGTTGCCACATTGGCGGCAATGCGGTCGGCATTCTTCAGCGCCGAGGTCAGGCTTTCAATCGCCCCCGCAGACCGAAGATCGGCCACAACGGAGCGCAGATCGGCCACTGCGGCGCGCAACTCTCCCGGCAGCGCCTGCGTCGCATCGTCGGCAATCAGGGTGCGCACGTTCGACAGAATTGCGCGGGCTTCATCGGGCAGCGCCTGCGTGCTTTCGGACGACACGATCTTGTTCACACTGCTGATCAGTTCGGTCGTCTGCGTCATCAGCTCTTCTATGGGCAGCGAATTGATCCGCTTGAGTACGCCTTCGGCCGTCGCCGTGAAATCGGACATTTCCGACGGGACCGACGGCAAGATCGGATAGGGCTGCCCGTCCCGGCGCAGGATGGCTGGCGTAGGGTTTTCAATCCGAACCAGATCGACGACCAGCGCGCCGCTGAACAAACTTTCGGTTCCAAGTTTGGCGCGCAGGCCCTTCTCGACCTCTCCGGCAAAGAAATCGAGCATCTCGCCGTTTTCCGAACCACCGGTCATTCCCATCTGAACCGGATCGATCACCACATTGGCCACCAGTTGCACCGGTCCGTTCGGGTTATCGGGGTTGGCCCCGGCGCGGGCGACAATGGCGCTGACCTCTCCGACCTGCACGCCGCCAAAGCGAACCGGCGCGCCAACGGCCAGACCCGAAATCGCATCGTCAAAGGGAATGGTCAGGTTGACCCCATCGGCGATGGTCCGGTTGGCGAGACTTTTGCGCGCCGTTTCCTCATCGACGTAGATTGTATAAACATAGCCGTCGGGGATGGGCTGGCCGCCCTCATAGATATCGGCAAACTCAAGGCCCCCCGCCAGCAGCGACGACAGGCTTTTGACATCCAGCGCAAAGCCCTGCGCGCCGAATTTTACGGTAAACCCCGAGGTATCCCAGAACCGTGTTGCCGTGGTCAGCCGTTTATCCTGCGGCGCGTCGATAAAGGCCCCGACCAGAACCGAATTGCCGGAATCCGTCAGTCGCGGCTCTTCCAGCCGGCCAACCTCGATGCCCTTGAAGATGATGGGCGCACCGGCTGACAGGATGTTTCCATCATTACCACGCAGCGTGATGCGTGTGCCCTTGCGGCCGGGTGCGACCAAGGGCGCGATGTCCTTGCCATCGAACCGCTGCTTTGCCGTGCCGACCTTGGTATCCCAATCACCCGTGATGTAGACGCCCGACAGAACGGTCGACAGGCCCGAGATGCCGCGTGTCGTGACTTGTGGGCGCACCACCCAGAACGACGCGCTTTCATCAAGATACGGAGCAACGCTTTGATCAACCCGCGCCGATACGATGACCTTCGAGAGATCACCGTTGAACCGTATCGTTTCCACTGTGCCGATCACCACATCGCGGTAGCGCAGCGTGGTTTCCCCCGCCGTGACGCCGCCTGCATCCTTGAACGAAATTTCAATCAACTCACCCCGGCCGGAATAGCTTTGCCAGGCCACGCCCAAAGACACCACCAACGCCAGAATCGGCACCAACCAGATGACCGAAAGATTGCGCCAGAACGGACGGCCCGGGGCCTCGATATCCATATCTGCGGGCTCAAGGTTCGTCATGCTTTGGCAGCCCTGTTGCTATCCCAGATGGTGCGGGAATCGAAACTTAGCGCGGACAGCATGGTAAACACCACAGACAGCGCAAAACTGATGGCCGCAATTCCGGGATTGACCGTGGCCAGCGCTTTCAACTGAACCAGCGCTGACAAGATCGCAACCACGAAGACGTCGATCATAGACCAGCGCCCGACGAATTCGACCACCTCAAACAGCTGCTGGCGGCGATGGGGGGAAACGCTGCGCGGGTGTTCGATGCTAAGTGCCAGATAGATGATCGCAAGGAATTTGCCGATCGGAATCAGGACCGAGGCGACAAAGACAATCGTCGCAATCCCGTATGATCCGTGGTGCATCAGATCAATCACCCCGCCGACGATAGTATTCTCGGAGGTCTGGCCCAGAGTTGTGGTCAAAAGCATCGGGTAGATGTTGGCGGGAACATACAGCACCATCCCGGCGAAAAGCCAAGCCATGGCGCGTTGCAAGCTGTGCGCGTCGCGGCTGCGCAGGGGGCTGCCGCAGCGCACGCAGGCCCGCGTGCCGCGCGGATGCACCTTGGCGCACACCCGGCAGCCGACCAGCCCGGCCTCGCGCGCGGTCAGGATTTGCGTCGGTCTTCCAGCGTTTTCCACAAGGTCAGCCTGCACATAAGGGTGTCATTTAGCGCGGTCACGATGACCAGCGCCACAAAGGCCCAGAAGGCGGGGCCAAGCGAGACTTTGGCCAATCCGGCCACTTTCACCAGGGCAACCGCCACGCCGACGATGAAAATCTCGGCCATCGCCCAGGGACGCATCGCCTCGGCCAGACGAAAGGCACGTTCGGCGTGGCGCGCAGGTTTGTTGCCCAAAGCCATCGGGGCCAGCGCGTAAGACATCGCCGACAGCCGCAGGATCGGCAAGATCACGATGAAAATCGCCAGCGCCGCCGTCAATGGCAGCAAAAGCCCGTCCGAAAACACCAGAACCGCGTCAAAGACCGAACTGCGCTGTGTGCGCCCGCCCGCGCCAATCTCCAGAAACGGAAAGAATACCGCCGCGAACATCAGCACCACGGCGGTGACCGACAGCATCAGCATCCGCGTCATGGCGCTGTCTTTCGGGGCCATCAATGTGGTGTGGCAACGATGACACCGCGCCTTGCCGCCCACATCCGGCACGGAAACATGCAAAAGCGCATCACAGGTCGGGCAGGCGATCAGGTCATCCAAAGGGCCAAGATCAGGCGAGGTTTGGTGGGAGAGTGAAATCATCAACATCTGATAGGACATGCGGCTGTTGCGTGAAAGGGCAAGTTTCCGTGCAATTTTCACGCGGCATTTCAGTTTGCGTCAGGGTTTGGGAAACGCCCGCATTGCCACGTCGACGATGCTGGTCAGCGCGGCAAGGTCCGCCCCCGCCTTGTGGCTGACACCGATGCCCCGCACCACAGCGCAGTAAAACCGCGCCAGCGCAACTACATCAGCGCCGGAGGCCAACTGATCCGTTTCCACCCCGCGCCGCAACGCCGCCTCAAGCGCCGCCTGCATGCCCCCCATCAGCGTGGCAATCCGCGCCTCAACCTCGGTCTGCCCGGCGGGGGCAAGACATGAATTTGTCAAAAGGCATCCGCGTGGGCGGCCCGGTGTATCCATCCGGGCGGCAATGGCACGCAGCATCGCTTCAAGCCCCGCGCGCACATCGGCGTTGGCCAGATGCGCCAGCGGTGCGGCCCCCACGGTCTTTGCGTAGTGATCCAGCACCGCCAGAAACAGCGCCGCCTTGTCACCAAAGGCGTTGTAAAGACTGCCGCGCCCAAGGCCGGTTGCGGCCTCCAGCGTCTGGATCGACGTCGCCTCATAGCCATCGCGCCAGAAGGCCTGCGTGGCTTTGGTCAGCACATCGTCGGTGTCAAAGTGTCGGGTTCCGGCCATGTGACACCCTTAGCACGGTTTCTTGACCAAGGCCATTCTTGACTGATCATTACAAAATCGACATGGTGCGCTGATCGTCATACCAACCCGTAACCGGAGATTCCCATGCTCAAATTCTATTACCACCCGTCGCCGAACCCTGCCAAAGTGGCGCTGCTGCTGGAGGAGTTGGGCGCCGAGTATCAGGTCGTCCCGGTCGATACCCGCAAGGGCGAGCAGTTTTCGCCGGAATTTCTGGCGATCAACCCGAATGCCAAGACCCCGGCGCTGACCGATGGTGACGCGGCAGTTTTCGACAGCGCGGCAATCCTGATGTATCTGGCGCAAAAGCACGGCAAGTTTCTGCCGGGCAAGCCCGACAAGGAACAGGCGCGCTTCCTGTCTTGGATGGCGTTCGTGTCCAGCGGGATCGGACCGTATTCCGGCCAAGCCGTGCATTTCAAGCATTTCGCGCCCGAGCCCAAGGAATACGCCGTAAACCGCTATGATTATGAGGCTGACCGGCACTGGAAGCTAATCGATGCCGAACTTGCCAAGGGCAAGTATATGATGGGCGATACCTACACCGTGCTGGATATGGCCGTCTGGGGCTGGGCCCGTGCGGTGCCGTTCATCCTCGGGGCCGAGGCTTGGGGCATGCTGCCCAATGTCAAACGCCTGCTCGATGAGATCAACGCCCGCCCCGCCGCCCAAGCGGCCGAGACTTTGGCGTCAAAGCATACGTTCAAGAAGGAAATGGATGCCGAAGCCGTTGCCGTGATGTTCCCGGCCAACAAGCGGCTGGAGAAAGCCTGATGCCATCACCCAAATTTGCCGCAGGCGACGCGTTTCCTGATTTGACTTGGGACACCGCCGGGGGTGGTAGCATCTCTCCGGCGCAAGGGTCAGGCTGGCGCCTGCTGATCGTGTATCGCGGCAAGCACTGCCCCTTGTGCAAGAAATACCTTGGCACGCTGCAAGAAATGCTGGGGGATTTTGCCGCACAAGGCATCACCGTCTATACCATCTCGGCCGACCACAAGGAAAAGGCCGAGGCGGACGTGGTCGATCAGGGTTGGACGTTCCCGGTTGGGTACGACCTGACGCCCACGCAGATGCGGAAGTTGGGAACTTATGTTTCAGACCCGCGGTCGCCCACGGAAACCGATCGCCCATTTTCCGAACCGGCGCTGTTCGCGATAAATCCGGCGGGTCAGGTGCAGGTGCTTGATATCTCGAACGCGCCATTCGCGCGGCCTGATCTGGCGGGCCTGTTGGGCGGGCTGAAATACATCATGGCCAACGACTATCCCATTCGCGGACGGGATTGATCGTCGAGCCAATGGAAAACGGCCACAGGTGCGCACCTGTGGCCGTTTTCATGTGAAACGCTTATGTGGTGGGAGCAACCTTGTCTTGCGTCATCGTGTCGAAATCGCTTGCGTCGTGGCGCTCGTGCAGCTGCAATTCCGGCTCTCCGAACGACCGGTTGACCATCCGACCCCGCTGAACCGCCGGGCGCGCGTCGATCTTTTCAGCCCATTTGACGACATGGGTATAAGACGCCACATCCAGAAATTCCGCCGCGCCATACTGGCGGCCCAGCACCAACTGCCCATACCACGCCCAGATCGCCATATCGGCGATGGTATAGTCGGCCCCCGCGATGAAGGGATGATCGGCAAGCTGACGGTTCAGCACATCAAGCTGACGCTTGGTTTCCATCGTGAAACGGTTGATCGGGTATTCGAATTTCTCGGGTGCATAGGCGTAGAAATGCCCGAAGCCGCCGCCGAGATATGGCGCACTGCCCATCTGCCAGAACAGCCATGACAGGCATTCGGTCCGCGCGGCGTGCTCCGTTGGCAGGAACATCCCGAACTTTTCGGCCAGATACAAAAGGATCGCGCCGGATTCGAACACCCGCTGTGGCGGTGTGACAGAATGATCCATCAGCGCCGGGATTTTTGAATTGGGATTCACGCCGACAAATCCGCTTCCGAACTGATCGCCATCGCCGATGCGGATGATCCAGGCGTCGTATTCGGCGGCAGAAACTCCGGCGGCCAGCAACTCCTCCAGCAGAACCGTAACCTTCACCCCGTTCGGGGTGGCCAGCGAATAAAGCTGCAACGGGTGCTTGCCCACCGGCAGCGCCTTGTCATGCGTGGCGCCGGCGATGGGGCGGTTGATGCTGGCAAACTGGCCGCCATTTTCGGCGTCCCAGGTCCAGACTTTCGGTGGCGTGTAGGAGGTCGTGTCAGACATCGTTGAAGCCTCGCGTTCGTGGTGATTGTACTAAGCCTATCCCAAGCCCGGAGGCCCTGCATCCGCCAAAATCCGGCGATGCTGTGCATATATGCACGGCGCAGTTCGCCCTTGCGCAGGCCATCACATCAACGGCCGCGTTTCCTCGCGGCGCTCTTCCACCATGCCCAGACTGGCCATCGCATCAAGGTCGTGCAGCACAAGCGTGCCATCCTTCCAGACGCATAACCCTTGTTCGCGCATCCGCATCAGGGTCTTGTTGGTATGGACAAGAGAAAGCCCAAGCGCATCCGCGACATCCTGTTGCCGGAATGGAAGCGGGATCGAATGCGCCTCTCCCACCCCAACTGCGCGCAGACGCTGGTAAATCCGAACCAGCGCCCAGGCGATGCGCTCTGCGGCATCGCGTCGGCCCAAAGTGGCGATCGTCTCGCCCAGAAAATGCTCTTCGACCGCCGAGATCCATGTCAGGTCATAAGCCCGCGCGGGCGAAGCCTTGAACACCGACCACAGATCATCGCGTTTGAACACGCACAAGACCATGTCGGTCGTCGCCTCGACCGAGTGTTTCATCTCGCCCATCAGCCCCGCCTGCAAGCCTGTGAAGTCACCGGGAAAAAGAAAATTGATCACCTGCCGCGAGCCGTTTTCCAGCGTGGTGTAGCGCGTGCCCATGCCCGACAGAACCGTGTAAAGCTGCGGGCTGTTCGATCCCTGCATCAGGATCGTGGTGCCGCGATCGACTTGCAATTCCCCCACTTTGAACTTCTGCATGAACGCAACTTCGTCTTCGGTGAATGGGGTGAAAAGACCGCGGCGGCGCAGCGGGCAGGACTGGCAATTTGTCGCCATTGGGCGCGTTCCTCGACGTTAGGGGATGTCCTAGTTTAATGCGCCTTGTGCCGAAGGGTTCCATATTCGACCGGAATCTTAAGGAAGTCACATGACCATATCCGACACCAAAGCCTCCTCCGGGGGCAATTATCTTGTTTTTGTGCACGACAGCATCGTTGCACAGGACATCGGGCAAGCCATTATGGAGCATGATCCGCATGCCACGATACTGCTTGCACCAACCGTGGATGACGCCGTCTCTGCCCTGTCGAGTGTGGCGACGCTGACCATCGCGCTGTTGGCGCTTGCACCCGAAACCTTTGTCGGATCGGGGTTGGCCGATGCCGTGGCGCGGCGCGGTGGGCGGGCCGTGCTGATTGACGCGCACCAGCCGGAACCCGACTCGGTCCACCAATGGCGCGGTCTGGAGATCCCGTTTTCGGATGAAGCGCTGCGCGGGTTGCTGTTGCCGTCAAATCCCGTAATTTAGGGGCAACCGGCCACCGCCCGCGTCACCCAACCGCCTGGCTGGGCAGCATGGCGGCCAGACGATCCCCTGCCCGAACGGCCTTGATGTCCTTTGGCGCGGACCACCCGTCAACATCGCCGCGTTGCAGAACTGTGACCATCAGATCCGGAAACTGATCCGGCGTGCAAGCTAATACCGGAAGGTCCGGATCTGCCACTTTGCCTGCCATATAGGCATCAAAGTAGTGGTGTCCCGTTCGGTCAGCGACAAAAGCACAGTCACATTCCCACCCGAGGCTTTCAGATCTTCGGTCAGATCGACAATGGCGATGTCAAAGCACACCCGGTTTGTCGTGACCGACGGGATCGACGCAAGGACCGCCGCAAAGATCGGTCATCCGGCGCTGTTGCCGCACAACGCCGAACAGCTTTTCGGAAATGATCGTCTGAAACTCGGCCTGATAGTGACGCGGGTTCGCCCCGCCCGCCTTTGCCGGTGTCGCCAATGTAAAGGGCATCCAGGGTCAGAACTCGTTCTTGTTTCATAGCCAGAACATCACGGCTGCTGCGAGGGCGGCTGCCGAAAGGAATACCTTTGGGCATCTGTCGTAGCGGGTCCAACTCTGCGCCAGTCTTTCAAACGGCCGAATATGATCTCGATGCGGTTTCGGCGTTTATGGCGGCGCTTGTCGTATTTCACGGGTTTGCTACGGGACTTTCGACCTGGGATGCACGGCCTTATCCCCTTGTGTTCCAACGCATCTGTGAACCAATCCGCATCATAGCCACGGTCACCCAGTAACCATTCGACGGCTTCCACAGCGTGCCCGCTTCGGTGGCCGCAGCATCACCGTCTTCGGCACCGCCGCCTCTGCCGCCAGATCGTGCATCATCCGGGCGAAGATATCCTTGTCGCCCAACGCTTCCACCGGTTGTAGAGGGTTTTCGCAGGACCATGCTCTATGGGTGCATCGGACCATCGCAAGCCATTGCGATTGATGAATATAATCCCACTTAAGACGCGCCCCCTGTCACAGTTTGAAGACAAACCGTTGCCGGGCAACGGATCATCGACCCGCGGCCTGCCATGGCTTTTCGGAAAGACGGGCCGCAGACGCTCCATTTGAACGTCTGTGAGCCAGAAAAGATTGCTCATTATCACCCCCGCCAGT